>JAFUEV010000029.1 GCA_017470245.1 bacterium | reverse complement strand
CTGTACATCAACAAACACAAGCAACAATAATACACACAAAAGTGCAGGAAAATGGAGAAGCAATACTTGCTGTCATAGTGAGACAACAAGTGATAACTGCTGTAAAGCATATCATGATAACAATGCATATTTAACAGGAAGTACATGTTGTACATCAAAGAATGATTCATCAACATGTTGTAGTGCAGCATGTTCTTCATCAGCAGGATACACATATAGCAATGGAACGTGTACATGTTGTGCATCAAATACAGCATCGGATGCATGTTGTAAGGCAATAAGAGGAGCAGATTGTACATTAAAAGACGGTGCTTGTACTTGTTCCGGTGATTGTTCAGGAACAACCTGTAACGGAGTATGTTATACATCAGAGACAGCAAGCGATGCTGCATGTAAATGTATAAAAGGAAACAGTTACTGGCTGGGCGGAAGTACATGTTGTTCAAGTGAAAACACATCAGATTGCTGCACATCAGGGAACAATCCAAATGGAGGCGGAAAATATAGAAGCAGTACATGCTGTCATAGTGAAACGAAAAATGATAACTGTTGTAAGGCATATCATGATGACAATGCATATTTAACAGGAAGCACTTGTTGTACATCAAAGAATGATTCATCAACATGTTGTAGTGCATATTGCGAAGGTGGCACATATTCAAACGGAACATGTACGTGTCCGACACCGTGCTCCGGAAAAGAATGCAGCGGAACGTGTTACACATCTGCAACAGACAGCGATGCTGCATGTAAGTGTTATAACAATAGTAACTATTGGTTAGGCGGAAGTACATGCTGTTCAAGCGAAAACACTTCGGATTGTTGTACATCAAGCAATACAAGTGCAAACGACACACATACATCAGCAGGAAAATACAGAAGCGATACATGTTGTCACAGCGATACATCGAGTGATAATTGTTGTAAAGCATATCATAGTGATAATTACTGGCTAGGCGGTTCAACTTGCTGTTCAAGCGAAAACACTTCGGATTGTTGCACATCATCTTATACAGGAGGTACACATACGGCAGCGGGTGCTTGGAGAAGCGGAACATGTTGTAATAGTGATACATCGAGTGATAACTGCTGTAAGGCTTACCATAACGATAATTATTGGCTAGGCGGTTCAACTTGCTGTTCAAGCGAAGACAGTTCTGACTGCTGTAAATCATCAAACACAGGCGGTACACATACTGGTGCAGGGACTTGGGTAAGTTCATCTAATACATGCTGTCATGATGCAAACTCATCAGCAACATGTTGTACTGCAATAAAAGGTAATAATTATGAATACAAAAATAATTCTTGTACTCAAAAAAGTAATAGTTCTTGTTCCGGTTGGAATGATGCAAGTGGTACTTGCTGTACAAATACTTATACGGAATCTTGCTGTTTAGGTAAATATTCAAACGGATATTACACTCGTTATAATGGTATGCCGGTATGTTGTGAGAGCGAATCCGAATCCGAATATTGTTCTACCGCAAGTAATAATCCTAACGGTGTTGGAACATGGAATTCTACTGCCAAAACTTGTTCCCATACACCTTGTTCCACATCTTTGAATCCGTCTCAATGTGCTGCTGCGGGTTACAAAGCTACAGGAGCTGAATGTTGTTGTTCGGAAACGCAATCAGATGCTTGTTGTAAAGCCATAAAAGGCAGCAGTGGGTATAAATTATCTGGCGGTGTTTGTGCATTACCTGATACATCAGAATTTACTGCTTGTACGGTAACCACTACATGTACACAACAATATGCAAGTTGTTCAAATGTTACTCAAGGCCCTGGTATTTATAAATGCGTATTTACATTTAATAATTCATCTGCTTGCAGCGGTAAAATACACTTTGTTATTGTCGCAGGTTCTTATTATGGTTCAGTGAATACAACCAATAATCCTAATATTGGTACTAGCAGCTGTACTTCACCTCCATCTATTCTGTATAATAAAGATATTAAATTCTATAGTTCAGGTTCTACCGATGCTTCTACTTATTTGGGTTCATGTAATTTTGGTACTGCTGCCCAACTCGCAACAGAATATAAATGCAGCTTTAATTGGAATCAAGCTAAATAAAGAAAATTTCAAGATTTTAAAACTCAAAACACAATAAAATCAAATATATTATTAAAATATCCTGTACAATCTTTGACGGGATATTTTGATTTTTATGTAAACTTATTAAAAGCACTGCAATAATCAAAATGATTATCAATTTGTCATTATTAAATCAAATTTTTATTACTTATTTAAGTCTCTAACATTATTTTTTAAAACTATAAATGCACACATCAAGCCTTGAGCTAAAAGAAGTATACTTTGGTGAACCGTCGATACGGCAAGGGCTGAAGATTTATCTATGCTAAAAATTCCGAGAGCCAATATATATGCATACTGATATGGGCCGATAAATACGCTTGCAGACGGTATCATTGTCGAAAAGGATATTAAGCTTATGACAAACAATGCTGCCGCAAAACCAAGATGCAGATTAAAACTGTCAATTATCAAATATGCGATATAACATTCCAATATCCAGGGAATTGCTGTCCAAACAAAGGCTTTAATCGTAAATCTTAGGTTGTTTAATACTCGAAATCCGTCAACAAAAGCATTTAGATGGCTATTAAGTTCCCGTATAATATTTGTCATTATTTTATTTATTCGTTCCGGTAAATGTCCTGACATATTTATAAGTTTTTCGCAAATATAATCCAATTTATTAAATTTAAAAACAATCCAAAACACTGCTAAACACCCAGCAAACAGTGTTCCTACAGCATATGTTAAGTTTATTATCCACTGTTGTTTGCAATACATCAATACAGCAAACAATAAAATACAAAAAACACAAACGCCGTCAAAAGTTCTTTCAATAAGAATAGAACCTAAAATTTTCATTTTTTTCTCATCTTTGTCAGAACCGAGTTTATACGCTCTATACAAATCTCCGCCCCTTGCAGGTAAAAATATATTTAAAAAACTTCCTACAATAAAATTTTCTCCCAATTCCAGTACGGAAAATCGCTTATCATCCAGTAATACTGCCTTAAAACGTATTCCTCTTAAATACATTCCAATCATATATAATGCCATAATCAGCAAAATATTTTTAAACGAGAAAACTTTAAAAGTTCTAATTATTACGTGAATATCAATTTTATAAAAGATAAGTACAAGGAAAATTATTGTAATTAATAGCGTAAAAATCTTTTTCTTATTCATAAATACAATTTACCATATTTAGTATGGTTTGTTAATAAGGCTTTTATGTGCATTCATTTCAATTGTGTCATCAAGAGGAGGAAGTTCAAAATCTTCACTTAAATTATTTAAAGCAAGTTTTATTAAATAGTCGGTAAAATGCGGATTTTTAGGCAAAAATGAACCGTGTAAGTAAGTTCCGAAAACATTTTTGTATCTTGCACCCTCTGTTAAATCTTCACCGTTATTTCCGTTTCCGACAATAATATGAGAAAGAGGTTTTGTACTGCCTGTTAAATAAGTTCTGCCCGAATGATTTTCAAAACCGACAAGCGTTTCAGGAGTTGTAAACTCAGTTTTTGCCGTAACATTTCCTATAAATCTTTTTTTACCGCCAACAGTATAACCGCTTAAAAGACTTATCCCTATGAGTTTTTCTCCATCAATAGGTTGAAAATAATCCGCTAAAAGCTGGTATCCGCCGCAAATTGCTAAAAATACTTTGTTTTCGTCACGTTGTTTTGTCAGAAAATCTTTATGTTTTTGTAATTCAAAAGACACATCAACCTGCTGTCTGTCCTGCCCTCCGCCTATAAAATATATATCGGCATTCGGAATATCATCCCCGGCATTTACTTCCTTTAAATTTACTTCAATACCTCTATTTTCTGCTCTATATTGTAACGCCTTAATATTTCCGATATCACCGTACAAGTTTAGTAATTTCGGATATAAATGGCAGATTGTAAGTTTCAAATTTCCTGTACCCATAGCTAGAGTATAGCAAAAACCATGCTTTCAGGCATGGTTTTTCGTAAAAATTAATAAAATATTTCAAATTATAACAAAATCTTAAAAAATCACTATCGGCTGTATTGCAATAATATCAAAACTTTTCAAGATAAAAACTCCCAAATGTATTAATTTTAGTTAATACTGTTGCATTAATTTATATATCCCCTATAATATAGCATGTACAACATAAGAAAGGGGATTTAATTATGAACAAAGAAGAATTAGTACAAGAAATTGCAAAATCTGCAAAAGTTACACAAAAAGATGCAAATGAAGTTTTAGGTGCATTAATTGATACAATTCAAAAAACAGTAGCTAAAGGTAAAAAAGATACATTAGTAGGCTTTGGAACATTCGAACCTCGTAAGAGAGCTGCAAGAAACGGCAGAAACCCACAAACAGGTAAAGAAATCAAAATTCCTGCTAAAACAGTTCCTGCATTTTCAGCTGGTAAAAAATTCAAAACAGTTGTTAACGGAAAATAGTTTATTATTGAGATAATAATAAAAAAGGGCCGAGTTTGAAAAACTCGGCCCTTTTTACTTGTATCTGCAAATTCATATAATTAATATGCGACTAAATTTAATAACCCTTTGCAATAAAATTTTAAAGTTATACAATGTTATTGAACGGAGAAATCAGCATTATGTATAACCCTAAGTCAGAAAAAGCAGAAGAATTTATTAACGAAGAGGAAATTTTAAATACCCTTGATTATGCAGAAAAAAACAAGGATAATATAGTATTAATTAACGAAATAATACAAAAAGCTGAGGAAAGAAAAGGTTTATCACACAAAGAAGCATCTGTTCTACTGGCTTGCGAGGATAAAGAACAAGTTGAAAGAATATATAAACTTGCAGAACAAATAAAAAAAGATTTTTACGGAAATAGAATAGTGTTGTTTGCACCGCTTTATTTATCAAATTATTGTGTAAACGGATGTGTATACTGCCCTTACCACGCTAAAAACAAGCATATACCAAGAAAAAAAATGACTCAGGAAGAAATAAAAAGGGAAGTTATAGCACTTCAAGATATGGGGCATAAACGACTTGCCCTTGAAACAGGAGAAGACCCTGTAAATAACCCTATAGAATATATTCTTGAAAGTATAAAGACAATTTATAGTATAAAACATAAAAACGGTGCAATAAGACGTGTAAACGTAAATATAGCAGCAACCAGCGTTGAAAATTACAGAAAGCTGAAAGAAGCAGGAATAGGTACATATATTCTGTTCCAAGAAACGTATAATAAAAAAAGCTATGAAAGATTACACCCAACAGGCCCAAAACATAATTATGAATACCATACAGAGGCTATGGACAGAGCAATGGAGGGCGGAATAGATGATGTAGGATTAGGTGTACTATTTGGACTTGAAAGCTACAAGTATGAATTTGCCGCACTATTAATGCATGCAGAACATTTGGAAGCTCGTTTTGGAGTTGGCCCACATACAATAAGCGTTCCGAGAATAAGAAAAGCAGACGATATTGACCCGAATAGTTTCAAAAAAGGAATAAATGACGAAACTTTTGCGAAAATAGTTGCATGTATAAGAATTGCCGTACCATACACAGGAATGATAGTATCCACCAGAGAATCCGAAAAATGCAGAGAAAAAGTTCTGCACCTTGGAATTTCTCAAATTTCGGGGGGGTCAAAAACTTCAGTAGGCGGATATGATGAAAATGACTACACGGAAGAGGATTCTTCACAGTTTGAAGTATCAGATACAAGAACACTTGATGAAGTAATTCAATGGCTTATGAAAATGGATTATATCCCTAGTTTTTGCACAGCATGCTATAGAGAGGGCAGAACAGGCGACAGATTTATGGAATTGTGCAAGAAAAAACAAATTCAAAACTGCTGTCATCCTAATGCATTGATGACTCTAAAAGAATATTTGGAAGATTATGCTTCGGAAGAAACGAAACAAATAGGATATAAATTAATAGAAAAAGAGCAAGGAACAATACCGAATGAGCGAACAAAAGAAATATTAAAAACCAATCTTGATAAGATTGGACAAGGAGAAAGAGATTTTAGATTTTAAAAATCAATTTAATCTCTAATCCCCCATATTAACATTTTGTAAATTATATTTTTTTATATATTTTTTAAAACTTTTGTAATTTCTGTTTCTAAACCTGAACATATAAGCGGCACAGCCTTGTCCCGTACCGTTTAAACAATTAGGAATATGATTTGCCTCCAGAATATATAACTTTATTCCATCTTTGTATATACCAAAATCATAAATATCTTCACTAAGCATATTTGGGCCTTTGTTCGGCCCATTTACATCAATAAAAATATTTCCACATCTTTCTCTTACTTGACTGCAATCGGGACTTAATATTTTAAACGCTATTCCTGTATTATTCTTCAATTCAACTTTGTAATAATCACTTATCAAAATTTCGGTTAATTGAGAATCCTTTATCTTTCTTTTAAAATGCACTTTATTATAAAAACATTTATTTGCACCATTATATTTGCAATTTTGTTTCAATGGTAAATTTTTTATAAATTCTTTAGCCAGTTTACCTGTATCCATTTCTGACTCTGCCCAATTAAAATTAGTAATGTTTATCGTATCATAATATGCTTTTTGTAATATATGAAAAGTTTGTTCAGTTGTATTTATAATATATTGCTCATAATAATAATCAAAAACCAATTTTGAACAAACAATTATTAAAATTATTGTAAAAATAATAAACAAAATATTAAAAATTTTATCAGATATTCTCAGTCTTATATACATATGTTTCCTTTAAATATTTTTATTTTATCCGCCTGTGCCAAAACTACATTCTTGGTGCTCATCTATACCACTAGACGTATATTCTGTACTACCTATCCACCAAGAACAACCTAAAATTGATGTCCTTTCTGGAACAAAACAATAGTGTGGATTTATATTAGTACTCAAACTTGCGGAAGAACCGGCTGAATTATAATTTATATTAGCAGTAACGGATTCTTGTTGAGTTTTTTGATAAACAACTCCAGCCATATTTGGGTCATTTGAATAATATTCATAGTTGTTTATTTTAAATTTAGATGGTCTTTTATTTGTGTCCGTACATGTTGTTCCTGACTTAATTGATAAAGAACAACTCATATATTCTGATATGCTAGAACTAATACCGCAATCTTCACCTTGCGAAGGTAACATTTCACATGAGAAATAAATTTCACAATAATTAGAAGCTAATGATGGATCAGGAGTAGTATTATTGCAAGAACCATCTGAATTAACACCATTAGCACAATCAAAAATTTTTATTATACATTGACTGCCACAACCAACTTCTTTTTCTACTCCTTTTGGTTTTATTGTACATTTATTTCCATTACAATTTGTTAATGTACACGGATTTGTT
>JAFUEV010000028.1 GCA_017470245.1 bacterium | reverse complement strand
AAGCCTTCAGGGTAACTTTCATAATAAAGACCATCCGGATTTTTTACTACGTTACAATTATCATCAATATGGTAATAGATCATATCAATATCATTTAACTGGCAATAGTTTTCAATCATACTGCCTTTTGTGAGATAAGAACAAAACCAAATTTCATGAAAACATTCAAATATAGAACGTTTTGCAAAAGCTATAATACTGGTAAAATAGCCGTCTTTATCCTTACCATAAGGGAATAAATCACAATGACTACCTAAGAATTTTATATTATCAAATATATTAAACTCTTCAGACCTGCCATATTCTGAATCAGAATTATAAATGATTTTCCCATTTTCGACCTTTACTATATTAGCCGTCTGCATTAGTTTTACGTCAGCTTTTCCGAATTTTGTAATGATCCTGTCATTTTCGGTATCACGTTTAGTAGTGCCACCGACAACATTATTAAAAAATGAAGGTATTTCATCAAAAAAAGCTATATATTTATATTCGCTTTCCTGAAATGCCGTTATAGTTTCATCTGTGAATAATTGACATAATGCGTGAGTAGTAACAATATTTTCACCGCTTACAATCATATCAAGAATACTTTTGATTTTACTGCAATTGGTATTATCAGGCGTTTTAGCCCCTGTTTCATTCATAAACCGCTTACGCTCTGTAATTGTCGGTACAAACACAATAAACCTTGTATTTGAATCGCTGCCAAATTTACCGCAACTATTAATATAATTGATTACAGCAGTACTTTTACCTGCTCCCATTGGTGAATCAATCACATTAAAGGTAACAGGTACATTAGAAATATCATTTTCAGTAATAGTATCAACCTCCTTTAGTTTTCAATATAATTGCCATCCTTGTCTTGATACGGCTTGCATTGCATGAGTAAATACCTCATGTCAGAGTTACCGCAATGATAAGATAAATAAGAACGTAAACAAACCTGCAAAATTTCTGCACTTATGGCAAAGCCTACCTTACCCTTGTTTTTTAAGTCTGTTATTTCATCAAACTTATAAAAATCAGTACCCTTATAATAAAAGTCTTGCGGTAAAGGCAAGCCTTGTGAATTATGGTTTACTATCATTTCAATAAGACCTGCAGGAAATGAATAGATCATACTATCTTTTGCCATGATAGCAACAATAATATGACTGTCTTTAGTTTTCTGATAGGTGTATTTACCATCTTTATAGAATAACTCAAAAAAAGGACGTTCATAACGCCTGCCATTTACTTTTAAATCTAATGTCAAACCCTTATACATAAAGTCATTACCTTTAATTTGCTGATTAGAGCTATAGACAATAGCAGGGGAATTATTATCAGAAAAAGTACCTTTTACAGTTTCCCGGCTTTTGTTATCATCATAAACAAAATAGGAAAAATCAGATAAAGGTACAGAATATATATCAGGTACTACCTTTAAAAACTGTATTTCATTTTTCATACCGATAACATGATTTATAGTTGTAATTGTATCAGCTCCCTTTTT
>JAFUEV010000027.1 GCA_017470245.1 bacterium | reverse complement strand
TATATACTTCGACCATCATGTTATCAGTGTAAGTCAAAATTCCCTCATAAGTCAGCTGATATAACGATGGGCGACTTGTGGGGTGCGGAGAATATTGTAAACGAGCTTGACGATGATAAGGGCTTGTCGTTGATTGTGATTAATACCCCAAAAGGGAAATCAGCAATAGACCAACTTGACAATATTGTTTCAAAAACGATAGATATGTCCGAAGCTTTCAGACATAACCCAAGTGCCGTAAACAGTGCAGATATACCAAACAAAAGAGAAAAGCTTTTATGTGAACTCAAGCAGGATAACAATCCAAACTTTGAAAAGTATATTTCTAAATATTTGCCAAAACCAAATATAGTTAAAAAAGCTGCTAAAAAGTTATTAAGCTTTATTAGATAATTGAGTATTCATTTTTATAATAAGGAAACAATAAATAATGAATAGTTCTGTGAAAATTTCCGTAATAGTTCCTGCCTACAATGCAGGAAAGTATTTTAACAACTGCATAAAGAGTATTGTTGACCAAACTTATAAAAATTTAGAAATTATTATAGTTGATGACGGTTCAACTGACGGTACTTCTGATTCTTGCGACGCCTGGGCTCAAAAGGATAGCCGTATCAAAGTTATACATAAAGAAAACGGCGGTGCAGCCTCTGCCAGAAATACTGGGCTTGATAACGCCACGGGTGATTATATAGGTTTTATTGATGCTGATGACTATATAGACAGTGATATGTATGAAATAATGCTTGGAGAAATTATTGAGTACGAAGCTGACGCTGCGCGCTGCGGCATTATCAGAGAGGCCGACGATGGCACTACGGAGGACTGGGGAACAGGTAATTATGACGTTCGTGTTGTCAATAATAAGTCGCTTTTAGCAGATATCGGCGAAGCCGAAGGCATACTTCCGGTGTCACCTTGCAATAAACTGTTTAAGACCTCCTGCATTGGCGATATAAGATTTGACACGAAATATAAATTTGCTGAAGATACATTGTTTAATTTTATGGTTGCAAAAAACATAAAGACTATGGTGTATCACGATGTAAACAGATATCATTATATTAGCAATGTAACATCTATAACGCATAAAGATATTAATGAAAATAACTTCGATGAGCACAGGGTGATGGATGTAATCTTTTCTATTGCCGATGAGGATACTTTACCTCATTGTGTCAAAGGTGATGTGCTTAAATCCTTCAGAACCATTCGCCAGATGATATTAGCGGATAAGTATATGGAACGCTTTAAGCCGATGAGAAAAAGAATAGTATCTCATAGAAAAGAGATTTTTAATAATCCGATATATTCAAAAAAAACATGTCAGCGTACGCTCCTTTTGTGGCTTTGCCCTGAAGGATACAAGTTCGCAATTAAGCATTTGAGAAAAGGATAATATGGAACCTTTAATTACAGTAATAGTACCGGTATATAAAGTCGAAAAATATCTCGACAGATGTGTGGAAAGTATAGTAAATCAAACTTACACAAATCTCGAGATTATACTTGTAGATGACGGTTCACCCGACAACTGCCCTCAGATGTGCGACGCCTGGGCTGAAAAGGACAACCGCATCAAAGTTATACATAAAGAAAACGGCGGCGTTTCTTCTGCAAGAAATGCCGCACTGGATATTGCTAAAGGTGATTATATTGGTTTTGTAGATAGTGACGATTATGTTGATAAGACTATGTATGAAAAACTATATCAGGAAGGAAAAGAAAAATCTTGTGATTTAGTAATATGTAATAACTATAATGTTATAGATGATAAATTGATAAAAGCAGGTGATTATAAAAATTATTTTTACAGTGGTAATTTAATTAGCTGTTTTTTAACGGGAAAATTTGAAGTTAATGCTACTTGTAATAAAATGTATAAGCGCATAGCAATAGGTAACATTAGATTTGATGAGTCTTTAAAAGTTGGTGAAGATTTACTTTTTAATTATTATGTTATAAAAAATTGCGATTGTGTAATTACTATTGAAGACAGTTTATATTATTATGTTTTTTATGATAATTCCACTATGCGCACAGTAAATCAAGATGTTATACAAAGATATCTAATAATAAAAAAAATTGTTGAATGTGAGTATAATAGCGATAATTATGATTTGGCATTGATAAAGTATCAAAGTGAATTATTAGTATGCTTACGAGAGCTCCTGAGAAGTGATAATAAAAAACTAATCGACGAGTGTTATCAAGAAATAGTTAACGAAATTAAAACATATAATAAGGATTTCTTAAAATTTAATTCGGTTTCGATAATTAACAGAGCAAGTATTATAATTATTAGTATAAATCCTAATTTGTTTCGTTTATTATATGTTACTTTTCTGAGGGTTAAACAATGAACAATCCATTAATTTCGGTTATTGTACCTGTATATAATGTTGAAAAATATCTCGACAGATGTGTAGAAAGTATAGTAAATCAAACCTACACAAATCTCGAGATTATACTTGTGGATGACGGCTCGCCCGACAACTGCCCGCAGATGTGCGATGCGTGGGCTGAAAAGGATAGCCGCATCAAAGTTATTCATAAAGAAAACGGCGGAGTTTCTTCTGCCCGTAATGCAGGAATTGATAGTGCTACTGGTGAATATATAGGTTTTGTAGATAGTGACGATACTATTGATGAAAAAATGTATGAAGTTCTAAAAAATTCCATCGTTAAAGAGCATGTACAACTTTCTGTGTGTGGTTATAAATATAATAATAAAGAATATATTCCTGATAAGGTGAAAATAGTTGATTCTGAAAGCGCATTGCTTCTTATGTTTGATAATAACTATAAGGCATTCGAAGGTTTTTCAGTTAATAAATTGTATATTAACTCAATTATAAAAAATAGCGGAATACGATTTTTAGATAGTTATATGGTGTGCGAAGATACCTTGTTTAATTTTAATTATATTAAGCTTTGCACAAATGTTGTGTTGATTGATTACTGCGGTTACAATTATTTTATTCGTGAAGATTCTGCAACTCACAGTGGTAAACTTGATATGGATTTATCAATTTATCAAATGACAGATTATTTTATTAGTAATTCAAGAGGTCCTGTTAAAGATACTATTGTTGCATGGTCAGTTAAGTTTTGGATAAGCAAAACACATTATATAGTTGGCGAGAGAAGAAACGATTTGATTTATAGTACTGTACGACCAACGATAAAGAAATACTTTCGTCTAATAACAACCTCACACAAAGTGTCATTAATCAATAAATTGGAAACATTGCTTATTTCTTATTTTACACCAATTTTTATTATCTATATAAAGATTTTCAAGTGAATTTTTTAAGGATTATATCATGAATGATTATCTAATTAGTGTTATAGTACCGGTATATAAAGTCGAAAAATATCTTGACAGATGCGTTGAAAGTATAGTAAATCAAACCTACAAAAATCTCGAGATTATACTTGTAGATGACGGTTCACCCGACAACTGCCCTCAAATGTGCGACGCCTGGGCTGAAAAAGATAGTCGTATAAAAGTTATACATAAAGAAAACGGCGGCCTTTCTTCTGCTCGAAATGCAGGTCTTGATTATATGTCTGGTGAATACTTGTATTTTTTAGACTCAGATGACTACATAAATAAAGACACAATTAGTATTTTATTTGATTTGTTACAGTCTAACAATTGTGATATGTCTTTTGGCAGATATGCTATGGTCTATGAAGGTCAAGAAAACACATCTGCAAATAACTGCTTTTCGGGCGAGAAAATAATTTTTACTGAAGATGAATTTTGGAGTTATTATTACTCTGTTAATCATTCTGAAAATTATTCCGAGAAAGCAGTAAATATGATTATTTCCTGCAATAAACTTATAAAAAAGTCTGTTTTTGAAACGTTAAGATTTGCTGTTGAAAGAATAAATGAAGACGAGATAATAATTCATAACATAGTTTCAAAATGCAATAAAATAGCTTTTATAGATAAAGAAACGTATTACTACTACCAAAATGAAAACTCAATTATGGGAAGCAAAACAGAATTTTATTCAAAGGATTCAATTTATGCTTTAGGTGAACGGGTTGAATATTTTGCAGGTCGTAATAAGAATTACACACCGCAAGCATTTGAACAGTTTTTTTTTCATTGCCGATGGGCATATTTTGATAATAGAAATACAAATAGCATATTTGCAAAAAGTATAAGGGAACAATATAAAGAAGTTTTTAATAAGTCATGCCATTTTATAAAATGTAGTGCGAATTATAATATATTTTATGCTTTTTATATTAATCCTGATATTTACCGATTAGTTAAATATATACGAAGAGTTCTTAATAAATTCGGAGCAAGTAATGAAAAATAAAAAACAATTATCAAATACTGCACAAACCGGAATAAATATGGTTGCAAGCTTCATGACATACGGTGTGTCGATGCTTGTAAGTT
>JAFUEV010000026.1 GCA_017470245.1 bacterium | reverse complement strand
TATATTTTATTCCGGATATTGTTCTTTTTTCTGATATAACTATTTCATCGCAAGGAAGGCATGGTGTACAGATTACGTTTCGTAATGATATTGAAAAAACTCTTGACGAAGCAATAATAAAATCGGTTATTGATAGGGTTTCTTTGATGTATGACAAGATTTCATATTTGGATATGTGTATTGATCAAAATGTAAAGAGTGCAGAAAGAGAAAACGCTTTATTTTCACATTTTGAAAAATTTAGTCAGTCTGAGCTGGTTGTTACAGACCGTTTACACGGCATGATTTTTTCGGCTATTACCGGAACCCCGTGCGCCGTCTTTAACAGCATGAGTCCGAAGGTAAAGGGAGTTTATGAATTGGCTTTTTCTGATTGTGAGTATATTAAGATGATTAATAGTGTTGAAGAGTTAGATGATTTTATTCAGCGCGTTAAAGGAAAAAGCTATGTGTATGACAAATCTTATTTAGCACCATATTATAAAAAATTACTGGAACTGTTTGTTGAGGATTAATTGAGAAATGCAGGGAAGAAGTGTTAAGTCTACAAGAAATATGTTAGCCTCCTTTCTAAGCCGTACACTCGGCTTAGTGATGACCTTTGTGTCGAGAACAATTTTTATTAAGGTTTTCGGCGCAGAAATGCTTGGAATCAGTGGTTTATTTACCAATATATTATCATTTCTTTCTCTTGCAGATTTAGGCTTTTCAACTGCAATGACGTATAGTTACTATAAACCGATCGCCGAGCGTGATGAAGCAAAAATTGCAGCGTTAAATCATTTTTATAAAAAGGTATATTTAACAATTGCCGGTGCTATAACTGCTATTGGCCTTGTGCTGGTTCCGTTCTTAGATTATTTTGTTAATCTTGAACAGAATGTTGATCATCTGTACCTGTTTTATATTCTCACGCTTTCCAAAACCGTTATTTCATATTTGTTTGTTTATAAAACTACGGTTCTTCATGCACATCAGGAAAGCTATATAGTAACTCGCTATAACCTGATTATGGAAGTCCTTTCAGTAGCTGTTCAAATTATTTTTATGCTGCTGACAAAGAATTATATTGTTTATTTGGTAGTTGCCATTCTTTTTACTTTTATAAACAATTTATACATATCTCATATCGCTGATAAGCGGTATCCATTTATAAAAAACAACCGATCGCTATTGTCAAAGGATGATAAAAAAGGGATTTTTAATAATCTAGGCTCCGTATTTTTGTATAAGGTTTCATCTGTATTGATTAATAGTACCGATAATCTGATTATCTCTAAAATGGTCGGTACTATCTATGTTGGCTACTATGCAAATTATTTAACAATTATTAATACAGCATCTTCCTATATTAGTATAACGTTTTCTTCTTTAACGGCAAGTATAGGGAATCTTATGGTGAAAGAGGATGAGAATAAACAAATACATGTTTTTAAGGAAATACAGGTATTAAGTGCATGGTTTGCTATTGTTATAGTTACCTGCGTATATCTCTTAATTAACGATTTTATTACAATTTGGTTAGGTAATAATTTTTTGTTAGATAATCTTACTGTAATAGCCATTGGCGTTAATTTCTTATTGCTGTGCGTTTTAAATCCTATCTGGATATTCAGAGAAGCTGCCGGCATCTATCGAAAAACAAAATATATTATGCTGATATGCGCTATATTGAATATAGGCTTGTCAATAGTCCTAGGTAAGTTAATCGGTCTATCGGGAATCCTTTTTGCATCAGCGATTGCGAAACTCTTAACTTATGTTTGGTATGAGCCGAATATTTTGTTTAAATCGTATTTTAAAACCTCGCCTAAAAGCTTTTTTACTTCCATATTAATGATTTCTTCTGTTACATTTGTTCTTTGTATTGCAGGGTATTTTCTTCTTTCGAATATTCATTGGCAAGGTATTCCCGGCTTTATAATAAAGGGCGTTATTTGTTTTGCAATTACTAATATAATATTTTTAGCTATCTATGGAAGAAATGAATATTTTAAAACTTTAGTGAAAAGAATACGCGACTTGATTCAAGGTTTCCTCAAGAAAAAAGCATAAGCAGCTATGCTGCTTATGCTTCAAATGAATTATTTTTTGT
>JAFUEV010000025.1 GCA_017470245.1 bacterium | reverse complement strand
ATTTATACTAAATTTATTGTTGTTGAATGAATATAACAAAAAGAATAATTTAAAACTGACAGATAGAGAAAGAACTATATTAAAGTTTATTGTTGACGGAAAAACTAATGATGAAATTGCTGAAGAATTGAATATAAGTATTCATACCGCAAAAGCTCACGTTCATAATCTATTTATGAAAATTTCAGTTAAAGACAGAAATCACGCTATAGTTAAAGCTCTTAAAAATAATTGGGTCGATTTCTAGCTAATTATATTGCTATAACCATTTCTTAACTTTTAAAGACAACTACTATGCAAAACACTTAAAAATTTGTATAATATTCACTATATAGATTGTAAAGGAGATATTATGAGCAACGAATTTGATAATGAAGTAGCTAAAGTTTTAGCTTTTGACGAAAATGATGATGGAACTTTAGATTATATAGTTTCTTTTCAAAGAAATGCATTAGGACAAATTGTGGAAGTATGTCTGGATTATGATGGTGATAATAAAGCTGATTCTAAAATAATATTTGAATATGATGCACTAGGAAGAATAATAAAAAAATACAAAGACAAAAATCATGATGGCATAATTGATGCAATTGAGACTTATGAATATGATAGTAGCGGAAATAGAACAACTAAATATGATGATAATGCTGATGGAATCATAGATTACGTTGAAACAATAGATAATGAAGGAAAAACTGTTGTTGAAGATGTTCGTGATTTAAAACAGAAAATAAGTGACGCAATTAAAGATATTAAAACAAGTATAAAATTTAAAATTTAAAAAAAAAATTAAAAGTTCCAAAATTGAATAATAGATTTTGGGACTTTTATTTATTTCTTCTGAAAATATAAACCTGAGTTCTTTTCCGTTATTTAGTTGTTAGTATCTATTTCTTTTGAATATAAAATATAAAGGAAATAATGAGCTAAATTCAAATCTATAATAAAGTTGGTTTTATGAAAAAAATATTATCAGGAATATTATTTGCTTGCTTTTCTATATCTGTTTTTAATCCTATCTTTGCATCTGATTTATCTTTAATAAAAGATGAACAGATTGATTATAGGATTAATACGCTTGAAAGCGGTGCGTTTAATCAGGTAAAAAACGATGAATATAAATTTATCATCAAAAAATATATTGTAAAAAATGATACGCCTGATACATATACAGTCATAAAAGAAACAGATTTATATAATGATGAAGATTTTGAAACTTTTATGAAATTAAACGGGTTTAATTTTTTTGTGGAAGATGACACTTTCTTTTATACTATGATTTCAATTGTAATGCCGTTATATGTAGTTGCTGCGGTACCGTTACTTATAAGAGATGTTTCCAAAGTTCCTAAAAACAGACAAAAAAATAAAAACAGACAGGAAGAAAAAAGTAAATATAAACAGAGTTTGATTGATACACAAGTAAAACCAAATTCAGAATCTGTATTTTTTACATTACAAAATCCAAAAAAAGAAATGCAGAAGTATAAAATGATGCTGCAAAACAATAAAACAGGCGAAATTATAGAACTTATAGAACCTGATAAAGCTAATTTTTATTCTGTGAAAAAATATAATGCAAAACAACCCCAAGGTGAAACTCCTAAAAATTTGGGAAATAATTATAAAACACAATATTTTTCTGATGATATAACGCTTTCAAGATTGGAAGATACTTTATATACTTATCTGTTTTCTAATAGTGCTATAAGATTAAATGATGATGTTATATTGATAATAGGAGGAGAACAAAAGGAATATCATAAACAGGTTGAAAAGAATAAATATGTTATACATCGAGAAGTAGATAATTCATTTGCATATAATTTAAAAAAGAATGTTACCTATGATGCTGCCAAATTGCAAAATAAAAGAAATAATCCGTTATTATTTATGACCTCGGATAAAAATATTATTGTTATTGGCGGTGATAAGTCAAAAACACTTGAAATTTATAATCTCAAAATACCTGTGGCTAATATAGAATCAGATATAAATAATGAAAATGGTTTTGCCTTTGAAGATAAAGACGGAAATATTATTATAGGAAAGGCAAACAATAATTTTATAGAAAAATATAATATAAAAGATAATAAAATAGAAAAACTGGATGGAATAAAAACCGGACAAGTGATTTCAGGGGAAGATTCTTCAAAAGTTTATTTTGCATCTTATAACAAACTTTCATATTTAGATAAATATAATTTAAAATATATTGAATATTCAAATAATCCAAACTACAAGGCAAACAATATAATTGGTGCCTATAGAACAAAATCGGATAAAACATATATAGTTGAAAAAGATGAATATAACTATGTTAATATTTATTTGTACGGAGAAAAAGATACAGAAAAACAATATATTGCTAAGAATTTAGGTGAAAAAGTTCAATTTTTTAAATTCCCGTATTCGGATAATATATATTTTTTATCAGGTTTAAATAAAAGTAAAATATATAAAATAGATATTAATCAAAAATCTGCAGATGTTGTTTTACAAACTGATTTTTCACTTCAAAACGGTAAATTACCAATAGTTTCAATGTCCGATGGAAGTTTAATTATTGCAGGAAACTGTGGTTTATATTTGTATATAATGTTGGAGAAAAAGCATTAATTACATAGCACCAATACCACGAAGGATACCTATCATTCCTTCCGCAGCTATATCGTTTGTAACTTTACCTTCTTTATTGAAATAGTAAAAGTTCATAACGCAAACAGAAATTTTTTTACCCGTTGGTTTTATTCCTAAAAATTCACCGTCGTGAGAACCCGTCAAATTCCATTTAACGGCAACCTTATCTTCAGCCGCAATTAAATCCGTAATATGCCATTGGACATCACTAAATCCTTTTCTCATCCAATGAACAACTGATAAATACCCTTTCCCTCCATATAATGGTTCGGGGCTTGCAGGTGTGTAAAACGGGGCATCAGCAGCAACCAAGTCTTCGGCTAATTTTTCATCAGCGGTATTTATCATTGTTTCAAATCTTTTCATTAATTCTTTATTACGTTCAATTAAATTCATTAATTCATCCTTTTATATAAAACCGTTATATTAAAAAATATATTAACATTGTTTATTATCTTGTAAAAGATTGTAAAATAAAAAAATAATAGTGTCTTAAAGGTAACAAAAAATCAAATTATAGATTTTAGTAATTGTGTAATTTTAAAAAAAGAGGGTATTATATGCAAATAGGAAGAATATCAGGTGTTTTAACAGCAAATATATTTGACAATAATAAGTCGAAAAATGTCCAATTTGGCGGACATTTTAGAAGTATAGAGGTTGAAAAAAGTCGCAATGATGTTTTTCAGGCAAGAGTTGCAGGAAGTAAAACAAGCGTTACTTATTATGATGATGCCAATGCAGCAGTATATGGTACAATCAAAAAAGCTAAAGACTATATAGAAAATTCAAAAATAGAAAAAATTAATGATATTTCAATAGATGATAAAGACAATCTTGGTGTTTCTGAAATATATTATTCCGATAGGAACGAACAAATTAACCATAATAATATAAAACAATTTGCAGACTACATTGTATATGCTCCGGGGGCAAAATTAATCCAGTAATGTTACTTTAAAAATTTGATTACTATTTTGGGCTTATTTTAAAATATAGTAAAACTATAACTTATTGTCCGGATTATTATTGGACTTAAATAAAGCTCGTAATGCAACCATAAAAACAATTACCAGAATAATAAATAAGTATTGTAAGCATATCTTTTGTGAATTATTTTCATTCTTTAAAAAACGTATTTCTTTGTATAATGATTCAATTTCTTCTTTTAAAAAATTTATTTCATTGTAAATAGGTTCTGTTTCTTCTTTTATAAGTAGCCTTGTTGTATTTATTTCATTATTATTTGTTGTTGTTGTCTTATAGGGGTCAGGATTATCACCCATCATTACTTCTTCTGTACAATTATTTGGATTGTAAAACTTTTGAAGATATTCACTTTCTTTGTTTTTCTCATTACCTGCTGATATAACTTGTCCGTCTTTTGTAAAAACAGTTGTATAGCTATGACCGTTTTTGCAACGATATTTTTTTACATTAGTAGGAGTATATTGACAATATTTAGAATTAAAAAACTCAATTGAATTTTTGTCATTTTCTTCAAAACTCCTTTTGGCATCAAATAATGGACAGGCATCACCTTGCATTGAATAATGCCCCTCATACCTCTCTAAATCACACGTTCTACCATCTTTAACACAATGATAAATACCATATTTAATGTAACCGTCATGGAAATTTGAAACATAAGAATATGCTCTTTGAACAGTTAAAAACATTAAACTAAAAAATGAAATATATATTAAATTTCTTTTAAATATAAACATTGAAATTTCCCCGACATACAGAAAAGCTATGTGCAGATAGTAATATAGCATATATTATATAAATTTTCAATTTTGCAAAAAGAGTATAAATGTTGCGTTTATATGAAATATATAACTGTCCGAAAATTTGTAATATGCACCAATTTTACATCAAGCTGCAAATGCAATTTGATATAATAAAAAAACACCCTAAGTGGGTGTTTTTTATTTGCCGAAGGCCGGACTCGAACCGGCACGCAGGGTGAGCTGCGTCAGATTTTGAGTCTGATGCGTCTACCAATTTCGCCACTCCGGCATTTTGCATCGCTCTCGTTTTATTCTATTCTAAATATATTTTTTTTTCAATTATTTTTATTATATCTTTTGGTTTCTCTGCAAAAATCTTTGCTCCGTTTTTAATTAAAAAATCTTTATCTTTAAATCCCCATAGTACACTAATACAAGGTATATTGGCATTTTTAGCCGTTTGTATGTCTACTTCGGAATCTCCAATATAAATTATATTCTTGCAACCAATACTCAATTCATTAATACATTTGTTTAGCCCGTCAGGTGCAGGTTTTCTGGCTATTCCATATCCTTCACCTACCGCATATTCGACCAAATCCCCAAAATACATTTTGCATAGCTTTTTTACTGCATCATCATATTTATTTGATACAACACCTATTTTGCAACCTTTTTGTTTTAGTTCGTGTAACATATCTATAATTCCGTCATAAGGCTTTGTGTGCTCAAGCATGTGTTCAATATAATATATTTTAAAATCAGATACTATTTTATTTATTTCATCTGTACTAACATCTGAAGGAAGTGCACGCTCAATGGCTTTTCTGATTCCGTTGCCTACAAAACTTCTTATTTCTTTTATAGTACGCTTTGGATAACCTGATTTTTCTATTGCATAATTGAAACAAATATGTAAGTCATCCAAGGTGTTTAATAAAGTCCCGTCTAAATCAAAAATTACTATATATTCAGTCATAATAGTTATTATAGCAAAAAAATTATATTGTAATTTGTATGTGAACTATAAGACTATATACATATAACTTGTTCTGTATCACAATACAGATATGGATTATAGCGATAAAAGATTTATACAATTAGGTAAAAATATAGCAAAAGTCAGAAAAGCTAAAAAATTTTCACAAAATGAACTGGCTGATATTTTGGATATTTCTCGTGAACATCTTGCTAAAGTTGAAACTGCAAAACGTGGTTTAAGCATACATCTGTTTTTAAGAATTTGTGATGTTCTTGAAGTACCTCCCAAACATTTTTTTGATTTTAAAGATTAGCCTTAATAAGACTGTAATGTTATTATATAACTATTAAATAAATAACTCCGTCCTAAAATGATGTTGTATTGGATTATTATTAACATTGCAGAGTATTTAAGGTTATATATAAATGAATGAATATGTTTTAAACGGTCAGAGTATAGATATTATAGGTGATAATATTTTAAAGTTGAAATCCGTTTTTCCGGAAGTCTTTTCAGATGGCAAAATTGATTATGAAAAGTTTTGTAATTTATTCGGCAATTATATTGATAAAAGTAATGAAAGGTATAATTTTAGCTGGCATGGTAAAAGTGCCGCATTAAGGTTTGCTCAAACTCCGACAACAGGAACTCTGCGTCCTTGTAAAGAAAAGAGTAAAAGTTGGGATAATACAAAAAATATTTATATTGAAGGTGATAATCTTGAAGTATTAAAACTTTTGCAAAAATCATATCACAATGCAATAAAGATGATATATATTGATCCTCCTTACAATACAGGTAGCGATTTTGTATACAATGATGATTTTAAAGATAATATTGATAACTATAAAAAAATAACCGGACAAACGGATGAAGAAGGAAAAAATATTTCTACAAATTCAAATTCAGACGGAAGATATCATACAAACTGGTTAAATATGATGTATCCCAGATTAAAACTTGCTAAAAATCTGCTTTCGGATGACGGTGTTATTTTTATTTCTATTGATGATAATGAAGTAAATAATTTAAGAAAATTATGTGATGAAATTTTTGGTGAGGATAATTGTCAGGGCTTATTTATAGTTAATTCAACGCCAAATGCTCGTGATTACGGACATATAGGTAAAATGCATGAATTTGTTTTATTTTATTCAAAAAATTCAGCATATACTACAACTAATATGCTGCCGGATGAAAATAAAACATTTAAATACTCCGATGACAAAGGCGGTTATAATATTCACCCTTTATATAACAGTAATGAAGCTTTTACTCCCTTAAATCGTCCTAATTTGTATTATCCTTTCTATTTGTATACGGATAAGCCATTGGGAAATAACTTTTATGAAATAGGTTTGCAAAAAAGAGAAGGTGCTATTGAAATTTATCCGCCAAAATCTTTAAAAAATAATGTTCAATTTGTTTGGCGTTGGGGAAAAGATAAGTCTAATGAAAATTTGAATAAAGAAATAATTGGTTATAAGACTGAAGAAAATGAATACAGAATTGTTCAAAAAATGCGCCATTCCGAAAAAATAATAAGAAGTTTACTTTTAGACAAAGCATATTCAAGCAGGAGAGGTACTGCTGAGGTAGAAGAATTGTTTAAGGGTAAAATCTTCTCGTTTCCTAAACCTGTAACTTTGTTAAAAGATTTAATAAAAGTCGGTACGAATAACAATGATATTATTTTGGATTTCTTTTCGGGTTCATCAACGACCGCTCATGCTTGTATGCAACTAAATGCGGAAGATGGCGGAAGCAGAAGATATATTATGGTACAATTGCCGGAATTGTTGAATGAAAATACGGAAGCCTCTAAACAAGGCTATAAAACAATCTGTGATATAGGTGAAAAACGTATAGATATTGCAGGTGAAAAAATAAAGGCACAATCAAATTCAATTAACGATTTGGATATAGGTTATAAAGTATTTAAACTTGATACATCAAATATAAAAAAATGGGTAGGTAATAGTGAAAATATAGCAAATGAGTTGCAACAAAGTATATTTAATTATGTTGAAGGCAGAACACAAGAGGATATATTGTATGAGGTAATGCTGAAATGCGGTCTTGATTTAACTTATCCTGTTAAAGAAATAAAATTAGGCGAAAAAATCATATATACAATAGGCAACGGTGCTATGTTTGTCTGTATGGATGATGATATAACACAGGAAGTAGCGGATAAAATAGTTTCGCTTACAAAAGAAAATGACATGGTTGAACCTGTAGTTGTATTAAAGGATAACGGTTTTGCAACGGATTCCGTTAAAACAAACATAAAAGAAACGCTTCGTGTTGCAGGTATAAAAGATTTTATAACAATATAATAAAGAAAGTTAATAAATGAAAGAAAAAGAATTAAACGGTCAAAGTTTAGATATAGTTGCGGAAAATATAGAAAAATTAAAAGAAATATTCCCTAATATAGTGGAGGATGGCAAAATAGATTTTGAAAAACTCCAAAATTTATTGGGAAACTATATAACTCCGAGTAATGAAAGGTATAATTTCAGTTGGTTTGGAAAACATTTAGCTGTTAAATTTGCTCAAACACCGACAACAGGAACATTACGTCCTTGTAAAATAGAGAGTAAAAATTGGGATACAACCCAAAATCTATATATTGAAGGAGATAATCTTGAAGTATTAAAACTTTTGCAAAAATCCTATCATAAAAAAATAAAGATGATATATATAGATCCCCCGTATAATACAGGAAATGATTTTGTTTATAATGATGATTTTAAAGAAAGTCTGGAAAACTATAAAAAAATAACGGGACAGATTGATGCAGAGGGTAATGATATTTCTACTAATTCGGAGAAAGACGGAAGATATCATACAAACTGGCTAAATATGATGTATCCCAGATTAAAATTGGCAAGAAACCTTTTAGCACCTGATGGAGTTATTTTTATTTCAATAGATGATGATGAATATGCAAATCTAAAAAAAATAGTTGATGAAATTTTTGGAGAAGCCAATTTTATAACTACTTTTATTTGGGAAAAGAAGGATAAACCATCATTTTTAAATAAAAACTTAGGTACTAAAACCGAGTATATCTTGTGTTTTGCAAAAGATAGAAATAAAACAGGCGCTTTTTCTGTTGATTTGACGGAGGCAGGTAAAAAATATCCCTTTAATAATGCAGGTAACGGAGTAAAAAAACTGATTTTCCCTTCAGGTAGTGTTAAATTTGATATGAAGGATTGTATTATTAAACCTCAGGATATGTCAGGCGGTAATATTATAACAAAACTCCTTACACAGCTTGAAATAAAAGACGGGGTTAATAAAAATGAATTTGTGCTTGAGGGTGAATGGCGATATTCACAGAGTGCACTTGATGAAATGGTTAATAACAAAGAAGAAATAGTAATAAGTAAAATCCCTTTTCGCCCTAATCTTGTTAAAGAGGGCGGAGAAATAAAAAAAATGCATAATTTATTATCAATTAAGCATTATGATATAGCAACAAATGAAGATGCTGAGGCAGAACAAACAAAAATATTGGGTGCTAATTATTTTGATTATGCAAAACCGTCAGGGTTAATAAAATTATTGGCAAAAGCATTTCTGTATAATTCTCCGGATGCAATTGTTTTGGATTTCTTTTCCGGAACTTCTACAACGGCTCATTCTATTATGCAATTAAATGCGGAAGATGGCGGAACAAGAAAATTTATAATGGTGCAGCTGCCGGAATTAACTTATAAAATGCAAAACGGAGCAAAAAAGGCACGTAAAGGTTGTGAAAAAGCGTTTGAAGACGGATATAATAATATTTGCGAGATAGGTAAAGAACGTATAAGAAAGACCGGTGAGAAAATAAAACAAGAAATTGAAAACGGAAATATACAATTAAAAATAGGTACATCTCCAAAACAAGTTCCTGATATAGGATTTAAAGTATTTAAACTTGATACATCAAATATAAAAAAATGGGTAGGTAATAGTGAAAATATAGCAAATGAGTTGCAACAAAGTATATTTAATTATGTTGAAGGCAGAACACAAGAAGATATATTGTATGAAGTAATGCTAAAATGTGGTCTTGAATTGACATATCCCGTTAAAGAAATAAAATTAGACGAAAAAATCATATATACAATAGGCAACGGTGCTATGTTTGTTTGTATGGATGATGATATAACACAGGAAATAGCAGATAAAATAGTTGAAATGACAAAAGAAAATGACATGGTTGAACCTGTAGTTGTATTTAAGGATAACGGTTTTGCAACGGATTCCGTTAAAACAAACATAAAAGAAACGCTTCGTGTTGCAGGTATAAAAGATTTTATTACGGTTTAAGAGGTTAAATATGAAATTACAATTTGATAAAGAATTAGATTATCAGTTAACGGCAATAAATTCTGTTGTAGATTTATTTCAAAGTCAGACTCCAAGACAGGCAAATTTTACTGTTATTTCAAGGCTATCAAACTTGGGAACTATTGATAATGACCTCGGCATTGGTAATTATCTGGAATTAACAAAAGAAGAGTTAGCTAATAACCTCAAAAAAGTACAAATGCACAACGGGCTTGCAATGACCGAATTAACGGAACCTTATGAGTTTGATATAGAAATGGAAACAGGTACAGGCAAAACTTATGTATATTTGAGAACGATTTTTGAATTAAACAAACAATATGGTTTTACCAAGTTTATTATTGTAGTTCCGTCTGTTGCGATTAAAGAAGGTGTAAAAAAATCGCTTGATATTATGCAGGAACACTTTAAAAAAATATATAATAATGCTGTTTGTGATTATTTTATATATGACAGTTCCAACCTTGAACAGGTCAGAAGTTTTGCTACAAGCTCAGATATCCAAATAATGATAATTACGATAGATTCTTTTAACAAAACGGTAAAAGATGACGGAAATCCTGATAATGCGAATATTATTCATCGCCCTAACGATAAATTGAACGGTATGTGTCCTATTACACTTATTCAGCAAACCAACCCGTTTGTTATTATTGATGAACCTCAATCTGTTGATAATACCGCAAAAGCAAAAGCTGCAATAAAAACACTTAATCCTAAAGTTATTTTCAGATATTCTGCTACTTTTAGAACAAAAAGTAATTTGATATATAAACTTGATGCGGTTGATGCTTATGATTTGCAACTCGTAAAACAAATAGAAGTTGCAAGTTTTGCTTCAAAAGACTATCACAATAAAGCATATATGAAACTTATTTCGGTTGATAATAAAAAGAGTCCTATAACAGCGGTAATAGAAATGGATGTTAAACACGGCAGTGAAATAAAACGTGAAAACGTAACCGTAAAAGAAGGTACTGATTTATACGAAAAATCTAAAGGTAGAGAACTATATGACGGTTATATTGTAAATGAAATTTATTGCGAGAAAAATAACGAATACGTTGATTTTACAAACAGAGAAGAAGTTTTAACAATAGGAAAAGTTTTTGGCGATATTGATAATGATGTCCTAAAAAAACAACAAATCAAAAAAACTATTGAAGAACATTTGAATAAAGAATTAAGATTAAAATCTCAAGGAATAAAGGTTTTGAGCTTATTTTTTATTGATAAAGTTGCAAACTACAGAGATTATGATGAAAACGGTAATCCTATAAAAGGTAAATATGCTCAATGGTTTGAACAATTATATAATGAAGTTTCTTCCCGTCCTAAATACAGAACTTTATTTAATGATATAGATTTAACGATTCCGGTTGAGAAATTACATGACGGTTATTTTTCAAAGGACAAAAAAGGTAAGTTAAAAGATACTAAAGGTAATGAAAAAACAGATGATGATACTTACAATACGATTATGAAAAATAAAGAATGGTTATTATCATTTGAATGTCCGTTAAAATTTATTTTTTCCCATTCCGCATTAAGAGAAGGTTGGGATAATCCGAATGTTTTTCAAATATGCACGTTGAATGAAACAAATAAAGTAATTAAAAAAAGACAGGAAATAGGTAGAGGATTAAGACTTTGCGTTAATCAAAAAGGTGAACGTCTAAAAGGCTTTGATATAAATACTCTTACTATTATGGCAAATGAAAGTTATGATGAGTTTGCTCAAAAATTACAAACCGAAATTGAGCAAGAAGAAGGGATTACTTTTGGTCTTATTGAAGTGCATTCATTTGCAAATATTCAAATCCTTAAAGAAAACGGAGAAGAAGCAAGTCTCGGATATGAAAAATCAAATGAATTGTATTTATATTGCAAACAAAATTCATATATAGATGATAAAGGTATTGTAACCGATACCCTAAGGCAAGCTATAAAGGAAAATAAAGTTAATATACCTGAAAAGTATGAAAATATAAGATTTGCAATCACTTCTATTTTGAGAAAATCTTGTGGTTCTTTGAACATTAAAAATGCAGATGAGAAAGTTGAAATAACATTAAATAAAAAAGTACAACTTTCACCTGAATTTAAAGAACTTTGGGATAAAATCAAATGGCAAACAAAGTATAATGTAAGTTTTGACAGTAGTGAATTAATTAAAAAATGTTCAAAAGTAATAAATGAAAATGTTGTAATAAAAAAAGCAACGATAGAAGAAACGAAAGCAAAACTTACAATAAATCAAGGCGGAGTAAATATAAAAAATGATAATAAAGATGCTCCTCAAATAAGGTATAAAGAAATAGAAGAAACCGAACAAATTTTACCTGATATTGTTTCATATCTGCAAAATGAAACAAACCTGACACGAAAAAGTATAGTGGAAATACTTTTACAAAGTAATACACTTGAAGGTTTTAAGCGTAATCCGCAAATATATATGTCAGAGGTTTCAAAGTATATAAAATATGTGATGAAAGATTTTATTGTGGACGGTATTAAATATACAAAAATAGGTAATGATAAATATTATGCTCAAGAGTTATTTGAAACGGAAGAAATATCGGGATATTTAAAAAATACAATGGAAACTCAAAAATCCATATATTCTCATATAATATGGGATTCACAAAATGAAGAAGATTTTGCAAATAAATTTGAAAAAAATGATGATATTAAATTGTATATAAAACTTCCTGATTGGTTTAAAATACAAACGCCAATAGGAACATATAATCCCGATTGGGCTATTTTACTTGATTGTGACGGTAAAGATAAAATATACTTTGTTCTTGAAACAAAATCAGGAAAGCAAGGGCAATTGATTGAAGAAACAACAAGGCCAAATGAACAGATAAAGATTAAATGCGGTAAAAAACATTTTGAAGCTCTAAATACAAATATAGAATTAAAAACTTCAAAGGAATATAATGAATTATTAAAAGATGTCGCAAGGACATAAATGAGTTTTTATAATAGTATATTTCCAATGTTATAAACTATAAAAGCAACGAGCCAAGCAATTGTACATTGAATAAGAACAACGCCTATTGCATATCTTTTACCCAGCTCTCTTTTAACTGTTGCAATTGCGGCGACACAAGGTGTATATAATAATGAGAATACCAAAAATACAAATGCGCTTAATTTGGTAAAATATAAAGGAAGTTGCTCAACATCACCGCCTATTAATACTGTTAATGTACTTACAACGCTTTCTTTTGCCATAAATCCGCTTATAAATGCGGTAGAAATTCTCCAATCCGTAATTCCGAGCGGTCTAAATACAGGAACTAATATGTTCCCCAAATCTGCAAGTAAACTGTTTGATGAATCTGTAACTATATTTAATTGGTAATCAAATGTTTGTAAAAACCATATAACGATTGTTGCCCAGAAAATTATTGTAAATGCTTTTGTAATAAAATCTTTTGATTTGATATAAATTAAACGATAGACGTTAATTGCACTCGGAAATCTGTAATTTGGCAATTCCATTACAAAAGGAACAGGATTGCCTTTAAAAACAAATAGTTTCATTATATAAGCCAAGATAATACCCGTAAAAATCCCGATTAAATATAGGCTTATAACAATAATGACTTCATTCTTAGTAAAAAATGCTGCAGTAAAAAATGCATAGATTGGAAGTTTTGCACTGCAACTCATAAACGGAGTTAATAAAATTGTCATTTTTCTGTCACGCTCGGATGGTAGTGTCCTGGATGCCATAATCGCAGGAACGCTGCAACCAAAACCGATAAGCATTGGTACAAAACTTCTTCCGGATAATCCGATTTTTCTTAGCGTCTTATCCATTACAAAAGCTACTCTTGCCATATAGCCTGTATCTTCAAGAATAGACAAGAAAAAGAATAAAACAACTATTATCGGAAGGAAACTCAAAACGCTTCCGACACCTGCAAAAATACCGTCAATAATTAATGAATGAAATATTCGATTTAAACCGTATTGTGTTAATTTATCATCAACAAAATTTGTTATTATTTCTATACCTTTTTCCATAATATCCGATAAAAAAGTTCCGACAGGCCCAAAAGTTAAATACAAAATAAATGTCATAATACATAAAAATGCTAATAGGGCAGTATATTTTCCCGTTAAAATCTTATCTATTTTATTAGAAAACTCATATTCTTTAGAATTTTGAGGCTTTGAAACGAATTGATTGCATAATTTTTCTATAAAAGAAAATCTCATATCGGCCAGAGCTGCAATTCTGTCTGTTTGAGCTTCATATTCCATTTGTTGAATTTGTTTTTCAACAGTTTCTTGTTTTTGTTCATTAAGCATTAATGCTGATTTTATAAGATTGTCATTTTCTACAAGTTTTGTTGCCGCAAACCTAACGGGAATATTAACCGCTTTTGCATTATCTTCAATTTGATGGATAATAGCATGGATACATCTGTGAACGGCACCTTGTTTCCCTTCATTTTCTTCACAAAAATCCAATCTCTTTGGTCGATCTTCATATCTTGCAACGTTAA
Organism: bacterium; assembly: GCA_017470245.1. Taxonomy (GTDB): domain Bacteria; phylum Cyanobacteriota; class Vampirovibrionia; order Gastranaerophilales; family Gastranaerophilaceae; genus Avigastranaerophilus. The sequence goes on along the minus strand of JAFUEV010000025.1, from coordinate 43,176 downwards.
TAGCGTGTTCAATAAGTTCGTCAATACCTTCGTTTTTTGCTGCCGATATCGGAATAACAGGAACTCCGAGCAAATTTTCCAGTCCGTTTATGTCTATACTTCCGTTATTTTTCTCAACTTCGTCCATCATATTTAATGCAATAACCATAGGTATGTTTAATTCTATAATTTGCATTGTTAAATACAGGTTTCTTTCTATATTAGTTGCATCAACTATATTAATAATTCCGTCAGGTTTTTCATTAAGAATAAAATCTCTTGTTACAATTTCTTCCTTGCTATATGGCGAAAGTGAGTATATCCCCGGCAAATCGGTAATTGTAATGTCTTTATTATCCTTAATTAATCCATCTGTTCTATCTATAGTTACTCCGGGGAAGTTTCCAACACGTTGATTGGAACCTGTTAGTTTGTTAAAAAGAGTAGTTTTACCTGAATTTTGATTACCTGCAAGCGCAAATTTTAATTTTTTTTTGGTCGGAAACTTATTTTTTGCTAAAGAATAGTTCCTTTTTTCTCCAATTTGAGAGTGTTCAATTTCTTTAAAAATAATTTTTCTATTGGGGCATTCATGTGCATTATGGATGTCTTTTATCACAATTCCTGCAGCGTTTTCTTTTCTTAAAGTAAGTTCGTATCCTCTTAATCTAAATTCCATAGGATCGCCTAAAGGTGCAGTTTTTATAAGTGTAATTTCAACTCCTGGGGTTAAACCCATATTTATAATATGATTTCTTAATGCTTTGTCATCATTATTAACAGATACTATTATTGCATCTTGTCCTACTTTTAGTTTGTCTAAAGTGATATTTTCTTCCATATCTGATTTCCAAATGTATATTATTCCTTATTGATTATAGCAAAATAGTGTATTTTGTTATTAAAAAATATGGTTACTTTTTACCGAAATTTGTATTAATATGTATTATATATAAAGGTTTGTTTATTGCAAAAATATAAATATATATGGGGAATATTTTTTGTTATCGTTATGATATTGTCAATGTGTACAATATTGTATTGTACTTATTATGATGTTTTGACACAACACGATTTGGCTGTATCTTTTGGAAGAAAATTGTTATACCCTGAACATGGCAGATATCTTGCTACATTTACCAATAACATTTTAACGGAACGACTGCCGGAAATATTTAATATTCATCCTAATGATTTTCAACAATATTTTATAAATCCTTATAAAGGAATACTGGTTATATTTAGTTGCCTTTATATAACTAATGGATTCTTCTTGTTCAGTAAAAAAGAAGATAATATTTTTAAACTACCGATATGTAATCCTGTTTTTATATTCAGTTATATTGTTATATTTTTATTATTATTTAACAATGATTACTTTTTTAAATATCCGAGAATGTATTATGGGATTTTTGAAAATACCGTATTCTTTGAATATCCTATGAGTATTATTTTGTATGTTCTTTTTATGAGTTTGTTTATATACCATTTTGTAAATAATATAAAACCTAATAAGATAAATTATATTTTGTTATTAATTTTATCTTTTTGGTCAGGTATTTCCGTTGAACCGGTTAATATTCCTTTATTTGGGAATTTATTCTTTTTGTCGGTTTATTTGATTTCTAAACTTATTTGTTCAAGAAAAAATCAAGAAAAATTTAATGAAATAAAGCAAAATTATAAATGGATGCTGCCGATATTTATTGTTTATATTGTTTCTATATCCTGTTACCTAATCAAACCAAGTTATCATCATATTTTTTTCATGCAGTATTCCTTTAAAGAATATTTAAAATATGCTTCAGGTTCTTTTTTATTCGGATATTATAATGAATTTATAGGATATAGTTCACTATTAGTGATACCTATTCTTATCGTTATGTATATAATTTATTTTAAAAGCAAAAAAGATGTGGTTTATAACGAAAAAATAAAAAGGTTGATATTAATTGTATTAATAAGCCTATTCTGTTTTCTTTTATATTATGCTGCTACATTCTTTATCGGTTATCTTGGCATTAGGTTTGCATTTGAATTGGAAAAATGGAAATCTATATATAAAGTAATTCTTTTAGCATATTTATTAATCATAATTAGCAGCTATCTGGATATTAAGTTGAATGAGAAGGCAAATAAAATAAAATTTATATTATGTATAATCGTATTATTAATATTTAATAATAGTTTAATAATAAATTATGCGGATAATATAAATCAAACACGTGAACAATGTAAGGAATTGAGAACGGCAGTTTATAAAGCGGAAAAATATGCTACACGGCTTAATTATGATGATATACTTCTGCCGAAATATTTTAAAAATTACGAAGAAAATTTATGGTTTCAAGACGCATATACTAATTATGAATGTGGATTTGTTAAATATATAAATAATGTTCATCCTAAAATTGATAAAGAGTATGCACGTTATTCCGATGACGTTATAGATGAAGTTACTTTTACCGATGAAGAACTAAAAAAACTTAAATTCCAAAATCTATTGTTAGAAAAAATGTACAGACATAAAAAAACATTTAATTGTTTAAGCTAAAAAATAAACGGTGACTTTTTGTCACCGTTTGTTTTTTTATTAAAAGTTTATTTACATTTGCATTTTCTTTTGAAAATACCTAGAATTTTTTTCTTACAACATTTGCAATTTTTGCAGGTACAATTTTTGCAGCAGTCACATGTACATTTTTCATTTTTTTGACAACCGCAGTCGCATTGTTCTTTTGCACAATTGCATTTAATTTCATCATTGCATTTACAATTTTCGCAAGCAAAAACACTATTTGTTATAAATAATAACAAGCCTGTGAATAGTAAGCAGGTAAATATTTTTTTCATTTTCTTATCTCCTTATATTTTAATTATATATATTCCCGATTTTAAGAAAATAATCTTTTAGTTGATTTTTTTGTTAACAACTGTTGCCAATGCTTTTAATTCTTTATATAATTCTTCAAACTGTTCCGGATATAAAGATTGAGCACCGTCACATACGGCAGTATCAGGTGAATGATGTACTTCAATTATTAAACCGTCACATCCTGCAGCGACAGCAGCTTTAGACATAGGTGCAACTTTATCTCTCAAACCTGTAGCATGACTTGGGTCAACCACAATAGGTAAGTGACTAATTTTTTGTACAACCGGAATGGCACTTATATCAAGTGTATTTCTTGTAATATGTTCAAAAGTTCTTATTCCTCTTTCACATAAAATTACTTCTCTGTTCCCGCCAGCCATAATGTATTCGGCAGACATTAACCATTCTTCAATTGTCGCACTTAACCCTCTTTTTAATAATACAGGTTTTCTTATTTCTCCTAAACTTTTTAGAAGATTAAAGTTTTGCATATTTCTTGCGCCGACTTGTAATATATCTACATATTTTTCAAACATTGGAATTTGGGAAACTTCCATAACTTCTGAAGTTATAGCCATATTATATTTATCTGCAACTTCTTTTAAAATTTTAAGTCCTTCTTCACCAAGTCCTTGAAATGAATAGGGTGATGTTCTGGGTTTGAATGCACCGCCTCTTAGTACATTAACACCGTAACTTTTTAATTTAGAAGCTGTTATATCCATTTGGTCATAACTTTCAACGGTGCAAGGTCCAGCAATTATACCGACATTACCTCCGCCAAACTTTATACCTTTTATATCAATAATAGTATCTTTTTCCTGAAAAGCTCTGCTAACAAGCTTATATGGTGACGAAATTCTAATAACTTCTTTTACACCGGGTAAAAGCTCTATATCTCTTTTATCAATAACTTTTCTGCCGACTGCACCTATTACTGTATGGTCTGAACCTTTTGATACATGGGCATCAAAGCCTTTTTGTTTTATAAAATCTATAACTTTCTGAATTTTATCTTCAGTAGTATTTGGTTGCATTACTATTAGCATATTTACCCTCTCAATCTGTATAAATTATATAATAGACATGAAAAATATTGTAATTATGGATTTCATTTGATAAAATGTTAAATATCGTAGGAGGGAATATGAAAAAAATAAAACTAATTTTATCGGCATTATTAATAATGTTTTGTGTTAACATAAGCGCAGATGCTTCAACAATAGGTTATGCTGATTTTCAAAAGGTATTATCGGAATATACTTTTGCTCGTAATGCATATAAAGATATCGATAATAAATTTACAGAATTGCAACAATATGCAATAGACAAAGATAAGCAATATAAGGCAATCGAATCACCTATTCAAAAGAAAACATTTGAAGATCAAATACAAAAAGAATTTCAAGCAAAAGAAGAAAGACTTTATAATTTGAGAAATCAAAAAGAACAAGTTATAAAAGATAATATTCTTGCAGCTTGTAAATCAGTAGCTGCTACTAAGAAACTTGATGTTATTCTTGATTTCGGTGTTGTTTATGCAGGCGGTGTTGATGTTACAAATGACATTATTCAATACTTAAATGCACCTAAAAAATAGTCAGTATTTATTAAAAGTTAAGAGAAGCCCTAACATTATAGTATTGTAAAGGCTTCTCTTAATTATTTTCGGGAAACGGGGTTTATATGAGAATTATTGATATTATTGAAAAAAAGAAAAAAGGTGAAAGCCTTACTGAAAAAGAAATAAAATTTTTTATTGATGGGGTAATGGATGGTTCAATAGAAGACTACCAAACCAGTGCTCTTTTAATGGCTATATATTTTAAAGGTATGGATATTGATGAAACGACTTGGCTTACAAAATACATGGTTGAGTCAGGTGAAATCCTTGATTTATCAAAAATTTCGGATAATATTGTTGATAAACATTCTACAGGCGGTGTCGGAGATAAAATAACGTTAATGTTTCTGCCATTGATGGCTGCATCGGGTATTTATACCGCAAAATTATCAGGAAGAGGTTTGGGACATACCGGAGGAACTATTGATAAATTAGAATCTATTCCAAATTTTAGAACGGATTTATCAATAAAAGAGTTTAAAGAACGGGTAAAGAAACATCATACGGCAATTGCTGCACAGACTTTATCTTTAGCACCTGCTGACGGTAAACTGTATGCTCTAAGGGATGTTACATCTACAGTTGATATTATCCCGCTTATAGCATCTTCTGTTGTATCAAAAAAAATAGCATCAGGCGCAAATCATATTATTTTGGATGTTAAATACGGTTCGGGTGCTTTCTTAAAAACTGCTAAAGAAGCGGAAAAGCTTTCACAAGTCATGGTTGAAGTTGGTAAACGTTTGGACAGAAATATTTGTGCTGTTATAAGTTCTATGAACCAACCTTTAGGCAGAGCAGTAGGTAATTCTGTTGAAATACAAGAAGTTATAGAATTTTTAAAGGGTAATATGGAGCCTGATTTAAAAGAGATTACATTTACTTTATGTCAAAAAGCATTTGAAAAAACGGGTAAAATTAAAACAAAAAAAGAAGCGGAAAAATACTTGGAAGACATAATTAATTCAGGTAAAGCTCTTGAAAAGTTTAAAGAAATAGTTGCTTCTCAAAGTGGTGATATATCAATTATTGATGATTATTCAAAATTACCGCAATCGTCAATAAAATATGAAGTTAAAGCTAAAAAAGACGGTTTTGTAAAAAATATAGATGCCTTAAAAATCGCTAAAGCGTGTAAAAATCTGGGTGCAGGCAGAGATAAAAAAGCGGATAAAATTGATTATAGCGCAGGTATATATTTAACTCAAAAATATTCAGAACCTGTTAAAAAAGGTGAAACAATTGCCGTTATTTATACAAATAAAAAATCTGCCGTCAAAGAAGCAGAAAGTATGATTATAGATGCATTTGAAATAGCGGAAGAAAAACCCAAAAAACAATCTTTAATATATAAAATAATAGGATAAATCAAAAAACCGCTTTTTAAAGCGGTTTTTTTAATCTTTAAAATTTCCCGATTACCCAACCGTGTATGTCATTGTATATAATAAATATCATTAAAAGGATTAACAGATAGAAGAAAAAGTTGCTCAATCCTTCCACAAACTTTTTATTAACAGGTTTTCCCGTTACTTTTTCTATTATAAGAAACAATAAATGACCTCCGTCTAATGCAGGTATCGGTAATATATTAATAAGTGCAAGGTTTAAAGATATCATAGCCGTTAATAAAATACCGTCAAATATACCTTTATAAGCAATTATTTCGGTACCTATTTTTGTAATAGCAATAATACCGTTCATTTCACTCATCGGGATTTTTCCTGTAAATAATTTGCCCAGTGTGTAGCACATGAAGCCCAGATTATAATTTACATAATGACATGTCCCTTTGATAAGTTGTTTAAGTGTTTTAGTTTCAGTATATTGTTCTATATAGGTTTGTTGAATGCCTAACATTCCGTCTTTGCCTGTATATACCGTATTAAGTTCAATCTCTTCATTATCTCTTAATACTGTAATTGAAATCGGTTTCTTTGTATCAGAAATTGCAGCTGCTACATCAATTAATCTTACTTCTTCTTCAAAAGTATATTCATTCTGATAGTTAATTTTGTCTCTTAATGTTTTTTGGGTATCTGATAATTCAGTTTCGTTGGATTTATATTTTTCAATACCCAAAATATTATCTTGTGTAAGTGAAATAGGTTCTTCATCATTATATTCGGGAAGTTTAATTGTTGAACCTATAGCTATTGTTTCATCACTGTTTATATCAGGGTTTAATTCTTTTAATTTATTTAAATTTTCATCAATAATGTTTTGAGCTGCTTTGCCGTCAAATTCTGCAGATAAAGTGAAAAATCTGTTTATGGCTGTAGGATAATGGATTTCAGTTCCGTTTATTTTATAAATTATATCACCTTGTTGAAATCCCGAATTTAAAGCTGATTCAACCGCAGTGGGCGCAAATTTTTCAAATTTTACAATAAATTTATTATCAGGAAGATGTTTCCAAACAAAACCTGTACAAAAGATAAGTACATAAGCCAATAATATGTTGCAAATTACACCGGCTGATATAACAAGTGATCTTTGCGCTACTGTTTTATTTGAAAATCTCAGAGGGGAATCTTTTGGTAAATCGCATTCTTCTTCATCGTCTGGAAAAGAAACATAACCGCCAAGCAAAAATGCGTGGATTAAAATTTCTGTTTCACCAAATTTTTTAGAAAATAATGTCGGACCGAAAGGCAGACCGAATCCAAACTTATCTACTCGTATTCCTACTGCTTTGGCTGCAAGAAAGTGACCTGCTTCATGTATCAAAATTAATAAACTAATAAGCAATATCATAATTATTGCGCTTGAAAACATGTGTAAAAAATTCATTTTATATTTCTCTTTTATCTAATATAATTTGATTATATGATAAAATTTATAGAAAAACTACTAAGCATTATATATATACAACCTTGCTACTTTTGTAAGTCAACAAAAGATGACAATATAATTTGTAAAAAGTGTTATAATAAAATTCATTTTATGCCGCCTGCCGTTTATAAAGAATATTCCGGCTGTAAGGTATATGCTTGTTGTTTGTACGATGATATCATAAAACATTTAATAAGAGATTTAAAATATCATAATAAAAAGAAATTATCGGTTTTATTTGCAAAATTAATGAATGATTATATAAAGGATATTAATTTAAAGCAAGAGTATTTAATTATCCCTGTTCCCATAAGTAAAGAACGCAGAAAAGAGAGAAAATATAATCACATGGAACTTGTTTCCGATGAACTTTCTAAATTAACAGGATTTAAAAATAATAAAAATCTATTGATAAGGATAAAAGATACCGAAAAGCAATATAAACTTCATCGAACCGAACGAATAAAGAATATAAAAGGAGCTTTTGATGTAAATAATACTGAAATTTCAAAAGAAACTCCGATATTAATTATTGATGATATAACATCTACAGGTATCACATTGGAAGAAAATATTAAGACACTAAAAAAGAGCGGTTTTAAGGAAATTATAGCTATAACTCTTGCAACACCTGATATTTGGAACTAGGTTATACTGTTATATTATTCTTTAATAACTTGACTTAGAGCAGCTATCAAAATATAAAATACATATAAAAACAAAAGGGAGAAAATATGAAACGTCGTGAATTTATTATTAATTCTATATTAGCCCTGGGAGGCACTGCAATGTTAACAACAGGCTGCGGTAAAAAAGATATTATCAGACAAGAAGGGCAAGTTGTAAAAAGAAAATTTAAGGATTTGGAAATACCTTTGCTTGGTTTTGGTTGTATGCGACTTCCTATGAACGGTGAAGAAGTAGATATGGCTGAACTTGACCGAATGGTTGAATATTGTATGGAACATGGTGCCAATTATTTTGATACTGCATATATGTATGTTAACAGTATGTCTGAAACAGCTATGGGAAAGGTTTTAAAGAAATATAAAAGAGAAGATTTTATATTGGCAGATAAAAGTCCTATTTATAAAATGACATCACGCAGCGATATTCGTAAAATTTTTGATGAACAGCTGGAAAAATGTCAGGTTGAATATTTTGATTTTTATATGTGTCATAATATCAATAAAAATACTTATGATATATATAAAAATATAGAAATGTATGATGAACTTTTAGCTCTTAAACAAGAAGGTAAAATAAAATATTTAGGATTTTCTTTCCACGGAACACCTGAAATATTGAGGGAAGTTGTTGCCGATAAACAGTGGGATTTTTGTCAACTACAAATAAATTATCTCGATTGGGATGTTGTAAAAGCACATGAACAGTATGATATAGTACAGGAAAAAGGTATTCCTGTTACGGTAATGGAACCTTTAAGAGGTGGCGGACTTGTAAATTTAAGTGAGAAAGCGATGCAAAAGCTTAAAGAAAATTATCCTGATGAAACGCCTGCTGCCTTTGGTTTAAGATGGGCTGCCGCAAGACAAAACGTAATAACTGTTTTAAGCGGTATGAGTAATCTCTCACAAGTTAAAGAGAATATTCAAACATTTATAGATTATAAAGAAATGACTGCCGAAGAAGAAAAAGTTGCGGATGAAATATCAAAGATAATACAATCTCAAGGTGAAATAAATTGTACCGCCTGCAAATATTGCATGGAGGTTTGTCCTAAAGGTATTAATATCCCTGCAATTTTTGCATTATATAACCAGTATAAAATAACAAATAATAATTTTATGTTCAAAGTATACTATGAAACATTGGCAGAAGATGAACAAGCACATAATTGCATAAAATGTAATTTGTGTAATAAAAATTGTCCTCAAAATCTGGAAATTCCTCAATTGCTTGCAAATGTAGAAGAAGAATATAAAAAAGTACAAAATTTAGAGCGAAAATAATATGAATAAATTCTTATTTAAATCTCGTTTTGTAATTTCAAGTTTGGTATTGTTATTTGCAATACTTGCAGTTTGCGGAATAATGTATCCGGTAAAAATATTTGATATACAGTTTTTACCTTTATTACAACGAGTTTTAACTGACTTTTCAGTTATTGCAATTGTCTTATTGTGTATTCTTTTGGGCATTACATTATTATTTGGCAGAATATATTGCTCTTTATTCTGTCCTTTCGGAATAATTCAAGATATTATTTGTTCTATAATCAAGAAAAAAAGTGAAAAAAGAGCAAATTTACCTATAAAATATTTCATTTTAGCAGTAACATTCGGATTTCTAATCGGGGGAAGTGCATTATTAGTAAGATATATTGAACCTTATACATATTTTGGTTCTGCCATTTCACTTTCTTTAATTGGCATAGTAGCTATTATTTTTGTTATTGTATTGACAATAATAAAAAAAAGAATATTCTGTACCGATATATGTCCTGTAGGTGCAATATTGGGACTTATGTCTAAAATTTCTTTATTTAAACTTTATGTGGATAAAGCAAATTGTATACATTGCGGTATGTGTGAAAGAACTTGTCCCTCCTCTTGTATTGAGGCAAGTTCGGAAACAATTGAGAATGTAACTTGTACAAAATGCTTCAGATGTATTTCAAAATGTCCTAAAAATGCAATTAAATACGGAATAAAACCAAAATCGGAAATAAAATTTAATGTAAAAAGACGTGATTTTATTTTTACCGCTGCTGCATTTTTAGCTTTAGGAACAATGCTCAAAGCAGGCATGGAGTATTCTAAAAATACAGTTAAAAAAGTAAAAGATATAATACTTCCTCCCGGTAGCATTGATACCAAAAGAATGTTCAATAAATGCTTAAATTGTAATTTATGTATCAAAAATTGTCCAAACGGCATTTTGACAAAATCCGATAATAATTTTGGAACGGTGCATATTGATTATAATAAAGGTAAAGGTTTTTGCGATTATAACTGTCATAAATGTTCCGAAGTCTGTCCTTCGGGTGCAATAAAAAAGATTTCTTTAAATGAAAAACAAAAAACAAGAATAGCAATGGCTGTTATTGAGTCTGATAAATGCAGTACTTGCGGAATATGTAAAGATGTATGTCCTGTTGGTGCGATAATAATTGAAGAAGGTCAAAAGGCATATATAGAAGGTTTTAAGTGTATTGGCTGCGGTAAGTGTAAAACTCGTTGCGTACATGGTGCAATAAATGTATTTGCAGTAAAAGAACAAAAAGTATTATAATCATGTAAAAAGGAGAAATTTATGTCGCTCGGTCTACCCGAAATAATATTAATAGTTGTTGTAATACTTTTACTTTTTGGCGGAAAAAGAATACCTGAACTTGCAAAAGCATTAGGCAGAGCCAATTATGAATATAAAAAGGCAAAAGAACTTATAAAAAAAGAAACCGAAGAAATAAAAAGTGAAATAGAAGATGCAGAGCCAAAGCCTGAAGAATATAAACCTACAGATGTATAATTATGAGCAATGACGATAAAAACGAAGAAAGTTTTATTTCACATCTTGAAGCATTAAGGGCAGCTCTTTTAAAATGCGTGTATTCTCTTGCGATTGCGGTTCCTGTTACCTTCTTATTTGCACCCAAAATTTTGAATAGTTTAATTAAAATTTTTATAGGGAATAGCGGTATTTCATTAAATTATTTTTCACCTGTGGAAGTGTTTATGCTCCAGATAAAAATTTCAATTTTAGTGGCATTTTTAATATGTCTGCCTTACATTATGAAGCAGTTATGGGATTTTATATTACCTGCATTGTATGATAATGAAAAGAAATTTTTAAAAACGTTGGTATTAATATCGTCAGGATTGTTTTTTTCGGGTGTTCTGTTTGCATTGTTTGTAATAATGCCGTTAATTATGAATTTTGGAATGCAGTTTTCAACTGACACAGTCAGGGCAATGTTTAATATATCCGGCATTATTAATTTATTATTATGGTTGTGTATTGCATTTGGTTTGATGTTTCAGGTGCCTGTTATTACATATTATTTAATTAAATCGGATATAATTTCTTATAGTAGTATTGCCGATAAACGTCCCTATGTAATAGTAATAATATTGATTTTATCAGCAGTTTTGACTCCGCCTGATATTATAAGTCAGTTGCTATTAGGAACGCCTACATATTTGTTATTTGAAGCAGGTCTTTTGTTAGCAAAATTAAAGAAAAAGAAAAACTTGACTGATAGCGACTCTTAATTTGTAATATAAAAAAGATATGTGTAGTATATCCGTTCCTACAAAAATACTGAAAACACTTGAAACAAGTTCATCACTAGGCATGTTCGCAAGAGATACAGGAGGGTGCCTTACATCTAAACTTGCGCTTTCACGCAGTAAGGATGAGGCAAAAGAAATAGCATTTTCGGAGCTTGCAGAATCGGCTTTGTTTTATCTTTCCGCTCCTGTTGCTGCAAAAGCAGCTTCCAATATATTTTCTAAGGGTTTTAATGTTGATAAAAAGCAGATGACAGAACCATTGTATAATATTAAAAATTTGGGAAAAGAACAGCTTAAAAACATAAAACTTGCCAAATTTGCACAAATAGGTACTGTATTTTCGTTAATTTTACCATTTGTATTTGCAATAGCTCCTGTTAGAAATATTATGACATATTCTGATAATGGTAAAGAAGAATTTGTGTCGGTAGTTGGTTTGAAAAAAACGCAAGAACAAGAAAAAAGAGAAGAAGCAAAAGAAAAAGCGAAAAAGTTAGTCAAAAAACTTGCAAAAATCTCGGCAGTATCGATTGGTGCAACGGCAGTAATCGCAGCAGCTTCAAAAAATGATAAAATTTATGATAAAACTAAAAATTTTATAACCGGAGTTGTTGATAATTTGGGTTTTTCTGAAAAAAATGACCTTAAACTATCTCATTATGGGGCATTAATATATCCGGTCAGTATTGCAAGTTATTTTTATGCAAGTCGTGATAAATATGAGAAAGAAGAAAATGCCAGAAGGTTTTCTGTTACTGTTCCATTATTGTTTTATGGAGAAAGAGCAATAGAAAAACCGATACATAAGGGTTTTGATAAATTATTTAATACAAAAGTAATGGAAAACGGAAAAATAAAGTCTTATGAAGAAATTTTAAAAATGCCTTGTGATGTGCAAAAAAAATTCTTAAAGAGTAAAAATTGGGCATACGGCTTAACGTTTCTTACAAATACAATGCTGATTGCAGGTGCAGTTGCACTTTTAAATAGAATTGCAACCAAGAAAAAATATGAACGTGAAAATGGTAAGACTAAATAGTGTTTTAAATTAATTTTCCAAGTTCGTATGCTTGAACTAAAATATCAACAAATTGTCTGATTTCCATTGGATTATTAACACCGCCTGCTTCAAGAGTTCCTTTAATTGTTGCTTTGGGAAGGCAATCTAACCAACCTTTTATACCGTGAAGTATACAATTTGAAACGCCTTTGCTGCTATCTGCCGAGGTTGTAATAATATATATATCTTTAAATTTATAATCCAGTTCAAATAATGGATTTGCTCTGTCTATTAATGTTTTCATTTGACCGGACATTTCGTAATAATAAATTGGTGTTGCCCAAACAATAACATCAGAATTAAGCATTTTATTAACAATAATATTTGCATCATCATCAATAACACAATGTCCCAGTTTTTGGCAGGATAAACAACCTTTACAAAAATTTATTGTTTTGTCTTTTAATGTAATAAATTCAACATCATGACCTGCTTCTAAAGCCCCTTTTTCAACTTCTTTTGCAAGAATTTCCGAATTACTGTGTAGTCTTAAACTTGTCGATATAATTAAAACTTTTTTAGCCATTGTTTATCCTTTAAATCCATGTTTGATAATTATATTGTATTTTGTGTTTTTCGGCAAACAGTTAACAATTGAGTTCTGTTGATATGTTTTTAGGACATCTTCTTTGACCTCTGATTGCATTAATTCCGTATTTTTTTAGTTTGCTAAAAGGCATAAAAGTTTTATCGTATTTTTTTAATAATTTTATTTTCATTACGGTATTTATTGATATATTTTTGTCCTTGTAATCATAAGGAATATTAGCTTCTACTACTTTGCATTTATATAATATTGCCGAATATGGTGCTGCAACATACATATACACAATATGGTTCTTCTTAATATTGCTTGATTGTTTCCATAAAATTTCCGAATTATTGTTAAATGCTTCTTCTAAATTAAAATATTTCGGATTAGCAGGGATAATCCATTCACTACTTTTGTTATTTTCTGTATATATATGACTTTTTTCTATTAATCCTATAATGGCTTCATCTTTTACGGAGTTATCCAAAATAATTGTAATCCAGCTTTTTTTGTTCATGTGATATGCCGGATAAAATCCTTTTATTTTATGTAATTTGGGAATTTCATTTTCATCTGCTTTTATATTTAAAATTTCTATTTCTTCATTTCGATTTTTATCTATTTTATTTGCATTTATATTTGAAATTAATCCGTACCATTTACCGCTATCCGGATTTCTAAATACACCAAAACCTTGAAATTTTTCCCATAAAAATTCAGGTTTATCACCGTATTTTGTAAATATGAGCTTAGTTATTCTGTTTGCTTGTTCTGAGATAAAAGCGTTTTCTTCAAAACACTTATTTCTTATATCAAGCAAAATATTTTCATAAGCACTCCTTATTTCGCCGATAAAAGCACCTTGCTGTCCTTCAATTCTTAATGGGAGAAATTCCTCATTGTTTTCATTATCGTATACAATTCCGGTTATTTCTCCTGATTTAGAAATTGAAATTATTGCTTTAAATTCATCATTAAGAAACGATTTTTCAAAAAAATGATAATCACCTTTTTTTAAAAAACCGTATTCTTTTAACTTCTTTATAATTGGTGTATATTTTGCAAAAATACTATTTTCTATGTTCATTTTAGATTATAAATTTATGACTTTTAATATTTCTTTTAAGTCGGCTTTGGTCTTTTTAACTTCTGCATTTGAGTATTTTATTGCACTATCAGGGTCTTTCAAACCGTTACCCGTTAAAATACATACAGAAGTTGAATTTTCTTTTACAAGCCCCATTTTATTAGCTTTTATTAAACCTGCAACAGATGCGGCACTTCCCGGTTCAGCCAGTATACCTTCTGTTGATGCCATTAATTTGTATGCTTCAATAATTTCATTATCAGAAACACAATCTATTCTTCCGTTAGATAAATCTCTTGCACGTTCTGCTTGCTTCCAACTTGCAGGGTTGCCTATTCTTATAGCTGTAGCTATTGTTTCTGGGTGTAAAATCCTTTCCCCTCTAACAATTGCAGCAGCACCTTCTGCTTCATATCCCATCATTTTAGGTAAATGAGATGATTTCTTTAATGCATAAAATTCTTCATATCCTTTAAAGTATGCAGTAATATTTCCTGCATTTCCAACAGGAATGAAATGATAATCAGGTGCATCGCCAAGTGCTTCAATAATTTCAAAAGCACCTGTTTTCTGTCCTTCAATTCTGTATGGATTAACTGAGTTTACCAAAGTTATAGGCGAATTTTTTGAAATTTCAATTACCATTTCAAGTGCTTCATCAAAATTACCTTCTATTGCAATAATTTCAGCTCCGTACATCATGGCTTGAGAAAGTTTTCCTAGTGCAATATATCCGTCAGGAATTAAAACAAAAACACGAACACCTGCTTTTGCACCGTAGGCTGCAGCTGCAGCACTTGTATTTCCTGTTGAAGCACAAATAATTGCTTTCGAACCATCTTCAACAGCTTTTGTTACAGCCATTGTCATGCCTCTGTCTTTAAAACTGCCTGTAGGGTTTGCACCTTCATATTTTAAATATACATTTCCTTTTAATCCTATTTTTTTAGCTAAATTATCAGCTTTGATTAATGGTGTATTACCTTCATTTAATGTTATAATCGGTGTGTTTTCGCTAACGGGTAAATATGCTCTATATTTATTTATTAAGCCTTGATAATGGTTCTTTTCCATAAAATCTCCTAATTCATTACTCTTAACAGATTATCTATACATTTTATACGGTCTGACTCCAAAATTTCTTTTAAAGCATTTTGGACATCAGATTCTTTACTTTTTTCGGTTATTACAACAATTTCAGCCGTATTGTCTTCATTTATGCCTTTTTGCATAATTGTTGAAATATTAATATTGTGCTTACCGCATATTGTACCTATTAACCCGATTGCACCGGGGTTATTAGTTGCGGTTATTGCTATATAATATTCGTTATATGTATCACCAATATCTATTTGTTCCGCATATTCTTCATGACGGCATACAGTTAACGGCATAGGACTGTTTGATACTTCTAAATCTGATGCAAGTACCAATAAATCCCCGACAACCGAACTTGAAGTCGGTTCTGCCCCTGCCCCTGCACCTGTAAATACTAAATCGCCAACAGGATAGCCTGATAACATTATTGAATTTGTTGCATTCTTAACTTTTGCAAGCAGATGTTTTTTGGCAACGAGCATAGGATGTACTCTTACATCAATTTTGCCGTCATCAAGAACTTGCCCCATTGCTATTAGTTTTATTGTGTAACCAAGTTCTTTTGCTGATTTTATATCTTGTGCTTTGATTTTTGTTATTCCTTCACGATAAATTTTATTAATATCTATTTTTTTACCGAAAGAAATAGTTGATAATATTGCTATTTTATATGCAGCATCATATCCTTCAACATCACCAGTCGGGTCGGTTTCTGCGTATCCTAATTCTTGTGCTTGCGACAGAGCGGTTTCATAAGATAATTCTTTCTCTGCCATTTTTGTAAGAATATAATTTGTCGTTCCGTTTAAAATTGCCGCAATTTTATTTATTTTATTAGCACACAATATTGTTTTTACAGGCATGATTATTGGTATACCACCTGCAACCGCAGCTTCATAAAGAATTATTACTTTGTTTTCTTTTGCGCATTGAAATAATTCGCTTCCCTTTTTTGCGAGCAATTCTTTATTTGCTGTTACAATATGTTTTTTATTTTTAACAGCTGTCATTAAAATATCAAAAGTCGGATTAACTCCGCCTGCTACTTCTATTACAATATCTATTTCAGGATTATTAACTATTTCATAAGGATTGTCAGTTAATAACTCAGTATTAAAATTTTCGATTTCTCTTTTCTTATTAATATTTTTTACGGCTATTTTTTTTATTTCTATTTGCGGAAATGATTGAAGAAGTTTGTAAACTCCTGTTCCTACCGTACCAAAACCTATTATACCTACTTTTAATGATTTCATACTTACTCCGAATTATATATTCTATCTTCAATTAAACCACAAGTGAGTATAAAAACATAGATGATAAGAAAATTAAAAGTATTAATTAAGAAATGTAACGAAATATTCAACTTGTGATTTTGAGAAAAAGAAAATGTTTTTATATATATGTAAGCACGAGATGATTATTAGGAGATCGAGATAATGGGTAACTACGCAATATTTTCAAATGCATCAGGTAATTCAGGATACACTGCAATGTTTTCAACATCAAAAGGTGGAGAAACTGCAGGAAGTGTAGCAAATAACGGATTTTCAAGCGCATTCCAAGTAGCATATACCGGCGGAGAAACAGCAGGAAGTGTTGCAAGCAGCTCTTGCGGAAGCAGCTCAGGTTCTTGCGGCGGCGGATGCTCATTCAGCGCTATTGCATAATTAATAAATATGTAAACTGTTCGTTTCGGGAAAGCATATATTAAATTTAAAAAAAAGAGGCATATCATGCCTCTTTTTCGTTTCAAATATGAAATATATTTATTGTTGTTGAGTTTCTTTTACGGAAGCATAGCAGTCTTTGCAATAAACTTCTTTTCCTTCTATTGGTTTAAAAGGAACTTTTGTTTGACATCCGCATTTTGAACAAGTAACTTCATAAAGTTTTTTTCTATTTTTTTGTCTTCTGTTTTTTCTGCATTCGGGGCAGCGTTTTGGCTTATTAACAAGTCCTCGTGCTGCGTAAAATTCTTGTTCACCTGCCGTAAACACAAATTCACTTCCGCAATCTTCGCAAATAAGCTTTTCGTCTTCGTACATGTTGTCTTTCTCCTTAGTTTGGTAATGCTTGTAAATAATTTGCGATAGGAATTAAAAGTTTAATTACTAAATAGTTATCTACATGAAATATTGTATAATTTAACTTGCTTTTTAGCAAGAAGAATGTTGCAATATTTTTCTTTTCTCGTTATATTAAGTTATGTAAAAAAATCTTTTTTTATTTCTGCAAGATAGCAATATTCTTAATTTAGGGTATTTAAAAACATGGGTATGTAGCTGTGAGGAACAATGGTCTATACAATAGGGGTTAACAGTCGAAATATAAATCCGAGTAAGAACATAGCCTTTAGGGCTGATGAACAGGAAAAGAAGAGCATGTGCGAAAATAAGGACACGCTCATGTATCAGGAAAAGAAAAAACATCCTGTAACTACGGGTTTAAAAATTCAGACCGATAAATTTGTAAATGCTTTTACCAAATATCCGGAAAAAGGCTTGAAAGGAAGTAAAAATTCTAATTTTTACGAATTTTTGACAATGGGAACAGTTCCTTATTTGGTGGGTAGTGCTACATTGATAAGTGTATTTAATCTTGCAAGTAAATTCTTTGACACTCCTGCAGCTAAAAGTTCTGCTAAACTCGGTCAAAAGATGGGTTTAGGCGTTTTGTTTTACGGCGTTGCAAAAACATTATCAAAGAAGTTTATCGAGACTCCGGTTAACATGAAATACGGAATTGATGTTAATTTGCCTTATAAAAAAGTAATTAATGAATTACCTGAAGAAGGTAATAAAGATAATCTTGTATCTTATGAATATCATAAGGCTTATGAAAGTGTAGATTTCCCACGTTGGGATTTGTTCTATAACAATAAAGATTTTGGTAATGAAAGAAACAGTTATTTCTATAAAGTTGGTAAGAAACTAGGCATGAAAGATGTTGATTTAGAGCATGCCGATCAAAAAGTAAAACCCGTAATAAAAGAAAAAGTTGTTAAAACCAGATTATTTTCAACTTTAAGTTCATATTTATGGGCAGCAACAAGTGTTGGTGTCGCAATGCAAAAACCTTGGGAAAAATTGGATATAAATCCTGTTTCGAGATTGTTAAAGGCTAATTGTGTGAGAGCTGCAAGAGAAGGTGGAAGCGAAGTAGCTAAACATAGTAGTTTTATTAAAGATTTTGCAACGACATTAAAAGATAGCTGCGTTGAATTTGTAAACGGAAAGAACGCAAAGACAAATATTGCAGGAAGAGTTATACTAGGGGCTGCAATTGGCATGACATTATTAGGCAATTTTTCAACACTTTTTGACTTTAATAAGTATAAGGGTAATGATGCGCATGCTTCAACATCATTAATCGATGACAGTAAAGAAAAGGTAGTATGTTAGGATGACAAATGTTTTAAATTCAATACTTGCAAATCAACCTATTTACCCCGGACAAAAGGGGGCAACTTCCTTTACTTTTGACAGTGATGGTAAAGTTAAACCAATGCAGGATAAAGGCAGACTCCTTCCGTCAAGAATAATCGGTTCACCTATTGAATATGCAAAAGATTTAAAAAAAGATATAGTAAGTATTGGCAAAGCTGCAAAAGGTCAAGCAAATGACCACGAACTGGGAAGAATAAACGATGTTGCTATGAAAGTAGGTTCACTTGCTTTAGCTGCATATTTATTTGCTAAAAATCCTTTAAAATTAAGTAAAGCAATGGAATTTGTAGGATTTGGTACTTTCTTTGCATCAATGGCATTATGGCCAAAACTTGCAATACAGGCTCCCTTAAAAGCAAGAACAGGAGTTGATATACATCAAAAATACATAGACTCTCAAGGTCGTAAAAAAATGTTATATCAAGATCCTCAATATGTATTAACTGATTTATATACAAAAGAAGAGTTAAATAAAATTGGCGATAAGTTGAATGTTCATAAAGATATGCCTGATAGAGATAACTTTATAAAACAAAGAGCTCAAAAGACTGCATTGCAAGGCAATACATTGTGGATGATGACCGCCGGTCTTGCATCTCCTATTATGAGCGGACTGGCTTGTAATGTAATTGAAAAACCTTTAGGTAAAGCTCTTGAACAACATGAACTAAATGCATCGGCAAGAGCACTTGAAACATTGGAAAATGGCATAACTCCAAATATTTTTGCAAGATTCAAACAAAATAAAGCAAATAAACAATTGGAAGAATTTTTGGCTCAACATACGGGTGAACCAATGAGTGCAGGTTTAATTGCACAGTTGAAAAAACTTTTGGGACAAGGCGTTGATTTAGAAGATGCAATTGCAGAACAATTATCCGGCATGACTCGTGAAGTTACGATGGATATGGATTTTGTAAGAAATGCATTACAATCACAAGCTTCAAAGGCTGCTTTAGATGCAATGACTGAAGAACAAAAAGCTATTCTTCAAGAAGGAATAGCTAATAACAGTATTGCCCAAATAGCAAAAGCATTCCCTAAAAAGCAACAAACTTCAGTAAGACAAATGTTGGATAATGCAGTTAAAAAAGGTCAACCCGGAATAATTGATGAAGGCGCAAAAAATACAATAAGACAAATTCATCAAAATATTACAGAATTTGCAACAAGAAAAAATGTTTTAGACAGATTTGTTAATGCAAGAGTGGGTGATAGCGCTGGTACATATATTGCAAATCAATGGGGTAGAGTAGGAAAAAAATTATTAAAATCACTCGGATTAAGAACAAAAGATTTGAAGAAGATTTCAAACGGTGATATGTCAGTATTGGAAGAACATATTGCTAAATTAGCTTCTGATCCTAAAAAATATGATAAAGCTATATCATCATTAATGAAATTGATAGGTGATTATGAAGATAAAACAGATGTTTTGACTGCATCAGGATTTACCGAACAAGTTTCACAAGTATACGAACAAGCAAGTGAAGCAATGAGAAATGGTGGTCTTGAAAGAATCGGAAAAAGAATTACCGGCGATACAGCAGCAGGAACATTAAAAGAAGCAGTTCAAAGCCAAACAAAAGGCAGAATAATGGGTGCTAAAGCATCCTTCTACAGATTAATGCAAACCTTGGATTTGTATAAACAAATATCGGATAATTCATTCAGACCAAGATTAGAACAAGGTTTAATAGATGCAAAACTTCCTGTTACTGACAAAACTGTTGAAAGATTAACAGAAATAGCCAAAAAAATTATGTTGCACGCAACACCGACTGATTATTCCGAAAAATTAAAAACAGCAAAATTTGGTTTGTCGGAAGAAGAATATAGAGTTTTGCTCAAGTTGTTATTCGGCAAGGATTCTTCGACAGCTTTAGATGCTATGAGTGATGCAACTCCCGGTTTAATGAAAGGTTTGAAAGCATATAAAGAACAATTCATAGAAAACGTTGCCAACAAAACAAACGGTATAACACCTCAATTAGCAAGATGTAATGTAGACGGTCAAACCAATACGTTAAAATCAAACAGTGAATTTATAGGTGATCCGATTGCATCTATGATTAAAAAAGCATCAAAAGAATTATATAATTCTAAAAAATGGTTACATATTTTTGGTGGTGCAATGGCTGCATTAACAGTGGTTACTTTGGTTGCAGGGTTGGCTATCGGACGCAAAGGTAAAACAGAAAAGCAAGTAGAGGCGGAAAATAAATTAAATGGCTAATTACATTAATCAATATCTAAATATCGCACCGACAATGCCGATTCAATATAATCCTGAACCGACGGCAGTTATTCCTCCTGCAAAAAATGAGCCTTATACTCCGCAACCAATCGGTACAAATGTTTTAGAAAAATATTTACAAAGTCAGGCTGTTGGTGCAACTCCGACTGTTACGCCGGCAAACAATACTCAAACTGTTTATAAAAATAATTTAAGAACAAAATTTAAAAATAATGATGCAATAATAATGGGTGTTATTATCAGAAATTTTGGTGCAGAAAATAAAAACGGAAACCAGTTGCTTAGAGAAGGTGATATTAAAGGAAACTTTAATAACGCAATAAATCGTCTTGATGAAATGAAAGAATTGGGAATTAATACTTTACACGTATTGCCTGTAAACCCACCCGGAAAAGAAAATGCAATGGGTACTGCAGGTTCAGTTTATGCACCTAAAAATTTATTGGAAATAGACCCTGCATTGGATGACCCAAATGATTCAAAAACTGTAAAAGAAGAATTTAAGCATTTTATTGATGAATGTCACAAGCGTGGTATAAGTGTAATGCTTGATTTGCCAAGTTGTGCTTCTTATGATTTATTCAAAGCAAGACCTGAATTAATGGCATTTGAAAAGGATGGTACTCCGAAAACTCCGGGTGGTTGGAACGATATCAGAATGTTCAATCCTTGGAAGGATGAATCAAAAAGAGAATTAAATCCTGATTTGCTTCAACTGCACAAAGACTATGTTGATATGTGTATAGAGTTAGGTGTTGACGGTATAAGAAGTGATGTTGCAAGAACGAAACCAACCGAATTTTGGGATATCTTAACAACATATTCAAGAGAAAAAGATCCTGAATTTGCTTGGTTGGCTGAAAGCTACACTTATGAAGATGCTTCACCTCAATTAAATATGAATTATGACAGACCTCAAGATTCTTTAAGAGCCGGTTTTGACAGCTATTACGGTCAGTATCATAATTTCCATGAATGGTTAAAAGCAAAGGAATTGACTGATTACGTCAGAGAAAATATAAATATGTCACAAGAACTAGATGCAGGTAAATCTGTTATCGGTTCATTCGGTACTCATGATGATATTTCTATTATGAATCATGGCGGTGTAACATATTCTAATCTTGTTTCAGGTTTAGAAGCAACTTTACCAATGTTAAATCCATATTACTTTGACGGATATCAATCCGGTGATGATTATGTTTATGATTTTGAAGGTACAACAGATAAACAAACAGATACAGATTCCGAAGAATGTACAGTCCACCACGGAAGACCTGATATATTCAACTTCTCAAGACCTTTAATCGGTGAACATCCTGAAATTGGTAAATTTATGGCAAGTACATTAAAAGTAAGAAATAATCCGCAATATCACGATATTATAACAAAGGGTTCATTTATTCCTTTAAATGTAAAAGAAAATAAAGATGATCAAATTATAGCATTTGCTCGTCACTTGAACGGAAAAACACTTGTTGTAATTGCAAACAGAGATGTTAATGCAAAGCAAACCGGCAGCATTGAAATTCCCGGATTAAAAGAACAACAAAAATTAACAAATTTATTTGATTCATACGGAGAAAATTCGGTTCTGCAAGCTGATAATAATAAAATAAATGTAGAATTGGGTGCCGGTCGTATTCATTTATTTGAAGTTGATACTCCTGATATTGAAAATTCCGGACTTGAAGTAATGAAACAAAAACTATAGGTAATAGTGTTATGAGAGTGTCTTTTAATCCTGTAATTAATAATAAAACTTCATTTGGTATATCATATTATGCTCATGATTTGCCGCCTAAAGAACCTACTAAGGACGAAATTCAAACAGCAAAAATAAAAAAAGTTGTATCCGAACTAAAATATGTGGCAATTGGAGTGGGTATAGTTTATTTTGGAGTTAAAAAAGCATTTAACGATGCCAAAATTAAGGAAGCAGAAGAAAGGTTAGCTAATAAACTAAAAGATAAAGCACCTGAAGTCTGCAATTTGTTTAAAAATCGCAATTAATAATTTTCACTCCGGAACTCGTTCCAAGCCTTGATGCACCTGCTTCTATGAGTTTAATTGCTTGTTCATAAGTCTTTATTCCGCCTGAAGCTTTTATTTTTACGTTGCTTCCTTGCAAAACTTCATGCATTAATTTAACATCTTCAACTTTTGCTCCGACACCGTTTTTTACAAAACCTGTTGATGTTTTTGCAAAATCTGCTTTTGCTGCAATTATTATTTCACATGCCTTTTTTATTTCGTCTTGAGACAACAAATCTGTTTCGATTATAACTTTTAATGGTGTACTGCCACAGGCATGTTTTACTGTTTCTATATCTTTTTGTGTATATTCATAGTCTTTATCTTTGATTGATTGAACATTAATAACCATATCAATTTCATCAGCACCGTCTATAATTGCATTTTGTGCTTCATAGGCTTTTACTCTGCTTGTGCAAGAGCCTAAGGGAAAACCTACTACAGTTACGACTTTTACAAGTGAATTTTTTAAATATTCTTTTGCAAGTTTTACGTTGCAGCCGTTTACACAAACACCTTTGAAATGATGTTCTTTTGCTTCATTAAAGAGTTTTATTAATTCGTCTTTTGTTGCATCCTGTTTTAGTAGAGTGTGTTCTATATAATTTTCAATTTCCATTTTTACCTTATGCTTTCCAGTATTTGAGTTGTTTTAAATCGTTTTGGTGAATAATATTCTATATAATTTTTTAAAAGATTAATGCAAGTATCGCAAACCTTTTGGGTTGCCAATTCGTCATATTTTGTACGGGTAGTAAAATCTTCTTTTAAAAGAGTATTTAAAAATTCCACAATTTTATAAGGAATTTTAATTTTTTTGTTTATATTTTCCGCACAGTGATTGCATAAGATGCCTCCATGTTCAACGGAAAAAAATATTTCTCCGTTATCCGGAGGATTTAGGCATTTTACACAATTATCTAATTCAAGTGAATAACCTGTTATTTCCATTATTTTTAATTGAAATCTTATAACATCAAGCATTGCTGCTTCAGTTGATTTTGCAAGCGATATTTCTTCTAAAAAAGTATAGAATAAATTGAAAATATCTTCACTGTTAGGGTCATTTTCAATACCAAAATTTGTGACTATTTCGCAACAATACATTGCATAAAACAGTTTATTCATATCGCTTCTCAGGTTAAAAAATGTATTTAATGCTTCTGCCTGACAAATAGTATCAAGATTTCTGCCTTTGTTTAGCATCATTTTATTTGCGACAAGTAAGTCCATTCTGCCGCCAAGTTTACTTGTAGTCTTTTTTATACCCTTTGCAATACCTTTAATGAGTCCTTTTTCTTTTGAATACATAAGTATAATTTTGTCAGATTCACTTATGCTGTACGATTTAAGGTTTATTACATTAGTTGTAAACTGTTCTTTCATTTATGTTATAAACCGCCTTCGCTTCCTGAGTATACACCTCTCATATAGTGTAAAAGCTCATTTGGAGAATCAGAATGTTCAAGCGCAACTTCTTTGGTTATCAATCCTTTTTTATACAGTTCATATAGACACATGTTAAATGTAATCATATCGTTATAAGAACCTTTTTTAACAAGCTTATATATTTCTTCAAGTTCATCTTTTACAATAAAATCTTTAATTGTTGGTGTTGAATAAAGCAATTCTATAGCAGGGATTCTTCCCTCTCCTTTTGCATTAGGAAGTAATTTTTGTGAAATAGAGCCTCTGAATACTTCTGCAAATTGGTGTCTTACTGCTTCTCTTTCTGCGGGAGGGAAGAAACTTAAAACACGGTTAATTGTTTGAATTGCATTAAAAGTATGTAATGTTGCAAATACAAGATGCCCTGTTTCTGCTGCGTGAAGCGCACTCGCAACAGTTTCCATATCTCTTATTTCACCGATTAATATAACGTCAGGGTCTTGTCTAAGGGCAAATTTTAAACCGTCTAAGAAACATCCTGTATCAATACCTATTTGTCTTTGCGTAAAGATTGATTTATTACTCTTATATACATATTCAATAGGATCTTCTACAGTAATAATATGTTTTTTTTGTGTATTGTTAATATGATTTAATAAAGAGGCAATTGTTGTAGATTTTCCTGAACCAGCTACCCCTGTTATAAGAACAATACCATTATCTAAAGAGGTGAATTTCTCAATAGCTTTAGGTAATTGTAATTGCTCAAATGTAGGAATTTCATAAGATACAAGACGAATTGTCATTGAATGATATCCGAAAGATTTTGCAAGATTGACCCTGAAACGTGATACTCCTTCTATTTCGTAAGGAAAGTCAGAATCATACGATTTAAATATGTTATCTCTCATAGATACCGGAGCCATTGTATCTATAGCTTTAAGCATATCTTCTTCTGTTACGGGTTCAAGTTTTGATTTTATAACTTTACCGTCAATACGAAAAGCTGGTACTTCTCCAACAATAAGGTGAACATCAGATGCATTAAGCTCATGGGCTTTTTTTAATAACAAATCTATAGTATATCCGCTCATTTTTTTCTCCTACCAATTGAATATATATAATAATAGTATATTACTTATGCGGTTTTGGGCAAAGTTTTTACACTTTCGTGTAAAATCGAATGTAATTTTTTAATATTATTTAATGTTTTTGACTATTACGTGTATTTGTTGTGTAATATAAAATGTCTAGACATGGGTATCATCAAACTGAATGTACATAAAAGAACTTGAAGTAGATAACTTTAAATCTTTTGCCAATGATATTACAATTCCGTTTTTAAAAGGATTTACAACTGTAGCAGGTCCTAACGGTTCAGGGAAAAGTAATATCATAGATAGTATTTTGTTTGCACTTGGGCTTGCAAGTGCAAGAAATCTGCGTACAGAACAGTTATCGGATTTTATTTCAACCCACACAAAGAAGAATGAAGCATTTGTTAAAGTTGTTTTTGAACCTGATAATAAAGAGGAAGAACAACTTAGTGTTGCAAGAAAAATAAGGAAGTCTTCGCAGGGCTTTAACAGTATTTATTACTTGAACGGACAAGTTTCAACGTTAACTGAAATCCACACAAAACTGGAAAAATATCGTATAACTCCTAACAGTTATAACGTTATTATGCAAAGTGATGTTATGAGTATTGTTAATTGTTCTAATGTAGAAAGAAGAAAAATAATTGATGAAATAGCAGGAATTGCCGATTTCAACAGAAGAATTGATAAGGCTCAGGAAGAACTTTTAACTGTTGAGGAACGTGTTGAAAAAGCCAATCTTATATTGACCGAAATTGAAGGTTCGATAGAACGTTTAGAACAAGAGAAAGAAACGGCTTTAAAATATCAGAAATTAAAAACAGAAAAATTTCAACTTGAAGGTCAAATAACAACCGTAAAATACTTTGATATTAAACGTAATTTGGAATTAGCTCATCAAAATATTTTGGAATTTAATAAAAAGAAAAAAATAGAAGAAGAAAACCTTAAACAACTTGAACTTTCATTAGCAGAAATAAAGAAAAAATATGCCGAAGTTTCGGAATTAGTTAAAAATAATGGTGAAGCCGAACAAATTGAAACAAAAAAACAGTTGGAGGAGTTAAAAGGACAAATTTCCAGAAAAAATTTGGCGATAAGCTCTGTTGAAAAGACTATCCACGATAATTTAAAAACAATAGAAAATTCTAAGAACGGTATAGATGTTCATAAGGAAAAAATAGAAAAAATAAAATTAAAAATAGAAGAAAAGAAAGCCGAAATAGCTCAAACAGAAGAATTAATTAAAAAACAAGAGGCTGAATTAAAGAAAATACTTGAGGAAGTTTCAGGTTTAAATAAAAATGCGGATAAGCAGTTAGAAGAAAGAAATAATCTAAGAAAAGAACTTGAAAAATTAAAAGAAGAAGAATGGGCTATAAAAAATGAAACTTTGCCATTGGAAACAGAATTGGCAACTTCAAAAAAAGATGTTGAAAATGCAAAGAAAACTTTAGATGAACTTGCAGCATTTAAGAACAATTATAGTGATAATAAAGATAAATTAACGATACAGGTTGAAGAGCTTACAAAAGAACTTTCCGATTATAAATTGGCGCAGGAAAATGTTGTATATAATCTTGATAAAAATAAAAATGAATTATCAGATTTAATGTATGACATACAAGCTGCTCAAAAGAAAATATTAACAATGGAAGCGCAGAAAAGTGCTTATGAAGAAGTAAATTTAGGCAGAGCAATTGATTCTGTATTAAAAGCAAAGATAAGAGGGGTTCATGCTCCCTTGTTACAACTTGGTAGCGTTGATAAAGAATACTCAACCGCACTTGAAGTTGCAATGGGCGGTAGAATGAAGAATATCGTTGTTGACGATGAAGATGTTGCAAGAACTTGTATTGAGTATTTAAAATCAGCAAGAGCTGGAAGTGCAACATTCTTACCTCTCAATAGAATGAAAAAAGCCCCGGGTAGTCTTAGAATACCAAAAGAAAAAGGTGTTATAGATTTTGCAATTAATCTTATAGATTTTGATGATAAATATCTTGATACTTTCTATTATGCATTGGGTGAAACATTAATTGTTGAAGATTACGATAGCGCAAAGAGATTAATAGGTAAGTATCGTTTAGTTACATTAGATGGCAGCTTGTTTGAAAAATCAGGCGCTATTACAGGCGGTGACAGACGTGATACCGGATTAAAATTTAGTCAAAATCAGGATGAAGAACTTACAAAATATAAGTCCAGATTTGCTGAACTTCAAAAACAGTATTCTAATCTTGAAAGAACAAGAGAAGAACTCGAAACCAAACAGAAAAAAATAAGGGATAATTATTCAAACACAATGACGGCTTTAAACGGAGCAAAAATTGAGCTGAATAATTTAAACAGTAATTCTCAAAATAACGAACAAAAAATTGAAGAATGCAGCAAAATAATAAAAGAAAATGAACCCAAAATCCAAAATATAGAGAAAAAACTCGATAAATATGAAGAAAAATTGGTTGATTTAAATGGCAAAATGCTTGAACTTCAAGATAAAATAGCTGAAATTGAAAGTAAAATGACAGAAGGTGAGTTGAAAAAACTCAAGGAAATGACTTCTGCAATAGAAAATCAAATAAAAGATTATCAAAATAAAGTTTTAAAAATTAATAATGAAATAAATGAGTACAATAGAGATATTGATTTTAATAACGATTTAATTAAGGCAAAAGAAGAACAGATTGAAAGACTTATTAAAGACAATGAAATCGGTGCTGTTGATAAAGCACAATATGCTAAAGAAATAAAAGAAATAGAAGTAAAAGCACAAGAACTCGAAGAAAAAATAAAAACATTGGGAGAAAAACTTTTACAACTTCAAAAACAAAGAGATATTGTACAAGAAGAAATGCTTGCAGCAGAAACAAATAAAAATAAAATTTCAAATGAAATTGAAAAAATATCGGAACAGGTTGAAGCATTTAAGGCAAGAAGACGTGAACTTGAACCTCAATTAGAAGAAATAACGACTGAATTAAAGTCAAATCAGGTTGATATTAATTTACTTGTACCAACTGAAATTTCAACAGAGGAAATAACGGGGAAAATCCAAAGGCTGCAAAAGCGAATGGAAGAAATGGAACCCGTCAACATGCGTGCTATTCAAACATATGACGAAGTAAAAGCAAGACAAGATGAGAAAAAAGAGCAAATAGAAACTCTTACGAATGAACGCAAGCAGATTTTAGAAAAAATGAACGGATATGAGCAGATTAAAAAAGAAACATTTATGAAGACATACGATAACATAAATGAAAACTTTAAAGAAATTTTCGGGAAATTATCCGAAGGCGAGGGCAGTTTAATGCTGGAAAATCCCGAAAAACCTTTTGATGGCGGATTGACGATTAATGCACAAATAAGAGATAAAACCAAACAAAAATTAGGTGCTATGTCTGGCGGTGAAAAATCGCTAACCGCACTTGCTTTTGTATTTGCTATACAAAAGTATCTGCCTGCACCTTTTTATGCTCTTGATGAGGTAGATGCAAGTTTGGATGAACTTAATTTGGATCGTTTATCGGAAATTATAAAAGAACAGGCAAAAAATACGCAATTTATAGTAGTTACTCACAAACAAAATATGATAAAATCTGCAGATAGAACGATAGGTGTAACTCAAAAAGAACATGGAAAAACTCTGGTAACAGGGATTAAAAATTAGGGAATAGTTAATGTTAAATCCAAAAAATGCAGAAAATTTTTATATAAACTCAACAGCCGAATTTAATGAACAAAATTTGGGTTTTAATCCTGATTCTATTTTGGATAAACCTGCAGATGAATTAGATGGTCTTGAAGTACTTTATCAAATGGCAAAACAGGGTAAAATTGACCCTTGGAATATAGATATTGCAGATATTGCAGATAAATATATGCTGCATATTTCAGAAAGCAAATCAAATAATTTAAGATTAAGCGGAAGAGCCTTATTCTTCCTTGCGGTACTTTTGAAATTGAAATCAAATGTTCTTGTAGGTATAGATCCTATGCAGTTTGAAATTCAGGAAGAACCTGTTAATCCGGAGTATGATGATAGTGATGATTCAAGATTTTCTGATGACTTGTATTATCAAGATTATTATCCGAGTAATGTTATACCTATTGAAGATATTATACAAAGAAGAACAAGTGTAAAACAAAACAGAAACAGAATAGTTACTTTAAAAGATTTAATAAGGCAACTTGAGTTTTATGAAAAGTTAGATAAGCAACAATCTGTTCAAAATTCATTAGAACGTGCAAAAAGACGTGTAAGTAATTATAAAAAAATGTCAAATGAAGATATTATTAATCTTGCACAGGAAGAGTATATTGAATCAAGCGTTAAATTATTGCATGAAAATTTGACTAAAATTTTTGAAAAAGAAGAAAAGGTTGAACTTAATACATTAACATTATTAGGTTTGGATAAGATAACCGCATATATAGCATTATTATTCTTATCCGTAAAAAGTGAATTTGAAATTGAACAGGAGGAGTTTTATTCTGATTTATATGTAGTAAAAGCAAAACCTGAGCAAATAGAAGAAAGTATAACGGCATAGAGGATAATATGGAACTAAAATCAAGAATAGAAGCTGTATTATTTGTAACAGGCAGGGCCGTTGAATTAAAAGAAATTTCAGAAATTCTTGGGGCTGAAGAAACGGAAGTGGAAGAAGCAATTCTTGAATTGATTATGGATTATTCCGCAAGAGAAGGTGCTTTAGAAATCGATGATGAAAACGGATATATTTTACAGGTAAAAGATGAATATATGGATATAGTAGAAAAATTATGTCCTGTTGATATATCTAATGCAGTTTTAAAAACTTTAATAGTTATATATTTAAAACAACCGTTAAGACAGGCAGAATTGAAAGAATTAAGAGGGGCAACCGCTTATGACCACGTTAAGGAATTATTGGATAAAGGATTAATAAGTAAAACAAAAGATAAAAACGGTCGTTCATATAACTTAAAAACTACGCCAAAATTTGCAGAATATTTTAAAATAAAAGGTAATTCTGAAATTTTATCCAAAATGGGTACTGAAAGATTATCCGAGTTATTGGAATTAAATAAATAATAAAGGAGAATACATGTCAAACGAAGAAAAAAATACTGTAGAGTATGATGAGGAAAAAGAAAACCGAGGTTCCAAAATTACACTGATTGTTATTATTATTCTTTTGGTGTTAATTTTAGGTGTATGGTTCTGGTTAAAATTGTTAATGCCTGATTACATGTTCGGTCAAGGTAAAAAATATTTTGAACTTGGACGATATGATAAAGCATTACACATGTTTGAGTTGGTTGCTAATGCAAAACCTTATGAAAATGAACCAATATATTATCAAGCATTAACGCTTTCAAAGATGCCGCCTACATACGAAACTCAAAAGAAATTGTATGATATTTCACAATTAGAGGATTGTGATGAGGCAAGCCAATTGGCAGAAGATGTACTTGAAAATATGCGTGGTCAATTAGTTCAACAGGTTGGTCCTAATTATGCAGATAATATTTTATTTTCTGACCAATTAATAAGATGGAATAATTCACATCCTATTACATATTCAATAAGTGGTAATGGCGTTCCTATAGAATATATTGATACAGTTAAAGCTGCATTCCAAGATTGGCAAACAACTACAAACGGAGAAATCAGTTTTAGTGAAACCAACGGTAATGCAAATATCAACCTTATTTTTGTTGATTCTATTGATGGACAAGCATCTTATGATCCTTCAAAAGTAGCACAAACAGAACCTATTGTTGATAATGACATTTTAAGAAATATGAAAATTTCTATAAGAAAAACAAATTCAAATGGTGATCCGATGAATTGG
The DNA here is from genome assembly GCA_017470245.1 of bacterium. Classification (GTDB taxonomy): domain Bacteria; phylum Cyanobacteriota; class Vampirovibrionia; order Gastranaerophilales; family Gastranaerophilaceae; genus Avigastranaerophilus. The sequence continues at coordinate 11,764 of JAFUEV010000025.1, read as the reverse complement.
GATCAATTATATACTGTTGCATTACACCAAATTGGTCACGCATTAGGTTTAGGCGGTCACAGTGCTGATGAAGCTGACGTTATGTTCCACAGAGGTGATCGTGCTTATGATGAAGATTCATATAGAAAAGGTATTACCGATAGAGACTTAAATACATTAAGACTTTTATACAGAATGGTTCCTGATGTAATTGATATGCCTATTCAAGAATCAGAATATCCTAATTTGATATATCATGAAGTTATCACTGCATATCCCGGTGAAAACTTTGAAAGAGAAATCCAAAGATTATTGGGCGAACTCCAACACGATAGAACAAACATCGTTAACTGGGTTGATTTAGCAATAAATTATGCATATAAGAAACAGTATGCTCGTTCAAACTATATTTTAGATAATATCATTCCTTTAGTTGCAACGGATTTACCGAACCAACAGGTTGTATTATATAATCTTGCTGCAAACTACTATAAATTAAGAGAATATGATCAATCTTCAAGTCATTTAGCTATGGCAGAACATATTAAAACCGATTTTGATACTCAATTGTTAGATTCATTCTTAGATGTAAGACATGGCAGATTGGATTTGGCAAGAACAAAACTTATTGAACTTAATAGAGTATATCCGGATAACATTGATATTATTCTAAAACTTGCTGAAATATATCATATTAAAAAAGATGTTCAAAATGAACGTAAAGTAATTGATGATTTCGTAAAGAAATATCCGAAAGCAGCAAAAGACAGAAGAATCAAAAAATATCAAGGAAAGAAAACATCTGTATTATCAGTTAAAGATGCTATATAGTTCCAGTTAAATCATATTCAACAGCTCCCGTTACTTTACAGGTGATTATATCACCGGGGTTAACGGGAGTTGTTGTATCTATATAGATTAAACCGTCAACTTCCGGAGCATCTTTGTACGTTCTTGCAACAATATTGCCTTTATCATTTATTGCTTCAACAATACATTCTATCTTTTTTCCTATTAACTTTTTATTTTTTTCAAGAGAAACATTTTGCTGCAATTCCATTAACTGTTTTCTTCTTTGTCTTTTAACTTTAGCAGTTATTTGCGGTTTTAATTTTGCTGCTTTTGTATTTTTTTCTTTTGAAAATTCAAAGACTCCAAGTTTATCTATCTTCATTTCTTTTATAAAGTTGTACAATTCTTGAAAATCTTCTTCTGTTTCTGTGGGATAACCGACAATAAAAGTTGTTCTTATTGCTACATTAGGAATAAGTTTACGTATTTTTTTAATAAGTTTTTTATTATCCATCACCGGACGGTTCATTGCTTCAAGCATATTTTGGCTGACATGCTGTAAAGGAACATCTATATATTTAACTACTTTTTCAAGTGAGTTTATTGCCATTAAAAGTTCATCGTCAAGTAAAGAAGGATACGTATACATTATGCGTATCCAGCTTAAATTTTCAATTTTATTTAATTCTATAAGTAATTCTTTTAGTGATGGTTTACCATATATATCTTTACCGTAGCTTGTTGTATCTTGTGCAATTAAAACAATTTCACTTACACCTTTCTTTGCAAGCGCTTTTGCTTCTTTTACTATATTTTCAATTGTTCTTGAGTGATATTTACCTCTTAATTGCGGAATAATACAATAACCGCAGTTAAAGTCACAACCGTCTGCTATTTTGATATAAGAGCTTGCTCCCATTGTTATTTGCTGGCGTTGAACGTCTTCAGGATAAATATAATCGGGTTTTTCATTTACTTCGTATCTTGTTTCTTTTGTTTTTGTGACTTTTTTTATTACATCAACTATTTTATCAATATCAGAAGTTCCAACAAAAGCAAGTGCTTCCGGTATTAGTTCTTGCAGTTCTTTTTTATGTTTTTGCGGCAAACAGCCTGCTATAATTACTTTCTTTCCTGCATTTATCATGTTGAATATAGATGCAACCGATTCTTTTTCCGCATCATGAATAAAAGAACAAGTGTTTATTATGACTATATCTGCTTTTGTTTCATCCAACGTTATTTTATATCCGTTTGCAGCTAATTTCCCGAGCATTAATTCAGAGTCAATTAAATTTTTTGCGCATCCGTGGTTTATTAAAGCTATTTGTCTCATTTAAATATTCTTTCTTTTATAAAATTCTATTCCATTCTTTTCTTCAACTAAATTATAGTTATTTATAATTATATTCTCATAAAAATTTTGAGCATAATCTTTTCCAAAGAAACTGCTTCCGTATTCGATATTATCTATAGGCAAAATTATTATATTTTCAAGCAGATTTTTATTAAAATCATTTATTATTCTTTCTTCACCAAAAACGTCATTATAAAATAGAGGACTAAGATTATAATAGAATTTGTTCAAATAGCTTGCGGTATAATATGCTTTACTGTCCAACAAATAACCGTTTGATAAAATATAATTTATAAAACAACCTTCCGGCAATATAGCATAGCGGTCGTATTGGCTTATTTCATTATTTTTTACATATTCCAGAACTGTATCTATCATCTGACCTTCTTTTGGATAGGTATAAACAGTTCCTTTCGGCGTTTCAAGTTTATAATTTTTGTATTGAAGTGACGAAAAATCTTCTCCTGCAAAAAGCAATATACAAGCAGTAAGAGCTATTGCAATAAATTTCTCCGAATATTTAGAAACAAGTATTAATAAAGCTAAAGCACATATAGGAAAAAGAAAAAGTCCCATGTGATTTATATTAAGATAGAGAAAAGATTTTGCACTTGCCGCTATTGCACTTAAAATAAATACAAAAAGGGCTTTATTTTTATATATATCTTTTAATTTAATCCCGAATAAAATCAAATTTAAAATCGGAATAACTGCAAATATTGCCATAATACCGTTGTTTTTAATTAAACCCATTAAATATGAAATATTAAAAATGGCTCCTGTTTTATTGAAAAATAATTTTACCAACGGTGCATTAACAAGATTTTGGGTTAAGGTAATACTTTCTTTTATATCATGCAGATTAAGTCCTTCTAAAAACAATAAGCCAAAACTCATTACGGGAATAAATAAAAAGTATCCTAATGATTTAATAAAGTTTTTTATTCCTAAAGGTTTTAAAAAGCATAATACATATATTAAAACTAAAGGATAAAGGCAAAATTCGTATTTATTTGCTATACTGATACCTGCAAATATGCAAGCAAAATATGCCATATTAATATTATTGTTTTTTATATATTTGATTAAAAACAATACGGAAAGTAAAAAAGATGAAAGCGCATAAACTATTGCAAAACAATATGTAAGGTTTGAATTATATAAAAATGTTTGAAATACAAGTGCAAACATCATTAATACCGTAAATAAGAAGGAAAAAGATTTTTTTAAAAATTCTCTTGCCAAAAGATAAAGCGTAATAATTATCAAAAGTGAATTAATACATCCCGCATTGTATAATACGTTAATTTTCTGTCCGAAAATCCACATTAATAGTGCATTAATCTGATATGAAAGAGGCCCATAAATATTATAAATATCTTTATATAAGCAATTTCCAAATAGCATTTGCTGCGGAATAAAAAATTCCCTGCCTGTATCTATAAGTAAAAGTCCCTGTTTCAGGTAAAAGAACGGCAAAATCGCAAAAAATAACAGAATTAAAACAGATATAATTCCTATGTCTTTTTTTAAAAAATTTTGCATAAATTAATCCTTTTGAATAAAAGTTAGAGTTAATTGAGGAACATCCGGTATTTGTTGTTTTGATTTCTTTTTTGATAGGTCTTTTGAATAGTCTTTTTGCATTCTGTTCATAAGATTTTGGGCTTTAGAAACAACACAGTCCGGTAAACCTGCCATTTTTGCAACTTGAATTCCGTAACTTTTACTTGCACTTCCTTCAACTACTTTCCTCAAAAAATGTATTTCACCGTTTTCTTCAGAAAGAGTTATTCTATAGTTTTTTATTTGTTCTATAGAGTCAGGCATAACATTTAATTCGTGATAATGAGTAGCAAATATAGTTCTGGCTTTGATTTTCGTTGCAATATATTCTGCGACTGACCATGCAATTGCAACACCGTCATAAGTCGAGGTGCCTCTTCCTATTTCATCAAGTAAAATTAAACTTTTTTCCGTTGCACTATTTAAAATGTATGCGGTTTCATTCATTTCTACCATAAAGGTAGATTGTCCCAATGATAAATCATCAACTGCTCCGACTCTTGTAAATATTTTATCAACGATACCAATTCTTGCATAAGAAGCAGGAACAAAAGAACCTATTTGTGCCAAAATGACAATTAGTGCATTTTGCCTCATATAAGTAGATTTTCCTGCCATATTAGGCCCTGTTAATATCATAAATTGTGTATCTTTATAATCGTGAGTGTCGGCAATAAGTCTTAAATCATTTGCAACATATTGTCCCATCGGAAGAATTTTTTCTACAACAGGATGTCTGCCGTCTTTTATATATATCTCGTTTGTATCAGTAATTTCGGGTTTGACGTAATTGGACTCTATTGCGTTTGTTGCGAAGGAAACAAGTACATCTGTCTTTGCTAGAAAATGAGCAACATCCTTCATAATATCTACAAATGCTTTTGAGTATTCTGCCAAATCATTAAAAATCTTTTGTTCAAGCTCTATAGACTTGAATTGAGCAGACAGTACATCGTTTTCGTGCTTTTTCAATTCGTCTGTCATATATCTTTCAGCATTAGTCAAAGTTTGCTTTCTGATATAATTCATTGGAACACGATTAATATTAGATTTTGTAACTTCTATAAAAAATCCGAAATTTTTATTATAACTTACTCTAAGATTATTGATTCCTGTGATTTCTTTTTGTTCTGTTTCATATTTTTTAAGCCATTCTTCGCCGCCCGTTAAAAGACTTCTATAATAATCTAAGTCACTATTCACGTTTTCTTTTATAATACCACCGTCTTTAGTTGAGGCAGAAGCATTTTCATCTATTGTTCTGTTTACAATTGAAGCAAATTCAACAAGTTCGTCTGAGTGTTCGGTAAAATTATTCAGATATGGTGTTTGAAAAATTTTAAATATACTTGCGAAATTAGGAAATATTGAAAAAGTATCTTTTAAAGCAATAAAATCTCTGGGATTCACGCTCCCGTTACTTATTTTTACAGCAAGTCTTTCAATATCACACACTTTATCAAGTAAATTAGAAAGAGTTATTCTGCTTTGGGAATTGTTGATAAGTTCTTCAACAGAATTAAGTCTGTTATTTAATTCATCTATATTTTTTATGGGTTGAGTTATCCAATTTTTTAATAATCTTGAACCCATAGGTGTTTTAACCTTATCAATTGCCCAGTATAAACTGCCGTATTTCATTTTATCTCTTGAAGTTTCTATTAACTCAAGATTACGTCTTGTATTTGCATCAATTGAAACATATTCAGAAATTGAATACGGTTTTATAACATCAAATTTAGGAATAACTCCTTTTTGTGTTTCAAATATATATTCTAAAATAGCACCTGCAGCAAGAAACGCAGGTTTATATTCATTGTAACCGAATGCTTCAAGAGAAGTTACTTTAAAAACTTGTTTAATATTTTTTATTGCATTTTCTTCATTAAAAGAAGATACAGACATTTTTGTACAAGGATATAGAGATGTTATTTGTTCGGGTAAATCAGCTTTTTCTTCCGGAACTATTTGAAAAGGTTGTATTTTTTGTTTTTTTATCGGAGAAAGTATTTCCGATGGTTTTATTCTTGCAAGTTCCGATAAAATTTCTTCCAAAGAACCTTTTGTAACTTTAAATTCTCCGGTTGAAATATCTGTATATGCCAAACCAAAAACATTATTAACATTAATGACCGAAGCTAAAAAATTATTACCTGAAGGATCAAGAAGATTTAACTCTGTAATTGTTCCTGCGGTAATTGTTTTAACAATATCACGTTTTACAAGTCCTTTTGCGTCTTTAGGATTTTCAAGTTGTTCACAAATTGCTACTTTATAGTTTTTATTTAATAGTTTTGGAATGTATGTGTTTAAAGACTTAACGGGGATACCTGCCATAGGTACTTTCCCTATATTCCCGCCGTCTTTGTGAGTAAGTGTTAAACCCAATTCTTTTGAAAACAAAACGGCATCTTCAAAAAAGCCTTCATAAAAATCACCCATTCTGTATAACAAAACAACTTCTTGGTATTGTCTTTTAATATCAAGAAATTGTTTGAACATGGGTGTTGCTTGTTCATAATCTACATCTATACTGTTGTAATTCTTGATTTCTTCATTTATCATAGTTATACTTAATGTATTACAAATTTCGGTTAATTTCAACGAAATACATACTTTTAGTAAAGGAGTCTTAATGAAGGGTTGTTTAGGTATCATAATTAAAACGGTTATTGCCGTACTTGTATTTTTCGGGCTTGTACATTTGGGTGCCGTTGATTTTATAAAAGATAAAATCAGCGAACATCAATCAGCACAAGAACAACAAGAACAAGAAGAAAAAGATATTGTTGATTTAAGTGAAATTAATGATGAATATACAATAGATAAAGACTTAAAAATACTAAAAAACAGAATGATTATTGCAGAGCACAATGCAACCGGTCAAAAAATGATTATGGTTGAGCCCAGAAATGAGGATATATTGACTCAAGAGGATATAAATGCAGATAATATTCAACAAAAAATTGATGATATTATAAATAAATATAAATATCAGGTTGTAAAATTTGATAGAGTTGAAGTAACTAAACATGGTGAATTTAAGGGATTAAATCAAACAATTCCTTATGTAAAAATCAATGCAGAAATTTCTAATCTTCCGATTAAAGGATACGAAGGAATATTAGGTGTTGCAAAACTTGATAACGGCAAAAATTTAATTATAGTATCCGTTAATCAAAACGGAAAATATTCTCAAATAATTAATAATGCATTTTATGAGAAAGTTAAATAAAAGTGCAGCAAGAATACAAAAAATTAATGAGAAAATGTATTGCGCTGGCAAAAAAGAGTGAAGGGCAAGTTTCACCCAATCCTTTAGTCGGTGCAATTATTTTTGATGATAATTTTAATATTGTTTCAACAGGCAGACATGAAAAGTACGGAGAAAATCATGCTGAGCGAAATGCAGTTTTGTCTTGTAAGAAAAAGTTGAGAGGCAAATCCATAATAGTAAATTTAGAACCTTGTTCTCATTATGGTAAAACTCCGCCTTGTGCTGATTTGCTCATAGAAAAAGGTTTTAAACGTGTAGTTATTGGTATGACTGATCCAAATCCGATTGTTTCAGGCAGAGGAATAAAAAAACTGAAAGATAGCGGAATTGAAGTTATAACAGGTGTTCTTGAGAAAGAATGCAAGGAATTGAATGAGATTTTTATAAAAAATCAGTTGAAAAAACAACCGTTTGTAACAATAAAAACGGCAACTACCTTGGATGGTAAAATAGCAACAAAAACAGGTTCATCAAAGTGGATAACCGATGAATATTCCAGAAAAGAAGTTCAAAAATTAAGAAATAAGTATGATGCAATACTTACAAGTTCATCTACTGTAATAAAAGATAATCCTTCTATGACTTGCAGAATGAAAAATGGCAGAAATCCTGTTAGAATTGTGCTTGATACAAATTTAATAACACCAAAAGACAGTAAAATATATGAAAACAACGGGGCAAAAGTCTATATTTGTATTGGTCAAAAAGTTGCTCAAAATAAAATAAATAATCATACAAAAAATGCCGAGTTTATAAAGTGTCCTTTAAAAGACGGGCATGTAGATTTGAATTATATAATCAAAACTCTTTTTGAAAAAGGTATAAACAGTATATTAATAGAAGCAGGTGCAACACTTAATAATGCTTTCATACAGGAAAAAATACCTGATAAAATAATTCAGTTTATTGCACCAAAAATTCTTGCGGATAAAGACGGAATAAATTTTGTTAACGGTTGTGACAGAATTGATATATCCGAATGTAACAATTTAACTTTTACCTCGACGAAAAAACTAAAAAACGATATAATTATAACAGGAGTTTTTAATAATTAAGGAATTTATACTTAATGATTAAAGGTGTTACAGAATCAGGAGAAAGAATAAATACTGTCATGAAAAAAGGCATGACTGCATATGAGAATGCGAAACAACAAAGTCGTGCTATTTCATGTGCTGACAGTTTTATAAAACATTCTACCGAAACTGCTCCGACACTCCTGGCTATAACGACGGCATGGTCAGTTTTTGAAAAAAGCGTACACAAAGTACCCTTTAAACAATCATTTAATAAAAATTTTAAAGGTTACTTTTTACCTGTACTTATTGCTACTTCCGCAATTGGTGCATTTATTGAAAATTCCAAGCCTAAAAAATAGTCTTTTTAGTCTATTATAAATTTTAGTTTTAATGTATAATACAAATATGAATCAAGATTTAGCTGAAAAAATATATTTATTACAAAAAAATGTACTGGAATTGCACAATTTATTCGATTTGAATATGCTTGCAAACCAATCAAGAACGATAGAAGATTTACTCTCTAAGGTTTCTGTACTTATTAAATCTTCTCTTGGATTAACTTCTGTGAGATTTTTCTTATTTAATAACGGAATGTTCCAAACTAAAAATATATCTTCGGAATCGGATTTGGATTTTGAATTTATTGCTGATAATGCACCTTTTTTGCAAACAGAAAAAGATGAGTTAATAAAAGTTGTAAATCAAGACGGGACACCTATTTATAAGGCGTTTTGGAATACTCATAATTTGCATGGATTGGATAGTGAGTATTTAAAAGTTTTTTATAATAACGATAATCCTTTCTGCGTATGTTCCATTAGCAGAAAAGAAGACGGAACAGAATTTAATGATGATGATTTCAAATATATAGAACAAGTATTTAGTTGTATTGATCCTATAATCAGAAAATTTATTCAAAATAAAGAACAAGAAACAAAAATACTTGAATTGAATAAAACAATTCACAACCTTTCTATATTGTATAATATATCGCAAGCTGTTAATTTCATTGATGATTTAAAGAGATTAATCGGCGTAATTCTTGATAAAGCAATAGAAACCGTTAATGCGGAAAAAGGCTCTTTGATGTTGTATGATGCTTCCGATAACACTTTACAAGTTAAAGTTGTATACGGATTAAAAGATAAAAAACATGAAGATGATATAAATAATGGTGTTATTGAATGTCAAAAAATGAAGCCGGATAGTGGTATTGCAGGTAAAGTATTTACGGAAAAGAAATCAATAATTACAAACCTTGGCGGTCAAGACCCGAGATTTAGCCAGTTTTCTTCTGATGCAAATGTTTCTTCATTAATTTGTGTTCCTTTGATTGCAAAAGGTGAATGTATCGGTATTATCAATATTACAAATAAGAAAAACGGAAAATTATTTAATAAAAAAGATTTGGAATTTGTTGAAGCTCTTGCGAATCAGGCATCTATTGCAGTAGATAATGCCCAATTGTATGAATTAGCTACAAAAGACGGGCTTACAAAACTTTATATTCATAGGCATTTTTATAATTTATTAGATTCGGAAATAAAAAGAGTTCAAAGATATCATCACGTATTATCTTTATTGATGATGGATATAGATAACTTTAAGCATGTTAATGATACGTATGGACATCTTGTAGGTGATATGGTATTAAAAGAAATTGCTGCTACAATTCAAAAAACAATACGTCATGTTGATATTCCGGCAAGATACGGTGGTGAAGAATTTACGATTATATTACCAGAAACAGCTGCGATTAATGCTGTTACTATTGCTGAACGATTAAGAAAACGTATAAGTGAAATAGAAGTCCGTGTAGATGATGATACTATCATCAGACCAACAGTAAGTATCGGTATTTCGGAATATCCTAATGCGGCTGAAGAAATAAACGAGTTAATAGATTGGGCAGATAAAGCACTTTACGTATCAAAGGAAAACGGTAAAAACTGTATCCACTTATATTTTGACGGTACTTTTACAAGATATAATCCTAAAGGCTAAGATTTCCGTTTATTAAAAACTGGAACTTAAAAAAAAATAGTTTATAATTATAGAATGAGAATATTAGGTATAGATCCGGGGCTTGCAATTGTAGGCTATTCCGTTTTAGATATAGAAAAAGACGAAAATATACTGGAGACATCAGGTTCAATTCAAACGGACAAAACGAAAACTGATGCAGAAAGACTTTTGGAAATAGAAACTGACATGCAAACTATATTGAGTATGTATAAGCCGGAAATTGCAAGTGTAGAAAAACTTTTTTATTTTAAAAATCAAAAAACAGTTATTCCTGTTGCAGAGGCAAGAGGGGTAATACTTTCTGTTCTGCAAAAAAACGGGATACCAATCTTTGAATATACTCCAATGGAAGTAAAACAGGTAATAACAGGGTATGGCAGGGCAACGAAGGAAGAAGTTGCAAAAATAGTAGAAATGTCTATAAAATATAAAAAACTGCCAAAATTGGATGATACATTGGATTCCATAGCAATTGCACTTTGTTATTCAAGGAACAATATATTGGTCGGGAGAAATTAATGATAGATAAATCGTTATTAAAAATAATATGTATAACATCACTAATAACAGGTGCTGTTATAGGGGTTATTCCTTTAATTCCTGCATTTGTTTGGATAGCTATATTATTAATAATGTTTTTTGTTGCGCCTTTTATAATAATATATTTAAAATATTTAAAATTAATCGATGAACTAACAATCGAAAAAGGAATGCTTATAGGTGCAATATCAGGCGCATCATCTTTTATCGGGTTATCAATATTATATTTCCCTATAGCATTTATTTTATATTTAATTTTTAAAATACAATCTTTTATATGGGTGAAGGTATTAATTATTAACTTTGGCTTTTTAATACCAATGATAATATTAATAGCGTTATTATGCGGATTAATTAATGCATTTTCGGGCTTTTTAACCGCATATTTTTGTGAATATTTCGTAAAAAAGAAATGAGGATAAAATGGCTTTTGAATCAAAAATTAAAACAATAGAATGGGTAAATAATGTTTCAAGAATGATTGACCAAACACTTTTACCCAAAGAGTTTAAGTTGGCAGATATAAAAACGACAGAAGAAATGTATTATGCCATAAAAGATATGATAGTAAGAGGTGCTCCGGCTATTGGTATAGCAGGTGCTCACGGTGTTGCTTTAGCAGCAATAGAGTTGAGTAAAAAATATACAGACAGGGATGAATTTTTAAAAGAGTTAAAAATTAAAGCCGATTATTTGAAATCATCTCGTCCTACTGCCGTTAACCTTATGTGGGCGGTTGATAAACAATTTGAACTTGCAAATAACATTAAAGGTACCGTACAAGATATAACGGATAAGTTAATAGAAAACGGTATAAAAATGGAAAATGAAGACATTGAAATTAATAAAAGAATGGGCGATTATGGTGCAAGTGTTGTTCCAAAAGGTGCAACAATTCTGACTCATTGTAATGCAGGTGCTTTAGCAACAGTAGGTTATGGTACTGCATTGGGAGTAATAAGAAGCGCATTCGCAAAAGATCCTACAATTAAAGTTTTTGCTGATGAAACACGTCCGAGACAACAAGGCGCAAGGCTTACAACATGGGAGTTAACGCAGGACGGCATCCCTACAACATTAATAACTGACGGTATGTGCTCATATTTTATGTCAAAAGGTATGATTGATATGGTTGTTGTCGGTGCTGACAGAATAGCGGCTAATGGTGATACTGCAAATAAAATTGGTACATATACAGTTGCTATT
>JAFUEV010000006.1 GCA_017470245.1 bacterium | reverse complement strand
ACAGAAGAACATATTGCCACTTCTCTGAAAGAAATCCCTCAAGTAAAAGACGGGGAAATAAACCATCCGCAAGAAAGTGATGACTGTACTGCATTAATAACCTTTATCGGTTCTATTGGTGGAATAATCTTTTTGTACTTTATCAGTTCTTTCAAAGTAGTGCCTTTTATTTGGAGTTTAAATCTAATATTGAGTGCAGGATTGGCATTTTATACTATATACTTATTAAAGAAGAAAAATAACCGTGCCATTTTTTATGTTAAAGTTTTCACCTTATTAACAGGGTTTTATCTAATTTATTACACTTTAATTTATGGATTGTTAAAAGGTATGATAGTGTTTATTGTTCTTTCTTTACTTGTATTTAAGAATGTACCGTTAGTTATATCTAAAGATATTGAAAAAATATTTCCTAAAAATGAACGTAAATCAACTATAACAGATAAGATTATTGTTACGGTAATTACTGTTTTAATTGTTGTGGCTATTTGTCTTTCTGCTTGTAATACATCAAATAACATGCAAGTAACAACTGAAACAAATAAACTGTATTATCCAGAAAAAGATACAATAACAGAAAAGGATATTGTCAATCCTGAAGAATTATTCAAAGAAAAACCAAATTATCCTGATATGTTTGTCATTACGAATTATAAGGCAAATATAATGTTGGATATCTTTCCGGATGTAAATAATTATGATATAAATTCTTTATTTGATTGGCACGGCAAAGTCGCTAAAGGTTTGGTAAAGTTCTTTAATTCTGTATATCCTAAAACAAATGCCAATGAAAAAGAGAAGATTGCACATATTTTAAACGGATATTTGTCTGATGATATCTTTTGGAGAACACGTCCGGACCTTGAATATAATATGATAAAATATAAAGTTGTAGAGGAAACGAAAAATCTACTGGATACCGACAGCACTTTTATTTCAGAAATCACTGCGTGGCAAACTTTAAATAAATGTCTGGATAAATACATTGATAATTCCGTTTATATTGCCTGGTATAACGGTAACGGACAAGGACCGGAAATTAAAGATGATAAGATAATCATTCTTAAAAACCGTTTAATGGATTTACAAAGAATCAATGCAATCTATCAACATCAGGTCTATCAACATCAGGTCTACGAGCAACAAAAACTAAAATCCTCATCATTAGATATTACCAAAAATAAATTTGAAAAGGTTTTGAAAAAGCAAACTAAAGATATTATTGCTAAAAGTAAAGAAATGGTCAATGATAACTATTACAACTACAACTACACAAAAGCAGATGACAGAAAAACGATAAATACTATAAAACAAGCGGAGAACAATGTATTAAATGCACTGAATGATTGGCTTAATGTCAGAGATTCACTGCAAAATGCTTTCAATGATGATAAAGATAAGCATAACTTTATCAAAAGTTCAACAGAATTATTATACGGTATATCCGAATCAATACCTTGCCCGACAAGTGGATAATATCATAACTATAAAACCTGAAAGGTTTGTTTCTTTTTCATGTCAGAAGAAAAATTTGTTTAAAAATGTGTTGTCAAGTCGTAAAAATACGCGTTCGTTCATTGGTAAAAACTCTGGGTTATCGCATTGAAGTAGTTGATTAACTAAGTTTGTCATTT
>JAFUEV010000024.1 GCA_017470245.1 bacterium | reverse complement strand
TTGTAAAGTGATATATGATGATTTAGAATAATTTATAAAAAAGAGAATAATAAAGAAAAAATTAAAAATTAAAAAAATAAAATTTTAAAATTGTTTTCACCCGTAACTTTATTTATCTTAAATATAGGAATTAAATTTAATGACAAATATGCACGTTTCTATTATTTGCGAGGTTTTATAAAATACAATTTAAACAATATAAAGATGCCCTAGATGATTTTAATAAAGCTATAGAATTTAATGATAAAGATGAAGAATTTTATCTATGGAAAGATAAAACAGAACTGGAAATTTGCAAAGAAATAGAATAACTAATATAAAAATAAAAAAAAAAGTAATTTTTTTAAGATTAAGTTTTAAAACAACAGGTGAAACCATTTTGGTAAAACAATAATGTTAATAATATACCTCTTTATTTTATTGGTTTTGTAATATATAATAATATTCTTATAAAAGGTGAATATAATGAAATCAGTAAAAGAAGTAGCAATAGAATCCAAAATAATAGAAAGACTAAAGCCATACCCTGTTTGCAGCAAGTTGGTTGAGTTTCTTCTTGCAGATGCTGAGTTAAAAGAAATGCAAGATTATGCAAACACGGTATCAATAAAAAGATTAGGTTACAATGACCACGGACCTGTTCACATGCGTCAGGTAACATCAAATGCAATAAAATTACTTAAAATATTACATGACGGCGGTATAAAAACATCTCTTGAAACTGAAGAAATAGGAACTTTTGAAGACAGTTTGTGCGGTGTTGTTTTGGCAGGATTAATGCACGATTTAGGAATGATGATAGGCAGGCAAGGTCACGAAGATATGTCTGTTATTTTGGCACTGCCACTTATAGATAAAACAATGAAAGCAATTTTCCCCGATGATATGCACAGAAGAGTCGTTATTAAATCTATTGCAATAGAATCAATAGTCGGACACATGTCATCAAAGAAAATCCACTCTCTTGAAGCCGGTGTTATGCTAATTGCTGACGGTTGTGATATGACAAAAGGAAGGGCAAGAATACCTTTAGCACTTAATCATACACCTCAAGTAGGTGACATACATAAATATTCTGCAAATGCAATTACACATGTAGGTATTCACCACGGTGAAAACAAACCGATAAAAATAGATGTTGAAATGTCTGCAGAAGTCGGATTTTTCCAAATTGAAGAAGTTTTATTTTCTAAAATTAATGCCAGCCCTGCAAAACAATATGTTGAACTTTACGCCGGTGTTACAGGTCAAGAAAGAAAACGCTATTTGTAATTAATAATCATAGTGATCACGTTTATTCAAATATTCTCTAATTGTATTAAGAGATGCTTGAATAATTCTTGTAATTCTTGAAGAAGAAAGCCCAATTTGCTCTGCAATTTCTTTTACCTGCATATTTCTATAGAAACGATATTCAATAATCGTTCTTTCTTTTTGAGGTAATTTTGCTATTGCTTCTCTTATAACTCTGCCCAATTCAGAAATTTCAGCCTTTTCATCAGGCAATGCAGAAGGATCTTTAATAAAATCAAACGGAGAATCATTATCAGATGCCGCTGCAGCAAGACTATCTATAGATAAAATTGTTTCATAGATTGCTTCTCTAACTTTTCCGGGAGTAATTGTTGCATTATCTCCTTCTTCAGAATTAGATTGTTCTTCCTCACTATCAACATTTGTATGTTTTAATGAATACCATTTGTATCTGTTTCTTAATTCATTTCTAATAGCCCATCTAACGGCAGTACCAATGTAAGCATTATTATATTTTGCCAATTGTTCATCGGTTTTACCCTTTATCATTGTTTGAATGGCAATAATACCAATGCTGACCAATTCGTCATAATCCACCATGTGCTGTGGAATACGCTTATGCTCTACCTTAGCTACCTTTTCGATTATTTCAATGTAATCTTGTATTTTTGCGTGCATTTTTATAATCTGTTAGACTCTCGCATTATATTTTACTACTTTTTTGCTTATTGCGCAAATTATAAACAAAAATAAGAATTTCTGCGACTGCTTTATACAATTCGGGGGGAATAGATGCATTAATATCAACAATTCTAAATATAGCTCTGGCAACCGGAGGATTTTCTATTACAGGAATTGAATGATCCCTTGCTATTTCAATAATTTTTTTTGCAAATAATTCTGTACCCTTTGCCAGTAATTTAGGTGATTCCATTTTCTCTGCATCATATTTTAATGCACATGCTATATGCGTTGGATTTGTCACAACGAAATCAGCATCAGGAACAGAGTCCATCATTCTTCTCTGCATCATTTGTTGTCTTCTTTGTCGTAATGCAGCTTTAACGTGCGGATCTCCTTCTGAGTTTTTATATTCATCTTTTACTTCTTTAAATGACATTTTCTGATCCTGCATAAATTTCCAACGTACCATGCCGTAATCTGCGGCTGCAATAATCAAGAATGCCAAACCTGCTTTCATTACGAAATCAATAACAAGAGAACCGAACTCATTCAAAATTGCAAAACTGTTATCAATACTTGCAAGTATTAATATTGATTCCAAATGCGACTTATAAACCATATAACCGATAACTCCCAACAGAAGTACTTTTACAATATTTTTTACCAACTCAAAAACTGTTTTAGGAGACATTAGATTTTTAAAATACTTTGAAGGATTTAACTTATCAAGTTTAGGTTCAAGCGGTTTTGTCGTAACCAAAGGACCCACCTGAATAAAATCACCAACGATAGCGATAAATGCAGCAACTATTAAGATAGGTCCGATTATTAACATTGTAGGTATTAATATAGCAGCGGCAAGATGAACATACCCAATATCAGACAAATGCTTCTCCGGAATTTTATCATACAAATAAACAAACAATATCGATATCTGATCCCAAATAAAAGGTGATAATTTTAAAATAACAATAAACATGACAAGTAAAGCCAACG
Source organism: bacterium (assembly GCA_017470245.1). Classification (GTDB taxonomy): domain Bacteria; phylum Cyanobacteriota; class Vampirovibrionia; order Gastranaerophilales; family Gastranaerophilaceae; genus Avigastranaerophilus. Next base: position 40,590 of record JAFUEV010000024.1, on the reverse strand, counting down.
CTGTCGAGAAGTCCTTAGATTTTACAACCTGACCTTCTTTTCTTGCCTTCTGCAGTTTCTGCTGACTGGCTTCAAATTGCTTATCCTCGTCGCCCATTAATTATTCCCGTTTAATATGAAATCATTGATACTACATCAATATTTTGAGGTAAATTCTTTCTTCCGTTTAATTCTGTTAATTCAATAATAAAAGCTGCAGCTTTTACGTTTGCACCTGCTTTTGTTAATAATTTACATGCAGCGTTAACAGTACCGCCGGTTGCCAATAAATCGTCAATAACAATAACATTTTTACCGGGTTCTATAGCATCTTTATGCATTTCAAGCTTATCTGTTCCATATTCCAATGCATATTCTTCACTTATTGTTTCTGCCGGTAATTTACCTGGTTTTCTTATCAATATACAACCGGCACCTATATTTGCTGCAAGTGCAGAACCAAAAATAAATCCTCTTGATTCAACCGCAGCAACATAATCTATATTTTTATCTTTAAATTTTTCAGTTAAAAAGCTTATCATTTCTTTTAAAGCTTCTTTATCTTTTATTGCAGTTGTAATATCTCTGAAAATGATTCCTTTTATCGGAAAATCATTTATACTTCTTATTCTTTCTTTTACAAGCTGCATTCCGTTCATACTTATCTCCTTCTTAACTCCATGAAATATTTTACAATAAATTTACGGATTAGTAATTTCTTCAATCATATTTATTAACAATTTAACAGGAAGCCCAACAATATTATCATAGTCGCCATTTATTTCTTTTATAAAATGTTCTGGTAATTCCTGTATACCGTACGAACCGGCTTTATCATAAGGTTTAAAGTTAAATATATATTCTTTTAACTCTTCTTCCGTAATATCAGAAAAAGTCACTTCACTTGTTTCTGATTTAATGATTTTTTTATTTTGTTCAACATCTATAACACAAACGGCAGTTACAACTTTATGAATTTTGCCGTTTAACATTTTCAGCATTCTTAATGCATCATCAAAATTTTTAGGTTTTCCCAAAACTATATTATTATATATAACAACAGTATCAGCACTTATTATTATTGCAGGCTCTTGAACTTTTAATAAAACAGAAAGTCCTTTATTTTCTGCTATATTTTCTATAAGACTATAACTAAATGTCTTATTTAAAATATTTTCATCATAATCAGGTGAAATTATTTCAAAATTAATACCGCTTTGTTTTAATAATTCCCGCCTTCTCGGAGATGTTGAGGCTAATATATACTTTTTCATTTTTTAAACCATAAAATAACTGATTCTTAATTATATTTTAATTAAAAATCAGTTATTTTTGAAAGAGAACTTTGTTTAGATTTCGTTTTGTAAACGAAATCAGCACCGTACATTTCAGAAAATGCTTATTTGCGAGGTCGTGGCGGATAATAATTAAGTTTTAAATAAGCTACGGATTTTGATGTTACACTTGAACAAATATCCTTTAACCTATTGTTCATATCCATCATACCACGCTGCATGGCGGCATAATCATCCATTGCTGCAAGCATTTTTTGCGAATCCACAAGCTTTGTGGTATCGGGGTTATCCATTTTCAGTTTCGCATATTTACGAACCAAATCTCTGTCTATTTTGTCCCTTGCTCCTATCGGCATTTATTGTATCCCCTATTAAATAATATTCCCGTTTGTATATATATAAACAATTTTGCTTTTTAAAAATTGCCTGTTTTATTTAGGTTATATTAATAAATGTAAAAAAGATTAAAATCCGATAAGACTTGATAATTCTGTATAATTGACATGCAATGCTTCAGATACACCTTTATTTGTTAATTTGCCTTGATAAGTATTAACACCGTATGCAAGAGATTTATCTCTCTTGATAGAATTAACAAGCCCGTTATTTGCAATATTTAATAAATATTGAACAGACTCATTTGTTAATGCAATGGTGGATGTTCTTGGTACACTGCCTGGAATATTGGGTACACTATAATGTATAACACCATGTCTTACATAGAATGGATTTTCTATAGTTGTAATTCTATCCATTGTTTCAACAATACCGCCCTGATCAATGGACAAATCAACAATAACCGACCCTTTTCTCATAGACTTAACCATTTCTTCGGTAATAATTCTGGGAGCTTTATATCCCGGAATAAGTACGGCGCCAATCACAACATCCGAATTTTTTATTAAGTCTTTTATTATATACTCATTAGAAATAAATGTTTTAATCTTAGAACCGAATAAATTATCAGCATACCTTAATTTTCTGATATCTGTATCTACAATACTTACATCAGCTCCCATGCCTGTAGCTATCTTAGCCGCATTAATACCTACATGCCCTGCACCGATTATTAAAATTTTTCCTGCAGAAACACCTGCAACACCGCCAAGTAGAACTCCGGAACCGCCATTTCTGTTTTCTAATAAATTGGCAGCTATTTGAACAGACATTTTTCCAGCTACTTCACTTGTCGGAATAAGCAGAGGAAGTTCTCCATTTGATTTTTGAATTGTTTCATAAGCAATAGAAGTAACTTTTTTATCTAATAATTCTTTAGTCAAAACCGGTTCTACAACAAGATGTAAATATGTAAAAATAATATGATTTTTCTTTAAAAATTTATATTCCATAGGCTGTGGTTCTTTTATTTTTACTATTATCTCTGATTCGGTATAAATTTTTTCTGCGGAATCATATATTACAGCACCTGCATTCAAATATTCTTCATTTGGAAAGCCGCTGCCGATTCCTGCATTATTTTCTATAATAACTTTATGACCGTTTTTTGAAAGAAGCCTCGCACCATCAGGAGTTAAAGCAACTCTGTCTTCTTTGTTTTTAATTTCTTTAGGAATACCAATAATCATTTATAACTCCTCTTTTGCTTTTAGTGCGTCTTCAATTTCAGCAATAACCAACTTAGCTGCAGCCGTAGGATCAGCAGCATGAGTAATAGGTCTTCCAATTATGATGTAATCAGCACCTGCTTTTATTGCATCAGTCGGTGATACAATTCTTATTTGGTCATTTACAATTGCCCACGTTGGTCTTACTGCAGGGCAAACAACTATAAAATCTTCACCCAGCTCTCTTTTTATTTGCGCAGCATCAGTATCCGGAGCAATAACACCGGAAGCTCCGGCTTCTTTTGCCATTTTTGATAAATTAAGAACATATTTAGATATATTTATTTCAACACCCAACTCATTTGTAAGCGTTTTTTGTCCAAAACTTGATAATAAAGTTACTGCAAGTATAACAGGTGGTTCCATATCATTTTTTTTCGCATAAGAATTACATTCATTTATTGTATTAATAAGCATTTTAGAACCGCCGGTTGCACTGATATTAAAGAAATCTATTCCCTTCGACATTAAATTAATACTTGCTTGTGCTATTGTATTGGGAATATCTTGAAACTTACCGTCAAAATAAACTTTTCCGCCATGTTTCTTAATTGTATCAACAGCTTCAAAACCACAAGAAATAAATAACGGCAGACCAACCTTGAAATATCCTACATAATCCTTTAATAACTCAACATATTTTACAACATCTTCAATTGTATCAACATCCAATGCAAGAATTATCCTATCTTTTGCATCAACAGGTTTTATCATTTCACATTATTCCCAACAATCTAAATAACTCAAATATATTATCACTATCAACATAACTTATCAATATTTTGCCAATAAAAAAGTCCGCTCTCAAAATCTAAGCGGACTTTTTAGTATTACTTTTTTATTATTTTTTTATTCTTGGCGTTGCTATTTCCATAAATTCATGCATACCCATCGATGCCATTGAATATGCTTCATCAGGTTTCATACCTGAATTCAAAAACTCTTCATACAAAGAATCAAACATATCATCACCTGTTTTTAAAATTTCAGGACATTCATTTGCAAGTTTAACAGCCTCATCTATGCTTTGAGTACAATCCATACCTTTTGTACTTACAATTTGTGAACGGCCTAAAACACCTGTATCAGGTACTATATTTTGTTCTGTAGATTCTTTTACTTCATTACCTTCTACAGATTTTTTTGATTCGGCAGATTTATTTATATTTTCAATTTTACTGTTAAATCGTATCTTATTTATATTGCTATTAATTTCTGACATTTTTTTCTCCGTGTTTATTTATTTCGCATTATATTTCAAAACCTGTTCCAAAAAATTTTTGCTAGTTTATTTTTAAATATATACTCTTTTTTTTATAATTTCTTTTTTAAATCAGGTTGAAATATTCTCGAATATTGATTTTTAACCATTTTGTATTTATCTTAATATTTCTTAATATTGTATATACCTTTTCGGTATAATTTATTTGTTTTTAATTTTAATACAATTTTATAAAAATTCAAATAACTGATTTTTCCTATTAATATTTTGTCATTGAATAAATATTATTTTTACTACAAAATATCTATATGAAAAAAAGCTTGGTTATATTGATAATATTAGCGGTAGTGAATTGTTCTGCATTAGCGAAAACAGGAGATAAACTGGATGTTGACAATGCCGGATTTATGGAACTTGGCAGATACATCGAAACTTTTGAAACGAATGATGAAGCAGATGATAATACTCAAGAAATAAATAATCAGGAAGAAGAAATATTTGAAGAAGAAGCAATTGAAGATATAACAAAGAGATATGAAGCAAATGCAATTGAGCTTAAATTAGACAATAATTATGATGAAACAATGCAGAGTTTCAATAATACAAGAATATACAAATTAAGAGTAAATGAAGACCAATATAATATTGAAAACAGTATAAAAGCAGAGAATATGATATGGGACAGTTCAAAAATGTTTACTCAAGCATTTTTGAGTAACACAAGACATCTTGCCCCAATTCCATCGGTTGTTAATTCATCAAAATTAAATGCAAAACTAAATAAAGGACTTTCTGCAAGTTTGGGTCAAACTAATTTATATGATGCAAACGGGCCATCCGTTTTATTTATAAGAGCAAATGAATCAACATATAATACGGGCTCTGTTATAACATATAAAAATGACGGAATAAATCTTTCAGTGGGTTCTTTTTCTTCATCATTTAATCATGCAGCATCAGGCGGTTTTGTTATTTCAAGTGATGCAATCAAATTACCCTATAATGCAGGAAATTTTATTGTTGGCGGCGGTTACTTTGCAAATGAATTTCAAGGATATGACAAAACAACAGGAGGAGGTTTTGTGGAATATTCTTATAAAAGACTAAAACTCAATGCACAAGTAGGAGAAAGTAAATTCTCAAATTCCGAAGATTATTATACAAGTTTATATTTTATTCCCGAATTTAAATTAACTGATTCTTTGTATTTAAAAACGAGGTTTATAAGAAATATTACTCAAGAAACTATGCAGGATGAACTCGCTTTAACTTATAGACCGAAAAACAACAATAATAATTTAGAATTTGAAATCAATACATCGAACCAATATACACAAAATGATAATATCAACCGTAGAATTAAATTTTCTACTTCCTTCAAAATATAAATTATCTTATATTAATAAACTTATGAACCTGCGGAATTAATCTTACATTATTATATATATTAATATATTTATAGTAGACCTCATTTATAAAATCACTTTTTATATTAAGTTCATTTCCATTCATCATTGGCTGTAAAATAATTAACAGATTATCCTGCTTTGCAATATCAATTGTGTTTTTTATTTCAATATCGGTAATATTTTCATCGAATACTATTTTGATAAAAAGATCTTTTTGTTTTGCAACTCGGATAAATTGTTTATGTTTTTCAAACAAATCACTCATTGCAGTTGAGGATGGTAATTTTATATCCATAGAAATAATATCAATATAATTAATAATTTCTTTCAATTCTTCATATAGAGTACCGTTTGTTTCAAGATATATTTTTTTATCTGTTAGCGGTAAAAATTCTTTAAGGAAGCTTGTTTCTAATAATGGTTCACCTCCTGTAAGACTAACAGAATGAATATTTTTATATAAGTTTATGACATTAATTAATTCTTCTGTTGAATATTCTTTCAAATTAGTTTTAAAATCAGTATCGCAATATTTACAATGCAAATTGCAAGAGGAAAATCTGATAAACAACTGATTTACACCTATATATGGACCCTCACCCTGAACAGATTCAAATATTTCTTTTATGAAAACTTTATTTTGAAGCATTTCTCAAGTCTTTTCTAATATCATAATCAGCAGTTGCTTGAAGTCTTTTATATAATTCCAATTCATCTGCTCTATATTGTTCAGGAAGCTTAATTAATACGGTAATAATGATATCACCTTTTTTTGTTTTGGATTTATTTTCAAGACCTTGTCCTGCCAGTTTTAATTTCTGACCGGATGAAGTCATTGGAGGTATCTTTACATTAATCGTTTCATTCATAATATATAAAGGAATTTCAGCACCTAAAACAGCTTCATAAGGTGTAATGGGCAAATTACACAAAATATTAAGTCCTTCAATATCAAAATAAGAGTTTTTCTCAACATTTATTATTAAAAACAAATCTCCGTCTTTTCCGCCGTTTTGTCCTTTATTTCCTTCTTTTTTTATTCTTACTTTAGAACCTTGATATACCCCTTTAGGAATTTTAACGTTAATTTTCTTTTGTTGCGATATTTCACCGGAACCGTTACACATACTACATTTTGTACCGTTTATGAATGTTCTGCCGTGACAATTCGGACAAGGTTGAGTATGTAATATATTAACTTTTCTGTTTGTACCGTTAATAGCTTCAAAACATGAAATACTAACATCTATATTTATATCTTCTCCGTTGACAGGAGGCTTATATGCTTGTTTTTTATGCATGTTTTGTGAATGAAAGAGATTTTCAAGTGCATCGTTTATGGATTTAGTAAAAGATTCGGGAGAATTTTTTTTCTGTGCTTTTACCTGTTTTATAAACTCTTCATACTTGTTTTTATTCTGCGTATTATTGTATATTTCGTACTCTTTTTTTATCTTTTCAGTATAAAAGCCATGCAAAATATCATATTTTTTTCTGTTTTCAATGTTTTTTAAAATTTCATAGGCTTCTTGAACTTCCTTAAATTTTGTTTCATCAGCATTTTTACCCGCAACATCAGGATGATATTTTAACGCCAGTTTTTTGTATGCCGCTTTAATTTCTGTTTCGGAAGCATCTATATTTACACCGAGTATTTTATATAAATCTTTATTATAATAGTTTGCCAAAAGATAATTCTCCTGTTTTAATTTTACGGAATAGTAAAAATTTATCAAATAAATTTTACATTTAATGTACTTTTTTTTACAACGAAAATATACTAAAATAAATATCGTATGTTAGATTGGGGGATATTATGGAATTGGATATAATAAGAGAAACAGATAAAGAAGTTGCAGAACTAATTGAGAAAGAACTAAAAAGGCAACAAACGACAATAGAATTAATAGCGAGCGAAAATTTTACTTCAAAAGCAGTAATGGCAGCTTGTGGAAGTGTATTAACAAATAAATATGCAGAAGGTAAACCGTATAAAAGATTCTATAACGGTTGTGAAAATGTTGATAAAATTGAAGAACTTGCTCAAGAACGTGCAAAAAAATTATTTAATGCTGAGCATGCAAATGTCCAACCCCATTCAGGTGCACAAGCAAATATGGCAGTATTTATGTATGCTGTAAAACCGGGTGATACTGTTATGGGTATGGACTTATCAAACGGAGGACATTTATCACACGGTTCACCAGTTAATTTTTCAGGATTATATTTCAATATAGTTTCTTATGGAGTAAATGCACAAGGGGAAATAGATTATAACAACGTAAGAGAGCTTGCATTAAAACATAAACCAAAACTTATTATTTGCGGTGCAAGTAATTATTCCAAAATTATTGATTTCAAAAAATTCAGAGATATTGCCGATGAAGTAGGTGCTCTGTTACTTGCTGATATAGCACATATTGCAGCACTTGTCGCAACTGGAATACATCCAAGTCCGTTCCCTTATGCCGATTTTGTAACGACAACAACGCATAAAACATTAAGAGGTCCAAGAGGCGGTATAATAATGTGCAAACAAGAGCATGCCGCAGGCATTGATAAAGCTGTATTCCCGGGCATGCAAGGCGGGCCGTTGGAACATATAATCGCAGGTAAAGCGGTTGCATTAAAAGAAGCTCTTTCTGATGATTTTAAAGCATACGCAAAGCAAGTTGTTCTTAATGCAAAAGCACTTGCAAATTCATTAATGTCAGAAGGTCTTGATATTGTCGGAAACGGAACAGATAATCATTTAATGACGCTTGATTTAAGGAAACAAAAGAAGACAGGGAAAGATATTGCAAATATTCTTGAATTAGTAGGAATTACAGCAAACAAAAATACTGTACCGAATGATCCGCAAAGTCCATTTATAACAAGCGGCGTCAGATTAGGTTCTCCGGCAGTTACAACAAGAGGTTTTAAAGAAGAAGATATGAAAGAAGTCGGTAAAATAATAGCAGAAGCCGTAAAACTTTCAGGAACAGAAGATGAAACAAAAATAAAAGAACTACGTGCACGTTCTTTAAAACTTTGTGAGAAATACCCGTTATATAAGGATTAATTATGACTTTTTTACAATTATCCGAAGCAAACATAATAGGAGCTGTTATAGCATTTATACTGGGGCTTTTCCTTGTTCCGTTGGTTATAACATTTTCAGAGAAAAACGGCTTAATGGATAACCCCAACGAAAGAAAAATACATTCACATCCCATACCAAGACTTGGCGGAGCCGCTATTTGGGTATGTGCTATTCTTTCGTTCTTGGCATTAATAATCATGAGCTATTATCCTCATCGTGCATTATTGTCAGGGCTATTACTCGGAAGTTCATTAATGTTTTTGCTAGGACTCATTGATGATATATACGGGCTTGAGGCGAAATTTAAATTTACAATACAAATAACAATTGCATCTATTGTCTTTTGTTTGGGGGTAAAGATAACATCGATTTTTATTCCTTTTATAGGCATGGTTACTTTGCACCCGATATTATCATATTTGGGAACTACTGCTTGGATAGTCGGAATAAGTAATGCCGTTAATTTCATTGACGGGGTTGACGGACTTGCAGGTTCTGTTATAACAGTAAGTTCAGTTACTTTAGGACTTATTGCAGTTGCACTAGTACCTGCTGATACAGTTAGTGCACTTATTGCGTTTGTTCTTGCAGGTTCTATGATGGGTTTTCTAACGTACAATTTCCATCCTGCGAAAATATTTATGGGAGATTCAGGTGCATTATTCGGAGGCTTTCTTTTAGCTGCACTATCGGTCATGTATCAAATGAAATCAACCGATATAAAAATGTATGTACCACTATTAATACTGGCAGTTCCGATTATAGATATTACTTTTTCTTCATTAAGAAGAATTTTAAAAGGTACTTCGCCGTTTGTTGCAGATGCGGAACATATTCATCATAAGCTTTTAAAATTTGGTTTGTCTCAAAATAAAGCAGTACTTGTACTTGTTGCATTTTCAATATTAACAGGCGGGCTTGCTACTTATATAGCAGCATCAGACACTACAAAATACTTTTTATATGCTGTAATTATTTCCGCAGTAATGATTATTTTAAACAGACATGCTAAAATAGGAGAAGGGAAACAGGAAGAATGACAGTCAGGAAAATAGTAAAATACGGAACACCTTCTTTAAGAGAAAAATCAAAAGAAGTTCATAAAATATCAAAAAAAATACAAATTCTTGTAGATGATTTGTATGACACAATGTACGCTACAAACGGAGTAGGACTTGCTGCTCCGCAGGTCGGAGAAAACCTTAGAGTTTTTGTTATAGATGTTGGAACAGACCCTAAAACGATGAATCCAATTACATTTATTAATCCTAAAATCATAAAAAAGGAAGGTGCAATAAACTCTTATGAAGGTTGCTTGAGTTTTCCCGAAGCATATACAAATGTCAGAAGATATAAATCGGTAAAAATAAAAGCCTTAAATATAAAAGGAAAACCTTTCATAATGGAAATAGATGACGGTTCACTTTTAGCACGTGCAATTCAACATGAATTTGACCATTTAGACGGAATTTTGTTCATTGACCATTGCAGAAACAGATTTGAAACCGATAAAATATTACAAGAAAAAGGATTACAGCCTGTTGAAGCAGATTTTTTAATAGACGAAAAAGAACTCGAAGAAGAAATTCAAAAAAATCCTCAAAAGGAGGAGCAGTAATTGATAAATATTGTTTATATGGCAACTCCTGATATAGCCGTTAAAAGTTTGGAAGAACTGTTCAATAATAAAGATATCAATGTACTTGCGGTTATAACTCAACCGGACAGACCTAAAGGAAGGGGAAATAAGCTTACACCTCCGCCTGTTAAAGTATTTGCAATTGAAAATGGTATAGAGTGTTATCAAACAGAAAAAATAAGTAAAGATATTGACTTACTTCAGAAATTAAGAAATTACAGTCCTGACTTTTTTGTAACTTTTGCATTCGGACAAATATTATCACAAGAAGTACTTGATATACCGAAATACGCAACGATTAATTTGCATGCTTCTTTATTGCCAAAATACAGAGGCGCAAACCCGATACAAAGATGCATATATAATGGAGATACCAAAACTGGTATAACAACAATGTTAACAGTACTTGCTCTTGATGCTGGAGATATTTGTGAAACACAAGAAATTGATATTGATGAAAACATGACTGATGTTGAATTAAAGGAAGTTATTTGTAACAAAGCTCCAAATCTTATTTGTTCAACTTTAAAAGGACTTTATTCCGGAGAAATAAAGCCAAAGAAGCAAGATGAAACAGGTGTTACGATTGCATCTAAATTCACAAAACAAGACGGAATAATTGATTGGACAAGAAGTGCTTGTGATATCCATAATCAAGTACGTTCAATGGTCGATTTCCCTTGTGCATATACAATGTGTAACGGAAAAATCTTAAAAATTATGGAAACACGTTTAACAGAACACAAAGAAAATAAATCATCATCAACAATTGTAAATGTAACAAAAAGCGGCATTGAGGTATGTACCGGAAACGGCTGTATTTTAATAACAAAAGTTAAACCTGAAAGTAAAGGAATTATGAATGCTTATGATTTTGCAAACGGGGCAAAAATAAAAACAGATATGAAATTAGGTGAATAATATGTTTCAAAGAGGTATAAGAGGTGCAATTACACTGGATAGTGATTCAAAAGCTGATGTTAAGAATGCAGTTGTTGAATTAATTTCACAAATACAAGAAAAGAACAATATTTCTCCGAAAAATATATCTCACGTTATATTTACATTAACTAAAGACATAAAAAGTGTATATCCTGCTAAAATAGCACGTGAAGAATTTAAAGGCTGGAATTATGTTCCTATGGTATGTATGAATGAAATGGAAATAGACAATTCTCTGCAAAAATGCCTGAGAATACTAATTGTAATAAACACAGAACTTGCCCAAAACGAAATAAAACATGTATATTTAAAAGGCGCAGCTAAATTAAGAGAAGATTTAAAATAAAATATGAAAATTCTTATTGTTGGTACGGATATAAACTCAATACTACTTGCACAGTATATAAAACTTCAAGATAATTCACACGATATCTATGTTACAAGCATAAAACCGGAACATAGCAAGTTTTATACTCAAATAAATATTCAAGAAGGTGATATACAATCCTTAAACGATTTTGTAAAATATAATCAAATAGAATTTACTGTTGTAACCTCGCAAATAGCAATAATTAACGGAATTGCAGATGTATTTAAGAATGAAGGGTTCCCAATATTTGCACCGTTGTCTGAATCGGCAAGAATAACTTTTTTCAACAGTATTGCAAAAAAAATAATGTATAAATTAAAAATAAATACACCAAGATTCGGTATCTTCGACAGAGAAAATCTCGCAACCGAGTACATTAGACGCTCAAGATTTCCTATTATGATAGAAAATGATTTTACTCTTTTATCAAGAGATTATAATATTTTTGATACATTTGCAAAAGCGAAATTAGGACTCCAAAAAGTATTTGACAGCGGAAATGAAAAAATTGTAATTGAAAGCTATATTGATACCAACCCGATATATTTATATTTTATAACTGACGGTTATAATGCTTTGCCTTTAATAACTACAGAAAGAACAGAAACAGAAAAATATAAAATAATAAATGCACCAAGTGAAAAAATTTCCGAAAAAATGCGTATACATATATTACAAAATGCAATCTATCCATTATTGGATGATATTACAAAATATGCAGGAAATTATACGGGGATAATAGGTATAAAAATTAAACTTACAAGAAATAATTATTATATTTTAGAATTCTATAACGGTTTTCAAAGCTATGATTTTCAGGCATTTTTATCAATATTAAATGAAGACTTGCTATCATTATTGTATGATGCAGCAAACGGAAGTCTTGCCGATAACCATGCTTTAATTAACTTAACAGACGGATATTCATACACCGTTGCACTTAATAACACAGAAATAGTTTCAAACGTTGATGAATCAGAAAATGATTTTACGGAAAGCAATGATGATAATATAAAAATATATACAAATACAGCAGCTACCAGAACTTATGCAAAAGAAACACTGCTTGACTTTATAGAAACTATAACAAACAGAAATACAATTGATGAAATAGTCGCATCGGAAGAACAAAAGGTAATCAGAATTTGAAATCAAACAGAAAATTTTTAAGGCAATGTGCTTGTTGTAAGCAATATAAAGACAAAACCGAATTAATCAGGATAACAAAAGACTATAAAACAAATGAAATCAAGATTAATACAGATAATTCAGTTATGGGACGTTCACTATATATTTGCAAAAATGAAGAATGTATTACCAATTTATTGAAAAAAAAGAAAATTGAACATGTTTTAAAAGGCAAAACACCTGTAAATATTAAAGAAAAGCTGGATACTGTACTTACAAACTAAATTGTGTTACAACTATTATATGGTTGTATAAAAATGGGATAATATAATGACTGTTGAAAATAAAAGAGTATATGAACTGGCTAAAGAATTTAATATGTCCAACAAGGACTTTATAGAATACATTGATAGCAAACTTGATATAAAAGTTAAATCACATTCCAGCAATTTGACACCTGCTCAAATTGATAAAATTAAGGCATCATTTGCAAAACCTAAAGAAAATGAACCGGCAAAAAAACCTAAAGCATTTATTATAAAAAAGGCAAAAGCTCCGCAAGAGCCGGAAAAACCATCAACAGAAACAAAAAAAGAAGAAATAAAAGAACAGGTTTCAGGAAAAAAAGTTCAACCCAAAGTACAACCACAACCTAAAGAAGAAAAAGAAATAATTAAAACAGAAAAAATTTCGGAAGTAAAAGAACCTGAACAAAAAGCAGAACAGCCGAAAAAAGAACAAACAGTCGAACAACCGAAAAAAGAAGAATCTGCACCTGTCCCACAAATTCGTTCATTACTTGAATACAATAACAGAAATAGCCAAAAACGAAGACAAGAATTGGCTAATAAACAACGTGCGGAACAAAGAAATGAAGCAGAGAAAACAGGTATAAAAAAAGATTTCAAATCTTCAACACAAAAACCTGCTCAACGTCCCGAACAACAAAGACAAGACAGACCTGACCGCAAACCGTTTGATAAGAACAGAAATGAATTTAAGAAACAAGACGGACAAAACAAAGAACGTTCTGAACGTACAGAACGTAGCGAACGTCCGCAACAGCCTAAAAAACCGATTCAACATCATATAATTCCACAAGATATATATGACGGGAAATCAGCACCAAATTCTTCTTACAAGAAAAAAGGACAAAAAGACAAGAAAAAACAATATAAAAATAAAGAAGAAGAACAAGAATTAATCAGCTTAGAAAAAGCTATTTCTCAAAAACACAAGAAAAAAGCAAAAGATAACAATGATGCGGAAGTTATAACACAGGTTGTTATAAATGAACCTCTTACTGTAGGTGAATTAGCTGAAAAAATAAAGAAATCTCCTGCTGAAATTGTTAAATATCTTATGATGCAAGGAATTTTAACAACTGTAAACGAAGTTATTTCCATTGAAACACAAAAGAAAATATGCGAAAATTTTGAACTTGAAGTTCTTGAAGAAGACTTAAATGCATATATAGAACAAGAACTTGAAAAAGAAGAGAAAGAAAATGCTATAAAGAATGTTGATGAGTCATTGTTGGAGACAAGAGCTCCCGTCGTTAGTATTATGGGACACGTTGACCATGGTAAAACAACATTACTGGATTCTATAAGAGCATCAAAACATAAAATTGTTGCAACCGAAGTAGGCGGTATCACACAATCAATCGGTGCATATACTGTTTATCTTGAAGATAATAAAAATAAGAAAATAGTATTCATTGATACCCCCGGTCACGAAGCATTTACAGAAATGAGAGCAAGAGGTGCTAAAGCAACAGATATAGCTATATTGGTTGTTGCGGCGGATGACGGTATTATGCCTCAAACAATAGAAGCTATTAACCACGCAAAAGCAGCAGAAGTGCCAATTATCGTTGCTGTTAATAAAATCGATAAACCGGAAGCTGACCCTGATAAAATATTACAACAATTAACAGAATACGGTCTTGTTCCTGAAGAATGGGGCGGTGAAACTATTTGTGTTAAAGTAAGTGCATTGCAAGGTAAAGGTATAGATGAACTTCTTGAATACATACTTCTTCTTGCTGAAGTTCAAAATTTACGTGCTAATAAATCAGCATTAGCTTCAGGTGTAATTATTGAAGCAAAACTGGACAAAGGTAAAGGTCCTGTTGCCACATTACTTGTACAAAACGGAACATTGCATACAGGTGACTGCTTTGTAGTAGGTAATGTATGCGGAAAAGTAAGAGCTTTATTATCTGATTCAGGTGAAAGAATAAAAGAAGCAGGTCCATCTACACCTGTGGAAATATTAGGCTTAACGGAAGTACCACAAGCAGGTGATACATTTGAAGCAGTAGAAAACGAAAAAGTAATGCGTTCTATCTGGCAGGAAAGGAAAGAAAAAGAAAGAAATACAAGATTGGATAGTATGAAACCTGCCCATATAAGAAACGAACAAGTCGGCGGAGATGAGGATAATATTAAGAGATTGAACTTAATTATCAAAGCAAATACGCATGGTGCAGCAGAAGCTGTTTCTCAAGGTGTATCACAATTAGAATCAAAAGAAATTATCACAAAGATTATTCATGTT
Organism: bacterium; assembly: GCA_017470245.1. Taxonomy (GTDB): domain Bacteria; phylum Cyanobacteriota; class Vampirovibrionia; order Gastranaerophilales; family Gastranaerophilaceae; genus Avigastranaerophilus. Next base: position 25,334 of record JAFUEV010000024.1, on the reverse strand, counting down.
GGTGTAGGTGATATATCAGAAGCCGATGTTATGCTGGCAAGTGCAAGTAATGCAATTATTCTTGGATTTACTGTAAAAGAAGATGCTAATGCTCAAATAGCAGCAGAAAAGCATAATGTAACAATAAAAAAATATAATATTATTTATCAGGTACTGGAAGATTTAGAACAAACAATGTTGAATCTTCTACAACCTGAAATAAAAGAGGTATACCTTGGTCAAGCAGAAGTAAGACAAATATTTACAATCGGAAAGACAACCAAAATTGCCGGCTGCTATGTAACCGAAGGTAAAATTATAAGAAACAAAACTGCAGTTGTTGAAAGAAACGGCAGAGAAATCTTTAAGGGACAAATTGACCAATTAAAGAGATTTAAAGATGATGTCAAAGAAGTTGCTCAAGGTTTTGAATGCGGTATTTCTTTTGACAAATTTAATGATTTGCAAGAAGGCGATATAATAAAGGTTACTACAACCGAAGAGGTAGAAAGACAAGTATTAGTATAGGTAAGGAATGATATGTCTTTAAGAAACGAACGTGTACGTAAAACTTTAATGAAGGAAATAGCAGATATTATACAAAAGGAATTAAAAGATTCCAGAATTCATGGTGTCGTATCAATAACAGATATTGAGGTTGCTCATGATAATTCTTTTGCAAAAGTCTATTATTCCGTATTCGCATCTGAAGAAGAAAAGAAATCAACCATTCAGGCAATTAATGACAATACATCAAAAATAAGATATGAAGTAGGCAAACGTGTCCGTTTAAGATTGACACCTGAGTTAAGATTTATTCCTGACGATTCGCTTGAAAGAGGTTCAAGAGTTATTGAACTTATAAATAAAATTTCAAGCGGCGAGATAAAATAGATGTTCGGATTTTTAAATATAAATAAACCCAAAGGGATAACATCTCATAAAGCTATAGCTTTTTTGCGTAAAATATTGGATATAAAACAAATAGGACATGCCGGTACTCTCGATCCTATTGCTTCAGGTGTATTACCGATTGCTATTGGAAAGGCATCCAAATTAATAGATTATTTACCGACTGATAAAAACTATATAGTAGGTATGTATCTGGGCTTTGAATCAGATACTTTTGACACAGACGGAATTGTAAGAAAAACAGATTGCAAAAAAATAACAAAAGAAAAAATAGAAACAGAGCTTGAAAAATTCAAAGGAACAATCCAACAAATTCCACCTGCATTTTCTGCCGTACATTATAAAGGGAAAAGATTATACGAGTTAGCACGCAAAGGTGAAATTCCTGATGATATTCCCTCTCGAGAAATTACAATATATAAAAATGAACTAATTGAATTTGATTATGAGAAACAAATTATAAAGCTTAATATTTCTTGTTCTAAAGGTACCTATATTCGTTCTGTTGTGAATGATTTAGGAAAAGAACTAAAGACAGGTGCAGTAATGTATGAACTCACCAGAACATTCTCAGGAGGCATGAATATAAAAAATTCAATCATTTTAACTAAAGAAACAAAAAAAGAAGATATTTTAAAAACACTAATTAAACCTCAAGATATTTTACAATTAAAAACAATTAATGTATCCGAAGAAGAATTTAAACATGTTTTAAACGGAAATAAATATAAAAACAATACAAATATAAACGGAAATGTATTACTTATTAAAGATAACAATGTTGTTGCGCTTGCGGATGTAGAAAACGGCATTATTCAACCAAAGAAAGTACTTTTATGAAAAAGCTGTTATTACTAATATTGTTAATATTTTTATGTCTACCTGCATACAGTATAAATTATATTTGCTTGCCTGATAATTCTTTTGAAAAAAAGGACGAAAATATGATAAATACAATAACAGGAATAGAGTTTGCTTCAAAGAAAATAGCAGAAGTCATTATAAGTAAAGAATTAGGTGATGAACTTCATTCAAAAATACAAACTAAATTAGATATATATAATGTAAAGAGATTAAAGCAGGGCGAATTTAAATCTTTAACATTTAAAAGTAAGAAAATTAATTATAAATCATTCTCTATGTCCGATTTTAAGGCTACAACAATATGTCCTTACAATAAAGTCATATATAAAAAGACAAGAGTATATTATCCAAATGAACTACCATTCAAATTTCAAGCAAAGATAACAAATGAAGATATACAAAATGCAATAAATTCAGAGGAATTTATTACTTTTATAAAGAAAAATCCCGTAAAAATAAATCAAATAACAATTATGAATATAGATACTCCTCAAGTAACAATAAAAAAAGACAAAATATACTTTGAAGTACCTATAAACAGTATTTTAGGTGACTTTAAATTTAAATTTCATTCATCTGTAGCAATACAAGATAACCACTTAATATTAAAAAATATAAGTCTTAATTCTAAGAATAAAATTATTAAAAACAATACTTTATCTCAAATAACAAACGAAATAAACCCATTTAAATATCAACTTAACTCATTTAGCGGAAAGTATTGTAAAATATATATAACAAATGCAAAAATTTCTGATAATATAATAAATACAGAGGGTGTTTTTATAATTAATAAAAATTATAACGGTGAGAAATGAGTAACTTTTCAAAAATAGTAATAATAATTCTTATTGTATTAATATTCTTTTTTGTTAAAGAAAAATACGGCGAACAAATAAACAATGCTATAGGTTTATTTAAAGGCATGCCAAAAGTCGAAATGCCGGATATTCCGCAACGTATTCCTGAAGAAGAAGGCGAAGTTGTAAAAGCACCTGTTGAAGTTATTAATCCTGATACAGAAAAGAAAGAAACAGAAGTCGCTGAAGTATATTTTCTTGCTTTAGATTCAAATTCAAACGGCATATATAAAAAGGTTCAAAGAGAAGTTCCCGAGAACAAAGATAAATTTGAATATGCAATGGAAGAATTGTTAAAAGGTCCTAATCTTATAGAAAAATCAGTAGGTGCATATAGTGAAATACCGAAATCATCAAAATTATTAGACATAAAAAAAAGCAAAGGTAAAATAATTATAGATTTAAGTTCTGATTTTCAATACGGAGGCGGTACAGATAGTGTATACTCAAGAATGATGCAATTAATTAAAACATCACTAGCTAACAGTAATAATGCACAAATATATCTATATTTAGACGGAAAGCAAATTAATGCAATCGGTGGTGAAGGTATTATGATAAGCCAGCCGTTAAGCGAAAAATCACTGGATTAGTTTTTTTGAGGAATATGGATTGCAATATTATCTAATCCCAGAATACTTTCAAGAATAGCCTCAGAATACGTCGGATGCGCATATATAACTTCTTTTAGATTATCAGCACTTATATTATTTGTCATTGCAATGGCTATTTGTTCAATCATAGCACTTGCTTCTTCAGAAATAATATGAGTCCCTAATATTTTCCCTTTTTCATCTGCCAGTATTTTAACAAAGCCTTCTATCTTATCATCAGCATAAGACTTTCCAAGCGCACTAACAGGGAAAAATGATTTTTTATATTGAATATTTTCCGCCTGCAATTGCTGCTCTGTTTTTCCTATAAAAGCTATTTCCGGAGTACCGTATATTACGGAAGGGACAAGATTTCTGCTAAAAGTATTCTTTTTACCGTTTAAAATATACTCTATAACATCCTCTGCCTGTCTGCTGGCACTGTGAGCAAGCATTGAAAGCCCGTTAACATCACCTATAGCATATATATTATCTATATTCGTTTTAAAATTACAATCAACATCTATATATTTTTCAATTTTTAATTTATCTGATAATTTGCCAAAACTTAAAACAGGTATTCTGCCTGCGCCTAAAAGGACTTTTTCAGTTTCCGTTTGCTGTCCGTTATTGAAAAAAACGGTATTCCCTTCTATTTTTTCTATTAATGTTGAGGTATAAAAATCTATCCTTGATTTTTTAAATAACCTTACAAGCCTGTCAGAAATATCTATATCAGCAGGAGGCAGCAGTTTTTCCATCATTTCAACAACAGTAACTTTTACACCGAGAGTTGAAAATATCCTTGCCCATTCAATACCTATTGCTCCGGAACCAACAATTACTATAGAAGAAGGAAGTTGTTGCATATTTAAAACATCATCGGATGTTAAAACAAAATCATCACTATAGCTGCCTGTAAATTTTATTTTATTTGGTTGCGAACCTGTTGCAATTATTATATTTTTAACTTCATATTCTGACGATGTTGTTTTTATAATATTTTTATTTTCAATTAAGGCTTCTTCTTCAACAATTGTAATACCATATCCTTTTATTAAGCCGGTCAATGACTTTCTTATTTTTTCGGAGACCGTTTTTTGTCTTGTTTGAATAGTTTCAAAATCAAAAGAAATATTTTCCGCATTTAGTCCGAGTTTAGAAAGATTTTGTAATTCTTTATATACGGAGCAAGAATGCAAAATTGTTTTCGTTGGAATACAACCTTTATTAAGACAGGTTCCACCTATATGTTCTTTTTCAAATAAAACAACCGTTAACCCTTTTTGAGCAGCTCTGATAGCAGCAACATATCCTGCAGGTCCGGCTCCTATTATTCCTATATCAAACATAAAAACTCTCCTTATTTTTTATTATACAATAATTGACTTTCTTAAATTTAACATTAAATATAATATGAAAATTTATTAAAAATTAATTGAGGATGGAGTGTTGTGATATGGATTGGGATTTAACATTGGATAACTATGACCATTATAACCCTTGGATTGACGGAGATATTCAAATTAACAGAAAAATAATAAATTGTGAACAAAAAAATAATGGTGATTGTTGGCTTCTATCTGCTTTGATTTGTTTATACAATTGTAAAAAAGGAAAAGAACTTTTCAATAACGCAATATGGGAGAATTCTGACGGTTCCGTAAGTATATATTTTAAAGCTATTGAGCATGAATATATTATAGAGAGAAATGAAATTATAAAATATAAACAATCAGATGTTTGTCCATTGGGAAGTGACACTATTATTGCTATTGAACTTGCAATAATAAAGTTTTTTAAAGATATATATTATCAAAAAATTATTATTAATAAAAATGCACCTTATTTCTTCTTACAAAGAATTGATTATAGATATAATAAAATCAATATTGCTAAATATATATATTTATTATTTTTCGATTTTGAAAAGTTTAAGACTTATACAAATAGCTCACCTTTAGATGGGGGCTTATCAGAAGTAGTATTTTTTTTATTAAGTGGGAAAATACCGGAAACAATTACAAACTTATATAATATTCTACCTTATATTCATGAATATGAATTAAATAAGGAAACAAGCGTATTAACCATTTCATTTTATTCAATAGAAAAAACTAAAGCTCCTTTTATCTTTAATAAAGATTTTATATTTTTGCTATATCATTGCTACTCTATTATAGATGCTGATAATTTTAATCTAACAATTGTTAATCCTTGGGAGCAAAATAAGAAAATATATTGGACAATTAACCTAGGAGATTTGGCTATGTACAATGTAAAGTTAACTTATTGTAATTTAAGTTCTGAAAGTAATGAAAAGAAATATATACAATATGTTAATTAACATTTAAACAAAAATTTATGATGTTATATTTTAATAAATGTAATATTTCTTAACTATTAAAAAAGTATTAAAACCCTTACATTTATTGATTTTTAAATTTTATCTTTAAGAAATATTACAAAAATCATAAAAATTTAAATCAAAAACTAAAGTTTTTTTTGAATACTTCCGATAACAAAAGAGTAAGGTTAATAAACCCCCTGATAGTGTAAAAGAAAAGATAGTTGTTCTCGGAAGGATTCCCTGTTATGAAGATATTAAGTAAGATAGTTGTAGTACTTTTTAGTGCTTTTGTATTATTCAATTTTTCAAATGCTGCGTTAGCTGCTGATTATACTGCTAACACAAAACAGCCTGTTTTGACTGAAGCATTGAACAGATTAGAAGCTATGAATAACAGAAAAGTTTTAAATGTTATTCAAGGTCAAAATACCACAGGTCAACCAATAAAAATTATGTTCAGAGATTTGGCTGCATTAGGTTACGGAACTTGTGAAGCTGTTACTGCAAAATCAGCTGACGGAAGATTGGTAATATTAATCAGTTCAAATTATAAAACAGCTCCTGTTGAAGCAATCGCTTGTTTAATCGCTCACGAAAGTGTTCACCACGAAAATACAAAAACTTATGAAGAAGAAGTTAGAGCTTGGACTACAGAAGTTCAAACCTGGGTTGCTTTCACAAATGCTAATCCTTCATTAAAATCAAGTGATTCAAAATTAGTTAAAAGATTAAACTATTTATCAAAATTATATGTAAAAGACGGTAATCAAATGACATCAATCGCAAGCATCATAGCTAACCAACCTGCTTATGCTTCATTAAAAAGATCTTAATTTTCAGTCCTTATTCTCATAACACAGTCCTTACAATTGAATTCAACAAGGTACTCCTTGTTGAATTCGTCTATTAGGACAAATGGCTCAGTATATTTTTTTACAGGTGTTTGTTTTGAACACAAACCTAATTGATTTTTTAGACAATACTTGGAAATCATAACTGTTCTGTTTTTTATGTCTTTTTGTGATTCAAGTGCATATTCCCCAACAAAAGAACCTCGTTTTTTATAGAATAATGCCGCTTTATCATTGTATATATTAGAAGTGTAATCAACCTTATTTAATGGATATTCTGTTGTAACGACAGTATTTTTTCTGTATGAATATTTATAATTCTTTTTTCTAATTTTTCTTAATTTATCTGTTAAAATTCGTCTTATTTCATTAATTCGAGCCACTTTCAAAAAAGGTATATACTTCAAGTCCAAATCAACAGATACAATTCTAAATTCAGTTTTACCAGATTTAGAGAGTTGAACTTTTATTGTATTTTCTGCTTTTTCCACATTTTGAGCCGGTTCTATATTTCTTGAAAGCATATATACAGCACTATTTCCCTCAATATCATTTAGTATAAATAAATAACCGATATCAGTTTCTTTTACTTTTATATTTGCATCAATTTTCCTTGTTATTTCAAGACTATTAAGCTTATCATCAAATAATTTATTATAATTTCTGTATATTTTTAGTCCGGCATGTATGCCTTTTATATCAGCAGGATAAACAATATTCCCCTCTGTTTTATTTATATTTACCCCGTTTAAATTATTATCACTGTCAAAGAAACATATTCCGTCACCATTATTCAAAATATTTGTTTTCATTGTAAAATAGTTTTTCTTAACTGATTCTACAACACCTATGTATTCACCTAATGATGAAACATAGTTAACAGTCGCAACATCTTTTTTATCACCATCTATATTATATTCTGTATACCCTCTATTAAATGTTTTATATAAGTCAGGTTCAAAATCATACTTAGACTGTCCAACCGATGAGCGTTTTAACCCGTAATTGAAAAGAATAGTATCCAACAATTGTCTGTAATATGCGGTAGTATTTATAACATAAGCAGCGTTTTTAAGTCTGCCTTCAATTTTAAATGAGGTAATGCCTGAAAATATCAAATTTTCCAATTTTTCTGACAAATTTAAATCTTTCAAACTTAATATATATTTATTTCGTATTATATACTTACCGTCTGCATCTTTTAAAGAATATTTTCTTCTGCAAGGCTGAGCGCACTCGCCTCTGTTGGCACTTCTTCCTCCGTTTACATAACTCATATAGCATTGACCGCTATATGACATACATAATGCGCCATGAATAAAACATTCAAGTTCAATATTTGTATTATTTTTAATTTCTTTTATTTCTTTTAAAGTTATTTCTCGTGGCAAAATAACTCGTTTAAAGCCTGTTTTTTCAAGGAATTTAACCTTATCCAATGTGTTATTATGACATTGAGTACTCGCAATAATAGGAATAGGGGGCAAATTACACTCTAACAAGCCCATATCTTGAATAATAATCCCGTCAGCTTTTATAGAATACAAATGCCACAATAATTTTTCTATATTATTTATTTCCGAATTTTTAAGAATTGTATTTATAGTTACATAAACTTTTACTCTATATATATGCGCATACTCAATAATATCAATCAAATCAGAGAGCGAATTGCCTGCTTGTATTCTTGCCCCGTATTTGGAATAACCTATATATACGGCATCAGCCCCTGCATTTATAGCTTTTATTGCTATATCTTTATTATTTGCAGGAACAAGCAGTTCAAATTGAGAAGTTTGTAATTCTGTTCTTAATTCCTTGTCTGATTTCAAGTACATCAACCCCTAATTTACTCAACGCCTTCATAGCAACGGAATCAGGTTGGTTGCATATAGCAATTAACAAATCATCCGCAGATGTTTTGGTTTTGTTTTTAGCTTTTGCAATATTCCAAGCATCTTCCAATATCAATTTTGCTCTTTGACTGAATGTTATTTCAGAATTATTGTATTCTTCAGAGATTCCTGTTAATTCTTTGATAACATCTCTTGCATCTTTAGCATTAACACCCAAATCTCTGAGAACCTCTGCAGCAATACTATTTGCTTCTAAAATGATGCCTAATAAAATAAGCTCACTTCCAACAACATTATTGCCAATACGTCTTGCTTCCTGTTTTGCCAGACGCATTATATATAGTGTTTCATTAACTTGTCTTTCAATAGGCTGCTGCATTTGCTCTTCCAATAGAAATTCATTAACATTTAACTCTTTTAAAATGTTATATGCAATTCCTTTCTTTGATTTTAATAATCCAAGAACGATATGTTCTGGTAGAATAGTAGCATTCCCTTCTTCCCTGACTATATCTAATGCAGCTACCAGTGTTTTTAATGCATTCGGGGTAAATATAATTTGTTTATCTTCATACTCTGCTTGTCTTGAAGATAATTCCTGTAATTTGGCGGAAAATGTTTCCGGTGTTACACCATAATTAGCCAATATTCTAGAAGCATCAGAGTCTGTATCTTCCAATATTGACTGCATAATTTGTTCCGTACCTAAAATTTCATAATTTGATGTAGATAATTTTGCTATAGCTCTATCAAAAATTTTTGCACCATCTGCACTTTCAATGATAGAAATAATATTGTCATTTCTGTCATTTCTTCTTCTTTTTTCTATAATTTCAGGATGCTTTACTTTATGTGATTTTTTTGCAGATAAAATACTATAAAACATTGATTTGATTTTATCTATATCATAACCTTTTTCTTTCAGGACACTAACCAATTCTAATTTAGGATAATCCCATATTGCGAGGAACAAATGTTCGGGTTTTACGTATGAATTACCCATTATTCTCGCTATTTCAAGAGTTTTTGAAAATACATCTTTAGTAGAATCACTAAATGAAACAAATTCTACGGGTTTTACCACCGCTCTTTTATTCAATATTTGTTCTATTTCATTTTTTAAATCACTAATTTCTATCTTATAAACGGAAAAAGTTTTAACGATAATACTGTTAGTATCATTTAATAAAGCAAGTAATAAATGCTCCGGATATATTTTTTCATGGTTCATTTCAATGGCACATATTTGAGCCGATTTAACCGCATCTATAGCCTTTTCCGTAAATTTTTCAAACAAGTTTAAGTACCTTTTAAATCTTATATGATAATTCTACCACACAAGCACTTATTTGTAATTATACGTAATAATTTTTGGCGAATATAAATCGTTCTTTTTCTTTAACTATATTATAAGGATTTTACCGTTGTAACATTAATCAAATCAATCATTTATATAATATTCTATTTCCGGAGTATATTTTTTAAGCTCATCAATTGAAACAACATATTCCCTAGTCGAATCCCAAGGATTAACTATTGTAACAGTATCACCATTAACAGACTTTATATTAAACGCATGTGATTCTTGTCCGGGATAATAAATAACTTCACCATTAACATCTTTTACTTGCAATATCTCTCCAGGAGCTGAGGGCGGGAAGTTTAAATTCGCAACAAAATTTCCGTTATTGTTTTCCAATGAAGCTAATACACCTTCATATTCAGGAGAAAAATCATTAATTCCAACAGACATAGTTCTCTTTCCTGTTAACAAGAACAATGCAGAATCTAAATGTCCTCCTTCAACAGGCATTGCATCAGATTTTTCACCATTTAATAAATTTGAAGGAGGCATATTCTCGGATATTTCTATTGAGCCATTTCGTATTTGTTCTATAACCGCATTTGTAGCAAGCTCCATAAGAAGAACATCTTCATCACCTCGAGAATAAATACCTGATTCTTTTGCTTGTTGCAATTCTTCATTTGTTATATGAATAGAAGTTCCAACACCTTGAAATTCAACAGTATATCCGTCATCATCCTGCATTATAGCGTTATGTAATATTTCTTGACCGAATTCAGTTCTTCCAAGTCCGTTCAAACTTGATAATAACCAACAATCACCTATGTTCCCCTGTTTATTAGCTCCAAATTCTTCATCTAAATCACCAATAAATTGATCATTTGGAGATTTGATACCATCTACTGTTATATCATCAAATTCTAATAATACTTCACCAACAGCATTGTAAACAGTAGAATGTTGATTAAAATTCATATCATCGATAAATTCACGAGTTTCTTCGAGTAATGTATGTCCTTCTCCGTCTCGTTCTGTATGTGTACTCCATTGATAAGTTTCATCATTTCTATATGTGTATTCTTCTTGGCTCAAAAGTTCATTGTTTCCATTATATTTTTTGATACTTGTCCGTCTATTTTGTTCATCATAAGCATATTCAAGAACTGACAATACATCACCATTTGCGTTATAGGATGTTATTCTCGTCGGAGTATAATTATCATCGTTAAATTCATAAGATTTATGTTCTATTAGCTCTCCATTTGCACTTTGAATAACGGATTCAATCATTCTTTCCTGACTATCATAATAATAAGTTGATGATGAATTTAACTTTCCGGTTTCATAATTATATGATTTATCATTAATTTGAAGAATCACACCATTACTATCACGAATAGTTTCTGCTTCATAACAACCATCATAACAATATTCACTTGTTGTTACGAAATCACCGTTTTTATCAAGTACTTGTTTTGTAGAAATTCTATTTTCATCATCATAAGAATATTGCTCTGAACCTGATACTTCATGATTAGCATCATATATAACTTTTTCGCTTACATTATTATTATCATCATAACTGTAGCTTTCATAACCTGTTATATTATCATTTGCATCATATATTACTTTTCCTATAGACAGATTATTTTCGTAAGTATAGATTTCTCGTCCTGATACATTTTCATCTTCATCATAATTTGTTTGTTCTTTGCCGGTTACTTGTCCGTTATTATAAGTATATGTACTTCTGGACTTTAAAACATCATTAGCATCCCTAATTTCTTCTTCTGAAGATGCCAGAACAAAATTATCATAATTATTGCTTGTTGTTATTGAATTTCCATCTCTGTCATACAGTGTTTGGTTGCTGAGATATTGTGTTCCTTCATTATCATAGATATAATGTTCAGAACATTCTATATTATGGTCTTTGCCATATTTTAGCATTTCAATTACTTGTTCTTGGTCATTATAAAAGTATTCTTGATTACTTATACTATTTCCTTCGTTATCAAAAATAGAACTATACTTTGATATCATTTTTCCGTCTTGGTATGAGATAAAATCAGAAGATTTCATAACATCATCAGCAGAATAAGAAGTAACATATTCACTTAATATTTCATTATTTTCATCATAGTTTGTAGATGTCTCAGCCCAAGAACCGTCATCTTGTGTTTCAAAAGTAGTCTTATTTTTGAGTTTACCTGCAGCATCAAAAGTCATGCTTCCAGTCGGGTTGTCTGACGCATCATATACAGGCATAGAAACAAATATTTGATTAAGTTCATCACGTTCTATAACCGCATCACCCATTGTTCCTGTTTCAGGAAATACGGAAGTATCTATTTTTTCTTGTACCATTTGAACTATTTCTTCATCTGTTTTTCCTTCAAATTCCGGATATGAGAACTGATAAACTTCTTCATCTCCATAGTATTCACCCTCGTCAGAATCTGATGAATACAATCCTTCATCCTCTGATTCTAAAAAAGGAGGTGTTTCTTCTTCCTCTGATACATTTTCTTCATCAACTGCATCTTTTTCTTCTTCTGCTTCCAGTTCTGCTTTAGCAGCATCAAGGTTAGCTTGTGCTTCTTGTTGTTCAGCATCTGCCTGTTCTATTTCAGCATCCAAATCAGGAATAGAATTTTCAATCTCCCCAATTTGAGCTTCAAGTTGGGATTTTTCACTTTCTTGATTTTCTTGTGCTCGTTCCAGTTCGGATTTTGCTTGTTCTAATTCTGATTTTGCCGCATTAACAGCTGCTTGTGCGGTGGCAATAGCCGCAGCTCTTTCAGGATTAGGCTTGGTTTTTGTTTCACCGTTTACAGTTTCAGTTATGGTTGTAGGCATATTTTGTGCTGCAGATAATTGACTGTTTGCCTCAGTCAATGATGTTTGTGCTGTTTGAACATTTTCCTTAGCATTCGAGATAGCATCGTCTTGCATTAATTCTGAAACACTATTTTTCAAATCAGACAATTGAGATGTTTTATCTGCTTTTTCGGATGCAAATACTGATTTTTTTTGACTTGCTGCATTAACCTCCGCCTGATATTGACTTATGTCATCATCCGTATTGCCTCGTACTAGCCTATCTATACTGCAGCTATAGCTCATTTTCGTCCCTCTTCAATTATACATTGTTACGTGTTCTAATTTATTACCCAAATTTCTCTCTTTCTTTATAAAGTATTTTTTTAACAGCAAAATTTACAGAACTTTACTTTTTTTTTACAAAAAAAGTAAAGTTTAATACTGAAAATATTTTAGAGAACCTTTTTATGCTTTTAATTCATCATCTTTAAAATGATAACATTGTATTGCATAAGAATATTTATATAAAGTTTCCCTTGTTACTACATATTCTTTACTTGAATCATAAGGATTTACTATTGTAACATAATCACCATCTACACTTTTTACACTAAATCCATGACCACCGGCTGCTGATAATTTATAAACAACATTGCCATAGATATCTTTTATTTCTGTTCCTTTCAATTCTTTAGAACCTGAAAAACTAATAGTAACTGCAGCTTTTCCGGGATGTTGTTCAAGTAAGTCCATATCACTATCTATACAGCTTTTATAAGCGAACGTAGGTGTATTTACCGCAGTAGCAACATTATGACCGGTCAAAAGGAACATTACATCTTCAAAGTTTCTGTTATCCAATACATAATTTCTGATATTTTTATCTTTTGTGTCTGTTACGGTTAAATCACGAGGATTTCTTATAACAGAATAATCTCCATTTTTAATTCCTTTAATAGCTTTTTCAAAAGCAAGTTCCATTAATAATACATCTCTGTCACCTTTTGAGTATTTACCTGAATTATAAGCATATTCAAGTTCATCCTGAGTTACATTTACACTTGAATCAATACCTTTTAATTCTATATTATAAGAACCGTCAGGATTAGATGATATTGCATCTTTAATAATTTTTTGTCCTGCATCTGTATAGCTTAAACTTGATATACCGGACAACAGCCAGCAATCACCGTATGTATTTCCCTGTCTTGAATATCCTATCCTTTCATCTAAGTCATCCATATAGATTTCTCGAGGTTTCCCTTTTGAATCATATTGATAGTGAGTAAGGAATGCCGGTTCACCATTAGCGGTATATTCAAGAGAATGACGCATTACAGGTTTCCCGTCCGCACCGTATTCATCTATATCCTCTGTTTCTATAACTCCTGTACTTCCAAAAGCAAGTGTTCTGGACTCATTTTGTTCACCTGCTTCATACGAAGACAAAACTGCAGATGTAACATGACCATCTTTATCGTAATTATATTCAACAACAAAAGTTTCATCACCATCATTATATGTTTCTGATGATATAAGTCCTTTTTCGTTACGTTCTACAGTATCAGGATGTGCGACATTATCACTGGCACCTAAAACCGGTATACCTGTTACACTATACATAGCCTGATTACGAGCATTCATCAATGCATAATCTTTTGTTGTCATTGGCACAGGTTCAGGTTCTTTTTCTGCTTCATTTTTATCTGTTTCTGTCACTTCCGTTTCAGAGATTACAGCTTCAGAATTTTCTTCTTGTCCTTCCGTTTCAGAAGTAACAGTTTCTGTCACAGAGGCTATAGTTTCTATATTTTCTTCAATTCCTTCGGTTTCGGACATAGCTGTTTCTGTCTCAGATGTTGCAGCTTCAGAATTCTCTCCGACTTGTTCGTCTGTATCTTCTTCTTCAGTAGACGGTGGTTCTATTTCTATTTCTATTTCTACAGAACCTTCTTTTCTGAAGTATTTAACAGATTCAGGTTGTCCTTCCTTATCATAAGTAGTAACAGTTTTTATACAGTTCATGCTTGATGATGAATCATAAGTATATTCTTCACTTGATAATAAAATACCGTTAGGGTCATAATTTTCTTGAGCACTTATTTTATCGCCAAAACCAACATATTCTTTGTTTTGCATTGAAATTAAATTTCCACTTGAATCATAAGTTGTTGAAGAAGAAGTTTTTCTACCATCATCGTAACTATATGAAGCTTGAGTTATTTCACCGGTTTGAGAACGAGAAACGGAAGACATCAAAAAATTATTTTCATAAGTATTATCATACATTATATTTCCGGCATTATCATATTCTCGCATACCTGTTGTTTTACCATCTGTATTATAGTCAAATGCAATATGCTGCTGTAATTCACCATTTGATGTGTTATAGTTATATTTTTCTTCACCAATACGGTTATTGTCAGAATCATAAGTTTCAGAGCCTGAAATTTTCCCGTCATTATAACTATAGTTAGTATAACTGATTAGTTCACCTTGTATATTACTCACAGTAGATTTAGCTACAGTATTATCTTCATTATATTGGTAGTCTTCAAAGCCTTGAGCTTGGAATGAATTATCATACAATATTTTTCCTTCTACACGACCATTTCCATCTGTCATTACTACTTCTATACCAGTAACATTACCGGCACTATCTCTTGATACAAGTTTTTCTACTGACGGGTCAAAATCAGAAACATTCGCATTAAATTCCCCTATTATTTCTTCATCAGTTTTTCCGGCGAAGTCATTCTGTTGTTCATCTTCATCCGCATCACTATTATCAATTGTTTCTTCTGCATCTTCTGTTTCTTGCATTTCTTGCATATCTTCATCTTCGCCGACAGTATCAGTTTCGGCATCTTTTACATCTTCTGTTTCTTGTATCTCTTCCTCTTCTTGCGCTGCCTGTGCTTCTGCCAAATTGGCTTCTGCTTCTTGTTGTTCTGTTTCAAGTTGAGCAATTTGAGCTTCAAGTTCTGCTATAGAATTTTCAACATCACCAATTTGAGCTTCAAGTTGTGCTTTTTCATTTTCTTGATCTGCTCTGGCTTGTTCCAATTCTGCTTTTGCTTGTTCCAATTCTGCTTTTGCAGCATTTATTGCCGCTTGCGCTGCTAAAATAGCTTCAACTCTTTTTGTATTAGTTTTTGTTTCGGTTATACCGTTCTTTGTTTCGGTTATGGTTGCAGGCATACTTTGTGCTGCAGATAATAGACTGTTTGCCGTAGATAATGATGTTTGAGCCGATTGTACTTTTGCTTCAGCATTAGGAATTGTATCACTTTCCATTAAAGATGAAATATCAGCATTTAAATCTGATACTTCAGATGATTTATCAGCCTTTTCACTGTTAAATACAGATTTTTTCTGACTTATATCAGCTATCTCCGATTAATACTGGCTAATCTCTCCTGCGTGAGAAGACTTACCTATTCCAAATCTATCAAAATCGTAACCAAAATCCATTCTTGATGTTCCATAATTATGTCAACCATTATGTATATCGACATAATTATAAATAACTTTAGGATTTTTTGAGTTTAAAATATACAAAACTCCATATATTTTGTATATTCTTTTATTGTATCCCTTGAGACAACATATTCTTCACCGGAGTTATGGGGATTTGTTATTATTACATTATCACCGTCAACTGATTTTATGCTAAATGCGTGACTTCCTTCTTCCGGAATTTTAAATATATTATTTCCGTATATATCTTGGATTACTTCATTTTCATGGATATTATCATTCCCGAACACGAGAACTGAAGAAATATAATTATTATTTTTTTCTATTCTATTCAAAACATTATCAAATTTTTTCTTATTTGTAAGAATATGAGTATCTTTATTTGAAAGAAGGAACATTACATCATTAAATGAACCTCCGTCCAATGCAGTTTTAGCTTCATCATCATCTTTATAATTAACTGTTAAATAAGGATGATATCCTTTTACTTTAACATTTCCATTTCTAATTTCATCTATTATATTTTCAAATGCCAATTCCAAAAGAAGTACATCATCATCACCAGTAGAATAATCACCTGATTGTTTTGCACTTATAAGAGTTTCCTCTGTTAGCGTAACTTTCTTGTTAACACCTTTAAAAAAGACCTCAAAACTTCCGTCTTCCTTCCTTGTTATAGCATTATGAATTATTTCATTACCAACATCTGAATAACTTAATACGTTTAATCCCGCTAATAGCCAGCAATCACCTTTTGTTGAACTTTGTTTTGTAAAGCCTATTTCTTCATCAATCTCAAGAAAAGATGAATTATCAAATATGTTTTCTTCTGATTTTTCAGTTTCTTGTGCAGAAGATAATACACCAGCCGTTATTATTTGTTCATTTTTATTAAAGTTTATACTAAAATTCATATATTAATTTTAAAACTCATAATATTCCAGATCATAGGCATATTGTTTCAATGTTTCTCTTGAAATAACATATTCTTTACTTGAATCTTCAGGATTTACGATTGTAACATTATCACCATCTACTGATTTTATACTAAAAGCATGCCCGCTCCTTTGGACGGTATATACATAATTATTATCAATATCTGTAATAACTACTTGTTGATTTAAGTCTTCGCCTAAAAAGCCAAGTGTAACAGATATACTTTCGGGATTATTTTGTAATTTATCCAAGACCTCATCAAATTTTTCATTTGAATTTTCATCTTTATGAGAAACCTGTTGGACGTTATCGCCCGTCAAAAGGAATATAACATCCTCAAAGAAGCCACCGTCCAAGGAGCTTAATAAATCACCTTCATTATCATTAACTGTAAGTTTAGGATGGTCATTAGTTACTTCTATTTCTCCGGATTGAATTTTATCAAGAGCAGCTTCAAAAGCGAGCTCTAATATAATCATATCGTCATCACCCTGTGAATATATCAGAGTGTTTTTGGCATCTTCCAGTTCTTCTTTTGTTATTTTTATTTCTGTACCTATACCTTTAAAATTTACGGTATATGTATCGTCATCATTGTATGTTACGGCATTCTTCAATAATGCCTGTCCTTGCTCGGAGAAATTCAATGCAGTTACGCCTGACAGCAGCCAGCAATCACCTATATAGCCTTGTCTGGTATAGCCTATATCTCCATCTATATCTCCATTATATGAATGCAGTACTTCTCCTGTATAATTTTCAGACTCATTATCATAGTCCCAAACTTCACCATATTCATATTTAAATTCAAAAATTACATTGCCTTCATCATCATATATTGTTGTATGCTGATCAAAAGGTTCTATATCATTATTATAAGTATAATAACTTTCTTCTATAACATTTCCTTCTTTATTACGTGAAACTTTTTCCGTAATTAAGCCTGCATCATTATATTTATAATCACTGGTTTCAGTTATTTCACCGGCTGCATTATAGACACAAGATGAAACTTTATTGTTATTATCATCATATTCATTAACTGTTTTTTTGATTACATTATTATTTCCGTCCAATATTGTTTCTACTGACGGGAATCCTGCTTCATTATATTCGGTTGTTTCTCTGTATAAAACTTCTCCCTGAGGATTATATTGAACATATTCTGTTTGTTCATAATCACTATTTAATGTATAGCTGTAATTATCCATCATTTCACCTTCAGGTGAGTATTCCTTAGTTTCGGTAGTGATGGAACCATCTGTATTATAAGTATTATGCGATGAATATGTTAATATATTATCTTTATTATAGTAGTTTTCTTCTTCTACATCATCATTTTCGTTATAGTATATTTCGGTAGTGACATAGCCTTGAGTATTTTCATCGTATGTTTTTAATATCATTGATACTCTTGTGCCGTCACTTCTTTTTTGTTCATCTGATTTTTCTTTAATAGAATTATCAGGATTATATGAAGTTTCTACATTGCTTTTGAGAGTTCCATTTTGATAATATTCTTTTTCTTTTGAAGTTATCGTACTGCCATCATCTCGATAGAATACTTCATCTTCATGTCGAACATTACCGTCATCATAATATTCACAATTCTTTTTATAAATAATATCATTGTTCGCATTATAGCTTACTCGTTCAAGAGGGTTACCGGAACTATCATAGATATATGTATCATAACCTATCATTTCTCCTGCATCATTAAAAAATCTAATGAAAGTTACTTTCCCTTGTTCATTAAAAACCGTATCGGGAAATTCAGCATAATTAGGATTTGATGATATACTTTCTGCTTCTTTTTCTCTTGAGGAAAATTCTATTTCGGATGTTTGAATATCATCATCATTTGTAGCATATCCTGATTGGAATATACTTTCTTCAGCATATTCATCATAATTTTTATCTTCTTCAGTTTTTTCGGTCTGAAAAAATTGAGGGGTAAGATTTATATTATTTATTCTTTCCATAGTAATCCACTACAATACTGTAAATATTTATTTCGGCATATTTTTCTAAAACTTTAATATTATTAAAAAGAATGTATAAAAATTTAATAAATGTTTGTAGTACAATAATGATATGGAAAAGATAATAAAACGACCTGAGTTGCTCTTACCTGCGGGCAGTAAAGAAAAATTAGACTATGCAATACACTATGGGGCAGATGCTGTATATCTCGGTATGGTTGATTTTAGTTTAAGAGCAATGCGAAAAGGTGAATTAATTACACTAGACAATTTGAAAGATTGTATAGAGCTTGCTCATTCCTTCGGGAAAAAAGTTTATCTTACTTTAAATATTTTTGCATACAACAAAGATATAAAAGGAATGATTGAAGCCTCAGAACGTATTAATGATGCAAACCCTGATGCTATATTGTTTTCCGACTTCGGAGTTTATAACATTATAAAAAGATATATGCCAAATATTCCTCTGCACGTTAGTACACAAACCAATATATTAAATTATGAAGCAGTAAAATTTTGGCGTGATTTAGGAGCAGAAAGAGTTGTCTTATCACGAGATTTATCACTCGAACAAATAACAGAAATAAAAAATAAAGTTCCTGATATAGAATATGAGGTTTTTGTTCATGGAGCTCAATGCGTTTCTTTTTCCGGACGTTGTTTAATTAGTGATTATATGACAAAAGGAGAAAGAAAAGCTAACCACGGCAACTGTTCTCAATCTTGCAGATGGAGTTATAAACTTGTTGAAGAAACAAGAGAAGGCGAATATTTTGATATTCTGGAGAACGGACAAGGTACACACATATTAAGCCCAAAAGATTTGGCTTTAATTAATTACATTCCACAATTAATTGATATTGGTATTGATTCATTTAAAATTGAAGGAAGAACAAAAAGCCTTTATTATGTTTCAGCAGTTGCAAAAGCTTATAGAAAAGCAATTGATGACTACCTGTCAACCGGTAAAATTAATGAAGAACAAAACTACAATGAAATAGTTAAAATAGGAAACAGAGGATATACAACAGGATTTTATTTAATGAAACCGGATAGTGAAGGTTATAGTTATGATATTTCAAAAGGATTAGCCGGAGCAGATTGTCTTTGCGTTTTCCTTGAACAAAAAGATAACAAATATAAAGTCCTCACTAAAAACAAATTTTTACTTAATGATGAAATTGAAGTAATAACACCTTCAGAATGTTTCAAAACTAAAGTTATTGGAATTGAAGATGAAAAATCGGGAGAGAAAAAAGAACTTTCCAACACAAACGACATTAGTCTTATTAAATTATCAACAAATCCCAAAGATTGTGCTTACGCACTTGCAAGAACAATTGGAGTAAAGAACTTAAGATGATACTAAAACCCGATTACAACGTTATTTCACTTTTTGACCTAAATTTTAAAGAAATTAAAGCTCAAGGTATTCATGCAATTTTATTCGATTTGGATAGTACGGTTATGCCGTCAAAATCAGGAGAATATCCTCAAAAAGTTAAAGAATTACTGGAAGAACTAAAGCAAAATTTTGTTGTTGCAATTATAAGTAATAACAAAAATAAGAAATATATAGAAAAAGTAAAAACTCAATCTAGTTTTCCTGTTATTGGAAATGCAAATAAACCTTCCCCTAAGGTTATGAAAGACTTTATTCGTTCTGTTAATATCTTACCGGAAGCAACTTTAGTAATTGGCGACCGTCCTCTAACAGATATTCTTGCAGGGAAATTACTTGGAGCAAAAACAGCATTAGTTGATTCTATAACAAGAAATACGGAAAATAAGCTTACAAGATTTGTTAGAAAACTAGAAAGACTGGTTATAAAAAATGACAAATAGAGGAAAAATAATATACTATTTTTCTATTATTATTATCTTTTTAATTTCATTGGAATTTTATTTATTCAATAAATACAGACAGGAATATTTAGCAGAACTTGATAAAACTAATTTTAATCTATCAAGAGAGTTTAACTACAAATTAACTTATTCTAATTTTGTTAATACAATAAAAGATAAATATTTTTTCAGACAACCGGTAAATTTTGGGAATAATCACAACATAATAACATTTGGATGTTCATTTGCTTTTGGTTCAAGCTTGAATGTTGAGCAAACTTTCTGGTATAAATTAGCTCAAAGAACGGGGTCTTCAGTTACTAATCGTGCATATCCCGGAATAGGAAATGCATTTATGCTTTACCAAACAGAAAATAAAAATCCAAATTACAGTTTAGACTTAATAAATGGTGATGTTGATACAATAATATATATTTATATTCCCGATCATTTATACAGATTAAATTATTATTATTGGGCAAATCTCTATAAAAATGTACTTACGCTCAGATATAAATTAGTAAAAAATCAAAATGAAACAAAATTGAAAGAAGATAAATTATTATTACCGCCTTTACATGTATTTTTCATAACAAAATCAATTTATAACTATATCGCTAATCAAAAAAATTCTGATAAAAATAAAGCTAAAAACTATGAACTGTTATTTAAAATTTTTGAGGAATCTCATAAAAATTTAATAAAAAGATATCCTAATTCAAAATTTATAATAATTGAATATAATAATACAACTTTAATGCCATATAAAGAAACCTTAAAAAAAGCAGGCTGGGAGCTATATTCTACTAATGATATTATTGATGAAAACATCGATTTAAATGATGAGAAATATCATTTTAAAAATGATTGTCATCCTACGGAAGAAGCTTGGGATGTTATTGTCGACGGAATTATAAAAAATAATATAATATAAAACCTTACTGCCTTCATGAATAATCAAAAAATTGTATTTTATGTCTACTATATTAAAAAATAGGAGGCAGATATGATTCATAATATAACAGATAAAAATTTTTCATTAAATATAAAAGAAGGCATTCAACTATTAACATTTACTGCGCCTTGGTGCGGTTACTGCAACAGGCAAAAACCGATATTGGAAGAATTATCAAAAAATAATATATGGATTGGAGATGTAAACGGTGATGAAAATCCTCACCTCGTAACAAAATATTCAATACAAGCCTTTCCTTCTTTTGTCCTTTTTAAAGATGGAAAAGAAATTAATTCTTTCAGAGGTATGCGCTCTAAAGACGAACTTATGAGTATAATTAACAGAAATTAGTTTTATCATCTGTTTTGAACAAATTATACATCATTAAATACCAATTGTTATTTAATGATATATAATATATTCTATGAATAACTACTTATTACTATTTATTATTTTTACATACGGTGTTTCTGCAGGATTTCTGGTAAATACGCTCCGACTAATTTGTTTTGCAATAATATTAGTCTTTTTAGCTGACAACATAAATTATATATTTTGGACTGTAGTTGCTATTATAGGTATAAAATTATTTTTTGTATTTATCAGACATAAAATAGAAGAAAAAAATTTTAATTTAAAAGATACTGAAGAAAATACTGAAATAAAAAAAATTATAAATAAATGTAATCCAACATATTTAGGATTTGAAACAGACAAAAAAGTTGTTCTTTTGGCTCAAAATTATATAACTGAGTTTTTAAAAGAAAATAATGAATTAGACTTTAATGATTATAAAAAATTCAATAATATAGTACAAAACGAAAATAATATAAAAATTAAGAACAATTATAATACAGAAGTTCCTTATTGTTTGAGAGAAATATTATATACGGTATATTTGGACAGAAAAAAGGACATTAATTATTAATGTCCTTTTTCTTTTAACAATTATTTTTTAGAATAAACCTAATTCTTTATGTTTTTTATAAATTTCATCTGCCATATTATCAAGTTTAGCATAATCTTCAGGTTTTGCCTGACCTTTTACCTGAATTGGCTCTATTATATCCAATTTTAACGGTGCAAGCATTTCAGCCATTTTGCCGAACAAATTACCACCCCATCCGAATGAACCTATGAAAGAAGCGATTTTTGCTTTCGGACGCAACACACTTGCCAAATATGCAGTATTAAATGCAGCAGGATGTGGGCCTGTTAAAACCATTGAAGTTCCCATAACAATTGTTGTCGTATCAACCAAAGCTATTGCTAAATCACCTAAATTGCCGTTTACCATATCATATTTAACAGTAGAAATACCTTTCTTGTCCAATTTATCAGCAAGGTAATCTATCATATCTTTAGTTGAGTTATACATTGATACATAAGGTAATGCTACTAAATTTTTACCTTTTTCACCTGCCCAATCGGCATATAAATCCAATATATAATCAGGATTTTTATGAACAGGACCATGACTCGGAAGCACCATTTCTACTTTTAAATCTCTAACCATTTGTACATATTTTCTGCACATTGTGCTAAATGGCATCATAATTTCCGCAAAGTATTTTTTAGCACTCTTTTCGAGTTCCTTTGAAGGAACAGCAAATACATCATCGAATATATAATGAGCGCCTAAGAAATCACAAGTACATATAACATTATCTTCTTTTATATATGTAAACATTGTATCAGGCCAATGAACACCGGGGGCAATTTTAAATTGAAGTGTTTTATTACCTAATGAAATTTCTTCATCATTTTTTATTATCTTAATTTTTTCGGCAGGAACAAAAAGCATTTCTTTTATATTTCCTGCGCAAGTTGCATTTGTTACAACAATTGCATCGGGGAATTTTTCCAGCATTGCGGGAATACTCCCAGAGTGATCTTGTTCACCGTGGTTTGCAATAATATAATCTACCTTTGTTATACCGTTTTCATCAAATGATTTTAAATATTCTTGCGTGAATTTCGGGTACATTGTGTCTATAACTGCAGTTTTGTCACTGCCTTTTACTACATAAGAATTATAGCTTGTGCCTTTATCCAGAGGAATTAATTCGTCAAATATTAACCTTCCCCCATCATTCATACCTGCATATAAAATATCTTCTTTTATTTTCTTAAAAATCATTTTTCTACCTCTCTCAACTCACGCAAGAATATAAAACTAAGCTTGTTTTTCAAACATATCTTTACCAACACCGCATAACGGACATACATAATCATCCGGTAAATCTTCAAATGCTACATTCCCGTTTTCAGACGGTTCATATACATAATGACATACCGTGCAAATGTAATTTTCCATGTTTTTTCTCCTTCTTTTTTAACTTTAATAAGATAACATTATCATTCAGTTTTATCAATTGTCTTGGTATTTAAATTGTTACATTCATTGCAAATTCCATGGAAAGTAATATCATAACCTGTAATAGAAAATCCTGTTTGTTTCTCAAAATTAACTGCAGAAACAGGAGCAATATCAGCATCAACATCAAAAACTTTTTTGCACTTATCACAAATAAAATGATAGTGAGTAAATGTATTATGATCAAAATGTTCCGCATCCTCAAGCCCTGATATTTTCTTTATCATACCAATATCGGACATAAGTTTTAAATTCCTATATACAGTAGCTATTCCGATATTCAAATCGGGATTTTCCTTTTTTATAATTTCAAACAAACTGTCTGCAGTAGGATGTACAGCATTATTTTTTAAAGTATTATATATAATTTCTCTCTGTTTTGAATAATTCATTTATTTTATTATTTATACGAATTTCTAACATCTATATGATAAATGATATAATAAGAATTAATAAATTTATTAAGATATATTAAGAAAAAGATTAATTATTTTCATCCAAAATACTTTATATATATAAATACGAACATGAGGGATAACTATGAATTTAGACTCATTAAAAATGGGTTTTCTAGAGTTTATAAAAGAAAAGTTTGGGGCTGAAAATACAGAATTAAATACTAGTCAGGACATAAATAAAAGTATATTTCAACATCCTGATGAATTTAAAGAATATATAGAACAGGAATTAAAAGGAGTTAATGGCGGTAGTGACATTGTTATGTCTCTAATCAATGATGCAATGCAAGATGAAAATGCAATCAATGAACTCGATTCCGATGCAGACGGAGAAATAACAAAAGAAGAATTATCGGCATTTACAAATAAATTTGAAGACAGCGAGGTTATTTCCCAAGACAAATTAAAGGAATTAACAGAAAAATATACAAATAAACAAGATGGAAATAAAAACGAAAATGAAAATTCCATAGATGAGCTACTAAAGACTGCTTATGAAAATAAAATGGTAATTGCTCAATTAGACAAAGATGGTGATGGTAAATTGAGTGATGAAGAAAAAGCTGCATTTGAAGAAACACTAAAAAATGAAAATGGAGAAATTACAGAAGAAGCAATTAAAGAAGCTATTAGTAAAATTATAGACGGAACATACGGAAAAGATGAAGAAGCAGCAGAAGAACAAACTCCGACTGAAACTCCTGAAGTTTCTGAAACACCTGATGCTGCTGATACACCTCAAGATGCAGCTGCTGCTCAAGGTGCTGGAAATACAGGTAGTGCAGGCGGCTCCTCAGGTACAGGTGGCTCCTCTGGTGGTGGCGGAGGTGGTGATAACTACTCCGGTGGTAACGATAACTCTACCCCTACCTCTAGTGGCGGGCTTGATAATTTATCACTCTCGGAA
>JAFUEV010000023.1 GCA_017470245.1 bacterium | reverse complement strand
CTCTTTGCGCTTACAGTAACGGATGATATAGTTAAACAGGCTCGCCAAAACAATTGTGATATGATAATTTCACACCATCCGCTTTTTTATGTACCGCTTGAATGGAGTGATATAAACATTTATTCCGCACATACAAACCTTGATATAGCAGAAGGCGGGACAACAGATACGCTTATCCAAAAACTCGGATTCAAAAAATCAGAAAACCAAGGCTTTGTAAGAATTGTCATTTTAAATAAACCGATAAGTCTTGATGAGTTAAAGAACAAGCTTTTAACAATTTCGCCAAAACTCAGGTACATAAATAATTTGAACAAAAAAGACATTCGTTCTATCGCATTTTGTGCAGGTTCTGGCTCTGAATTCATTAACAGAACAGATACAGACGCTTTTGTAACAGGTGATTTAAAATTTCATACGGCATTGGATTCAAAACAAATTGTTTTTGATATAGGCCATTTTGAGAGCGAAATTTTTGCACCCGAGCTTCTAAAGGAAATTACACAGGTTGGAGAAAGGGGGATTATTGCAGATGAAAAAAGCCCTTTTATTTAGCTTGCTGTTTTTAGCTTCGACTATTTTTGTTTTTGCATACGAAACTATAATAATCCACTTTCCGGATGGTGAAAACTGGGATAAAGCCTATTATCGAAAAGTAAGAGGTGAGGCCCTTTTACAATATGTACCGGTCGGAGAAACTTCTGATAACTGGAACCGTTCTATTGTAATTCACTCTTACGAGTTTTCTGACTATCCGATAAATGTGTTTTCAACTAACAATATCCGAAGGTTGGTAAAAGCCAATCCGACTGCTAAGTACAAAACTTTAAAAATGTCTGAAAATGATGCACTTTTTATGAGATGCACAAATGATTATAAAGATATCAAGGCTCAATGTGAATTTTACAGGATTACACGCGCTCACGGAGGTATTATTACAATTCACTATATGAATAGAAACAAAGAAAATTTTATGGATAATTACACTCTCTGGTTTGAAGTTATTAAAGGTGCTAAATTCTATAACAGTTATTATAGAGACGAAAGGACTTTTGATAAATCTATTTACTTTGAATTATAAAAATAAAAAATAGTCGTGTTTTAAAAAATATTTTCAAGGGTTCACAAACATAGATAAATATGCTATCATGAATGTACAATAATATTTGAATGTGACAAAGAAACCTAACACATTGGAAGAAGAAAGCTGATATTTTGAAACGATAAAAAACCAAACCGGGAGAGTATTTGAGTAACAAATCTGCATCCAATGCAAAACAATAGGTATTGAGTTACATCGAATGTAACATAATTTTAATTATAGGAGAGCTTTTTATTATGAAAAAATTCGGTTTTACTTTGGCAGAAGTGTTGATTACACTGGGTATTATCGGTGTTGTTGCAGCTCTTACTGCTCCTGCGCTAGTTATGCAGTCAAGAAATGAGGCTAACGCAGCAAAACTTGCAGTAGCAACATCTAATCTTGAAAACGCCTTTACAACAGCTATTCTATCAGAAAACGTAGATAACCTGTACAGAACGAATATGTGGCTTAATGGCGTTAGCGGTGGTATCAATAAAGCAGCTTTTGTAGGTAATTTAAAAAGATATATTAACGTAACTGATTGGAGAGATTCAACCGTTGCTAACTACTATACAGACGGTATACATCCAATGACCTCTTCAGGTGGTATTGATACAGCGGCAGAAAATACAACACTGCCTGCAGATCATTTCGATGACAACAATAGTATTATTATTGAAACAAAACAAGGGGCTATAATTGTAGTAAGACCATATACCAATGCAGGTGTAGACGGAATAGAGACAACAAGGGCAACAGTTACTAATCTTGGCGGAGGCTTGTTTGAAAGAGCTGCCAGTGTCATGATTGACGTAAACGGTACGTCAGCTCCTAACACCTTCGGACGTGATATGTTCTTCTATATTCTTGGTTCTAACGGCATTTTATATCCATTTGGAGGGCTTGACGTTGCTGCTTATTTAACAGGAGAGGGCGCTGACATATGGTCCGGAGACGGTGATTTAAAATGCAAAGACGGAGCTCTGGATACCGGTCTAGGATGTGCAGGTCGTGTAGTTGCTGAAGGATACAAGATTAACTACTAATCAAAATTAAAAATCATAAAAAGCGGCGGTATAAATCCCGCCGCTTTTTGTTACGCTTTTTATAACAATAAAATTAATAATCCATTTTACCTGTTTGTAATACTCTTGCCGTACAACCTGAACCTGCATTATTGGCTATACCAAAAGCACCGTCAGTACATGCATAAATGTTATTGTTACCTGCGTCCGTCCAGATGTCGGTTTTTGATGTACCGTTGCTTTCGTACAAACAAAAATCTAAACCGCCGCTAGGGTATAAGATGCCATCTTGACCAAGATAAAAACTAAATATATCACGTCCCAAAATATTTGGTGCATTAGCTCCGTTCACATCTATCATTACTTCACCGGCTTTAATCCATAAAGACCCGCCTTCCGGAGTTACAACGCTTTCTCGATTAGATTCTTCACTGTTGTCATAACCGTATACCCTCCAAAACATTACCGCACCGTTTCGCAACTCTATAGGAAAGGCATTATTTGTACTGTCAGAAGCTTCCCACTCGTTACCTCGTTCACCGGTCGTATTATTCATATAATATATTTTATCAACATTATGGTCGCCGTAATACGCGTGCATTGACTGTCTTGCATAATTACTAATTGACAAATATTGTTTTAAATGTCCTATAAATACATCCAATTGTTCTTGGGTAGGCAATTCTTGCTGTTCATTTGGTATATTATTTCTGTACATACTTGTTCCAAAAATATCATCCGCTCTTTCTTTCTCTATTGCCATGCCAAGTGCTGTTTCAACAGTTTGAACCGTAGAAAGAAGTTTTGAAACATTAGCTCTATTCTGAGATTGTTGTACAAGCGTTGGCATTGTCAATGCTGCAACAACACCGATTATTCCCAATGTTATAAGTACTTCTGCCAAAGTAAAACCGGATTTTTTCATTTCTTAACTCCTGTATTATATAAAAGCTCTATACTCATTCTAACATACATTTTAATATATTGCCGAAAAAGAAGTAAAGAAATCAGAAATAACATTTACAAGCATTGGCAGAATCCAAATCATAATTGCCGCACCAAAAACCGGTTTAAATAAGAAGCTGAGTTGAAAAACGTTTACTTGCGGTGCAGTTTTTGAAATAACACCTAATATAATATCCTGCCCCAATGTTGCCAAAAGAACCGGTGATGCAATTTGAAGCCCCATATACAAAACATTTGATGTTGTTGTGACAAGATAATCAAGGTTTATAATTTTTTCTAAAGGAATCATAACCGCATATACAGGAAAAACTTCAAAACTTCTAACAAGTGCATTAATGAGCCAATAAAAGCCGCCTATTTCCATAAATATCACTAAGCCCAAAAGAGTAATTACACGACTTAAAATAGAAGTTTGGCTATTAGTAGACGGATCCATAACCATAGCAGAAGACAAGCCCATTTGAGTATTTATCATATCTCCGCCTGCTTCAATTGCCTGAATCAAAAGTTGTGCTATATATCCAACTATGGCACCTGCTGCAAAATTTAATATCAAAAGCAAAAGCGGAGATATATCCGCAGGCGGCATGCCGGGCTTGAGCAGCGGAGTAATAATAACAGTTAATATAAAGGCAAATGATAATTTTACAATTCCTGCAATTTCTTTTCTGTTAAAAACAGGAGCAAACCTGATAAAACCCAATAATCTGGCAAACACAATAAAACCCGCTGAAAACCAGCGCGCGAATTCGGGAAATAATAATGATATATTTGAAATTACTTGATCCATTTTTGAGCGAATTTATTGTTGAATAACTATTTATTTAATTTCACAGGCGGTTCATCGAGTTCATATTCATATAATCCCGGAGGCAGGTCTATAGAAACCACGTCGAAACCTGTTATATTATCTATTATTGTCTTTTCAGCTTCGACCTTGACTGAAAACATATGTCTTTCTTTGTTATTTTTAAGTACTGTAAATTTTGTCTCACCTTGTTTTAAAGGCTGTACATAAAGCGTATTTTTTTCGTTCATCAATGTATAAATAGGATAAACATTTATTATGTCATTATGCTCAATTCTTATATCCGTAAGTTTTGAATCGGAAGATATAAGACAATCTTCAAAAGCATAAGAAGGTATTGAAAATAAAACTGTTATAACTATTAAAGTTACAAAGTTATAAATAAATTTATTACAAATAATTTTCCATATTCTATTTTTCATTTTCAATATAAAAACTACCTTCCAAGCATTTTATTTATTTCTACAAAATTGCCTTTTGGCATTGGAGCTTTAGGCGCCGGTTGATATTTAATTTTTTGTCCTTTGTCTATATATGGTACTTTGCCCGGATTTTTCATAACTTCATTCACTGTCGGCACATCTTTAAACTTATCTTTCATCTCTCCTTCAAACGGTGTTGTATATTTATAATAATCTGAAGATAATACATAAGCGTCATTTTTTGTTATGGTATTAAATGCCAATGATGTTCCTTCTATGAATAAATTTGTAAGAAGTTTGATAAACCCTAGTCCACCTATAATTATTACTAAAAATACCGCAAATATCTTTGGCGCTGCTGCAATGGTTTGCTCTTGAACCTGCGTTACAGCTTGTATAATACCGACAACAAGACCGATAGCAGCTGCCGTCAATACGCACGGCATTGATATTGACAACATTGTCATAAATCCTTTTGCTAAATATTCTGTTAAAAGTTCCATTTTAGTTCCTTCTTTATTTAATAACTAAATTATTTGCTCACCTCTAGTTATAACTCTGCACCAAACCTTGAACAATTAAAGCCCAACCATCAACCGCTATAAATATTAGCAGCTTAAACGGAAGTGAAATAATTGTCGGAGATAACATAAACATACCTAATGCCAGCAATATATTTGCAACAACAAGGTCTAATACAATAAATGGTACAAAAACTATAAAGCCAATTTCAAATGCAACTTTAAGTTCACTTAAAATATATGCGGGAGCAACTTCCCAAATCGTTATATCATCAGGAGACTTTGGAGGTGTTTTATGTTTAAGCTCTACAAAGAAAGCCAAATCGCTTTCTCTTGTTTGTTTTAACATAAACTCTTTTAACGGTTTAGAACCTTCGTCTACTGCAGCAATAAGATTTTGATTCTTTTGATAAGGAACCGAGCCTCTTTCATAACATTGCTGAAAAACGCCTCCCATTGTATAAAACGTGAGAATCATGCATAAACCAATCGTTACTATAGCAGGCGGGACTTGAACACCCATTGCGGTTTTTAATAGTGAAAAAACTATTGTAAATCTTAAAAAACAAGTCATACAACAAAAAACAAACGGAATGAGCGAAAAAAGAGACATTACCGTCAAGAGTTGTAAAACCGGATTCATATTTTGTAGTGCTGTATCCATTATTTTTCCCTTATTTTCTCAATACTGATGCAAGATTTTTCATTACTGAATTCTGATGATTATCCGTAATTAAACTGGATTTTATACCTATTTGTGAAACATCTGCATAATTATGTTTTGCTATATTAGCCTGTGTATTTCCAAAGTCAGAATTATTACCTTCATATTTGTATTTTTTTATATCTTCATCAACTGTGATATTTGTATCAGAAGAATTAAGTTTGGAAATAAGCGATGTTTTATCAACATCACCTGCTATCAAAAATCTTTCATTCCCTGCAGAAACTATGTATAAAGTTTTTCTCGGACCAAGTGACATTGTATCAACAATTTTTAGACATTTTGAACTTTTTCCGCCTCCTGCAGACGAAGTTGCACCTTTAAATACTAAAAGAGCAACAACAATTACGCCGACCATTGCAAGTGTATATACCATAAAATTTGCCAAATATCCCATTTTTACTTCCTTATTTTTATAAAATCTCAGTCTTTGTTTGTATTAATAATATTTACTCAAAAATCAACCTTCTTGTTCTTCAACTTCAAAATCGCTATAATCAAAATCTTCATCAGATTGCTGCTGTTCTTCTGCTCCTGCTTCTGCTTGAGCTTGAGGAACAGGTTCTTTCTGTGGTTCAGAATCATTCACTTTTTCAATTTTGACGCCGAATCTGTCGTTGATTATAACCAAACCGCCTTCTGCAACTATCTTACCGCCAACTTTTAAGGCAACTTTATTGTCATATACGGAACAAAGATCTACAATCAAACCTTCTTCTATGCTTTTCAGTTCTCCTAAAGTAACTTTCACTTTGTCAAACTCTGCCGCCATATCAACTTGTATACTATCCCACAAGTTAGTATTTGTATCCATACCGTCCATGCTGCCTCCTCCAATCGCAGTATCATAAGATTCTACTATATTTATATTTGGTTTTACTTGAAATTTTTGTATTATATTTTCACAAATTAAAGTCATTTCTGAAGATTTGCTATTCTCAAAAACAACAATATCCCCAACATCCAGTTTCTTAATATCTGCGACTGGAAAAGTTGTTGTTCCAAGACGCAAATTAACTTCCACCGGACTATTTGAAAAATATTCATCTGTAAACCTTGGTTCTTTAACCTCGGTTGACGGAGGGGTTAAAATATCTTTTGGCACTGAAATAATAAATTTTGCTGCTGTATCTGATATTTCACTCTTTACAAAATAAGTGAGATGCAAAATTTCTGTATAACGGCGGTGTGGTTCTATAGTAAAATTCGGGGCAAGTGATTCATATAAAAAATCATTAAATGCCGTTATAATCCTTGCTTCCAGCTCTGAAACTTCTGTAAGTTCAAATTTACGATTATTTTTCCCTAAAACTTTATCCAAAATAACATTTATTGCATTTTGCGAAATTCTTATATATATATCATTCTTTGAATTTATTTTAACCTTAGTAACAAAAAAGGTATCATTTTGCGCCAGTACGTTCATGTTTGTACTAATAGATTCTAACTTATATTCAAACCCGTCAAAGAAGAATTCATTGCTGCAATCTTCTACTACCGGTGTGAATATTGAATCATACCAAGCAAAATTTTTATATAATTCGTCAAAGAATACGGAATTTATCATACCTAATCCCTACTATAGTCCATATGTATAATATATAATTTTGAAAATTAAAACATCAACTATATAGAGGAATTTGAATTTATAAAATTTTTAACTAATTGCGTAAAAAAAATTATTACATCTGATTAAAGTATAGTTTTTATATCAAGCCTTTTAATTTATGCTATAATATATCTTACGACTTGAATATATTGTTGTGTCATGTTAATACAATAAACCAATTGTTAAAACTTAATTAAATTCGAGGGTTCTATATGTCTACACTCAAAACAAAAGTATTAGGAATAGAATTTGAAAATCCGTTCTTGCTGGCATCAGCACCGCCGACCGCATCAATCGAAAGTATTGATAAAGCGTTTGAAATGGGCTGGGGCGGAGCTGTTCTGAAAACAATAACTCCTGACGATTTGGAGATGATTGAAGCAAGCCCGCGTTATGCAACAATTAAGCATAACGGTAAAGTAATTTGTCTTCAAAATATAGAATTGTTGAGCCACGAAACTGTTCAATACTGGGTAGAAGGGATTAAATATTTAAAAGAAAAACACCCGACAAAAGTTATAATAGCAAGTATTATGGCACCTGTCGAACGTGACGAGTGGCAAAATCTTGTTAAGACATTAAACGAAACCCCGATTGATGCTTATGAACTCAATTTCTCCTGCCCTCACGGAATGCCTGAGAGAAATATCGGTATGGCAATCGGTACAAGTGCGGAAATATCAATTCTTATAACTTCTTGGGTAAAATCAGTTGCGACAAAACCTGTTTTTGTAAAATTAACCCCGAACGTAACGGATATAACTTGGATTGCAAACGCTGTTGAAAGAGCAGGCGCAGACGGTTTTGCAGCGATTAACACCGTACAAAGTTTTATGGGAATAAACCTTGATACATTAGATCCTGTTCTAAATATAGACGGACATTCGACTTATGGCGGATTGTCAGGCGAAGCAATAAGACCGATAGGCTTCCGATGTGTTTCTCAATTAAGACAAAAGTCTGATTTACCGATTTTGGGTATGGGCGGAATCTCTACTTGGGAGGATGCGGCGCAATATATAGCACTCGGCTCGGATGCGGTTCAAGTTTGCACGGAGGTTATGATTAACGGCTACGGAATTATAAACGGCTTGAAATCAGGACTTTTGAACTACTTGGAATCAAAAGGCTTCAATGACATATCAGAGTTAAAAGATATTGGCGCACGCAAGATTACATCGCATGAAGGACTAAATAAAAAATCGCACCTTTATCCTTCTATTGATAAAGAAAAATGTATTACTTGCGGTAAGTGCGTAAAGATATGCTCTGAATCTGAATATAACGCACTAGGGGTAAATGATAATAAAAATGCTATTTGTCTGGACAAAGAAAAATGCGCAGGCTGTTCTTTGTGCTCACACGTCTGTCCGAAAGAAGCAATTAAGATGTGCTGAGTTATTTGTTAACAGATAGCGGAGTTCCTTTTTCTCCGATATAGAAAACAACGAGCTCAACAGGAACTTTGCCCGTATTTTTACCGTAATGATATTTACCTATCAATTCCGGCAAAACTTCGCCTTCGTGGAGTGTTATTTCTTTATGATTATCAGTAATAACTGTCAAAGTGCCTTTTTTTACATAAGCAATATTAACTAAATCGTGCTTGTGCATAGGCAATTCTTCATTAACACCAATAATAATCCTTAATACCGTAACTTCCGGCTTTTTTATTTTTAATTTTTTATATTCCGCATTATCCCAAGTTTGAGTTGTTTTTAACAATACCTGCTTTTCTGCCGAGTATGCCGAAATTGTTGTACACAAAATCATAACAAAAAAGATAACTGCCAATTTCATTGCTTTATTCATAATACCAAATCCTCATATCTAAAATCAAAACACAAAATTATAATATAACAAACCAATAAATTTATGAATATTTGAATAACTTTTGTCGGATTGGTAAATCCTATTTGCAGACTGCGCAAAATCCTCGAAACTCCTAACCGAATAGTTTATTGTCATACACAATTTAAATCCGCATTGAAGTATATAGGTCGAGTTTCAATGCACAATTACTGTCGGTTTAAAAAAGAACATACCGTTTGATAATTATTGAAGCACAAACATTAAACAAAACATAAATTATTTATTCTGTATTGCAAATATCTCTGAACCTTTTTGACCTTGTTTAAGTAGTCCATAGTAAAACTCTAATTCTTGTTCTGTTGCATTATTTAGGATTTGCATTGATTTTATGTAAAATGGGTTGTCGTTTACTGATACTTTTGCTAAATCTAATCCAACTTCATTTACTCCTATATCTAAAACTTTGAGAATTTTATTTAGTGTATCAAAGCTAGGCTTATAAGTTCCTAATTCCAGTTTTGATATATGTTTTTCGTGTACACCTGCTAACTCTGCCAACTTCTCTTGAGTTAGACCTTTTTGTTTTCTTATTTGTTGTAATCTTTTACCAAAAGTATTGTCATTAGTCATATCAGCACCTCCTTAATATTTTATGAGGTAGTATTAGTTAACTTAACAACGAAATATGAGAGTTATATTATTATAAGTATCAGATATATGGTAATATAATCACTTTTGTTTTATTATTCTCATATAAAACAAATATTATAACGGTACTTTATATATTGAGATAACATTTTGAGCAAAGTAAAAAGTTCTAACATAGTAATATTACGTATATTAGCAATGCTAATGATTGTTGCACACCATTATTGCGTGCATGGCATTTTTAATTATTGGCATACTAATTCTACATTAACAGCTTATGTAAATAATGTTATTGTAGGTATTGTTTCTATGGGCGGCAAACTTGGAGTAGATATCTTTGTCCTGATAACAGGCTATTTTATGATTGTATCAAACTGTAAGTTTACCAAAGTAGTAAAATTATACCTTACTACATTACTATATTCTCTCCTGCTTTTAGTAATAGCATATATTTATGGAGAACACCATGTACCGTCAAAAATTTTAAACAGTTCATTATTTCCTTTTGGAGGCAATGCATATTGGTTTATGACTACATATCTTATGTTATACATATTTGTACCATATCTTAACAAGTTTATACTTGCGTCAAAGAAAACCATGCTTAATTCCTTAATGATTATAACTACTTTTCTATGGGTGCTTATTCCTACGTTTACACCTGCTGATTATTGTTTTTCAAATCTTGCTTGTTTTATATATTTGTATTTTATTGGAGCTTCAATTAGATTAAAGAGTTATGCGAGTATATTTAACAACAAGCAGCTCTTCAAGAATTTGTTTATAATGAGTTGCATTGTACTAATTGGATATACTTTTGTAAGATGTATAGGAGCAGACGTTAATTTGTGGTGTGTGACTAAGTTAGGACGCATGCAAACTATATTTATAGTATCAATAGCAATTTATCTGTTACACTACTTTAAAGATTTAGAAATACACTATAATGAATTTATAAATCAAATTGCAGTGTCAGTATTTGGCGTATATTTATTTCACGATAATAGTATAGTTCGACCCTTTTTGTGGCGAGTTATAGTACGACCGTGCAATTATATGGATAAACCATATATGATATTGTATTTATTAGCAGTTGTATTTATTGTCTTTATTCTCGGTATAGTTATAGATAAATTAGTAATGTCTATCTCTCAAAAATACATTGATAAAATTGTTGAATTATTAAGCCGGATAAATAAGTTTAAGCGAAAAGCGTGCTATAAATTTGTTATTAAATCAATACATAGACTTAATAGAACATAGATTGAGCATGCTTGCCTACAACTATTGTCCGTTTTAGTGGGTGCACTTCAAGCATGCCCAACCTACCTATGTTCACAAGATTATTTAAAAATTGGGGAAGTGTTATTTATATAGAAAATATTAAGAATTTAGATTTTGAATAATTCTCATAATCTCTGCTAAAATTTCTCAAACCATTTGTCATATTAAAGCAAGTTCTTTAGTATATACATTTATGATAAAATTTTATCGTAAATGATTTACAGGAAATGATTATGAATAAAAAAGCAATATTTTTATTAGGAATAATTTTTGCGCTATTAGTATTAATTCTTGTTGTATTTTTTCTAAATTGGCATTTTAATAAGCATATTAGTTTTGCCGGTTTGTCTAACAAAAAGACATTGATTGTATATTATTCTCACAGCAACCATACTGAAGAAATTGCAAAGATGATAAGACAATATTTGAACTGTGATATTACAGAAATCAAATCAGAAGAATATGAAAACAAAAATGCAGCA
Source organism: bacterium (assembly GCA_017470245.1). GTDB lineage: Bacteria > Cyanobacteriota > Vampirovibrionia > Gastranaerophilales > Gastranaerophilaceae > Avigastranaerophilus. The sequence continues at coordinate 1,973 of JAFUEV010000023.1, read as the reverse complement.
GAGCTCACTAATCTTGTAACAGAGCAAATAAAAAAGAATTATCTGCCACAAACCAATAAAATCAATATTTCAGATTATAATATTATTTTTGTTGGAAGCCCCGTTTGGCAAGGTAATATATCACTGCCTGTTAAAAGTTTTTTGATTAATAACAATTTTGATAATAAAACAATTATTCCGTTTTATACCTTTGGCGGTTTTGTAAACAAGTCAAAATTAGATAATCAAGTTAAAGAACTTTCCCATACTGACATTGTTTTACCTTCATTTTTAACTGTTTGTTATAAATTTACTTTCACCAAAACCAGACTTATTCGATGGTTAAGTAAAATAACTTTATAATTATGATACATATAACTCTGTTTACAAATTAAAACAGAAGTACATTATCTTATCTCTTTGAGTTTTAAGTCCGTTTTGTTATTATTAATATCGCCTTTTAATTGAATTCTGTAATAACTTGAATTCTTGTCATTGTCCTTGATTGCAGGAATTTTTGAAAGTTGTGATTTATACAATTCTTTTGTGTTTTCCGGTCTGAAGACTACTTTTAAAATAAGGGACAAAGGTACTCCAAATATTTTTACGCCTTTTGGAGCTTCTTTACTGTAATGCCAAAACAACTGAAGGTCAGCAAGTTGTTTTTCCATTTCATAATTTCCTTCCAGATAAACAGCAGACAACTCATGCCAAGTTGTAATATTTATATTTTTTATTTCTGTATTATGAACATCAAATGTACCTTTTATATCGTCCTTCATAAGATCTTTTTGTGACAAATCAATATTTATTATTTGAGATAATTTATATTTGGAATTTTTTATCATCAACTCCGTATCGCCAAGCTTCGGCATATATCCTTCCTTGACTTCAAATTCACAATTTGCATCTAAAAATCTGAACATATCTTTAGCATCAATAGCTACTTTTGCATTAGCAATACCCTCTATTTGATGTTTAAGATTAAGTGTTGTTTCCGCCACTTTGTTAGAATTAATATTTCGAGCTTCAAAATTCATTTTTGATATATTTTTTGTAAAATCATAAATACCCTTTGCGTTTATTTTTCCGTCTGCAAAATTTAATTCTTGCATTTTAAAATCAAATATATTATTTTTCATACTGCCCAAGAGTTTTACGTTTTGAAGGACAAATTTATCTCTCTTAATCTCATTAATTGCAATTTCCCAATTATTAATTGTAATATCTGCATTACGTACTTTTTTTGTCAAATCTTCAGGGTTTAATTTTCTTTTTGGCTTATTTGTATTCGGTGTTGTTTCAAGAATCATTTTGTCTAAAAATAACTTCATATTATAAATTAATGTTTCACCGTAAATATTATTTTTAAGACTTAATTCTGCTGTATATTTTTCACCTTTAAATGAACCGTTAGAAGTTATATTAAATACACCATTTTTAGATACGACATGAGCCTGATTAATATGAAATGCATGGTGTCTTGCTTTTATTATGTCAAACGTACCCAAAACCTGATTATTTTTAAAATCGTATTTTAAATCGCCTTTAAATTCACCGCCTCTGACTTTTTCTCCAAAAGAACCTGTAACAGAAATTGGTGCATATCCGTTTGTATGACAGCTTACGTATTGAGGAATAAATTTATCCGGATTTGATTTATCTACATATTTTGAAAACAATCCGTCTCCTGAAATAATAATATTTTCTTTATTAGAATCAAAATAAGAATATTTATATTTTTTTAGATATAAGTCGTTGCCGTCTTTAAGAGTATTAGCATATATTTTTCTATTATAATCTCTTAATCCTAAATAAAAAGAGTTATAAATTAAATCACTTTTTGCAGGAATATCTATATTATAATATACATCAGGTTTCCTATTTTTTATTTTATAAACTAAATTTAAATTTACAGATTTCAGTACTGTGAGGTTCGGAACAAATTTGAAATTTGGTGTAAGCTCTGTATCCATAGTACCTATAACTAATTT
>JAFUEV010000022.1 GCA_017470245.1 bacterium | reverse complement strand
ATGTCGGAAACATGCCGCTATAAGGTATAAAGGCATAATTATGCTAATAAATATAATTGTAGATAAAATCGCATATATTAACATATGTGTAATTATACTCAAAATTTTATTTTTATGCAAAAATAATGTATATAAATAATAAGTTAAGAAGATGGAGGAGAAAATAATGAAAGATAAAATGTTTTTAATGATACCGGGGCCGACACCCGTACCTGAAACAGTCTTGCTTGCAATGGCAAAACATCCTATCGGACATAGAAGCGGCGAATTTGAAGCTATTTTGAAATATTGTTATGAGGGATTAAAAGAAATATTTCAAACAAAAAATGATGTATTTATATATGCAGCAAGTGGAACAGGGGCGATGGAAGCCGCTTTATCAAATTTGGTAAATGAGGGAGACAAAGTACTTTCGCTTGTAATAGGAAACTTTGGAAACAGATGGGCAAAAATAGCTAAATCATTAGGTGCAGAAGTTCAAACGATAGATAAAGCATACGGTGAAACAGTAAGTGTAGAAGAATTAAAAGCTGCGTTGGATGCTGATGTTAATAAAGAAATAAAAATAGTAACAATGACACATTCGGAAACTTCAACAGGTGCAAAAAATGATATTCAGGCATTGTGCAAGCTTGTTCAAGAACATGGTGCTTTATCAGTTGTAGACGGAGTTACATCTGTTTCTGCAATGGAAGTGAAGATGGATGAATGGGGAATCGATGTATTGGTATCAGGTTCTCAAAAAGGTTTCATGATACCTCCGGGTTTGAGTTTCTTGGCTGCGTCAGATAAGGCTTATGCAGTATATGAACAATGTAAACATCCTAGTTTCTATTTTGACTGGGCCGCTCACAGAAAAGCAGTAAGAAATAACACAACTCCTTATACTGCGGCTGTTAACTTAATATTTGCTCTTCAGGCTGCAATAGAAATGATTAAAGAAGAGGGTATGGAAAAAATTTATGCAAGACATAAAAAACATGCCATTGCTCTTCGTTCAGCAATTAGAGCTATTGGTTTAAAATTGTTTGTCGAAGATGATAATAAGGTAAGCTATTCTATAACTTCAATTCTTCCTCCTGAGGGAGTAAGTGTTCCTGATATAAGAAGCGGATTAAAGAAAGATTACGATATTATTGTTGCAAACGGTCAAAATGACTTGAAAGACAAAATTTTCAGAATGGGAACATTAGGTTTCGTATCTCAACGTGACGTGTTGACTGCGGTTGCATCTTTAGAGGCTGTATTATTTAAATTAGGTTATAAATTTGAATTAGGTGCGGGTGTTAAAGCTGCAATTGAGGCTATGAAGTAGTTTAATAATGAAAAGGTCCGTGCAGAGTGTAAAGCTCTGCACGGACCTTTTTTGTATTTAGACAGTATCGAGCATTTTATTTTCAAAATATTCTTGAAAATATTTTAAATATTTTTTATCCGCACAAGAGCCCTGAAATTGGTTTATTTGATTGGTTTCATGGATAACTTCACACCAAAGAGGATATGTTTTATTATCAATTCTTCTTATATATCCGTAGTCTTTTGCAAATGAATGATTGCACATATATACTGTTTTAATAGGAGTATTAGGATAAATTTTCTCAACATAGCCAATGAAGTGATTAGATCTGCTTTTATATAAATTCAATTTGTTTTCAAATGAATTAAGGCAGTATCCACGTGTAAAGTCTATAAACATGTTGTGAACGGGACGGAAATTCTCTTTCATTTTTTCGATATAATTCTTTGCAAGCATATCATCGTTGTCGCACCGGCAGGTTAAAAGCCATTTAGATTTATAATTTTTAAATTCACCATTAAGAATATTAGATATATTTTGTCTTTTACTTATCATATTATCGTAATTGTCCGCATAAACGAGTTTAATACTTATACTTGCAGAATTTTCATATTTAGTCATCTTATCTTTAAACTTTTGCGGGGTCTTTCCATTTAACAATATAACCCACATAAAATCCTTATCTGTTTGAGCATTTATAGATGAAAAAGTATATTTATCAAAAATTTCCAAACGCTTATTCAAATACTCTTCATCTATTCCTAAAGGATTTTTTCCTAAGTTAAAACAGGTTATAAGTACACACTTAAAATCATCAGAGTTTTTAATAACAGATTTAGGTATATTAGAAACTAAAATACAGGCTAAATCCTTTAAGATATGATTTTTTAAGCCGTTAATAATATTTTTCACTTATGCACCACATTACTTAATATGGTACATCGGGTTAAAAGTATTAATGTGTAAGTATTTTAAAAATTTTAAAATGT
>JAFUEV010000021.1 GCA_017470245.1 bacterium | reverse complement strand
TATGGAACAACTCTGTTATTTTGTGTCTGGCGGTAATAGTTGTTTCTGTACGATTGTGCGCGCATAGTCTGATAAGCAGCGGCATTAATTGAACCGGCAAAAGAACTTTGTGCAAAAAATATCAGTATGAATAGTAAATATAAATATTTTTTCATACTGATATTATAACATTAATTATTTAATATTTTACTACTCAATAGATTCATCTTTTATGGATTTTGCAGTAAGATATGCAAATACATAAACTGTGTAAGACGAAATTGCTGTCGTAAATAAAGTTTGTATAATAATTCCTGAAATTTCATTACCGGAAAAATAAGTAATTATTCCTGTTAAAACTGCAATAAGAATGCCTATTGCGCAAATCATAAGAGCATTTTTCCAATATTGCCATTTGCTGCTATTGATAAGTTTAGTAGCTCTGACAATTCTAAAAAATGAAGTCCACATGCCGGTAGTTGCAATAATATATGTTAATACAGGAAGGTATGCGGCAACAAATAAAACAATAGCAATTATGCAAAGTAAAAATATTAATTTCGAAACCATAGCACTGATTACATATATCGGTATTAAAATCAGATATATAACAATGCTTAATAATCCAAGAGAAATTATATATTTTAATCCGGGATAAAAACTCTTTATATTAATATACGGCATTACTATATTGTCCTTTTGTTCAATAATGGTCTTTATACAAATAATGCTGTATCCTGTTGTTATAAAAGATATAACAAATCCTGAAAGTGCAAGCAGAATGGTCTGTATTGTCGGTGTACCTGATACATTATGGCTGCTTATATATTGTGAGAGGTTTTGCAATAGTGTAGCTACAAACATTATTCCAAAATATATAGCGGCTTTTTCTTTGATTTTGTTGTCTTTTAGCATATATAAAAAAGCTTCTTTCATATAAAATACTCCCTTCTTAATCAATTTCATTATACCATTTTACCTAAATTCAGGCAATAAAAAAGGAGGTATAACCTCCTTTTTTATTATTTTAAAGATTCTATCAGCTCTTTAATGACATTTTCCTGAACAGAGATTTCTTCAATTCTTGCGTTTGTTTGCTCAACGAGTTCTTTCGGTGCATTAGCAACGAATTTTTCGTTTTTCATTCTGCCCAGAAGTGAGTTCTTTTCATTAGTAAGTTTTTCCAATTTTTTAGTCTGTCTTGCGATTTCGGCATCCAAATCGATTAAATCCGCAAGCGGAATAATAATTTTAGATGCTGAAACGACTGCAGTTGCACTCTTTGGCGGAACGGGAGCATTCAAATCCGCATAAGTTATGTTATTAACTTTTGCCAATCTGTGAATATAAGATTCAATAGATTTAAAGATTTCAAGCTCTCTGCCCTCAGCTCTGATTTCCGTATCCACTGTTGCGGAAGTCGGAATATTAAAGCTTTGTCTTACGTTACGCAAAGATGTTATTGTATCAAATACGAGCTTCATTTCCTCAGCTTCTTGTGGGTAAATGAGATTTTGTTGATATGTCGGATATTCTGCTATTATGAGTGCAGAAGGTTCTGTTTCTCTGCCTAATCCGTACCCCTTTAACCCTTGCCAAATTTTTTCTGTTATATGAGGCATAATCGGGTGGAATAATCTTAAAGATTCGTCAAGAACATATCTCAAAACTCTTTGTGTATTCATTTTTAATTCAGGATCAGCCAGTTGAATTTTTGCAATTTCAACATACCAGTCACAGTACTCACTGCGGAAGAAATCATACAACGTATGTGCAACTTC
>JAFUEV010000005.1 GCA_017470245.1 bacterium | reverse complement strand
GAAATTTTTTCATCAGTTTGAGCGTTGATTAATTCCGCATTTTCTGAAATTAAAGTGCTAATTCCTGCTTTATCAATTCCTAAAGAATTTTTAAGTTCTTTATTTTGTTGATTGGTATATTCATAATTTTTAGAGATTTCATCATAAACTTTGGAAATTTTTTCATCAGTTTGAGCGTTGATTAATTCCGCATTTTCTGAAATTAAAGTGCTAATTCCTGCTTTATCAATTCCTAAAGAATTTTTAAGTTCTTCATTTTGTTGATTTGTATATTCATAGTTTTTAGAGATTTCATCATAAACTTTGGAAATTTTTTCGTCAGTTTGAACAGTAATATTTTTTATGTTTTGTTCAATATTTTTATTAATATTATCTTTTTCAAGCGTCAAACTGTTTTTTATTTCATTATCTTTTTCGTTTGTGTATTCATAATTTTTAGAAATTTCATCATAAATTTTTGAAATTTTTTCATCGGTTTTTATTGATGTATTAACTTTTATTTCGTCATATATCTTTGAAATTTCGTTATAGACACCTTCAATATCTTTATCTGTGGAATTTAAAAGTATGTTTGTGACACTTCCTCCGATATTATTTTTTAGATATTTCCCGCTGGCAGCAAGTTTATATTCTATAACTTTATTTTTCCAAGCAGTAAAAGCTAAGTAATGATAGTAAATATCATAAACAGGATGTTCAAAAGGCATAAGCCACGGTTTAAATCTGCCTGCAAGATGAATAATATTACAGTCAGACAATACCTTCATATCAATTTTTTCATACTGGAAATATTGAAAGTTCCAGACCTTATTGATTTCTTTTATTTTACCGTCTAAAACAACATTTATAACATCTTGATCTTGCCACAAAATAGTTTTTTTATTTTTTTCAGCATAGTCAAAAAGTTCTTTAGAAATATTATTCTTTCTCCAGAAGTCAAGACTTATAAGCATAACTCCTGCATTAAAATATTTTTTTAAACCTAAACGTTTTGTTTCTTTTTTTGCATCGACATCCTGAACCATTGCAATGGCGTTGTCTTTTAGGTTTATATTATATAATTCTTTTAATGATTTCCTGACTAAAATATCACAATCAAGATATAAAACCTTATCTATATTCGCAAGATATTCGGGTAATTTGAAACGATAATATGTTGGCTTTGTTACGTGATAATTTTTATGCTGTTCGTTTTTGTCTTTTAACATGGGACATTTTTCAAAATCTTTATCGTCAACAGAAATATAAGTGATATTAAAATCCTTTATTGACTTTAGTTTTTCAATATTTTGTTTATCAATTTTTGTCAATTCTCCATTGAGAATGTAAAAATTGATATTATCTGATTTGTCTGCATTTTTTAAAATAGAAGCAACGGAGGCAGCTAATTGTTCCGTATAATTAGAATCTAAACTGTAACATATATTATAATCTTGCATATAAAAAAATATCCCAATCTCTTTTTTGATTGTACAATAATAATAGAAAAAAAAATACACTTTTGATAAAAAATTAAAGTATTTTAAAAAAATGCCGAACATACATTTGAAAACAAGGGTAGTACCAGAGATGCTAGTAGAAGATGATATAGAATTAAAAAAAGTAGGACTGGAATTGATGTTTCTTACTCCTGAAAAGTGCTCAAGGGATGAGGGAATATCTGCAGTTGAACTTGCAAAATCTCTGAATATGCCATTGGATACTGTAAAAAAGAAATTGAAAATCCTGTTAGAAAAAGAAATTATACGAGTCTACGGAATAAATCCTAAACTGTGGAAGTTTGATGAATACAAATTTCAAAAGATGGATGAAGAAGATGAAGTATACAGATTGCTTTGTAACTTTGATGATGTGGACTTTGACAGGTATTTTTCTTATAGTGAGTTTAAAAAATACGTGTGATTTTTCATACAAATAGTATAGGAAATTTGTATACAACAATAATATAATATATAATATATAATATACTAGGTTAGGAATATAGGTGAATGTTAAAAGATAATAAATTATTGTTTGGTTTTATACTGGCTGGAACTGTATCTGTTATACCCGCATGGGCAGATGAAGTATACGGCAGTCTTTATGATGCAATTCATGATGAAATAAATCAGACAAGAACATATAGCTTGCAAGCAGATGAAACAATCGAAGCCGATTTGGGTGAATTAGCAGGTGAAAATGCTGATTTGACTATCAACGGTAACAGTAATTATTCAATAGTCGGTAATGGTAAAAGTGGTATTACTGTTGGTTCCGGAAAAACATTAAATATAAACAATGTTGGTTCTCTTAATTCTGATGGTACTGTTAATGCCGCTTGGAAGGATTTTAAAGAAACTGTATTTAATATTAATGGCGGTACTCTGAATTTTACGGGCAATAACGTTATTTCAGGTAATTCAAGTACAAATCAAAGTGTTTCTATGATTGTTGTTGATAATGGCGGAAAAATTGATTTATCACAAGGTGCAACTCTAAATCTGTTTAATAACGAGTATAAAATGCCGCTATTACTTAATCAATACGGTACAGTGAGTGACCTTAATTTAGCAATAAAAAATAACACAATGACAGGTAAACCTGAACAGTACGGTATAATAGATAATCATTCTACATCAGGTCATGCTGTATCTATGGGAAAAATTGCAGGTGTTATTTCTAATAATATTATAAATGTTGGAGGTAACAATATAAGAGGTGGTGTTATCCATAATTATTCGGAAAGTTCCGCAATAATGGGTGATATTACCGCAGAGCTTTCCTATAATGAAATTAATGCAAATAACGGGATATACGGTGGTATTATTCGTAATATTGCTGAAAATGGTGAAGCTACATTAGGTAATGTGACAGGTTCAATTCATCATAATACCCTGACTACAGACGGCATTGTGTACGGTATGTTATATAGTAATAAAGCAACCGGTAAAACTGCAACAGTTGGAAATTTGAGCGGAGATATCGAATATAATACTGTGATAGCAACCGGCAGTAGCAATGAATCAACCGGCTTGATATCAAATGAAGGAAATCAAGCAGATGGCGGTGGTACTGCTCAATTCGGTAATATATCAAGTAATTTTACACATAATACTATAACTGCAGTTGGTAGAGAGTTAAGAGGCGGTTTGATATACAATTCCGCAAAATCTCACTATGCATATATGGGTGATATAACAGGTAATATGACTGATAATACCTTCACGGTAAAAGCTTTTAAAGGCGGTTTAATTGCTAATATTTCTGAAAATGTCGCAAATTCTGATGCAACAATGGGGATTATTTCTAGTAATACAGCGGAAATAATTTAATAGTAGTTGGTGACGGGGTTATCAATGGTGGAATAATATACAATTCTTCTAGTAATGCAAGTGAAGGAATTATTTCGGGAATTTCCGCTAACATAACAGGTAATAGTATTACATCCGACACTTCTAACGATTTCAATGGCGGAATTATATATAATAACGGAGCTAAATCAACAATAGATTATATTTCTGGTGACATAAAAGATAATGTTCTGATAATTAAGGGAAAAACTGACAGCAAAGGTGGAATTATAAACAATTTAAACGGTAAGATTAATTCCATATCAAGTGATATTACGGGAAATTATATTGAAACAAAAAACAGTAAAATTAATGGTGGTGTATTATATAACGAAGGTAGTTCGGCACGTTCAACAATTTCTTCTTCCAATATCGAAAACAATTATATAAAAGCAGGAATTGTTGCAGAGTCAAATGGCGGATTAATTAATAATTCCAATGGAACATTTACAATAATTGATTCTTCAATAAAAAATAATGTGACAAATGTTGTTAATTTAGTATCAAATAGAGGTACTGTAAATATTATAGCTGATACAAAAGATGTTGTATTTGAAGGTAATAAAACAAGTGCTACTATCACTCGTGATGCAGATACAGGTGAAGTAACAGTTTCCGGTGGTGATTCCGTTGATTTTAGAAACACATTTAATGGAAAATTAAATTTATATGCTAAAAGCGGTAAGGTAATTTCTTTTGACGGTGCATTTGCAGACCCCGGAGGAAATGGTACTGTTAATGTCGGAGGAACATACGATAGCAGTAATTATGACGGTACTGTTATCTTTAACAATACAGTTACTCAAAACAAGCTGAGTATATATAACGGCGCTACTGTTAAAATAGGTAATAACGGTGCGACTTTTGGTACATTAAACTTAAAAAATCTTGCAAATGACGCAAATGGTGGGCTTATTGATTCAACAAACAGTCATATTGATTCACTCACCTTAGGAAACGTTCAATTAGGCAGTACATTGAACATAAATGTTGATATAGATTCTGCAAATACTAAAGCTGATACATTCAAAATCACAAATGGTAACAACAGAACAATAAATATTTCAGGACTGAAGTTCATTGATAGTGATCTTTCTACGTTGGTTGGACAAGGAGAAAAAACTGTTTTAGTTCTTGATGATTCTCAAGATAAAATGGCGTTAACAATAGACCCGAGTATTACTTCATCAGGAATACTTGAAACTATTGAAGATGAATATTTTGATGTCCATCCTGTAGCTAATTGGGATGAAAAATTTGATAATGTCACTACCGAACAATATATAAAAGGTGATATATCTGCTTTTAATTCCGTTAGAACAAAAACTGACAGTATAAAGTATAAAGTTAACGAGGTTACTGATCCTGAAGAAGTATCAAGAGTACAATCTGACAGGGATACGCTTGCAGTATTAAATCAGTATGTAACAACCGAAGAACGCAAATTCAGTGCAACAGCAGAAACGCCTAATTATTCTGCAACAGAAGATTTAGGACAAACTGCATCAGGAACATTCACAATAACAGGTGTGGAAGGCTCTGTTCTTGATTTGGGTACACATACAGGGTTTGAAATTACAAATGCCGATACGACATTGAACTTAAATTCATTGGAATTAAAAGGCACAAGTCCTGCAATATCAGTTTCTGATACATCTGCAATAATCAATTTGAATGATACAAAAATCAGTTCTGATATTACCGGTTCTGTGAACTATGCTTTAAATACTTCAGGCGATAATACTATTGCTGCAGGTATTACAAATGCAAATATAACTAACAATGGTGCTTTATCCGTAACAAAAGATAATGCATTCACAACATCGAATTATACAAATGCTGCAGGAGGAAGTTTAAATTTTCAAACTCAAAATATTGAAACTCAAAATTTTGGTACATTAACTTTGTCAGATAATATGAATTTTACTATTGATGTCGATTTGCTAAACACTAATACGGACAGAATTACTGCAACAACCGTAAATGCAAACGGGCATAATATTATAATTGATGCAATATATTTAATGACTGACGGTGCTACGGATACTACTTATGTGACGTTAACAAATAACAGTCAATTTACTAATGTGTACAAGTTGTCAGATACTATTCTAAGTAATATAACAAAAGCTCCGACCGTAGCAAATTCATACAGTGTTTCATATTCTGATTTTGGTTCTGTTTCAGGTCTTGATGCTGATAAAGGTATTTTAGTATTTAAATCTACAAATGATACTTTGGCAAAAACAGTTGTTAAAGAAGAAGATGTAAAAGAATACATTATACCTTCCTATAATGAAGAAGTTGAACAGGATTTAACAACTTTATACGGTCAGAGTTTAACAATAACCGGTAATAATAAAGAAGTACACGGCAATAATTTTGGTGGTGTAACTTTAGGCAACGGAGAAAATAATCAATCTTTGTACGTTAATGATGTAGCAGATTTTTCGGGATTTTCAACTGCTGCAATTATTAATAAATCAAAAGGTACTGTAAATATCAGTAATTCCGTATTTAAATCAAATACAAATGCGGATATTGATAATAGCGGAATACTAAATTTAAATAATACAAATAGTTTTGAAAAAATTATAGATACTGATAATAACGGTACAATGAATGTTTTGACGGGAGTTTCAACTGTTTCAAATACTTTAACTCAATATAAGATTGAAATTAGTGACGGAGCAAAACTAATAAATAATGGAACTGCTTCAATCGGTACATTAAATATTAATTCCGGTGCGACATTAACAAATAATTCCAATGCTACAGTTAATACAACAGGTGAAAACAACAGTGTTTTATCCGGTAACGGAATATTTAATGTAGCAGGTACTTTTACCAATAACGGTACATTTTCACAAGACACTTTGAGCATTAAAAATGGTGGTAAATTTGTATCTTCAGGCAGTGATTCCTTTGTTGTAGCAAATATTACAAATGATGAAAATGGCGGATATTTTGATTCATTAAATAATAATCTTGACAGATATACTGTTGGTAAGGCTAATTTGAGTTCTGCCTTAAATATGGCTATAGATATGACTTTAGCTTCAGATTTAACGTCTGATTCTGATACGTTTACTTTAAACTCAACTGATGCAGGCTCCGGTACATTTAATATTTCTTCTCTTAATTTAACCGGTGAAGGAATTGATAAATTCAGACAATCAATAACAAACAAAGAAATTGTACAAAAAGTATTAAATAATGCAAATGAAAATACGGTCTTAAAAATAGACAGTGCCGTAAAGAGTATGTATGATGTAACAATTGCTGATGAAATAATTACCGGAACTGAAGATTTTTCCGGAACAACAATCAAATATAATGCTGATTTTGGCGGATATGAATTTACTCGTTCAAGAGTTACCGAAATGTCTGTAACAGGTTCTGATACAGGACTTCAAGATTCAATTAAATGGGCAATTACTGTAACTGACGGAGATAGAAGATTTACTTCAAAGAAAGATAATTTAAATTTAATAAATGTAGCAGAAGGTGCTTCCAGAACGTTTGATTTTGATGGTACAACAAATACATATACTTCTACGGAAAATGCAGGAACGACTGCTACAGGTAAATTAACGATTTTGGGTACAAAATCAGGTGATAATTATTCAACAATAGATGCCGATGGTAACAGTCTTTTTGATATGAGTGTAGCCGGTACAACTGTTGAATTACAAAATACAAAGGTAATAAATGCCGATTATGTTGCAAATGTTGCAGAAGGAAATGAATTAATACTAGATAATTCAATTATAGATGCATCTAATACTTCAGGAATTGCAAATAACGGCAAATTGACCCTTAAAAATAATAATGAAATAAATAAAGCAATTACAGGGACTGGAAATACAACAGTTTCTACAGGAAAAACAATCCTTAATGCTTTATTAAATCAAAATAAAGTAAATATATCATCAGGAGCAAAACTTGAAACTGTAGCAGATAATTTAACAGCTTCTAGCGGAATTGAAAATAAAGGTGATTTGTACTTTACGGGAGGAACGACACAAAGTGCAATATCAGGTGCAGGTGGTGTTACTCATATACAAGGTGCAGTAACGTTAGCACAAGCAATAACTGATAATATAGTAAGCTTGGATAAAACGGCAACCGGCTCTGAAGGTGTTGCCTTAATGGGAATTAATTCACTTTCTGGATTAACTGCAAATGGCGGTGATTTGAATTTGCAATACCAAGAAGGAACAGAAAATTATTCATTAGACAATCTATCATTAGCTGATGATATGGGTGTTAAAATTAATTTGGATTTGACCGGAAATTCCGCAATAAAGAAAGCGGACAACATATCTGCAAATAATGTCACCGGTGATGGAACAATATATCTTAATAATATAAAAATAACCGTCCCGAATACCGGTGATGCTGCACCAACTTATGCTAAAGTATCTGACAACTTGTTAAAAGATAAAATAGAATTGGCAAAAGATACAAGAGTAAAAGTAGATAGTTTATCTCAAGACGGATTTTTAATAACTTATGCAAAGGATAAAGAAGGTGCCAATACCGGCGGATATTTAAACTTTACGTATACTGATTTGGTAAGTGCAGTCAGAGATAATTCCCAAACCAGAGTTTATGTAATGGGACAAGATGAAAATATTGGTCCACAATTGACAGAACATGGCGGTTCAGGAATAACTGACGATACACATTTATTCGGAGGAAGTGCATTATCCGTTAACGGCAGTGGTAAATCAATAATTGGTAGTGGAACAACAGGTGGTATAGAACTTGCAGGAACTCAAACTTTAAGCTTAAATGATATACTTGAATATAAAGGATTTTCGACTGGTATAACAAACTATGGAACTGTAAATATAACAGATGTAACATTTAAAGATAATACTGTAGATATAGATAATAACGGAATACTAAATCTTTATGGCACCGATGTGTTCAATACAATAACAGATAAAGAAGATTCTTTTAAAGGAACAACAACAATAACATCATACACAGATGAAAACGGAAATAAGATTAGTTCTGATGTTACTGTAAATAATTCATTAAAACAAGACTCTGTTGTAATAACAGGTGCAGCTGATGAAAACAATAAATTAACTTTAGCTGAAGGTTCAACATTTGAAGCATCAATTACAAATGCAGGAACGGTTGATAATAAAGGAACAATGACAATCAACGGAGGTTCCAATACAAAAGATATTTTATCCTCAAATGATGCAGGTAAAATTGAATTTAAAGGTAATTTTGATAATAGTGGAACAATTAATCAATCAAATGTAACTGTTACATCTGGTATTTTAACAAACGCTGCGACAACCGGAAGTATAACTGCTGAAATTGAAAATGCTTCAACAATAGATAATATGGGGACAATTACAACAAATGGTGGTTCAAACAGTTCTACAATATCAGGCACGGGTTCGTTTACAATTGCTGATAATTTTGAAAATAACGGTTCATTTACTCAAAATGATTTAATTGTAAATAGCGGAAAATCATTTACAAATACAAAAACAGCAATAATTAATAATTCGGTTTCTAATTCCGGAACAATAGCAAATAATGCTGCAAATGCCGTAATTAATTTTAAAGGCGCCGATATGACTATCGGTGGAACTGTTAATAATATCGCAGATGCTATTATAAATATAGATGGTACCGGTACGACAACATTATCTGCAACAACAGAAAATAACGGTATATTAAATACAAAATCCAATACAAATATTTCAAGTGCAATAACAGGTACAGGTTCTGTTATAAATACAGCTTCTACATTAAATGTACAAGCTGGCGTATCTCAAGTTGCATTTACAAATACGTCAGGTGAAGTTATTGTTGATAACTCAAACGGTTCAATTTCTACAACAGGTATAATCTCTAATGCAGGAACAATAACATCTAATGCTGATAATCTAAAAGCAACCGGCGGTATTTCTAATACAAGTATATTGAACTTAATCGGCGGAGAAACACAAAGTAATATAACCGGTAGCAATGGTACAACATACATAAAAGGTGATGTAACTCTTTCAAAAACTATTGAAGATAATATAATAAGTGTTGAAAATAACGGTATTGCGAACTTAATGACCAGCGCAAATATAGAAGATGCACTTAAATTTGTAGCTAATGGCGGAGATTTGAATCTTCAAAAAGAAAGTACCAGAGATTCGTTTAATCTTGGAAATGTTGATATCCAAAAAAATATGGGCTTGGCTATAGATGTAAATCTTTCACCTAACGGTCAAACTTCAAAAGAAGCAGATAATATTAGTGCTAACTCTGTTGTTGATGGTAGTGCTAAGATTTTAATTAATAATATAAATATACTTGCAGATTCTAATGATGTTATTCCGTCTTATGCAAAAGTTGCAAGTGATAATTTGAAAAACAGAGTTAATATTGGTGATGCTTCAAGAATTCAAATTGACTCAACATCTGTTCAAGGCGTAATCGATAACTTTATGATTACTTATGTAACGGATGAAAGTGAAAGTGATGCAACGCTTTCCGCAGGCGGATATTTAAAATTTGAATATTCTGATTTGGTAAATGCGGTTAAATCATTAACCGAAAATAAAACATATATAATGTCTAAAGATGAAAATGTTACTTCCGATTTAACTCCTTTAAACGGTTCATCTTTATCAATTAGCGGTAATAATAATAAGATAATCGGACAAGGAACAACCGTCGGAATATCACCAGTTAAAGACGGTCAGACATTAAGTATTTTTGATGTAAAAGAAATTTCAGGTTTTGATACTGCTATTCAAAATACTGCAGGAACCGTAAATCTTGAAAATGTCACAATGACCGGTAATACAACTGATGTTGATAATAACGGAACATTGAATTTAAATGGAACGGATGTTCTTGATACCGTTACAGGAACTGGTAGTACTACTATTGGTAACGGAGAAGGAAAAAATGGTAACGTTACAATTAATAAAAAATTAGAACAAGATAGTTTAACAGTTTCTTCTGAAAGTGATAAATTAACCAATAAAGGTGCATCAACTATTAAAGATGTAGTTAATAACGGTACAATAGAAAATGAAAAGACTTTAAACATAACAAATTCACTTGATAATGCAAATGGAACAATTGCAAATACTGTAGAAAATGCAGTTCTTAATTTAACAGGTGAAGATATGACTGTTGCAGGAACAATTAAAAATGCTGCGAATGCTGAAGTTAATATAGATGGAACTGGCACAACAACATTGTCTGCAACAACAGAAAATAATGGCAACTTAAATACAAAATCAGATACAACAATAACAGGAAATGTATCCGGAACTGGTTCAACAACAAATACTGCTGATAATTTAAGTATACAAGCAGCTATAGAACAGGCAACATTTACGAA
Organism: bacterium; assembly: GCA_017470245.1. Classification (GTDB taxonomy): domain Bacteria; phylum Cyanobacteriota; class Vampirovibrionia; order Gastranaerophilales; family Gastranaerophilaceae; genus Avigastranaerophilus. The sequence continues at coordinate 172,584 of JAFUEV010000005.1, read as the reverse complement.
TACTGAAGGAGTTGTTACCGTCGATGATGAAAAAGGTTCTATTACGACCACAAACAATATAGTAAATGACGGTACATTAACTGCTAATGCTGATAATTTGAAAGCCGGCAATGAATTACAAAATAATAATACTTTAAATCTCACAGGTGGTGAAAATACTAATAAAATTACAGGTGATAACGGTAGTGTTAACTTTAGTAATGAAGTAACAAATTCCGGTACTATTAACCAAAAAGAAGTTACAAACAATGGTGATTTGACTAATAACGCACTTATTCAAACATTACAAGATATCGTAAACCTTGGTATATTAACTTCAAACGGGGATAATATAAAAGCAGGCGGAGAAGTTAAAAATAGCGATACTTTGAATATAACCGGCGGAACAAATACAAATAAAGTTACCGGTGATGGTACAACAAATACATCAGGAACTGTTGTAAATGAAGGCTCTATAACTCAAAGTGCATTGAATAATACAGGTGATTTGGATAATAAGTCTGCAATAATCGCTGCTGTTACAAATGACGGAACTCTTAAAAACAACGGTAATATAGAAGGTGATGTAACTAACAACGGAAATGCCGATAATAAAGGAGAAATAAAAGGTTCTGTTGAAAATAATGAAGGTGCTGATTTTGAAAATAATGGCACAATAACCGATAAAGTTGATAATTCAGGCAAATTTACAAATAATGATACTATAAACGGAAATGTTAAAAATACTGAAACAGGTGATTTTGACAATAACTCTACAATTTCAACAAATCTTGATAACAGCGGTAATTTTGATAACGTTGATGGTGTTGTATCAGGAACTGTTGATAATAAACCTACCGGTACGATAACAACTAAAATTCAAGGTCTAACGAGTGACTCTATTAATAATGACGGTACTATCAAGTATGTTGATTCCGGTTCAACAATAAAAGATATAACCGGCTCAGGAAGAGTTGAATTGCGTCCTGAAGATGACGGTACCGTAAAACTTAATAATACACTTGATAATAATACGTTAGCACTCTATAACGGTACATTAATATTTGATAAAGTAAAAGATGTTGCCGGTTTTGAAGCTGATGGCGGTACAATTAATGCAATAAACGGTAAAAACCAAACTGTTAATTTGGGCAAAGTTACTATTAATGATAAAACAAATGTAAAACTTGACTTTAATTTGGGTTCTCAAGGTACAGATAAATTTAAATCAAGTTCAATTACAAATAATGGCGGTTCATTTAATGTCAGTGCCGTAAAAGTTAGCGGTATGACAATGAAGGATCATATAAGAGTTCATCTTGGTGATACAACAACATTGGGTCGTGATAATGTTACATCTGATTCATTTAAACTACCTACGGTACTAACTCCTATAAGATATATTAAAGGTAGCGTATCCGGCGGATATTTAACCTATGAGCCTACAGGAAACTCATATAGAGACTTTAACCCTTCAATTATGGCTTCTAGTGTAACTGCACTGGTTGCAGGTTATCAAAATCAAATGCAATCTTTACATGATGGTTTCTTCCACATGGAAAGATATATGAAATATGCTAAAGAAGATAGAGTTGCTGCAGAACAATCAAATAAATATGCCGCTCTTGAACCTGTAGTTGGTTTTGATGAATATTCAACACCGGAAGTATCGCAAGCTATGTGGACAAAGCCATATACTACTTTTGAACGTGTAAATCTAAAAGGCGGTGTAAAAGTAGATAATATAGCATACGGAACAATGTATGGTGGTGATACCGATATGTTCCAGATGAAAAATGGCTTTAAAGGGGTTATTTCCGGATTTGTCGGTTATAACGGAAATCAGATGTCTTATGACGGCATTAGTATGACTCAAAATGGCGGTTATTTAGGTGCGACATTAAGTGCATATAAAGGCAATTTCTTCACCGGTGTAACTGTATCAACCGGTGCTTCTACCGGTGATGCTGATACAAGATACGGTAAAGATGAAATAACATTGTTGACTGCAGGTATTGCAAATAAAACAGGTTATAACTTTGAATTTAAAGAAGGAAAAATTATACTTCAACCTTCTGTATTCTTGGGATACAGTTGGGTAAATACTCTTAACTATACAAATGCTGCAGGTGCAAGAATTACACAAGATGCATTAAATGCACTTCAAATAGCTCCGGGTATTAAATTGATTGGAAATACAAAGAACGGCTGGCAGCCTTATGCAAGTGCTGATGTTGTTTGGAATATATTTATGGGCAGAGGTGAAGTTAAAGCCAATGATATAGTATTACCAAACCTTGCAGAAAAAACTTATGTTCAATATGGTGTAGGTATACAAAAATCTTGGAAGGACAGATTCACCGCATTTGGTGAAACAATGGTAAGAAACGGCGGAAGAAACGGTGTTGTCCTTCAGGGTGGCTTTAGATGGACTGTCGGTAAAGATTATTCAAATGTTCCTACTAAGAAAAAATATATTCAACCTAAAGATAATACAAATCTAAAATCTCAAGCCGGAAAAACTACAATGACAAAAGGCAAAAATAAATTTAATCTTTTAACCAAATTTGATGATAATTATAAATATACATTAGTTATTTCACAAAAAATGGCATAGATAAAAAAGACATCTGATTCTTCAGATGTCTTTTTTTGTTTTATTATTCCACTTGTAAAACATTATTATTTTCAAAAATTTTTTTAAAAACGATAGGTTTTATTAATTGTAGTATTAAAATTACATAAGAATTGAAAAATCTTGTTATTATGACATTTCTTTAGTTTATAACTATAATGTATAATAATATTATGTCAAAAATGGACACTGCTATTGAAGGAAATATTTGTATCTTTTTGTAAAGTATTTTAAAGTGTCAAAATGCCGATTAATCATGAAATTTAAACTAATTTGGGGTTTTATCTCAACTTTTTATACGATTTCAAGCATGTGTTAAAAATATATAATCAGGGAATAATCTATAATATGCGAGAATAGTATTTTTATATCGAGGAGAAAGAGTATGTCAACTACAAATTCAACTAAAAAATCGTTAAACAGCTATTTCGGCGATGAAAACCAAACTATATATGCAAACCATATATTTGTTAATACGGGAAGTATGGCTGATTCTGACGGTAAAGTAAAAAATAAAAAATATGTAACAGGTAAAGTCTTTAATAAAACATATACTTTAAAACCCACATCAGGTTCTTTCCAAGAAACAGGTACTTTATTGAATTATGATGATTATATTGCTGATGATGGTGGTCGTATATATGGTCATCCTAATAAATGGGTGTATGATGTAGACCAAAAATATAATAACTGCGGTGTTGATTCGGCATTAAATATTTTATCTATTGCAGGAAAAAGAGATATTGTTGAACCTACGGCTGACGTTATATCAAAATATACTGCACCTAAAATTGTTAAGGAAATTGATCCTTGGACAGGTGAAGAAATAACAAAAACAGTTAAACCTGCTGCAGTAGATTTTACCTCTACTGAAGAACTTTTTACTTTATATGCTATTCAAAACAATTATTGTAACCACAGTAAAGATGTAAGTGCTTATAAATCCGTTAAAGATATAGAGTATGAAGATGGCGGAAGTTATAAAGTTAATATTTCTGATTTAGACCATTTGTATCACGATACAATTGAAAGAATTGCCGCTTTATTAACAAGTTGTGGTGTTAAATCCGAAACAACAGGTACTAAAATCCTTTATTTACCTGAATTAAAAGAAATTAATCCATATACAAATGAAGGTCAAGTTGTTAAGACAATTGATGAATCAGGAAATGAAAAAGAAGAAACAATTGAAAAACATGAAGAATATGTTGTTTCAGGTATGCAGAATTATAGCATAGACGATTGTGAGTGGGGTGATTCTGATACAATTGTATTTAACAATCTATACTATGAAGATTTTTGCAACCAACCTTATGCTATAGCAGAAGATGGCAGAGATTTGGTTATATATTTTACTGAAGTTAACTATGTAAGGATAATAAATTATTTTGCGGATCCTGATGATCCAAAGTCTAAAACAACAAAATTAGCTAATATTCAATTTGCAGATCAAAATGTTGCTCTTAGAGATATTACTGAAAATTTTGAACTTTTCCCTCATTATACGGCTGAATTATTAAATAGTAATATTGCAACTTATGGTACGTTCCTAACTGTATTAAATGATGCAATGAAAGCCGGTAAAGGTATAATTTTGGCAGGTTCTGCATCCGTCAATTATATGGGTGGCGGCGAAGAAAACCACGCTATTACTCTTGCAGGCTCAAAAGAAACTGATATTGGCGGAGAAACGAACTTTTATTCAGGACATCAGCTTTCATCAATAACAGATGTTACCGGATTATACGTTGTTGATACAGGCGGATGGTTAGGTCATGGTGCCGGTGTTACACAGATTACCGCTGAACAAGCATATAATTTCTTAACAGGTAAGAAAATAATGGGACAAAGCAGAGCATATGGTGTAGGCGTTATTTGGTTTACCGAAACCGAGGATGAAATTAAATCTTGGGCAGATGATTTAAACTTATATGGTAATGACAGAAGAAATACATTATTTGGTAACAGAGGAAATAATGTATTAAAATGTGGTGCAAACGCTGATAACTTGTATGGTGGTGAAGGTAATGATACCTTATATGGTGGCGCAGGTAACGACTGGTTAGATGGTGGTGCCGGAAGTAACGTATTATATGGCGGAAGCGGTAATGATACATACGTCTTTAGCAGAGAAGATATTTTAGGGTCTCAACAAATTATAAATCCGGGTAGCGGTAAAGATACTTTAATATTTAAAGAAATAATTTCTGATGATTTTAAGTATTATAATCAAAATGGAAGCTTGTTGATAAAATATAATGAAAATGATGAAAACCATTGCGAATTAATGGTTAAAGATTATTTCTCAAAGAATTTATACGCTAATATTGCAAAGTTAAATGACCAAAATACAATACAAATGGCAGCAGAGTATTTTGAACAATATGGTACCGATAAAGATTTTGGTTATGATTTCTTAAAAATAATACAAGATACAACTATTAGCTATATACTAAATGAAAATATTGCTAATTCTGTAACCGGTACAAAGTTTAGTGATGTAATTGAGACTACAAGATATAATGATACTATTGTTGCAAGTTCGGGAGATGATACTATTATTTCTCTTACAGGTAACGATGTAATTAAACTTGGTGCCGGTGAAGATGTATTGTTTAACGGATTTGGTAATAAAAAAATCTACGGACAAAATGGTGAAAACCATATTGTATATGAAGGTGGCTTTGGCGGATACGATACAATATACAACGGAAAAGGCAGAGATTATATTGATTTAAGATCAAGAACTCTTGATGATTTAACCTTTACAAGAAAAGGTAATAACCTGGTTGTTGTTTATGATAGGGGCAATGGTTCATCTATTACGGTTACTGATTATTTCACTAAAAAAGGTAATACATCTGTTAAATGGATAAATCTTCAAGACGGTTATATCTTAGATTTAGTACATGATTATCAAAGTAAAATTTTGCCACGTTTAGCAGAAAATAAGAAATCTAAATCAGCAGGAGATATATATGGTGGTGATGGTAATGATACATTAACAGGCAGTGCCGGTGATGATTTCATCAGAGGCGGAAATGGTGATGATGTTATTAACCTGGGAAATGGTAACAACAATGCTGTCGGTGGTCTCGGTAACGATAAATTGTATAGCGGTAATGGCGATAATTCATTTATATATGAAACAATGTATGATGGTAATGATACAATTTATTCCAGCGGCAAGGGTGCTGTCCTTATTAGAATGGATTCCATAGGTGATTTGCAACTCAACGGAACGAAAGGATTTGTAGACGGATACCATAAATATTTAATGGGTGAGCAAAATTATGCTTATTCAAAATCCGGTAATGATTTGATTATAGACTATGCTAAAGATATATCCCAAGAAGGTATGAGTTCAATAAGACTTGCAAATTATTTTAATTCAAAAAATGCATATATATTGTATGCAGGAGGAGAACAAATTGATTTGCAATATGCAAGCGTTTATTTTGAAGGTAAACAAGAGAAAAAGAATAATATCACGGGTTCAAAACAAAATGATATAATCTTTGGCGGTACATTGAACGATACAATCAAGTCAGGCAAAGGTGATGATGAAATATTCGCCGGTACGGGAAATGATGTTATTACAGGTGGCACCGGTTTTAACAGACTATACTATTCATTGGGTGATGGTTCTGATACAATTAACCTTACTAAGAATGAAAATTTAGATATTGTTCTTTCAGGTGATATTGATAGAGAATTGTTGTCATATAAAATAAGTAAAAATGATTTAATAATACAATATGGCGATGATAAACTATTTACCTTAAAGAATTTTGGTACTAAAGATGTAACTGGTGCATTGGGTTCTGTTAATCTGTATCACGATAATGACTATATTCTTAATTTGAGAATGGATAGGTATTTACCTGAGTTTAATTCTTTCTCTTCAAAGAAAACATCATATACAGGAACATGGCATTCTGAAACTATTGACGCATCAGGTTATGTAAAAGCTGCAATACAAAATAGTAAAGGTGTTACTATTAATGGTGGTGCCGGTAATGATTTTATTATAGGTTCAAACTATAATGATACATTAAATGGCGGCAGCGGAAATGATGAAATTACAGGTGGAAATGGCACTAATACAATAAATGGCGGTAACGGAAGCGATACATATTTCTTGTTTGATGGTTCAATAAAAGAAAAAACAACTATTACAGATACCGGTAAAGGTGCAGAAGATATAGATACGGCACTTATCTTCACAAATAAGGAAAACATAAATATTTGGTTTAATATCAATAAAGCCGGTGTTATTACTACAACATTTAATGTTAATACAAATGATGAAAACAGTAATAAGGCAACTATAAAAGGTGTAGAATCTATCCAATCTGTTATCGACGGTTCCTATTCATACGATTATAATAATAGTGAGTTAAGAGGTGAAGTTACTGCTTGGTTAACCAACCATAACTTCAGTGATGTTAATACAGCATTATCATCATCATCAAAAGGTGCTTCTAAAATGCTTCAAGATGAACTTGTTGCAATATTCAATCAAGATAAATATTGGGTTGCAAACTAACAAAATAAAACTTGATTTAATAGAAACGGCAGAATATTATTTCTGCCGTTTCTTTTTTCCTGTTTAGGTTTTATTGTTATAAAATAATATTATAATAGCAACTTATGCAACACTGTAGCATTGAATTAACGTTTTTAAAACTTCAGTGTCTGTAATATTTTCAATTGCATCAAATGCACTAGAATATCCTTTGCCGTCAAGCCAACTTGCTACACTGCTTGCTATTTGAGCAATATCAGTATTTATATTTTCATATAATGCATATCCTGTATCATTTTTTGTATATATTTTTTCTATGTTTCCGTTTCCGTAGAAATCATATTTGTCATCTTGTTGTTCTAATGATTTACCTTCTTTAAAGAAGTCATTGATTGTTACAATACCGTTTGTTTTTTCACCCGAAATAATATTTGATATTCTGTTGTAAAGATTATCATCATTATATAATGCAAATAAATTTGTATTATCGGAAACTTTCTTGTCTGTTGTTACATCAAATAAAAATGATAACGAATTAAAATCTGTACTGAATTTAATTTCATCATTTTTACTTGCTTCGACAGTATAATCTTTTAGTTCAAATGTTTCTACATCTATAATTTGAGTTTTTATTAAATTGATGTTATCAAATATTTGTAGGTTTGCACTATTATCAAAGTTAACTATATATGAAGTATCTCCGGCATGTGAATAGTATTTATCGTAACCTCCCGTATAAGTTATAGTGTCAACTCTGTTATAGTCTTTTTCACTATAAAGCTCACTTGTTGTTTCCATCATATAAACAATATCATTTTTTGTACTCGTTTTTATTGTTTTATTTTTTAAATTAGTAGTAAATAAAATATTATTTATATCATCATGTCCTTTTTTTGTGCTTGTATCAGCAACGGTTGCTTTTGTGGATTTTGAAATAGAAACACGATATTTTTCATTATTTCCGTCTTCTATTGTCAGATTTTTATTTGTATTCTTTTTGGAATTAAATAAGTAATCAAATTCAATACCGTCTTCAATGTTATCTTCATCGTCCGTATATGCAATTTGTATATTAGTCATATTAGGTTTTTCTTCATCATTTTCTATTTCAAAATATAAATCATCAATAGAAAGTTTTTCACCATCTTTTTCTGTAAATTTAATAGTTGTATTTCCGCTTGATGATGATATCATATCTATACCGTGTTTTTTTCCTTCTATAATTATGGTATCATTACCTTTTCCGCATTCAATTCTGTCATTACCGGCTCCACCATATATAGTATCATTTCCTGTACCACCATTTATAGTATCATCTCCATCATCTCCGAAAATAATATCATTACCTGCTTCCCCTAATATTTTGTCGGTACTTGAACCACCATGAATTTCGTCGTTGCCTTTTCCTCCATAGAGTACGTCTATTCCTGCATTTCCATAGAGCGTATCGTTGCCGTTTCCGCCGAATATATAGTCTGAAGAATTTCCGCCATAGATAACATCTTTTCCGTCACCGCCATTTAAACTATTAATGCCAATAAATTTTTTCTCATTATCATCAGCTAATCCATACATATAACTATCTTCTGCAATCCCGCCATTTCCGTATATGGTATCGTTTCCTGCACCTCCATAAATTGTATCGTTGCCGTTTCCGCCATATAACAAATCATTACCGGCCATACCTTTGATGATATTATTTCCGCTATTTCCTAAAAGTGTATTATCAAATTTATCTCCGGTTGCATTAATGTTATTTGTTGCATCTTTAATCGGTTCTGACGTTATTGTTATATATAATCCTTCGCCAGTTTTTCCTTTTAATTCTTTGTTATAGTTTTCATCTTCAGGAGTTAGTCCGTCACAATATTCTTTATATAATGTTGCTGAAATTAATTCTTCTGTGGAGATAAATCTTGTCATCCAAGCACCGGTATCTTGAATGAAAAAGCCGACAGGAGATGTTGTTTCATTCGGTGTTTTTGTATCATACACTACACCCAGTACGGTAATAGCGTGATCAATATCTCTATCACCTGTTTCAGATTTTTTCTCTTGCCATAATATACTTGAACAAACTCCTAGTACAGCTCCATATCCTTGGCTGATTTTATATCCCAGCTTTTTTAGTCCTTCATCTTCAAATTGTTTTCCGGAAAGTTCTATACTTTCATCTGTTTTTGAATAGTATGTTTCAGATTCAATTCCGTATAAGTCAAGAATAGCTTTATAATTATAAGGAAGTGTTCCGCCGTCTGATTCATCTAAAATGCCAATTTCGCCGTCATCATCACATAAACCCAGTGACATAATATTGCTTAAAAATGTCTTTTCGGTTTTCTTTTCGTTGCCAATTGTCATTTTACCGGCCATTATCAATGTATTTAAGGTTGATTCAACACCGCAATTATTGTAATTTTGTCTGTTTGCCAGTGACATTTTGTATGGTGAACCAAAAATGTAATAGTCTTGTTCTTTGTTCAAATACCCGGAATAATCAAGTTTTGCACTATATCCCAAATCTATTAGTGTTTTATTTGCAGCAGCGTCATTGATTATAGATTCTCCTGTTGTTACTGTATAGTCAGTTACATCAAGTAATTTTAGATTTGAAACAGCCTGTTTTGTTATAGTTTTTGCTTTTGAAGTTGTAATTGTATTCAGACTTGAATAAAATGTTTTTTCTGTTTTAACATCATCAAAAAAATAACCGTTAAACGCTTCATTTCTAGTTGTTTTTTGTACCATATTATAACCTTTCTTTAAACTATGATTACAATTAAATTGTATATAAATATTGATATTAGTACAAATTATGAAGATATAATAAAAACTGACATCTTTTTGATGACAGTTAAAATTATGTATAAAAAATTATATCTGAATATATAACTTAAAATACAATTATATAATGCTATTTTAACATTTAACAGTGTTAAAAAATCGGGATGACAAGATTCGAACTTGCGACCCCTGCGACCCGAACACAGTGCGCTACCAAACTGCGCTACATCCCGATTTTTAAGTTATTCAATTTTCAATTTAGTTTTGACTAAACTGCTACCGCTCACAAAACAATATTCAATCGTTTCGTTTGGCTGCGTATCTCGATTTTTATGTTATTAATTCTGTTAAATCTATAACAATTCAAATATATTTTATCATTACAAAAAAAATTTTTCAATAATTATCACCTTCTTCAATAATAGACATTTTTATGCATTTATTTTATAATTATTCAGTTAGTTACTGACAATAAGGAAGAAGATGACATCTGACAGTATTGTGGCGGCTAAAAATGAGATTCCTACTGCCGCCGAAAATAAACAAAAAAACATAAATTTAAAATTTGGTGCGGTAGTTCGTGCTTTTATAGCAAACCTTTTTATTACCATTGTTAAATTTGTATCCTGGTATTTTACAAAAAGTTCTGCTATGTTTGCAGAAACAGTACATTCAGCAGTTGATTCTTTTAATAGTATATGTCTGATGGTCGGATTAAAAAGAGGTTCCAGACCTGCTGACGGTGTTCATCCTTTTGGACATGGATTGGAAACTAATATTTGGACTATTATTGCTTGTATACTTATGTTTATAGGCTCTGTTGTTTCTTTATTGAGTTCATATAATAAATTGGTTAATGTTACACCTGAAAACTTGGATTTTGTTAAACATTATCATATCTTGGCTTGTATACTTATACTTTCTATATGTTCCGAAGGTTGGGCTGTAACCAGTGCTGTCAGAGCAGTTATTGATGAAGCAGGGAAAGAACATACTAATCCGATTGTTGACTTTATTAAATCGATAAAATATGTTCATAAAATAAATACTCCTACAACAAAATATGTATGGTATGAGGATGTTGTTGCACTTTTAGGTGTTGTTATTGCTTTTGTTGCGGTAACTGTATCAAAATTCTTTTTACCTGAAAATTTAGCTCATATTCCTGATGGTATTGCTTCTGGTATAATCGCATTGTTATTATTATTCTTGGCTATATATATGTTGAGAAATAACGTAAATCTTCTAACTGGGCTAAGTGCGCAGCCTCAAGTGGAAGAAGTTATCAGACAAATAGCCGAAAATTTACACGAAGTAAGCAGCGTAAAAGAACTAAAGACAATGGATATGGGTACATCAGGACTAATTGTTAATATTAAAATAGAAGTTGATCCTGAAATTCAGGTAAAAGAAGCTGATGATATATCTGAAATGGTTGAACGTAAAATAAGACAACATATTAAAAATATTTCACATGTTTCTGTTGAAATAGATACTAATGATGAAGAAGAAAATTGGGAAGATAAATTTGATAAAATTATTCAGGAAGGCGAAAAAATAGAAGTTATTGATGATAAAGAGGCTAATATGCTTTCTAACTTCTATTCGTTTGCTCAAACTGTTGTAAAAGAAATTATGGTGCCAAGACCTAAAGTTGTGTTTGTTGATGCTGAAGATAATCTTGATACATTAATAGATTTAATTATTGAATCGGGGCATACACGTTTACCTATATATGAAGATACCGTTGATAACATAATAGGTGTTATAAATGCAAAAGATGCGTTGCGTGCACTTAGAGATAAAACTTATGAACAAGAAGGTTTTCAGATAAAATCTTTGGCTCGTGAAATATTGATTATTCCGGAAAATAAGTTTATAAGTGATTTGTTAAATGATTTTACAACAACGAAAAATCAAATAGCTGCAGTAATAGATGAACACGGTGGTATCGCAGGTATTGTTACTGTTGAAGATATTATAGAAGAAATAGTTGGTGAAATATATGATGAATTTGATGAAGCACCAACTCCCGAATTAATTAAAATTGATGATAATACATTAAATGTTTCTTCTCAAATGGATATTGATGATATAAATGAACGCTTTGATTTAGATATACCTAATGTTGATTTTCAGACAATAGGCGGATATGTTTTTGGTTTGTTGGGGCGTGAACCCGAAATCGGGGATAAAGTAGAGGACAGAAATTTAACTTTTGAAGTAATTGAACTAGATGGTATAAGAATATCAAGAGTAATAATGAAAAAAGATACTCCTTTTGTTGATAAAACGGAACAAACAGAAGAAACAGAAGGCGAAAATGAAACACTTTAAATTTGGTTATGTTGCAATTATAGGACGTCCAAATGTAGGAAAATCTACTATTCTTAATCGTTTTATAGGACAAAAAATTGCTATTGCCACAAATAAAGCTCAAACAACAAGAAGAAGAATAAACGGAATTTTAACAAATGATGAAGCACAAATAGTTTTTGTTGATACTCCGGGTATTCATAAGCCTATTGATAAATTGGGTGAATGTCTTGTTGATGAAGCTAAAAGTGCTATTCCTGATGTGGATTTGATACTGTTTGTTGTAGATGGTTCTACAACAGCCGGTAGGGGTGATAAATGGATTGTTGAAAATGTCTTAAAAGACTATAAGGGCGAAATGCTTATCGTAGTCAATAAGTACGATTTAATTAAAGATATAAAAAAAAGAGAAGAAAATCTTTTAACTTATAAAACTTTATTTGAAAAAAATTATCCGTGTATAAAAATTTCAGCTAAAACCGGTAGAAACTTTGATACTTTAATTACAAATATCACAAGAAAATTACCTGCCGGTGAAAAAATATATGATGATGATGAAATAACTGATGAAACGATGAGAAATATCTCACGTGAACTTATTAGAGAAAAAATTCTTTTGTATACGCATGATGAAGTTCCTCATAGTGTTGCGGTTATTATTGAAAACTATGAGGAACAAGATAAAATAGATAAAATAGAAGCTAAAATTATAGTAGAACACGAAACACAAAAAGGAATTATTATAGGAAAAAACGCTTCTATGTTGAAAAAAATAGGAACGGAAGCAAGAAAAGAAATAGAAGAAACTTCCGGCAAAAAAGTCTATTTGGATTTGCAAGTAAAAGTTATAAAAGACTGGCGCAAAAAATCCAAAGATTTGGATAAAATGTATTAAAACTGATAATACTTTTATAATTTTGCATTTATTCTTTTAATTCTGCTAGTTTCTTTAAATCCTTAAATTTTAGTTTATCTATATCTTCTAAAGCATAATCACCACCATTATCAATACATTCTTGTATAGCTTCAGCCTCAGGTTTAAAGGTTAATCCGGGTGTTGTATCAAGATTGTATGATTTTTCCAAATATATAAGGTATGAAGATTCATCTCTATGGTAGGTCTTTGTATACAACTCCGAATTTGCTGATAATCTCTCAGGAGTTTCATTTGTAAAAAAGATGTATTGTTCTTTGGGTAATATAATAGTTTTTCCATGTTTTAGGTAAAATATGGACATTTTATCATTTTTATATGCACGAAGTTTTACTTTTTTATAAGGTATTTCAGCTTGCATATTCTTAAATTGTGAATACATAAATAAAATTCCGCTGCATATTATCAGACTGACTATAATAAGATATGCTTTTTCATTTTTTGAATTATATTTTAAATAACCAATCATAAATATTATTAAAAGAAATAATGATATGTCAAAAGTAAATATAAGTCCGGAATGTAAAAACCAAAAACTATAATTTTGAAAATCTACCAAATAACAATTACCGGGTAAAAATATTGTACCTATCATAAATGATAAAAATCCAATATTTGAATATACAACATATTCTATTATTTTTATGTTTTTTGCTTTATCTTTTCCATTCATATATACGGAAATAATGCATAAAAAATATATTATCCATAAGTAGATATTTTTTATAATGCTGTATTTAATAAACAATATTATAAAATGTTTAATTGTATCAAATGAGGGTAAAAAGTTTAAAGATAGTCCAAATGATTTCCATAAATCGTCAGTTATACCTAATTTAGATAATAAATTAATGCCTACAGAAAAAATAGCAGCTGATAATAATGATATTAAAATATATTTATTATTATAAGTTTGTTTTTTTATAAACTTGTATAATAAATTTCTGATAAATAAAATAATCATTAGTACGCAAAAAGCAATATTTAGCATTTCATTTGCACAAACATTACCTAAAACTAATAAAACAAGTATTAATAAATCCTTTTTTGAAAGTGTTTCTTCATAATAATATATATTAAACACATATAGCCATAGTAATATAAAAAATATGTTAGAAGTAACATATCCTGTATTCCATGATAGTGTATTAAAATTCCATATAAATTCTCTTAAACAGATTATTGCTAATAACATAAAATAAATAAAAGCATACCAGAGTCCAATAGCTCTTTTTTTGTGTCTTTTGCTACAAATTTATATATTAAATTAGAAAATTGTAATACCAAAATCATATATAAAATTATTTTTAGAAAACATTGAGAAATAATTGCAAAATCGTTGTAGGGAATATTTAATAATTCAGGGATAAATTTAATAAATAAAAAAGATAAACAAGCTGTAAAAATACGACCATGTGAAATAATTCCGTTTATAATGATATCATGCATATCATCGTTCCAAATGATTGCGTATTTCAATCGACAAAATAAAAACAGAAATAATCCTACAAATATAAATATATTTATGAAATAAAACAGATATTTTATACTTGATGAAAAAATAGATTTCTTTAAATTAAACATTCATAATACTTTCGTAAACTTCATTTTTAGCTTACGAAAGGAGTTTATTAAACTCAATAGTCACAAAGGTCACAACATCTTATACACTGGCTAGTTTCTTATTTTTGCTTTCAATATTTTTATTTGCCGCATTAATTAAACCTGCAAATAAAGGATGCGGTCTTTCCGGACGTGATTTAAATTCCGGATGGAATTGACAAGCTACAAACCAGTCATTTTTCGGAAATTCTACCATTTCACACAACATTCCATCTGGTGAAAGTCCAGAGAATACAAGCCCTTTATTGGCTATTTGCTGTCTGTACTCATTATTTACTTCATATCTGTGGCGATGACGTTCGTATATAACATCAGTACCGTAAGCTGCTTCTGCTTTTGTACCCTTTTTAATACGACATTCATATTGTCCCAATCTCATTGTTCCGCCATAGCCTTCAACATTTTTTTGTTCAGTCATAAGATCAATAACAGGATATGGTGTATTTTCGTTAAATTCCATTGAATTGGCATCTTTTAATCCTACTACATTTCTTGCATATTCAATAACAGCACATTGCATACCCAAGCACAATCCTAAGAATGGTAAATTATTTTCTCTTGCATAGCGTATTACATTTAATTTGCCTTCAATACCTCTTATTCCAAAACCGCCCGGTACAACAAGTCCATCAACATCAGCTAATGCTTCTTTTGCTTTATCAAAATCAACGCATTCTTCAGAATTAATCCATTTTATATCAATTTGTGCGTTATTTGCATAACCTGCGTGTTTTAATGATTCAACAACGGAAATATATGCATCTGATAATTTTGTGTATTTTCCTGCAATTGCTATTTTAATTGTTTTTTCAGGATTCTTAATTTTGTGAACCAAGTTCTTCCAGTTTTCTAAATCAGGTTTAACATCCTGCATAAATAGCCTTTGAAGGACAACACCAGCCATATTTTGTTCTTCTAAAGCCAATGGAACTTCATAAATACTTTTCATATCACGGCATTCAATAACTGCATCTTTAGGAACAGAACAAAATAATGCCAATTTTTCCTTCTCTTTTTTGGGGATGGGTTTTGCTGTTCTGCATACCAATATTTCAGGTTGAATACCGTAACTTCTTAAATTTGTAACACTATGTTGTGATGGTTTTGTTTTTAATTCACCCGATGTCGGTAAGTATGGTAATAATGTTACATGTATTGAAATACTGTTCCCAAAACCAGTTTCAGAACGGAATTGTCTGATTGCTTCAATGAAAGGTAAACTTTCAATGTCACCTATTGTTCCCCCGATTTCGGCAATAATAAAATCAGGCTTGAATTGTTGGGTTGCCTTTTTAATTCTCGATTTTATTTCATTAGTGATATGAGGAATTGTCTGTACTGTTGCGCCGAGATAATCTCCGTGACGTTCTTTATTTATAACTGTTTGATAAATACTTCCTGATGTTACATTATTTATTTGACCTAAATTTGTGTCAGTAAAACGTTCATAATGTCCTAAGTCCAAGTCTGTTTCTGCACCATCATCCGTAACAAATACTTCCCCATGTTGAAAAGGGCTCATAGTTCCTGGGTCAACATTTATATAAGGGTCAAATTTTTGTATTACAACGCTGAAACCTCTAGCCTTTAGTAATCTTCCCAAAGAAGCAGCTACTATACCTTTTCCTAAAGAAGATACAACACCACCTGTCACGAAAATATATTTTGTACTCATTAATTCCTCAATTCTTTAATATTCTATTATATTTTTTACGAATTAATCTTAGGTACTCTGAAAAATCCGTCTTCTTCATAAGGAGCATTTGCCATTAATTCTTGTTTTGTTTGCTCGTATTTTACAATATCTTCTCTCATAACATTATAGACAGGAATTGCATGAGGCATTGGTTCTATTCCCGTTGTATCTATTTCATTCATTTGCTCAACATATTTCAAAATATCACCCAGTTGCTTTGAATATTTGTTGATTTCGTCATCTGTTAATTCTAATCTTGCAAGTTTTGCAACATGCTTTACATCATCGGTACTTATCATGATTTTCCTCCAATATATCAAAATTTTATCATAACCATATTAATTTTAGTATTACGTTATTTATTTTTCATATTCCTTTATATATTGACTTTGTTTTAATTTCGGTAGTTAATATTTGTAATTACATTTTTAGGAGATGTTGATGATAGAAGAAATTATAAAAGAAATTTTGCTTAAAAATGCAGGCAAGATAGATTTTTTCCTTATTGGTAAAACAATATTGGAAATCATCATTTTTGTTGTTATTTTGAGACTTGGTAATAAGGGTTTACATTTATTTTTTGAAAAAATTATTGCCAGAATATCTGATTCGGAAACCAAAAAACAGTATATGACTCTAAGACAATTAGGTATCTATATAATTGATGCAATTGTTGTTTTATTTTTTACTACTAATATATTGGGAAACTTTGGAATAGATATGAAACCAATATTGGCTACTGCCGGTGTACTTGGTGTTGCTGTTGGTTTTGGCGGTAAAAAGTTTGTTGAAGATTTGTTTACAGGTTTGTCTATTATATTAACAGGACAATTAAGAGTTGGTGACTATGTAACAGTTAATAATTCTACTGGATTCGTTGAAAAAGTTACTCTTACAATGATTGTAATCAGGGCTTTCAATGGAGATGTACATTATTTAAGAAACGGACAAATAGATACAATAGTCAATCAAACTAAAAACTTTTCATATCCGGTATTTAATTTTAGTGTTGCATATAAGACTGATGTGACTCAGGCAATGCGTGCATTAAGGGAAGCAGGCCAGGAACTTAGAGAAAATGAAGTTTATTCCAGATTTGTATTATCTGATTTGGAAGTTTTAGGCTTAAATGAGTTTCAGGATTCTGCTATTATTATCCAATGTAGAATAAAAACAACTCCACAGGAACAGTGGATGGTAAAACGTAAGTTTAATCAAATGGTAAAAGAAAAATTTGAAAAAGAAGGAATTGAAATTCCATTCCCACAAGTTGTTGTTACAAAAGCAAACTAGGAATAATATATGAATTATTGCAAAAGAAATCTATGGATTTTGTGTTGTATTATTGTTTTTATAATAATGCTATGTTTTGTAACATTGTTTGCTCAGTATAATATATACATTTTTGAAGACTCATATTATACGTTATTAAGAAAAGATGATGTATTAAATCAATTGTTTTTTAATGTATATCATGGAAGGTATATAAGTAATGCCATTACTGTGTTTTTTGGTTCAATATTTCCAAAATTTTTGAATGTTCATCCGTTTGTTTTCTTTACTGCATGGTGGGGTGGCTCTTTTATAAAAACATTATTTCTTTTTATATTATTTTTTCAAATGAATATGTTTTTATTTTGGAAGAAAAAGAAAAATGTTATATTCCCCATATTAATATTATTTTACTATATATTGTTCCAAAACATGTTTGCATATACATATGAGGATGTTGAATATTGTTCGTTTTTAGGATTCGTATTCCCTTTTATATTCTTTTGTTTGTTTTGGTATAAATTTATTAATCTTTGGGACAAAGAAATAATTACCTTAAAAGATATTTTTATTGGAACGTTATATGCCTTTCTGGTTGGGATTTCTACGGAATTTACGTCAATTGTAACATTTTTTAGTTTACTTATAATTATCATATTAAGAACAGACAAATTGAAATATTGGGCTTCATTTTTTATTTCTTTATCTTTTGGAATGTTTTTATATTTCTTTAATAAGGGCTTTTCTGGTGTTTTGAATGATCATGCTCCAATTTTCTTTAATTCTGCAACATTTAAGTCTGAATTAGTATTTGTGAAACCGTTTCTTAAAGCTTGTTTTGATGTTTGTATCCATGAGTATGGAATATTGATTTTATTAATTATTGTTTTATCTTTTACAATATTCTTGCAGAATAAAAAAGAAAATCAAACTAACAATAATTTATTATTTCCATTTACTTTATTAATTGGGGGTATATTATTTCAGATATTTTTAATTTCCGATCCTGCTCTTTCTCCTGATAATACATATTGGGTCTATCATTTTGATTTGGTTATACAAGTAAAAATATTATTGGCGATAGTCTGTTTATATGAAATGAACTGTATAAAAATAAATGATATATATAAAAATTATTTGATATTATCGTTAATTGTTGTTTCAATGGTTGTACTATCAGTAAAAAACCACGATTTTATTAATAACGCTATTCATAACGGGTTTAAATATGCTATTCATAAAGATTCCGGTGATTATAGAGACAGGTATCTGTATGAAAAAATTAATCTGTATTATATCAAAAATTATAATAAAATTATTTTTGTTCCGGAAAAATTTGCAGGATATTATTCAGATATTGAACAAGAATATTTTGAATATTTTTACAATATAAAGACAAAAGATAATACAGAAATAATTACTTTTGATAATTGGGATGATTTGTATGACAAATATATCAACGATGGTGGTATTGAAATTACTGATGATGAAATAGAAAATGCTGATTTTCAGAAATTATTAATTGAAAATAAAATGTAAAAAGGGAAGTTAGAATTTTCCTTTTTTGTTAATGTTATTTTTGTTTTTTTATCGGATAATATAACTATAGATACGTATAAGAAGGGAAAAAAATGAAAAGAGTTTTACTTTGTATTATGGATGGATGGGGTATTAGTAAAGATAGCCCTAAAGATGCAACAAAAGTTGCAAATACTCCGAATATGGATAGGTTTTATAAAGAAGAAAAAAATATACAAATATATGCAGACGGTGAACATGTTGGACTTCCTGAAGGTCAAATGGGTAACTCTGAAGTCGGGCATTTAAATATTGGTGCCGGCAGAATTGTATATCAGGATTTGACAAGAATAAATAAATCAATTAAAGATGGCGATTTCTTTACTAATGAAAAATTCTTAAATGCCGTAAAACATGTAAAAGAAAATAATTCTGCTTTACACATGTTTGGGTTAGTATCAACAGGCGGAGTTCATAGCTCACTTGATCATATATTGGCATTGATTGAATTTGCAAAACAACAAAAGCTCACAAAAGTATACCTTCATGCATTTTTGGATGGTCGTGATACTCCTCCAAAAAGTGCTATAGGATTCTTAGAAACAGTCGAAGCAAAATTAAAAGATGCAGGACTTCCTCCTGTTGCTTCCGTATCTGGAAGATATTATGCAATGGATAGAGATAACAGATGGGATAGAGTAGAAAAAGCATATAACATGCTACTTTTAGGAGAAGGTAATCGGGCTGATTCTGCAATAGAAGCAGTACAAAAGTCTTATGATAAAGATGTGACAGATGAATTTGTTGAACCTACAACAGTTAATGTTCCAAATTCAAGAATACAGGATAATGATGCAATTATATTCTTTAACTTTAGACCTGATAGAGCAAGAGAAATCTCAAAAGCAATTAATTTCTCCGACTTCGACGGATTTCAACGTAAAGCTGTAAGAAAAAATCTATATTATGTTACATTTAAACAATATGATGCTTCATTCCCGTTTCCGGTTGCTTTTGAACCGCAGCCTTTAACTAATATTTTAGGTGAATGGCTTGATAAAAAAGGTGTAAAACAATTTAGAACTGCTGAAACAGAAAAATATGCTCACGTAACATTTTTCTTTAACGGTGGTATCGATGAACCGAATAAATTGGAAACACGTGTTTTAATTAACTCTCCAAAAGTTGCAACTTATGATTTGCAGCCTGAAATGAGTGCACCTGCTGTATGTAATGAAGTATTAAAAGCTCTTGATAATGATGAATACGGCTTTGTACTTGTAAATTTCGCAAATCCTGATATGGTTGGACATACCGGAGTTATGGAAGCTGCTGTTAAGGCTTGTGAAACTGTTGATAACTGTGTTGGTAAGATTGTTGCAAAGGCAAAAGAAAAAGGTGTTGCAGTTGTTCTTACTGCCGATCACGGTAATGCTGAATATATGGAAGATAAAACGACACATTCTCCGTATACCGCCCATACAACAAACCCAGTTCCTTTGTTTGTTATGAATGCAGGTGATGTTGAACTTAAAAATACAGGGGCTCTTTGTGATATAGCTCCTACTGTTTTAGATATTATGGGTATTGAAAAACCTCAAGAAATGACAGGTGAGACTCTTATAAAAGAAAGAGTTTTAGCTTAATTTTAAAATAAGGTATAATATTTATATTATGCTTATTCAAGGATTTTCTGATAGAAATAGAGTTAATATTCTTTTAACCAATTATTACAAGTTAATTTGTTCGGGAGTTAACCCCGAACAAATTCTTGTAATTCTTTTAAATTCATATAAAAAAGCCAATTTTATAAATGAAATAAAAAAAATAAATCCTGAAATAAACCTGGAAAAACATAAAATTTATACGTTTTGGGGATTATGCTACAATGCCTTTAATGACAATTGGGATTATATATCCAAAATATCAGGAATTAATCAGGTGGAAACGAAACCTAATTTATGCGGATTAGAGGTTTCTCAATATATTTTTAAGCAAAGCATTAAAACGGCTGATTTCTCAGATTATATTTCTAAAGTAAATCTTTTACACCAGTTATTTAGAAGATATTCTTTGATTGTTCAAAATGCCTTAGATTTTGAGGATATAAAAAAAAGGTCTGAATTATTAAATGAAGTATTTTATATTGATGCCCAAAAAGCTATTGATGATTATAAAATGAAAACAATTCAATATAAAAGCTTTGACTATTTACGTCAATTGGCGGTTTTACCGCTTATTTACAAAAATACCGAATATTTTGACGGAATAAAATATTTATTTATAGATGATGCGGATGAGTTTTCTTATGCTTTCTGGCAATTTATAGATTCGATTATGCCTCATATTCAAGATTATTATATCGCTTATGATAAAGACGGTTTTTCTCGATGCGGCTATTTAGGTGCTTATAAAAATGCTATAAACGATTTTAAAAATAAATATTCACCTGTAGAAAAAAATTTAACTTCTAATGAAAATCAAAATATTAATTTATTTTGTAATGCTATAAAAAATAATCAAAAAGCATTATTAACCGATATTGTTCATAATGGTTCCATAAAACGATTGGATATGATAGAAAGTGTATTGAGCCATATTAATAAATTAATAAGACAGGGGGTAAGACCGAATAATATTGCTGTTATTACTCCAATTACCGACGAAATACTTATAAAAAATATTATAACATCTAATTTTAATATTGATTTTCAAGTAATATCAGGCAATGAAAAACTAAACAATAATAATATAGTAAAACATATCATTATTATTTTAAAACTTGTTAATAACTTGCCTGTTATGGATTATGAATTAAAAAGTCTTTTAATAAAACTTTTAAAAATTCCATATCGTAAATGTATGGAAATTATAAATTATTATTTTTTGAATAAAGAATTTATAAAATGTAAATTTGATGAGGATAATTATGATTATGCATATACAAAATTGTACTCATTAATAAATACTTTAAAGAAAACCCAAAACAGTCTTTCTGAACAAATAAAAAGCATTTATACTAATCTTTTAAAGGATTTTGATGATAATAAAGATGTTGAAAAGTATGATTTCTTATTAAAAGAAGCTGGAAATTTTGAAATAGCATTTGAAGGTACTATTAAAAATGTTACAGAGGAATTTATTGTACAAATTCAAAATAGTGTAATAAGTGAAAATCCTGCTGATTCATTTTCATTGATAAAAGACAATGTTATAGTTTCAACACCTCAAAAAATTATAGATTTTTCAATTAATACAAAATATCAATTGTGGCTTGATATATCAAATGAAGAATGGATGAAACAAGATACGGGAACATTATATAATGCCTGGGTGCTAAATAGAGATTGGGATAAGAATACATACACACTTGAAGATAATATTAATCTGACGAGAGATAAAACATCAAGAATTATAAGAAAGTTAATGTTTTTAACTCATAATATTACTTTATTTTCAAGTATATATGACAATAACGGAAATGAAAATTTTGGCGGTATTATAGATTTTCTGGCGTTAAAAGAGTCCAAAATTAAAAAATTGAATATTATTCCAAGAGAAGACCAAAAGCCTGTTTTAGATTATCATAAAGGTAAAATGGGGGTAATGGCTGTTCCGGGAGCCGGAAAAACAACCATATTATTGCTTCTGATTTTAAAGTTAATAGAGAACGGAACGAAGCCGGAAAATATTTTTGTTCTTACCTATATGGAATCAGCGGCTAAAAATTTTAAAGAAAAATTACAGTCTGCAATACCTGATAGTTGTGAATTACCTAATATATCAACTATACATGGACTCGCTCTAAGAATTATTAAAGAAAATGCAAATTATACAAAGGTGGGATTGGATGATAAATTTGAAATAGCTGATGATACAACGAAAGAAAAAATAATAAAAGAATTATTTTATAAATCAAAAATTGATGATGAAAAATATGATAATTATCTTAAATGTATTTCTATTGTTAAATTATCGGGATGTGTTGAAGAACTTTATTCTAAATACAAAGATATACAGGATTTTTATAATTTTTATGAATCCTATAATAAGGTACTAAAACAAAATAACCTGATAGATTATGATGATATGTTGTATTATGCGGTAAAAATTCTGGAAAATAACTCGGAAATATTAGAATATTATCAAAATACATGTAAATATATAATAGAAGATGAAGCTCAAGATTCAACCGATATACAACAAAAGCTAATAAGCCTTTTAAACGGAAAATATAATAATCTTGTACGTTGCGGAGATATAAATCAGGCTATAACTTCTACTTTTACGAACAGTAATCCGGAAAGTTTCAAAAAATATATTAATACGAATAAAAAAGTAGAAATGATATCTTCTCAAAGATGTTCTGAGCCCGTGTACAAGCTTGCAAATGAACTTGTTGAACAGGCATCATCAGATGATGAATTAAAAAATGCTTTTTATAAAATTAAAATGAAAGGGACAGATAAAAATCCTGAAAGTAAAATAATTCCTAAATATTTTTCTTTTGATGATGATAAACAGGAAAAAGAATTTATATTAAATAGAGTTAATGAAATATATAAAAATAATCCTAAATCTACTATTGCTATACTTTTAAGATTAAATTCTCAAGTAAATGAATATAATGAATTATTTCTTTCTAATGGGGTAAAAACATCAATAAGAAGCGATTGTTTGGCACAGAAAAAAATCTATAAAATTATAGTTGCGGTATTAAATGTCATAAATAATCCTCAAAATAATAAATTTACTGAAGAATTGGCAAAAATGTACGGACTTGGTAATAACAGTATAGAATATATAAAAAATCTCGATAAGCCTTTTATTTCTCAAAATCCTGATAATATTAATGATGAAGGTTTGTTGCAATTATATTGGGATATCGATTATTGGCTGAATAATTCGGATGAAAATGCGGATATTCTAACATTAAATATAGGATTATATTATGCAAAAAATACCTCTGATAAGTCTAATTCATATATGATATCAACAATGATGAGACGTTTAATCGGCGAAAATGATAACCTTGAATCTATTGTAAATAAACTTGATTATGCAGCTCAAAAACCTGTTAGTGCATATAAATTTTTTGAAGATGAAAATAATGTCAATGTTGATAAAAATCCTGTTTTTATTATGACTATGCATAAAGCAAAAGGGGATGAATTTGATTTCGTTTTTATCCCTGAATTAAATGAAGAAAATTATTCAACAACTATTAAAAATGTAAAAATAAAAAACGGAAATCATTTTATCCAAACAATAAAAAATTCTGTTGAAAAATGCGGAATAAAACAGGTTGATGAAATTAAGTCGGAACAGGTTTATGAAACATTAAGATTACTATATGTCGGTATAACAAGAGCGAAACAGGTACTTGTTTTTTCTAATGCATTGAATTACAAAAAAAGACGAAATACAAAAAAAGTTCAAATTATACAAAAAATAATAAACTTACCTATTGAAACAAAATAAAATTTGTATTAATAATATTTCATATAGTGGTGCTTTTTGGTAGAACAAGTGCTATAATAGTAGTAATTACATTTAATTACTAATGATTTTTTAGTTTATATATAATTCAAATTAAAAGGATGGATTAATGGCTTTTACACACGGAACTCTTGAAAATGAAATATTGAATGCCGTTTGGACAATGGAAGAAAACGGAATTAATACGAAAAGCGTATCGGTAAGCGAAGTTTTATCTCAAATTAATAACAATGGTAATGTTAGAGCATATACAACAGTAAAGACAGTAATGGACAGGCTTGTTGATAAAAAATTATTAAAAAGACACAAAATTGGCAAAAAGTTCTGTTATAAATCCGTAGAATCCAGAGAAGAAATGGCTGCAACCGCAATAAATAAATTAGCAGGACAGTATTTCAACAATGACGTACGTTCACTTATGAGAGCATTGGAAAAACAATGCACAATAACAAAAGCATAGATTATTCCGCAATCAGGAAACAAGTATCAAGATTATTTTTTAGTGTCTTAACTCAAAAAATATCTGTAAAAGAAGCACTTGTTAATTTTCCTAAGGATTGTGAAGATAAAACTATTATTGCAAGCTGGCATGCGCTTTGTCATTTGGAAGCGGATGAAGATTTGCGTGCTAAGGATATAGAATATAAAAATGAACAGGATGAGTATATAGAATTTATTGCTAATACATTGAAAGATGGGAATGCTCTTCCTGAAAATATTATAAATTCATATTATCCTTACCATACGGAAGCGTTAACTCCTTGTACAAATACTTTAAAAGGTGTTATATATAAATTTAAAAAGTTTTTAAATTGTTAATTATGCCCATTATTTAATGTATTCCTTTTATTATTTAAATTTGATAAAATTTTAATGGTAAGAGGGGGATTATTATGAGAAAATTAACTTATTTGGGACACAGTGCTTTCTTTATTGAAAAAGACTGGGACGGTATTTTAATCGACCCGTTTATTACAGGTAATCCTCTTGCTAATTTTGATTATAAAAAGAAAAGAATTACGCATATTGTTGTGACACACGCTCACCTTGACCATTTGGGAGATGCAATTGCAATTTCAAAACATACGGGTGCTCCTATTATAGCAGTATTTGAACTTGCAAATTATTGTATGGAAAAAGGCGCAAAAGCAATTGGTGTAAATATAGGCGGTAAATTAAAATTTGGCTGGGGAACAGTTAAATTTTTACCTGCAATCCATACAAGTTCTAATCCTGATTTGCCTTATGGCGGACTTGCGGCAAGTGTATTGTTTGATATTGAAGGAACTATTATATATCACGCAGGTGATACTTCTTTAATGTCAGAATTTGATTTGATAAGAGAATTATACAGTCCTTATTATGCACTGCTTCCTATTGGCGGATATTATACAATGGATATGGAAGATGCAGCAGTTGCGGCAAAAATGTTATATGCAATGGAAGTTATTCCTATGCATTATAATACTTTCCCGCATATTAAAGTTGATGTTCAAAAATTTGTTGATATGATTGAAGAACAAGGACAAAAATGTTTGCCGTTAAAGGTGAATGAATATGTTGAGTTATGATGATACAAAACCTTTAATAGCTATGGTTGTTCCAACAGGTATCGGGGCTTCTATAGGTGGTTATGCCGGTGATGCTTCTTTAACGGCACGTATGTTTGCAGAGAATTTTAATGTTATTGTTAATCCCAATGTCGTTAATGCTGCTTGTTTCTCAGGAATTACCGATAATATGCTTTATACGGAAGGTTGGACTCTAACTCAATTTATAAAAGGTAATATAAATTTAATTCCTTCTTATGGTAATAAAATCGGTATTATATTTGATAAAGGTATTTCGCAAGGAATATTGAATGTTCATCTTAATACTGTTAATGCTGTTAAAACTATATATGGTGTAAATATTGTCGGTTATGAAATAACTGATGAGCCTTGTAATGTTGAATTTTTTACGAATTCAAACGGAATTTCAACAGGTAGCGTTATGAATAATCAAACACTTGTTGAAGCAGGAAAAAAACTTATAAATAAAGGAGCGCAAGTTATTGCAGTTGTTTGTAAATTTGAAGAACCTCCTGAAGATAATTATAAAGAAGGAGAAGGAGTTGATATTGTAGGTGGAGTTGAAGCTGTTATTTCTCATTATCTTGCCAGAGAATTGAAAGTTCCGGTTGTTCATTCTCCTGCTTTTGAAAATATTACAATTTCTCGAGAACTTGTTGATGCCAAATCATCTGCAGAATATATAACTCCGACATTTTTGCCATGTTTATTAATTGCATTGAACAATGCACCGTTATTTTCATCTCAAAAAGTGGAACATTATATTAGTATAGATAAATTAAAAGCACTTATTATGCCTTTTGATTCTTTAGGCTCATCTATAGTATTAGATGCTGAATTAAAGAAAATTCCTGTTTATGCCGTTAAAGAAAATACAACCGTATTAAATATATCAAAAGATGTAATAAAAAATAAGAATATAATAGAAATAGATACTTATAAAAATTGTAGAAAACTTTTAAAGGAAAAAATATAATGCAAAATAATAAAAAAGCGTTTACTATGGCAGAAGTTCTTGTATGTATGACTATTATTGGTGTAGTAATGGCATTTTCCGTTAATACTATAAGAATAGTTAAGGCATCTTATACTTCATTAACCTATTTTTCATTTAATAATATTCAAGCTATTGTTGGTAGTCTTATTGCCGGAGACTATACTCAAACAGAATGGGAAGACAGAACAAAAGTATATAAAGATACAACAGATAATTTAGGTAATCAAGAATTTAAATTTACCGGTAAAAACATAAAAGTGTATTTTGATTCTCTTGATGGACGTATTGGTGAAAATCAAAAAGGTAAATTCCCTGAAGCTGTCGGATTCTGTAAAGTAGATAGAAATATAGACTCAAAAGATGCAAATAAAGTTGTAACAGTCTTAAAAAATGATAGAGAGTATGATGATGATGTGCAACATAGAGGCTTACCGACTTGCGGGGAAAGATCTAATGCAAACTATGTAAATAATACTAAAGATAATAAGGTATTATTCTGCCATGCTTTTGCACTTGTTTCTAACTCTGTAAAAGGTGAGAAATGTATGCTTGATGATTTATTTGATGCCGGCTGGGGTGATGGTGAACCAGAATTGAAAGATTTTAATCCTAAAACAGCAACTCCAAATATTATAACTACAAATGGTCAAAGATATTATATAAGTAAATGGAAATTTGATAAAACAAATGTATCTCCTATATATGGATACAGATTAATTGCTGTTGATTTAAATGGTAAAAGCGGGCCCAATTTGGCAAAACGTATTTCAGGTAAAAATTTCCCTGATGTCGTTACTTTTATGGTAATGGATAATGGAGAAGTATTTCCGTTAGGTCATGCTGCAGATAATGTTATTCTAAATCATAAAGCAGGAGAAACTCCAAGACGTATACAATATATAACATCAAGTGTGTATGGATATTATATGGATGATTTGATAGAAGAAGATGCAGAAAAAACATCAGACAAAGAAAACTGGGATAGTGCACGTGCAAGCAGAAATAACAAAATCGCAGAAATTGAAGGAGCCAGAGATATAACTAATATTCCTGCAGAGTGTAAACTTAAAATGCAACGTCCTGATGATTATGATGAAAGCAATAATAAATCCGGTTGGAAAACTTGGGATGACAATAGTACAAATAAAGAGCAGTGTAATTTTGCCAGAGTTCAGGTTGAAAATCCGTATTCACATGCTGATTCAAATACTTTAGCAATTGCATTTACATATAGAGAAGCATATTGCTATACACATCCCAATATAAATGATAGAACATTTAAAAAATATTGTACGGGTGTTTCTCATTCTGAACGTCAGTTCTGTCCTCCTTCAAACGATTCTTCAGCTTTTGATTCTTGTAAAATAGTAAATATAAAACCGATGTTCAGATATAACTTTAAGTAACAGCCCGAGAAATTTTCTTGATATGTCTAAAATGCTTGAACGAATATGGAAACGGTGACATAAGAAAAATTAATATAAAAAATAACTGTTTTTTGAGAATAAAAAGACAGTTATTTTTATATACAAATCAATTATATAAGTCCTTCACATAATAAGAAACGACCTAACGGTATAACTTCGCAATATTTATTTAAAGAATCAACAAAACATTTATTTTCGCAAAAGCCTCCCGATAGGTATATTTTATTAGGTTTCTTTGCGAATATCCAAGCATTATGGGCTATTCCGTGAACAAACTTAGATATAGC
Organism: bacterium; assembly: GCA_017470245.1. Lineage (GTDB taxonomy): Bacteria > Cyanobacteriota > Vampirovibrionia > Gastranaerophilales > Gastranaerophilaceae > Avigastranaerophilus. The sequence goes on along the minus strand of JAFUEV010000005.1, from coordinate 143,518 downwards.
ACTTTGGGCGTTATTACCTTTTGCAATATCATCCATAATTTTTTCAAGTCCGAAAATTCCACAGGTGATAACATATTTTTCATCAGTGGCTTTTAGTTCTTGAGCTTTAATATTATAGAATTTTAAAAGCATTTCTATTGTTGCACCTGTTGAGCTTGAACAGTTATTATTCCAGTCTAAATCTTTGAATTTACCGTCTTTAAATTTTGCCCATTTTGAATCCCTGCTGCCCATATCAAGAATTATTGCATCTTCATTTATTTTTTTTCTAAAACCGTTTATTAAAGCAATAACTTCATTTTCATAGTCATTTTTATTGTTTAACATACTTAAAGACATATGTCCTGTTGCTTTATCAAACTTAAAATTAATATCTTTAAGTGATGATGAAGGTATTATATAGTATTTGTATCCGTTTTCTTCTTTTATTAAATGATTTTTATATTTTGTCATTAAATTGGAAGATGATTTTTCTATTATTTTTGACCATGTAGTACCCGCATCAAGTACAATATTTATTTCTTTCATCTTAACCTCAAAAATGCTTCTATCTTTGCTTTTGTAGAATTTGTAACTGTATCATCTATATCTATATATAACCCGTTATATTTATCTGCCAAATATTTTGCAAGTTGCGCTTTTGAGCAGAAAGATTGTGAATAAAATACTGTTGGAACATCTTTATCTATATACATTTCCAGCTCTATATCAGCAGGTGACATTGCTTCAACGCATCTTGTCCAACCGTAAAGATGTGTTTCATCAGGAAAAAGTTCTAAAATAGATAAATCGTTTGGAGGTACACCCCAAAAACCGAACTTCGCTTTACAAAGTTCAGTTTTAATATTTTGTTCTTCGTATATGCCTTTTGTAATTAATTCAACTTTTGTCCTTAAAGGAATATTTGAAACCGATATCTTTACATCTCTTTTAAATTCTTTAGTTTCAAATATTGTAGACACAATGGGAAACCCCATATCTTTAAGCAACTCATAAGCAAACCAACCGCTGTCACATTTATCTTTACCGATTGGTGCAAGTATTATAATAAATTGATTTTTGTAGCGAAATGCGGCATTAATAATATTTTTTATTATCGAACAATATGATTCCGGCAGAATATCCTGTTTTGTAAAGCCGTAATCTATATCCAAATCAATCCATTTGGCATTCGGATATTTTTGTTTGTATTCTTTTATTATATTCGGGTGTGGGTAGCCCCAAAATCCTATTATATTTTTCTCTTCCATAATCAGATTATAATATAAAAATAAAAAGCCCTGTACAAGTACGATTTTGTTACCTGTGAATGCTCCACAGGTGGGTAAGCGCCTTAACAAATCCGTTTCCTGCTGCACGGCAGGTCTACTGCATTGTTACTAGAGTCATCTTTCCCTATTAATCAAGATGTAGGAACAAAATAAATACCCATACAGAGCAATAATATTATAGCATGTTATTCCTGATTTTTCATTAGTCTTGTAATTATTTCTATTGCTTTTTGCATTTGTTCATCTTCGTTGAATGTTTTTATTCCTTTTTGTGAAATTTCTATATCCGGTATTATTCCTGTTTTATGTATATCTTGTCCTTTGGGAAGCAGATATTTATCTGTAGTTATAATAAGTCCCGTAGAATTTTGCATAGGTATAACCTGTTGTATTGAATTTTTCCCGTAACTGTGTTCTCCAATGATAACGGCATTCAGGTTATCGCGTAGTGTCCCTGCTAATATTTCCGCTGCACTTGCAGTTTTATTATTTACAAGTATAACAATTGGTTTTTCGTTAAAGATAATTTCGTCATCAGAATATATATGGTATTTCGCATTGACTCTGGAATTTATGCTGAATATTTCTTTTTCATCAAGAAAATAGTTTGCCATTTGTACGGCATTTGCAAGAATCCCACCGTAATTGTTTCTTAAATCTATTATTATTCCGTCCGTATCTTTGGTTGAAATAAGAATATTTTGAAAATCTTGGACGGCTTTTTCTCCCATTATATTAGCAAGAGTTATTACACCTATATTATCTTGAATTATTCTATAATCCATTGTTTTTATAGGAATATCCTGTTTCTTTAATACTTTTGTTATTGTTTCATCATTGTGTTTAATTTTGAGTTCAACAGTATCTTCTTTACCACCTTCTATACTTTTTAGAACTTCTTCCATATCAAGCTCAGAGGCTTTCTTGCCGTTAATTTCAACAATAGTATCACCAGCATTGATATTCTGTGCTTGTGCAGGAGAATTATCCAAAACATGGTTAATTACTATTTCATCTCCCGATTTATTAAAAAGTACTCCGACTCCTGTTATTTTTGAATCTAACATCATTTTTTCTTTAGAAAATAATTCCGATTTCATGAATTTTGTGTATGGATCATTCAAACTTGCAAGCATTGTATTTATTGCTATATTTGCATCATCTATAGTCCTTATGTGTTTTACATAACGAGTTCGCCATCTTAACCAGTCTTGGTTATTAAGTGTTTCATCAACATAAGAATTTTTTGTAATACGCCAAACGTTAATAAATAACCTTTGTGGTGCTATATTTTGTGATATCGTAATTTTTTTTGCCAAGTTGTGTAAAAAATCAAATTTGATATTTATTTCCGGCTTAAAATACATATCAAGTAAAATAATCGTTAATAATAAAAATATAGAATAAAAAATTATGTTTTTAATTTGAAATTCGTTGTTCATTTGTTTTCTGCCTATTTTTAGTTTATAATTATTTCTTGAAAATTACAAGAGATATAAAATATGGCAAAAGTTTCTGTAGTTATTCCGGTTTATAATTCAGAGAAATATCTTGTACAGTGTGTTGATAGTGTTGTAAATCAAACGCTAAAAGATTTAGAAATAATCTTTGTTGATGACGGTTCAACAGATAATTCTTTGAATATTCTTGAACGTTATCAAAAAAGTGACTCAAGAATAAAAATAATAAAACAGCTGCACCAAAATGCGGGTATAGCAAGGAATAATGGAATATTACAAGCAACCGGAGAATATATTCATTTCCTTGATTCTGATGACTTTCTTGATTTGGATTCGTATGAGAAACTTTATAATATTATAAAAAATAATGATGCGGATATTGTAAAATTTAAAACTCACAGATTTGATAATAAAAAAAAAGAAACAACCGCTTCAAAATATTGTGATCTCGCTGATATTGGTGATGAGTATTTTAATCAGTATCTTACAATGGAAAATAATGCCGAAATAATGCTTCAAATTAGTGATGCACCTTGGTCGGGTATATATAAATTGGCATTTTTAAAAGAATATAACATAATTTTTGATGACTTAAAATGTGCAAATGATACAGGATTTTTCTTTAGATGTTTGTTGCATGCCAAAAAATTTTATTTATCACCTCAAAAATTTGTTTATTACAGAATGTTGAATTATTCTTCTTTGTTATACGCCAGACCGTATAATTATGATTGCCAAATTAAATTATGTAAAAATGTTGAAAAAGATATAAAGGATGTGCCGGAAAAAATCAAAGAGGCAATTCATCAACGTATATTATTTAAGTTATTTAACTCATATAGAACTTATATGAAAGAAAAGTCTCTTAAATATAATGTTAAAATTAACATTGCAAACCAGGTATATGACTATATTCATTCTTTTAAAGAAATTCCTGTTATAAAAGGTCAGGAGGATATGCTTCCTCTTTTGAAAAAAAGTAAAATATCATATAATTTGGCGCATTTAAAATATTCGGGATTTTATAGATTTTTACAAGATGTATTCAGTATTAAAAATAATAACTCACATAAAGTTATTTCAATATTAGGGTTAAAAATTAAAATCAAAAAAAATAAATAATTTCTTTCATTGAATTTATTTGATATAATTTTTTTATGAAAAAATTATTAAAAGATTGTCTATATATATTTGTAGTAGTTGCAGTTTTATTTTTTGTCAGTGATTTGCCTTCATTTTCACGAACAATGAAATTTGCACAAATTTCGGATATACATTACTCACTTGTCAGAGAAGATAATAATTACAAGTTGTTATCAAAAACAAAACCTTTATTGGAAGATGCTATTTCGCAGGTAAATAATCATAAAAATATAAAATTTGTTATGATTACGGGTGATGGTATTGACCAGCCTACAAAAGAATCATTATACAGTTTAACTGATGATTTAAATACATTGCATTATCCTTGGTATTATGTATTGGGAAATCATGACACAACAACATCAGGGTATTTAACAAAGGATAAATTTGTTGAAATATTAAAAGAACGCAATGCTGATTATAAATTTAATTCAACATATTATTCTTTTAAACCTCAAAACGGATATAGGGTTATTGTTTTAGACGGTGCGAAAAATAAAGGAATATCTTCAAAAGGAATTCTACCTGAAGAAGAACTAAACTGGCTGGATGATACTTTGAAGAAGTCAAAGAATGATACGGTTTTGATTTTTATTCATTATCCTTTAGTTCCGCCCTTTGATTCTAAAAGTCATGAAATAATTAATGCTGATGAATTTGCTGCAGTGTTAAAAAAATATAATATGCCTATAGCAATATTTTCAGGTCATTATCATGCAACGAAGATAACGAAAAGAGGAAATATATTGCATGTATCAACACCTGCATTGGCAGGATATCCAAATGCGTTTAGAATCGTTGAAGTCCAAAATAAGCATGATAAAGTGATTTTTAAGTTTGAATTTTGTGAAACAAATTTAAAAGAATTACAAGCAAAAACTAAAATTATGACTTTTGGCGGTGCAATATATTACGGAAAACCAAAAGACAGAGAAACTGAAGTAATAATACAAAAAAAGAAGTAATATTATGAAAAATGCTGATTTTAAAGTTAAATTTTGGGGTGTAAGAGGTTCTTACCCTGTTTGTGATAAAAAATTTTTAAAATACGGCGGTAATACCGCTTGTGTGGAAGTCTTAGTTGGAAATCATCGTATTATTATTGATGGCGGTACCGGGATTATTCCTCTGGGAGATAAAATTTTTCAGGAACATATTTCTTCTGCTGATAATATATATGATAGAACCCCGATGAATATTACTTTACTTTTGAGCCATATTCATCAAGACCATATTCAAGGTTTAAATTTCTTTAAACCTATTAATGTTTTTACCACAAGATTTTCTTTATACGGATATAGTGGTTTTGATTCAAACCTTGATGAAACATTATCGGAGTTAATATACGGGAAATCTTTTCCGATAAATTTATATGATGTAACTGCAGACTACAGTATAACTGATATTACCGAATCTGATGTGCTTATTTTGAAAAAGAATGATATTTCTCCTGTTTTAAAGAAAATCACAAGCGCAGAAGATGTTATTCCCCAAAAAGATGAAGTTATTATATCGTTTATGAAATCAAATTCTCATCCTAATTTTGGGGTTATGTGTTTTAAAATAGCATATAACGATAAATCTATAGTTTATGCAAGTGATACAGAGTGCTATAGCGGCGGTTCTAAAAAGTTGGAATTATTTGCTAAAGATACGGATTTATTAATACACGACAGTCAATATACGACGGAAGATTATTTATCTGTAGTATTTCCCAAACAGGGCTTTGGACATTCTACATTTAATATGGCTTATGATATTGCAAAGGCTTCAAATGCAAAAAAAATGGCTTTCTATCATTTTGACCCTGCTTATAATGATGAAAAGTTGACAAATATAGAAAATTTCTTTAAAAATAAAAATAAAGATTATTTCTTTGCAAAAGAAGGTTTGGAAGTTTGTATCTAAAATATTTTATTATTTTATTTATAGTTCTATTTCTTAGTATTATCCCTGTTAATGCCGATGAAACAATCAGGGCAGAAAATAATGCGTATAGGCATAATAATCTCGGACTATTATATTTGGAAGAAAAATATTATTTTGGAGCTATAAAAGAATTTCAAATTGCTATTGATTTGGTTCCTGATAAGCAGGCAAGTGCCGCATATTATGTTAATTTAGGCAAAACTTACGATAAAATTGGTTATCCTGCTCTTGCGCAGCCTTGTTTTGAAAAAGCTGTTAATTTAAATGTTCTTTGCTTTGATTATTATTTGATTTTGGCAGAAAACTATCAAAAACAAGGGCTCACTGATGAAAAATTAGCTGATTTTCAATCAAGAAAGCCATATCCATTAAATGATATTATGATAGGATTGCTATTTATACAAAAAGGTGACGTCGCAACAGGCATGACTGTTTTGGATGAGTTTTGTAATCATGAACCTAATTTACTCGTAACTGCAGGGGTTCGTAATTATCTTGATAAACTGGCTAAAGAAAAATTATAGTTTTTAACTACAATTTTATATTTACTCGTGTTAAACTTATGTATGGAAGTGAAATATAAATTATAATATCGGGTTATATAGTATTTTAATGGGGAAATATGGCAAGAAAGAAGTCTAATAAAATATTGGGTGCAATAAGAATATTCTTTTCAAGCATATATTCATATTTCTTATATTTGGATCAATGTGTAAAGTATTTATTTTTTCCGATTTTCGGACAATTAATTGCATTAATTATAATTTTCACTTTGTCATATTATTTAAACAATAATATTGATTCTATTCAAAATATTTCTCCGTTTTTTGAAAGCAGAAGAAATGTTAATATATTATTTTGTATAATTCTGTTACCCTTTTTGTTAGTATTCCTCAAAGCATTTTACGAATATATTCTGGCATTTTCAGCACTAAATATATTATTTTATACTGTTTCGGGAAAAAAGAAGGTAAAAGATATTGATTTTTATGCAAATAAAAAGGTAATTGAAAGGAAATTACCTACCTATATAACATTAATGTTAATAGTAACTGTTTTATTGGTTGTTCCACCATTAATTATAGTTGCACCAATTATTTGGATATTTTTATGCCTTGTATTTCAGGTTCTTGCATTTGAAAACGAGTCTAATCCCGTTAAAATCATTTCAAGAAGTATTGATTTGGTTAAAGGGAATGTTATTTCAACAGTTATATTGCTTATTTTGACAGGAATATTAACGTATTGGTTCCTTCCTTCGCTATTTTTGTGGGCAGCAGATAAAATATCTTTAACCTCATTCATTATGACAAAAATAGAAGCTATTTCACTTATGTTGCCACTTGTTGATATTAATACAATGCTTTCAATTGTGGACTTAAGCATTGACCCTGTTTTAATCGGCAGAGAAGGTGCAAAAATGTTAATAACTTCTTTAGTTATAGCTTTTACTCTTCCATACAGATGTTGTTGCTTCACTGAACTATATAAACTTTATGATTATGAAAAGATTAAAGATTTTTCAAAAGAATCCGAAGAAATAATTACTAGGGCAACCGGTAAAAAAAGAAAGAATTAATACGGGATATGTTTAAATGTAAGAAATGTGCGTCTGTAGATAAGTTTGAATTAATGTTTAGCCCGTCTTATAAAGGTTCAAAAACATTTGATGTAAGTTATACAAAGAATAATGATATAAAAATTACGGTTGACGGCTATACATTTATTCCCGATTTATCTTTTATGAATCAGCATGCTGTTTGCAGATATTGCGGTAATATTAATTGTTGGGATTATAACTAATATGTTGCAAATGCAACAAAAAGCTTGTTTTTACTTTAAATGTAATATTTGATATAATATCCATACAAGAAAGAGGATATTATGTCTGATAAAAATAAAAAAACAGATGTTTCTGTTATTATAAATATTATTTTTGTTTCATTGTTTATAGCTGTATGTGTTTTTGTATATTCATTTATAAGCAAAGACAATTTCGCCGTTTTGAAAAAAACAGCGCAACAAACATATAAAGATAAAGAACAACAACAACTTCAACTTCCGGAAAAGACAAAGGAAGAAACTGTTGTAGAACTTCCTCCATTTAAAAAATATAAATTTAAATATACTTATGATGTAGAAATTTTTGGCTCAATAAAAGATATGGAAGTTCAAATATTAGTTCCTTCTGATGAAAAAGAAAAACAATACGTTTCTGATTTTAGTATATCAGTTCCTCCTCAAAAAATGTATAATAACGGAACAACAAATATTGCAGAATATAAGCTTGAAAATTTAGAAAATCAACATATTGTTTTTGTATTAGAGGGTGATGCGAATGTAAGAACATATACTCTTGATACTGCAAAGAAATTAAATAAGAATTTAACTCCGGAAAAAGATTTATCAAGATATTTGCAGCCTGAATTATATATTGAATCAAATGATTCGGTGATAAAGAGTGCTGCAAAACGAATAAAAGGTTCTACGAAAGAAGAAATAGTACAAAATATATATGAATATCTTCAAAAAAATATTGCTTATGTCGCAATCCCCGGTACTTTAGGCGCCAAGAAAACGTTGGAAGTAAAACAAGGAAAATGCTCTGAGTTTTCTGCCGCTATGGTTGCATTGTGTCGTGCAAAAAATATTCCTGCAAGATTGGTTATAGGAAATATTGCAAGGAAAGAAATTCCGCAGCATGGCTGGGTTGAAGTATATTACGATGAATATGGTTGGGTTGCTTATGACCCAACAAAAAAGGCTACTATTGTCAAAATTGTGGATAATAACGGTAATGTCATAAAAGAAGAAAAAAGGTACGATACAAACAGTCATGTTAATTATATTGCATCAGGCAGAAACGAATGGAATATGTTCAAAATGCATTATACTACCAATCCTTCTCGAAACGGTACAGCTAGGGTATCAGAAAAAATTGAAATTGAAGAAATGTAGATTATTAGCTCATTCTTGAAAAAACTTCAATATCCAATGAATCCATTGTGTTAGCCAGAAAATATGCGCTGGAAGCAATCATTGAGGCATTGTCTGTACAATATTTCATTTCAGGTGCATATATGTTATAGCCTTGTTCTCTCAGTGCAAAGAATTTTTTTCTTATCTCAGAATTAGCTGCTACTCCGCCTGCTAAAACAATTGTGTTTGCATTTATATTATCTGCTGCCTTTTTAGTTTTTTTAAATAAAACCGATGTTACATTTTCTTGAAAACTGGCTGCGATATCGGCAGTCGGTAAAGTATCATTGTTTTTTCGTAATTTCTGTATAAGTTGTAATGATGCGGTTTTTAATCCTGAGAAACTAAAATCATATTCATTTGAAAGTTTTGCTTCCGGAAGTTTATAAGCGTTGGGATTACCTGTTTGTGCCAACTTATCAAGATTAACACCACCAGGGTATGGTAAACCTATTAATCTTGCAACTTTATCATAAGCTTCACCTATTGCATCATCTATTGTTTCACCGATAATTCTTTGGTCAAGCCAGTCTTTAACCTCGATAATTTGAGTGTGTCCTCCGCTTATTAATAATGCAACAAATGGCGGTTTTAAATCCGTATTAAGGTAGTTTGCGCAAACATGAGCATTTAAGTGATTAACACCTATAAAAGGTTTATCATTAGCTATAGCAAGAGCTTTACCTGCATTCATTCCTACGAGAAGAGAACCGACTAAACCGGGGCCTACGGTTGCTGCAAATGCTGTAATATCTTCTGCTTTTAGTCCTGCCTGCTCAAATGCTTGAGCAATAACAACATTTATTGCTTCTAAGTGCTCTCTTGCCGCAACTTCGGGAACAACGCCACCAAATTCTATATGGGTTTTTATTTGTGAAGCTACAACATTTGATAAAACTTCTCTTCCGTTTCTGACAATCGCTGCTGCTGTTTCATCACAACTTGATTCTATTGCAAATATAATATTGTCATAATTACTGTCAGGACCTATCAAAACAGGTTTATTTGTAATTGGTGTTCTAAATTCTTTAACAGGCATTTTCTCTCCGATATTTTCATTAATGCGTATATGTTTTATAATAACATTTAAATAGTATTTATGTGAGGAAATTTTATGTCAAAACCTATGAATATAACAGAAAAAATATTGGCAGACCATGCCGGTTTAAGTGAAGTTACGGCAGGACAATTAATTACTGCGAAAGTAGATATAACACTTGCAAACGATATTACCGGCCCTGTTGCTATAAATGAGTTTAATAAAATAGGTGTTGATAAAGTTTTTGATAATAAACGTGTTGTCTTTGTTCCTGATCATTTTGTTCCGAATAAAGATATAAAATCAGCTGAACAGGTTAAACAAATAAGAGAATTTGTTCATAAATACGATATAGAACACTTCTTTGAAGTTGGCAGAATGGGCATTGAACATGCTCTATTGCCTGACAAAGGTATTGTAACTGCAGGAGATATTGTAATAGGAGCTGATTCTCATACTTGTACTTATGGTGCTCTTGGTGCATTTTCGACAGGAATGGGTTCTACTGATATTGCTTGTGCAATGGCATCAGGTGAAACCTGGTTAAAAGTGCCTTCTGCTATAAAGGTTGAGTTTAACGGAAAACTTAATAAATGGGTTAGTGCCAAAGATTTAATTTTACATTTAATTGGAGATATTGGTGTAGATGGTGCTTTATATAAAACGCTTGAAATAGGTGGCTCAACAATTAGAGAATTACCAATGGATGGAAGATTTACTATTTGTAATATGGCTATTGAAGCAGGCGCTAAAAACGGTATTATTGAACCTGATGAAATAACAAAAAAATACTTGGAAAACAGAAGCATACGTCCGTATAAAATTTATACAAGTGATGCAGATGCTCAATATGAAAAAACAATTGTTTATAATACGGAGGAGATTGAGCCTACGGTTGCATTTCCGCATCTTCCCGGAAACACACGTCCTATTTCAAAAGTAGGAGACATAAAAATCCAACAATCCGTAATTGGCAGCTGCACGAATGGTAGATTATCAGATATAAAAGCTGCTGCAGAAATACTAAAAGGCAGACAGGTGCACAAAAATGTAAGGTTGATAGTATTTCCAGCAACGCAACAAATTTATCTTGAAGCACTAAGATTAGGATATATAGAAACAATTATAGAAGCTGGCGGAGCTGTTTCAACACCTACTTGCGGACCTTGTCTTGGCGGACATGCCGGCATACTTGCAGCAGGTGAACGTGCAATATCCACTACTAACAGAAATTTTGTAGGCAGAATGGGACATGTAGATAGTGAAGTTTATCTTGCATCTCCTTATGTAGCAGCAGCAAGTGCTGTAATGGGGAAAATAGCTTCTCCTGCCGAATTATAATTTATGGTACAGGGTCATATCCTCCGGGATGAAAAGGATGACATTTTAATATCCTTTTAATTCCTAAAAATCCGCCTTTTAATACTCCGTATTTTATTATTGCCTGCTTCATATATTCAGAACAGGTAGGATAGAATCTGCAAACCGGAGGTGTATACTTTGAAAACCATTGATATATTGAAATTAACTTTAAAATCAGTTTCTTCATATTAATAGACTATAATCTCCGGTTCTGTTGTATCTTCATACATTTCAACATCATAAGACATATATTGTATTAAACAGTATCTTTTTCCTGAATCCAATAACATATATTTAATTTCGTGGGCTTCTATTTCACTCATATCCTTGATTGCTACAATAACGTATGCGAATGGATTTTCTTCCAAAAAAATTTTTAATTGTTCAAAATCACTATTCCCAAGAAATTCTACAGGTTTATCGTAGTAATATAGTATACTGTGTTTTTTGGATGAAATAAATGCTGCAAGTTTTACATTGTCATTTTTTGCTATTTGAGCGAAGTTTATTAAATCATTTTCACCTCCGTTTGCAGCAATAAAATTAAATATACTTGGTGTAATTACAAACGATAAGCTTACCATAAGTATAATATTTGCAACAAACGGAACAATTCTTCCTTTTAAAATTACCGCAAAAATACTTATAACAGGAATTACAAAAAATATAATAATTAAAGGTATTAATAAATTGCTGAATCCCTGAAATATCCATTCGTTTAATATATTATGTCCGAATAAACCCAGTAATGAACATATAATTAATATTAAATTCGGAATTATTGTTGCAAAAAATATACTTTTACCGTGTTGATGTTTGATGATGTATTCATACCAATATTTGCCTGAAATGCAAGCTGCAGGAAATATCATAAATAGGATTAAATATGTATATTTGTAACCATACAAAAGAGCAAAAATAAATGAAGTAAAGAATACAATTGTGTTTAGTGAAGCAAACTTATCTATTTTCTTTAGCTTTTTCCATTTTTCTTTTAATTTATCCTGTGAATTATCTTTGAAATATGAAAATATAGAATTAAATATATCTTTAGATTTTTTGCCTAATATCCATAAGAAAGAAAAAATCCATGGCGAAAAAGATATTACAAAAAGACCTATTACGTTTAAAAATTCTTTAATACCTATATATTTTATAAAATTATATATGCTAAGGTATTCTTTTATAAACATTAGTTTGTGCTTATATATCATAATTACAAACCAAGGACATAACAGTATTAAAAAAGTAATAATCCCTGACAAAAAGTTTTTCGGATGAAAAAGTTCTTTTAGTTTGCCGGCAAAAATGTGCATTGTTAATATCGATATAAATATAATTGCAAAACCAAATAAACCGCTGCATAATACGGAAATTGCACTTAATGAATATATTAACAGCCAATAAAATATGGTATTTTTTTCATTTTCGGTAAATATAACTTTATATGATAGTAATATTGTTACCATAAATATAATTAACGACATCATATCGTTTGTTGCAAGTCTTGAAAATATAAGGATTCCAAGACAAGTTGTAAAAATCAGAGTGATAATACTCGCATAGGTTTGGGTTAATATTTTTTTTAGTTCAGAATATAAAATTAAAACGCCTGCTAAAGAAATTATAGAAATAGGCATTCTCATTGTTACAATACTTATTTTCCCGATTAATACGCAAAATAGATTTGTTATCCAAAAAAAGAAAGGAGGAATAGTATATATATTCTCTCCGTTTAATTTTACATTAATCCAATCGCTATAGTTTAACATTTCTTTTGCAATGGAAACAAATTTCGTTTCATCTGTATCTATAAAAGGATAAGATGACATATTGGAAAAAAATATCATAAAACAAATTATTGCCAGTAATACTATATGGAATATACTTATATATTTATTTGGGTAATTCACTTTATACCTCTTGTTGGGTTATGCGTTTTGAATATAATTTTCTATTTCTTCTTTTGTATTAATTTCTGTTGTACAAACAAGAATTTGTTTATCGTTGAGTTTTAATCCTGCCAGAATATTATTTTGTTTCATTTGTGCTAAAAATTTGTTTGAATTATTTACTTCTAAAACAAATTCGTTAAAGAAATCTGTATTTAAAATTTTATATCCTTTTTCTTTTAATTTGTTTGCAAGAATATTGGCATTTTTTGCGCTTAAAAATGCAACTTGTTCTACACCTGTTTTTCCAAGTAAAGAAAGATAAACAACTGCATTTAATATTGCAAGTCCCTGATTTGAACAAATATTACTTGTAGCTTTTTCTCTTCTTATGTGTTGTTCTCTTGCTTGCAGTGTTAATGTAAATGCTTGATTGCCGTCAGCATCCAGAGTCCTTCCTACAATCCTTCCGGCAAGTTGTCTTTTATATTTATCAAGTGTTGCAATAAATCCTGCAGATGGGCCGCCAAATGACATAGGATTACCAAATGATTGAACATCTCCGACAACAATATCAGCATTATAATCTGATGGTTTTACCAATACACAAGCACTTATCATTTCCGTACAAGCAATAAGCATTGTTTTCGGATGTTTTTCAATGTTTTTTATCTCTTCAATGTCTTCAAGAGAACCAAAGAAATTAGGATTTTGGATAATTAATCCTGCATAATCCCCAGATTTCATTTTATCCTTAATTGAAGATATATTTGTTTTAAATTTTTCCGTTGAAACTTCTTCAACTTCAATATCACCTGCGTGTGCATAGGTCTTTATAACTTGCATATATTCGGGATTTATACATCCGCTTACAAGAATTTTATACTTACCGCTGTTTCTGACAGCCATTCTCATTGCTTCTGCACAAGCACTGCCAGCATCATAAACAGATGCATTACAAACATCCATTCCTGTAATATCACAAATCATTGATTGAAACTCATATATAACCTGCAATGTACCTTGCGATATTTCCGGCTGATATGGGGTATATGCCGTATTAAATTCAAATCTTGATGAAATCTGAGAAATAGCAGCAGGGATAAATCGCTTATAACTTCCTCCGCCTATAAAATATTCGTATTCGGTTTTGTTTTCTTTTGCAATTGATTTTACAATCTTTTGTACTTCCATTTCACTCATTGCTTCAGGAAGCGGTAATTCTTGCATAATTGCACGTTTATCAATCATGGAAAAAAGTCCTTCGGTGTCTTTCTCTCCAATACTTGCTAACATTTCTTTTATTGTTTCATCAGAATTTGCTTTATAATTATTCATTTTTACTCAACTTCTTCTTTGTACGTATTATAATCTGCCATATCACGGATATCTTCTTCATAACTTTCAGAAACAACTTTTATTAACCAAGCTTCGTCAAATGGTGTTTCATTCAATAATTCAGGTTTTTCAATTAATTCTTCATTAATATCTGTTACATAACCGCTTATTGGCATATATATTTCCGATGCAGCTTTTACAGATTCAACGGTTCCGAAAATTTCTCCTTTCGCAAAGGATGAACCAACTTCCGGTAGCTCAACAAAAACTATGTCACCTAATTGTTCTATAGCATAATCTGTTAATCCGATATAATATTTTCCATTTTCTTCATATACATATTCATGTGATTTGCTGCATTGTATATTGTCTTTTACAGTCATATTCTATTCTCCCTTTAATTGTTTCTGTTATGTTTTTCTATAAAATTTTTACTCGTAATAACAGCATTATACAATTTATTACGAACCATTATTTGAATTGTATCATTTATTTTTAAATTTTTGTCTGTTTTAATATATCCAAGACCTATATTTTGTCCTAAATAAGGTGCAACACCTCCGCTTGTAACGTGTCCAATTTCTTCATTATTGTAATAAATAGGGTATTCATGTCTTGGAATAGCTCTATCTGTCATTTTAAATGCAATTAGCTTTTTATCTGTTCCGTTTTTTAATTGATTAAGAATAATATCTTTACCTATATAATCTAATTCTTTCTCTTTATCAAGTGACCAGCTTAAACTTGCTTCAATTGGAGTAGTATTTTCGTTTAATTCATTTCCGTATAGGCTCATAGCGGCTTCCAGTCTTAAAGTATCTCTTGCACCTAGTCCAATTGGCATTATATTATATTCTTTCCCTTTTTCAAGGAGAAGTTCCCATAATTCAGATACTTTTTCATTCCTTATTATTATTTCAAAACCGTCTTCACCTGTATAACCTGTTCTTGAAACAAAAACATCTTCATTAACAAGTTTTGATTGCATAATATACATTGTTCTTGGTTGATTTTCTTTTTTTATTCCTGCCGCATCAAGAATATCTGCTGCTTTAGGACCTTGTAATGCAACCATAGAATAAAAATCAGATTTATTGTCTATGATAACATTATATCCTTCTTTATTCTTTACAAGCCAGTTATAGTCAGCTTCAAGTCTTGAAGCATTAACAACTAACAAATATTTGTTATGTTCTAATTTATATACGAATAAATCATCAACAATACCACCTTTATTATTTGTAAATTGACAGTATTTAGCTTTGTTATCAATTACTTTTGAAATGTCTTGAGGAACCATTTTTTGCAGAAAATTTAAAGCGTCTTGACCTGATATAAAAATTTCTCCCATGTGAGAAACATCAAACAATCCTGCGTTATTTCTTACATTATTGTGTTCTTCAATTATGCTTGTATATTGAACAGGCATATCCCAACCTGCAAAATCTACCATTTTTGCACCCAGTTTAACATGGTTGTTATATAAATATGTTCTTGCCATATAAACCTCTTTTATTTTGAACAAATTACTCTTGCTGCGTGAACACCTGATGCAGAGGCTTGAATTAATCCTCTTGTAACACCGGCACCATCTCCTATAGCATAAAGATTTTTTACGCCTTCAGTTTCTAAGTTGTTTGTAAGTTTTACTCTGCCGGAGTAAAATTTAACTTCAACCCCATATAATAAAGTATATCTGGAAGCAGTACCCGGAGCAATTTTATCTAATGCATATAGCATTTCAATTATTGCTGTCATTTGTCTGTAAGGCAGAACCAAACTTAAATCACCCGGAGTTGCACAAGCAAGCGTAGGTGTAATTATACTACTTTTAATTCTTTCGGGAGTTGAACGTCTTCCGTCCAATAAGTCACCGAAACGTTGTACCAATACACCGCCTGCAAGCATATTTGCCAACCTTGCAACATGTTGCCCGTATGCAATAGGTTCTTTAAAAGGTTCTGTAAATTTTTCGGATACCAAAAGTGCAAAGTTTGTGTTAGCCGTTTTGTAATTAGCATAACTATGACCGTTTACTGTAGATATACCCGAATAATTTTCCGTAACAACTTCGCCATAGGGGTTCATACAAAATGTTCTTACTTCATCACCAAATGTAGGGGAATGATATATTAATTTTGATTCATAAAGTTTTTCTGTTATAGGTTCAAAAACAGGTGCCGGAAGCTCTACTCTTACACCGACATCAACAGCGTTATTTACCATACCTATTTTATTTTTTGCAAATTCATGTGTTAACCAGTCAGCACCTTCTCTACCCGGAGCAATAATAATATGTTCTGCTTCAATCTTTTGATTGTCTTGAGTGATAAAGCCTTTAACCTGTCCGTTTTCTACAATTAATTTATCGGCAATTGTATCATATAAAATAGTAATTCTTTTATCGAGATAATCCTGCATATTTTTTAGTACGTCTAAACTTCTTTCCGTACCTAAGTGTCTTACTGGTGAATGAACAAGTTTTAATTCTGCAAGAGTTGCAGCTCTTTCAATGTCTGCAAAAACTTCTTTATCTGTGCCAAAAACTTCATCCGTAGCACCAAACTTCAAATAAGTATCATCAGTATATTTAACAAGTTCTTCGACGGATTTCCTCGGCATATAGTCCAGTAAATGACCGCCAACATCAGGAGTAAGCGTTAATTTACCGTCAGAAAAAGCACCTGCTCCTCCCCATCCGCATAATAAACCACATTTTTTACATGTCGGACATTTTGCATAACCTTCTCTTAACAAGCATTTTCTTTTTTCAATTTGAACACCCTTTTCAACAAGAATAACCTTCCATTCCGGTTTCAACTTCATTATTTCCAGTGCTGCAAAAATACCTGCCGGTCCGCCGCCTACAATTGCTACATTATACATCTCAATCTCCACTAATGTACTTATTCTTTTGTCCTTATTTCAGACATGAAAATTGTAACTTAAATACTTTATCTTTTGAATAAAACGTAAAAAACATTTTACTAATCGCAATCTATTTTTGTATAATTTATTTATGAATATAAAAATAATTGCAATTGGGAAAATAAAAGAAAAATACTTAAAAGAAGCTATTCAAGAATATGAAAAAAGACTTACACCTTTTTGTACATTTTCTATAGTCGAACTTCAGGCTGAACAAATAATTGATGAATCTTTATATGAAAAATATAAAGAATTGGAAGCCGAAAAAATTTTACAAGTAATTAAACCTAATTCATATATTATAACTCTTGAAATAAAGGGAAAGTTACTTTCATCTGAAAATTTTGCAAAAAAAATGCAAGATATTGCAAATGAAGGCATTAATGATATATCTTTTATAATTGGTGGTGCAAACGGATTACATGAAAAAGTTACTTCTCTTTCTGATTTTAAGTTGAGTTTTTCTCCTATGACATTTACACATCAAATGATTAGACTTCTTTTAACAGAGCAAATATATAGGGCTTTTAAAATAAATGCAAATGAACCCTATCATAGATAAAAATGTAACATTTTACATAAGAATGTAACAAAATGTAAAAATTTAAATAAAAAAGATGTAAAAATATCTAAAACATGTTATTCTGAAAATGTGATTTGAATTTAGACTTTAGTAAGCCGAATTTTCAAATGAATTGAAATACATAATTAATGTATTACTGATGTGAAAATTCACTTCGATAAAAAATCGTAAAATGGCTGAAAACGGTGCCCAAATTCGCTAAGTCATAGGGAGTGGTTTGTGATTTATTGTTGTGGCAGAATGCAAGAACCTGTTAAAAAACTGCGTCTTGCAAATGATTTCAGGTATCGTGAAAGATTTTTGAATGTTATTGTGTGTAATGTTTGCGGAAAAGTTATTGCTGAAATTATACAATATGATGTAAAGAAACAAAAACTAATAAAAAAACGACTAGCAAAAAGACAGCTGGCTAAGTTTTTGGAACGATTAAAAGACGGAAGCTGGCAAGAAATTAAAAATGAATATGGAACTAAGGGAAAAGCCGGATTTATATACGGGGTAAATCGGGTAGATAAAAACGGCAAAATATATCAATATTCCGTTGATTTTAATGGAACAAAAACGCTTGTAAAAATTATAAATTAGTACACTATATAATAATTCCAACAGTGTGGCGGATATTGTTTCCGCCACTTTTTTTACTTTATATTGCAGGAATTTGTAATGAAATAATGCTCTATTTTTAATTGTTTCTTCAATGTCAGATGTTGCTATATCAAAGTACATTGTTCCTCTGTGATTAAATATAAATTTATTAATGATTTAGATTTTATTGTGATTAGTTTTATAAAGGTGAAATATGGTCAGAAAAAAGAAAAAAGAAAAAGATGGTTGTTTATATTCAAAAAATGAATCTTTTGAAAATTTAGAAGTCGTGCAGCAAATGGCTTTGAATAAAAAAGGCAAGGATGATGAGATAACTCCTGATATTTCTATTTTTTTAAAAGCCGAAGAATTAAAAGGGAAATTGTGCGGATTGTATTCTGATAATGAAAAGGCAATGCCTAATATTAATGTAATGGGCAGTGTTATGATTGACGGAAAAGGACTGGAAATAAATATCGGAGAAAAGGCAAAAACGGAAAATACTGATGATTGAATTACCTGAAATATTAAATGTTCCTGAAAAATTAATCCCTGTGATAACAAATATAAATAATTATAATTATTTTCTTATTGAAGGAGGAAGAGGTGGTGGCAAATCCCAAAGCATAGCAAGAATAATATTATGGTTAGCTGAAAAAAGGAATGTAAGGATCTGTTGCGGACGTGAAACACAAGCAACTATTTCTGACAGTGTATATAAAATATTTAACGATTTGATAAATGATTATAATTTAAATTTTACGGTTAAGTCTAATAAAATTAATCATAATTTGAGCGGTTCAAGTATTATTTTTAAAGGTTTTAGAGAACAGGGCAGAGTTAATATAAAAGGCTTGGAAGGCGTGGATATTCTTTGGATTGATGAAGCACAAGCAATTACAAAATCTACTCTTGACGTAATTATTCCTACAATAAGAAAGAAAAACTCAATTGTGATTTTTACAATGAACAGACTTGTCCGCAAAGATCCTGTATATTCCGAATTTGTTACAAGGGATGATTGCCTCCATATAAAAATTAACTATTATGACAATAAACATTGTCCTCAAAAATTGATTGATGAAGCAAAAAGATGTAAAGAGCGGAATATTCTTGATTATGAATATATTTGGGAAGGTAATCCCTTAGATACTACAAATGATTTTTTATTTTCTTCAATCAAATTGGATAAGGCTAAACATCTGGTTTTTAAGGATGAAAACTATAGAAAAATAAGATGTATGTCTGTTGATTTAGCTGGAAATGGAGGAGATTTATGTGTAGCAAGCTTGATAGAAGCAAAAAGTTCTACACAATGGGCTTTAGAAAGGCAAGAGCATTGGAGTGAGCCTGATACTGATGTCACCAAAGGCAGAATTATTAATTTGTATACAAAATGGAATCCGGAATTATTGATTTTAGATGCAGACGGACTCGGATATTCTATATATGTAAGCATAAAAAATGTTATAGCCAATACTATAAAATTTAACGGAGCTGCATCAAGTAACAGACCGAATGCTTTAAATAGGCGAGCTGACGGTTATTTAACACTAAAAGATTATATTGATAATGAATGGTTAAAAATATCTTCTGATTTTACAATTTCACAATTGGAATACATAAAAAAATCATATAAACCTAACGGGCAAATATTTATACAATCGAAAAAAGATATGAAATCGGAACAAGGTGAAAGTCCGGATTTTGCAGACAGCCTAATGATGGGTATATATGCAATAAACTATTATTCTTATTTGATTGATGAAAGAGAAGATGTCGTAATACTTGATTCAAACTTTGATCCGTACTTGTAAACTATAAAAAACATAAGATTATATATAAATAGAAAAAAGTTGCTTTATATTGTAATACACAGATATAAGAAAGGGAACGAATGTCAAAAAATAAAGAAAAAAATGAAAGATATATATTAAAAGGCGGAGTTATAAAGGAAGAAAAAATTGATGAATCCATTGATAAAAGGAATAAAAATGAAATAAGACCAGCTTCTCTTTTTAATTTTGAAACTTTATATGAGCGTAGTATAAATAGTAATATTAAAAATGAAATTTCGATGCCATTGGAACAAGAATATTTGATGAGTGAATATAAAATTATAGATAATGACAATCAAATAAAAAAGTTAGAAATAGAGAATAAAATATTAAAAAATAGACAAATAGAAAATAAAAAAATATTAAATTCCCATAGTAAGCAAAGTAGTAATATTTTCAAAATAAATGTACCACATAATAATTATCTGATATTTAAAAATATAAATGAACGCGAACCGATTATTATTAAAAAACAAAAAATATTAGTTAATCACTATAACGAGAATGCATTAAAAATAAAAAATAGGGCTGATATATTTTATGGGGACGATGAAAAATATTATAAAAAGTTTTATGATAATAATAAAAAACCAGTATGGCATTTACCAGACAATAGTTTAAGATATCTTAAAATAAATGATGGAAACAATAATGAAAAAATGTTTTTTCCTTTAGCAAATATGCTATTGACGAAAGGTAATGAAGTGCATATAGATAAAAGAAACGATGACAAAATATTAGAAATGTTTTATCCAGATATGAATGTAAAAAATAAAAATCAAAATAAAGGTGAAATGGGAAATATTAACGTAGAAGGAAATATAGAAAAAACTATGGAATGCCAAAATCATTCTATTTGTCAGAAACCGATTCAAGAAGAAAAATACTCTCGCATTAGTGATCCATATGGATGGAGAGTTCATCCAATAAAAGGAGAAAAAATATTTCATTCTGGTATAGATATTGCAGCACCATTAGGTACACCTATTTATGCAATACTTGATGGGGTAGTTGAAGATGCTTGTTATAAAGGACCAAATGGCAATATGGTTAGAATCAATCATGGTAAAAATGTAGAAGGAAAAGAAATAAGAACCATTAATATACATATGAATGAATATTTTGTAAAAAAAGGTGATATCGTTAAAAAAGGACAGAAAATCGGTACAGTTGGTTCAACCGGTCGTTATCCAAATGGTAAACCTTCTTCTACTGGTCCTCATTTGCATTTTGGAATTTCTGAAAATAAAGAATATGTGAATCCGTCAAAATATATAGGAATATATGAAAAAAAATAAATAATAATGCTATAATTAGTTTTACCTAAAATCCTAAATTGAGGTTTATATGAAAAAAATATTTATAGTATTGTTTTTTATTTGTGTTGTTTGTATTTATACTTTGGTTATAAAGTATAATATAAATGAAGAAAACAATAAAAGTATAAAGAAATTTTTATATTATAATGATTGTTTTATAGATTTATCAACTTATAAATATGAAGAAAAAACAAATACTTATAATATGAATATATTTCTACCAATAACTTCTACCGGTGATGAAGACAAGTTATATGATAATAACTCATATTTAATACATTATTTGATATTTAATGTAATTATAGAAAATGGAGAAAATATAATAGAACCCAATGTGAAGTATAGGGGCTTTGTTTCAGGTTATTATTTTCAACAAGATAATAATATAATATTAAAAATTTCAAAAATTTATTATGAAAATAATTTTGTATATAAATCTGATATTAATTATTATATAGAATGGTTAAAAGAAAATTGTGATAAAAAAAATAACTATAAAAGTTTTCTTCAAGAGTTGCGTAAAATTAATGAGTATAAACAAATGGGATTAATATATCAAATGCCTAATTCTATTTCTAAATTAGAAAGAATAATAGGACATCTATAAAAAAATATTATATTGTTTAGAATATATGATTTTGCAGACAGTTTAATGATGGGTATATATGCAATAAACTATTATTCCTATTTGATAGATGAAAGAGAAGATGTCGTAATACTTGATTCTAATTTTGATCCGTATGGGGAATTTTACTTGTAACAAGTTTCATAGTGGACATCCGTATAAGAACCACTAACATGATAAATAGCGCAATAACACTGCGTGGCAGTACAATAAGCATCTACCCTGCCATAATAGGAAGCGTGACAACAAGCGGCTATAAGATTTTCATTCCCCTCAATAATTTGGCTATATAAATCTGCTACTTGTTCTTGTGTTAATGAATCTATTGAATTATTTATATCCATAATTTCTAAAAAAACTATTTATAACAAACATAAACTTCGCCTGCCATGGAGTGGTTAAGACAACTACATCTTGTATCACTACACCATGCTGTCGACCAACCACCAGTACAACAGCTTGCAATCATTAAGGCATCTTCTCCTTCTATCAAATCATCATATAAACTTAGCAGTTGTTCTTCCGATAAAGAACCTATAGAATCATTTATATCCATTTGTTGCCTTTCTATTCTAAATTTAGTAAATCACCTAATTTTTTATCCCATTTATCATCTTCAAAATTATAAAAACCTGAAAATGGAGTAAATGTCATTTCATTAAAATAGAGTTGACCTTTATATAATAGCCAATCTATTCTTACCAGTTTGAAGTCACCGACTAATTTTTTAGAAAGTTCAACTGCTTCTTTTATATAATTGTCGGCTTCTTCATTTTTAAGATTGTAGTCTGAACTAAATTTTAAGTTCATTATATTGAAGTTTTCATCATAAACAGTTGCTTCTTTATTTTGACCGTATCTGACTTTTTGGAATATTTTAGGTTTGCCGTTAAAACAATAAATTTCATATTCAGCAGGCATTTCATTAATATTTTCTCTCAATAACGGTTCTATTAATATTTTGGGTTCAATAAATTTATATTGCATTTCAAAAGCTGAAAACGGCATAAATTCATGAGTCAGCCAACCGTTAAATTGGTCATGTACAATATCAAATATTACTTTATGTTCTAATAACCCTTTTTTTGATTTTACTATATTTTGCCATTTTGAACCGTGAGTGCACTTCATAACAAAAGTTTCAGGCAAAGAATTAAAATCTATTTCATCAAAACTGTTTGCAACTTGTAATACAGGTTTTAAATATTGTTCGCCTATTTTTTCTTTTACATAATCTCTGACTTTTAATTTGTCAGTTAACGTTGATTTTTCAGGCAAATTATCATATAACTTTAACCATTGAATCTTCTCAGAAAATCTTTCAGGTGAATATAAATTCAAGGTTTTGCCGTTCATGTTCTGTTTATATATTTGTCTTAAATAACTATGACAATTATCACTGTCTAATGTTATCATTAAATCATAGTCATAAGGCGGTTCTTTTATTCTTTTTATTGCTATGTCATTGAAAATAGCAACATTATTTTTAATGTTACCTGCCAATTTATCATATAAATGCGGATTGTTAGCCATTTTATATCAAACCTCTATGATATTTATATACCCAAATTATATAAGGAAAAAACACATAATGCAAATTGATAAAAAAGCTAAATATAGTTTTTTAATAAGAATCTAATATAGATTATATATTTTTATTAAATTAAAGTAAAAAACAAATTAATGGTTATTTTGTACAAGAATAACCATGCCCGTATGAACCCATTGAATAATAGCAAGAACAATAAGTTGCATTACAATAACTGGTTACACTATTAGAGTCACAACAACTTGCAAGGTAATCGTCGGTATAGTTTTCCTCAATAAAAGTGTTGTATAGAGTTTGTATTTCTTGTTCTGATAAAGATTCAACATCTATTTTCATTTTATAATCCTTTTTACTTATTTTAAACTTAGTAAATCACCTAATTTTTTATCCCATTTATCATCTTCAAATTCATAGAATCCTGAGAATGGAGTAAATGTCATTTCTGCAAAATAAAGTTGGTTATTATATAGCATCCAGTCTATTCTTACTAACTTAAAGTCACCAACTAATTTTTTAGAAAGTTCAATTGCTTCTTTAAGATAATTATCGGCATCTTCTTTTAAAAGTTGATAGTCAGGTTTAAATTTTAAATCTATTTTATTAAAATTTTCATCATAAACCGTTGCATATTTATTTCTTCCGTATTTAACTTTTTGAAATATTTTTGGTTTTCCGTTAAAACAATATATTTCATATTCTGTCGGCATTTCATCAATATTATCTCGCATTAAAGGTTCTATAATGATTTTGGGTTCTATATATTTGTATTGTAACTCGAAACCTGCATACGGAGTGAATTTATGAGTCATCCACCCTTCAAATTGACCTCTAACGATATTGTATATTATTCCGTGGTCTAACAGCCCTTCTTTTGATTTTACTATATTTTGCCATTTTGAACCGTGAGTGCACTTCATAACAAAAGTTTCAGGCAATGAATCAAAATCAATTTCTCCAAAAGAGTCAGCCACTTGCAATATCGGCTTTAGATATTTTTCGCCTATTCTTTCTTTTACATAGTCTCTAACTTTTAATTTATCAGTTAGTGTTGCCTTTTCAGGTAAATTATCATATAACTTTAACCATTGAATTTTCTCTGAAAATCTTTCAGGTGAATATAAATTTAAAGTTTTACCCTTCATGTTTTGTTTATATATTTTACGCAAATGACTATGGCAAGTATCACTGTCTAATGTCATTAAAAAATCATAATCATAAGGTGGTTCTTTTATTTTTTTTATAAAAGTATCGGAGAAGTTAGCAAAACAATTTATAATATTACCTAAAAATTTATTATACAAATGCGAATTTTTCATCAAACAAAATATCCTAATTCCTTATCCAGTGATAATTATATAGAAAAAAATAAAAAAAAGTCAATTAAAATAAACAATAGTCATATATAAAGAGCTATTTATAATGGATTAATATTATTTATTTTTACAATAGTACGTATAACCGTGGCCATAAGAAGTGCCGGACATAGATTCACATTCACAGTCAACAGAATCACAACTAATAGTGCGGTCACCGCTACGACAACAATCTGCTATTAAATAGCTTTCGTTAGCTTCAATGTATTCGGAATATAATTCATCGAATTGTTCACGAGTCATTGATGATATTACATTATCTACGTCCATATATAAATATCCTTTATATCACTATGGCATATAAAGAAAGTTGCACAAGGAACACAGAGTATACAGGTATTTATAAATTTAAAGTTTTACAAACAATGCGATATTATTGCATTGTTTTTTTGCACAAAACAGAAAGGAGAAAATATGTGCACACGACCAAAAGTATCAAGAACAACAATTGAAACGGTTAATAAACCGAGAGAAATTATTAAAAATCCTACTCAGGCCGATGCTGCAAAACAAAAAGCAGGGTTTGAAACAAGACTTGGCAGACGTGGGATTATTTCCGAAAATATTAAAACAACAAATAACGGTATTGAAGAAGATATTGAAGCATCAAAAAAGAAATTATTAGGTGAATAATATGGCAGAATATTCAAAAAGTTATTTTAATTCAAGGCGTGCCGAATTAGAAATCGCTTATAATTCTTTAAAACCTGATTGGCAAGAACTTGCGGATTATTTTTTGCCTCGTTCTGTCCGTTTTTTAGCAAGATGTGTAAATAAACAACCTGCTAAAAATAAAAAAATAAAAGATTCTACTCCTCTGCTTGCGGTCAGAAATTTTTCATCAGGTATGATGTCGGGTGCAACCAGTCCTGCAACCAACTGGTTTAAAATTAAAGTAAGAGATTACAAACTGGAGGAAAGTTATGAGGTAAAAACCTGGTGCAGTTCGGTAGAAAATATTTTCAGAGATATATTTAATTCTTCTAATTTATATCGTATTTTACCTGCTGTGTACAAACAAATAGGTGTGTTTGGAATATCAGTACTCGGATTAGTAGAAGATGAACATTCTATTTTGAGATGTCAATTGCTTCCAATCGGGTCATACAGAATTGCTAAAAATGAAAAAGGCGAAGTCGATACGATTTGCAGAGTGTTTATGGAAACGGCAAAAAATCTGTATGACCGATATGGGGAGCAAAATGTTTCTAAGAATGTTATAAATGCAATTCGATCAAACAGGTATGAAGAATTATTTGAAGTCGTACATTTTGTAGAACCTAATAAAAATTTTATGCCAGAATCTGTATGGGCAAAGGATAAAGAATTTATTTCCGTTTATTATGAAAGTTCTTCAAACGAAGATAAATTTCTTTCTCAAAGCGGATTTGATAAATTCCCTTATGCTGTGTTTGAATCGGAAGTGAATGGAGAAGATGTTTATCCTTCTGAATGCCCCGGAGTTAATGCATTACCTGATGTTAAACAACTTATGAGTATGGTTATAGATGAGGGTAAAGCAGTTAAAAAAATGATAAGTCCTACTTATAAAGGGCCCGCAAGTCTAAAAAATAAAAAAATGATTGATGCTCCTGCAGCTTTTATCGAAGAAGATGAAAACGGCAGAGGACTTTCGCCTATATATGAGGTTAATCCGAGAGTATTAGAGGTAGATTCAATAATTGAAAAATTAAAAGATTCAATAAAAGAAATATTCTATAACGATTTATTTGCAATGATATTAAATACGGCGGAACGTTCAAGAACTGCAACGGAGGTTAATGAATTAAAGGAAGAAAAAATGGTGTTGTTATCTCCATTGTTGCAACAAATCCATAACGGGTTAAATCAGGTTATGGCTTGGTTATATTATGAATGTTCAAGACTTGGAATTTTGCCTGAGCCACCACTCGAAATTGTTGGAAAAGATATGGATATAGAATTTGTATCTACATTGGCACAAGCACAAAAGGCGGTAAAAATATCTGCAATGGAACGATTCACGACATTTACGGTTAATCTTGCACAATCGTTGGATCCTTCGTTAAAAAATAAATTAAATGCAAGCAAAATAGTAGATGATTATGCGGATTTTGCAAATATTTCACCAGAACAGATTGTCCCAACAAGAGAGTTGGAAAAATTAAAGCAAAAAGAAGAAAATGCAGCCGAACAAAAAGAAATGCTTGAACAGGTGAAAGCAGGAACGGAAATAATAAAAAATATGGCAGGTACCGATTCATACGGTAGTGATTTGATGGCTAGACTTGGTTTAACTTAAAAAGGAGGAAAAATGTTAAACGAAAATTTACAAGAAACCCCAACCCTCGGGCTTGGGGTAAATGCTTATGAACAAAAGCACGACCAACAGGGAATACAAGGGTTGGAAAATGATGGTTTATTCGGGAAACCCGAATATTATGATTATTCGGAAGTGGAGCTTCCGGAAAATTATTGTTATGACGAAGAATTACTTGGCGAATTTAATGAACTGGCAGGTAAATATAATTTGTCACAAAAGGGTGCAAATCAATTAATGTCTTTAGCAGTGAAACTTTCAAGGTTAACGGGAGATAATATCTCTAAAACCATAGCCGAACAACAAAGACAACAAATCAACGAGTATAAAAATGCACTTATAACTGATAGAGAATTAGGCGGTGCAAATTATGAAAGAACAATGAGAACCGCTAATATTGCTTACACAAGATTCGCTGATGGTGAAGTACAAAACATACTTCAACAAACGGGGTTAAATTGTCATCCGAAAGTAATAAGAATGTTTTACAACATTGGTAAACAAATGCAAAATGATGCAATATACGGGATGGGTATTGCTCCGGCTCCGAAAGAAAACAGGGAAGATATTTTATTCCCGACAATGCAGTAGTTATTAAAAAGAAAGGAAAAAGTAATGGCAACTTTAGGTGCTAACTATTTAACTTTGGCGGATAGACTAAAGAGAACCGAAAACGGTAAAACCGCCGCAGAAATTATCGAAATGATGACTGAAACAAATGAAGTATTGCAGGATGCAAACGCTCTGCAATGCAATGACGGTACTAATTATATTACAACAATCAGAACAGGTTTGCCTTCTGCCGTTTTCAGAAATCTTTACGGTTATGTTCCAAGTTCTAAATCAACAACAGAACAGGTAAAAGATGTTACAGGTATGCTTGAAACATATTCAATTGTCGATGTTGATTTGGTTGATAAAGCAGAAAACCCTAAATTATTTAGATTATCAGAATCTTCTGCCTTTATAGAAGCAATGAATCAAAAGTTACAGGAAACAATA
Source organism: bacterium (assembly GCA_017470245.1). Classification (GTDB taxonomy): domain Bacteria; phylum Cyanobacteriota; class Vampirovibrionia; order Gastranaerophilales; family Gastranaerophilaceae; genus Avigastranaerophilus. The sequence goes on along the minus strand of JAFUEV010000005.1, from coordinate 115,004 downwards.
TTCTATGGAAGTATAAAAGAAAATGCTGCAGCTTTTGATGGTTTAACTGTCAGATATTCTAAAAAGTCAAATGATGCAAAGAAAATCGGTTCTAATATTATAGATGCAGGTGGTACAGGCTCTGATAATACGTCAATCTGGTTTGTAACATGGGGTGATTTACATACTTCATTACTATATCCTCAAGGTTCACAAGCCGGTGTTCAACATAAGGATGATGGTGTTATGACAGAAACAAGCTCAACAGGCGGAAAACGTAAAGTTTATCAAGACCATTACAAAATGGATGTTGGTTTATCCGTTCGTGATTGGCGTTCAACTTGTCGTATTGCAAATGTAAGTATATCAAATCTTGCATCCAATGCGGCAGCTGATATTGAAGAACTTTTAAATAAGGCTTATTACAAAATTAAGAGATTTGCAAAAACAGGCAGAACTTTTATTTATTGTAATTCTACCGTTTTAATGTATTTTGAAGCTCAATTGAAAAGCAAAACAAATGTAAACTTCACAATAAAAGAATATTTAAATGATAATGTTCTTCATTATAAAAATATTCCTATAAGAGAATGTGAGTTAATTACTTGCTCGGAAGATTTGGTATCTTAAAGAAAGGAAATGATAAATGATATTAGATGAACAAGGTTTATTCTCAAATAAACAAGCTATAACAGCTTCAGCTGCATCAACGAATGTATTGGATTTCGGAAAAAGAGAAATAGCTTTCGGTACACCGGTTGATGTTTTTATACAAATAAGTGATGATTTCAACAATCTTACAAATTTAAATATAAAAGTACAAACATCAGACAAAGAAACATTTACAACATCTGTTACTTTGATAGAACAAACTATACCCCTTTCTGACTTGAAAAAAGGTGCTGTAAGTACAATCAAATTTATACCTAAAGGTAATTTGGGTTATATGCGATTATATTATACCGTTACAGGAACTGCACCTACAAAAGGTTCTGTTACGGCAGGTATAGCGGATGGAAATCAAGAAAGTTTCCATAACGTGTAAACTTACAGTATATTAGTCCTCATTTGTTGATATCCGGTAATAACTACCGGATATCTTTTTCTTAAAGAAACGGAGTAAAAATGAATTATACAAAAGCTAAAATTTTTAATATAACGTTAAAAAATTTAAGGATAAGCGTAAATATTCAAAATACAAACCAAAATGATAAAAATACGGTAATTTTAAATGAATATTACGATACGGCAAGAGAGCAGGTTCTTAAAGATTTTGATTGGAATTTTGCTAATTCTTACAGAGAGCTTGCACTTACCGGAAATATTCCTCAAAATCCTAAATTTTTGTATGAATTTGATTATCCAAATGATTGTCTTTTTGCAAGAGAAATTATTCCTTATGTTAGTGATGAAATTGTAGAATTTGAAATAGCAACAAATTCTACAGGACAAAAAATTATTAATACAAATCTGACACCTGCAATTTTAAGGTATACAAAGTCTGTAGAGAATGAAACTTTTTTCTCAAGTGAGTATGTATCAGCATTATGTTGGTACCTTGCATTTTTGGCAGCACCTGCAATTACCGGTAATAGAGCATTACAAAATGATTGTTTAAGTATATATGCAAGTATGCTTGCAAAGGCAAAAACTATAAACGCATCTGAAGGGTATATAAACACTAAAGACAGTTGTTCCTGGTTGGATGTAAGGTAGGGCAGAAAATGGTAAGATATACACAAAAATCTTTTACCGGAGGAGAATTAAGTCCGGCTTTATATTCAAGAAATGATCTTGTTAAATATAATACAGGGTTAAAAACACTAAAAAACGGTTTTGTTCGTGCTGAAGGATGTGTCAGTAACAGAGCCGGACTTGAACTTATTACGGAAGTTAAAACTTCTGCTTCAAAAGCTCGTCTGATTCCATTTTCTTTTAATACGGAACAGACATATATTATTGAATTAGGTCATCATTATGCACGATTTATAAAAGATGGTGCTCAAATAACAGATAATAACGGTGCTCCGATTGAAATTGAAACACCATATAGTGAAGATGAAATATTTGATATTAAATATGCTCAAAATGCAGATGTTTTAACCTTATGTCACAATAATTACACTCCAATGGAATTGTCAAGAGAATCTCATTACAATTGGACGTTAAATGCAATAAATTTTAATCCTCATATTGAGGCTCCGACAAATTTAAGGGCAGTTTGGACTGGCGGCAGCGAACATACGACAACTTATAAATATCTCGTAACTGCAGTCAGAGCGGATACTTATGAAGAAAGTAAACGTTCTGATGTTGTTTCTGTTCGTGGTGAATTGGAGGGATATTGGGGTACCACCGAGTATATTACAATTACATTCTCGGCAGTTGAAAATGCCGTTGAATATAATGTATATAAAAATGTTAACGGAATATATGCTTATGTCGGCACAACTTCTGATACAAGTTTTAAAGATGATAAGATAGAACCTGATTTGTCGGCAACTGCTCCAATATATACAAATCCTTTTGCAGACGGAAACAACCCCGGATGCGTAAATTATTTTCAACAAAGAAAAGTATACGGCTGTCTTTCAAATAACCCGCAGCAATTGGTTGCTTCTCAAACAGGAACAAATAATAACTTTAATGTATCAAGACCGTTAACTGCAACTGATGCAATAAATATCACCTTATCCGAACGTGAAGTTAATGAAATAAGACATATTATAGCAATGAATGACCTGATTTTGTTGACATCAGGAGGTGAATGGAAATTAAACGGGTCGGATGGCTCATTTTCTCCTGCTTCATCTTTAAATGCTTCTCCTCAAAGCTTTTATGGCTGTTCAAATGTGGCTCCTGTTGTTTCCGGTAATATGATTTTATTTGCACAGTCAGGTGGTTCGGTTATCAGAGATTTGGGATATACTTATGTATCAGACAGTTATGATGGCGATGAATTAACTATATTTGCTTCTCATTTGTTTGAGGATAAACAAGTTGTTGATATGGCTTATTCAAAAACATACAGAATATTGTGGTGTATAATGTCTGACGGAACGGTAAATGCTCTTACTTATAATAAAAAACAGGATGTTGCAGGTTGGCACAAACATGAAACAAAGGGTGAATTTGAGTCAATTGCTGTTATTAGGGAAAATTTTGAAGATGCTGTATATTTTGTAATAAAACGTACTATCAACGGACAAACAAAACGTTTTATTGAACGTTTAGCTTCCAGACATGTTCATAGTGCTGAAGATGGGGTATTTTTGGATTGCTCTCTAAAATATACAGGTAATCCTGTCAGTTTAATTTCCGGACTTGACCATCTTGAAGGAGAAAGAGTTAATTTACTTGCTGACGGATTTTTAATAGAAAATAAGCTTGTTGAAAACGGTAAAATTCAATTAGATATGCCGGCAAGTAAAATAGTAGTCGGATTGCCTTATGAGTTTGAACTTGAAACATTGAATTTAGAAGGTGAAAATACATTTGGCTTGGCAAAAATTGTAAACGGAATTGATGTAACGGTAGATAAATCAAGAGAAGATTTCTTTATTGTGGGTAATGACGGTTCTCTCGCTCAAAATTTATTAAGTATTGAAAGTATAAAAAATCAAAATTATCTGCATTCCGGAAATGTTAAATGCTTTACCTTTGCTGATTATACCGAAAAAGCTACTGTTCATATAAAACAAAAATATCCGTTTCCGCTTACAATAAATTCAATTTCGTTAGAAATAACTATGGCGGATATAAATGATTAAAAAAGTAAAAGATGATTTTGAAATTCTTTTTGTTCTGGATAATCTGAGAGATGAAGATAAAGAAGAATTATTTGCTTTGTATGGTGACAATTGGTATTTTGAAACTTTGAATTCTTTGAAAGATAAAGAATTTTTGGTAATGTACGGATATGATAACGATAAAAAAGAAATACCTATTGCAATTGGCGGATTTTATGAAATTAAAGAAAATAAAAACATTGCTGCTGTTTGGCTTATTTCTTCTTTCTATTTATATATTAATAAAACATTATTTTTTAAAGATGTAGTGCCGTTGATAAAGAATGCGGAAACAAAATATAAAATAATGTATAACTATATTTATACTTCAAATTTGCAGGCGAAAAACTGGTTAGTAAAACTCGGATTTCAGTTTGATAATCCCAGACCTGACGTATTAAATGTCAAAAAAGGATTTGAATTTTTTTACAAAGTAAATGAAAGGGTTTAAGATGTGCAATTATTATGATGCGATAAAAACAGCAGTTCAAGTTGCTGCATTTACTTTAACAAAAGTGCAGGAACGTAAAACTCAAAAAAGAATAGAAGCATACGAAAACAGACAAATAATAGAAACTGCCAAAAGAGAAGAAGATAAAGCCGGGGAAGAAATACAAGATGCAGTAGAATCGAATAGAGAAAAAAGGCTGCAATCCATTTTGAGTATGGGAAAAGAAAAAGCATCTTATGCTTCCGGAAATTTATCATTAAGCTCTTTAACATTGTCTGATATAGAAGATGATGAAAAACAAACAAGTGAATTTGAATCCTTAAAAACAATGAATATGGCACAACGCCGTGCGAAGAATCATCTTATTCAAGCGGATAAGTATTATGAAAATATGGCATTGAGGTCATTTAAATCACAGCAATCATTTAAAACAGGAATGTTTACTATTGCGGCAAATACCGTAAGCTCCGCTGCAAATACATATTTAACGGATAAAAAATCTAAATAATAAGAAAACAGGTGATATATGCAAAAAATACTCGATAGTAACCGTAATAACGGTTCTTTTAATGTGGAAAAAATTAATTTGAATTCTAATTTCCAGACGGATAATACAGATATTAAACAGACAGATAAAATTAAAATTATAGAACTCTGTAATATTGTTGATAAGTGGGAAGAAGAAGTGCTTTTCTCTGAAAACGGGTTTTATTCATTACAAGGTAAAGAAGTAACAGGAAAAAGAAATGAGTTTATAAAGGAACTTGAAAAATTTATTAATTCAAAAGTTAATGAAATGGAATTCAATGATATCTTGTCTAAAGAGATTGTTTATGAAATAAAAGCAAAGAAAATATCGGCAATTTCTTATAAAATGCAAGCTTATGAAGACAAAGAACTTAAAAACTGGGAATTGAGTGTTTACAATGATGCGATTAATTCCGCTATAAACAGAGCAATATTATATAAATCAGATAATGAAGTTGTACTTTCTTCTTATAATAAAGGTCTTTCAATCATTGATATTCTTGCTGAAAAAGAAAATTGGTCGACTAAAACACTTAAAAAGAAAAAGGAAATATATCGTTCCGAATTTTATTATTCCGTTATAAAAGCATTTATGTCAGAAAAAGATATTGAAGCATATAAGTATTTTGAAAGGAATAAAGAGTTTCTACAAATAGAAGATAAAGATAAACTTGAAAAATCCTTGAATAAAATGAAAGACAATATCATAGCTTATAACTGGGCTCAAGAAATATTTTCTTATAATTTATCAGAAGAAGAAATTCAGAAACACTTAAATTCAATAAAAGAAGAAAATATAAAAAAATCGGCAAAAAGTTTTCTTAAAAATTTGGAATTCAGAAAACAACAACAAATTGATAATAAGAAAAAAGAAGATAATGAAAAAAATTGGCAAGAAATAACAGATGCTTGTTTGAACACTCCTGATACCGCAGAATTATATATTGATTATACATTAGACGATGACCATATTAAATCGGTTGAAAAATATATAAAAGATATAAAAAATAATGGTTTTATTGTAACGGATAAAGAGAAATTTTTTGAAATTATTTCGGAAATTTTTAAGGATTTTAATAAGTATCTGCAAAAGGATATTTCAAAATATAGAGCATTTTTATCGGAAGAAGATTATAAACTGATTGAAAGTTTTCAACAATTAGAAAAGTCAGAGTATGAAAACTTATATTTGGACTACATTTATGTGATTAAAAAATTGAAAAACGCTAATATTTCACAAGTTGAGGATAAATATAATTGCGTTAAAACATTAATATTCTCGTTAAAAGATTATAAAAATCAACATAATAAAAATCCGGATATCGAAACCAAAAATAAAATTATAGATAGTGTATTAGAAAGATTTGAACAAAAAGAAATTAATGTAAAAAAGGAAGGAAAAGTAAATGACAGTATCATCGGTAAGTCCGGTAAATAATTATACCGGTAATTCATCAAATACGAGGTTTGATTTTGACTTTTTAATAGAAAAAGAAAGTGAACTTGTTGTCCAACATACCGATAAAAATGGAGTAATTAGTATACTCCAGTATGGTATTGATTATTCAATACATGAAATCGGCAATAAAAATGGCAGTTATATAATATTCCCGTTGAATAACTCTCAATATCCAGTATTAAAGGAGGAAGAAGGACTTTCTTTAATGCTTGACCTTGTAATAAAACAAGAAAACGAGTTTAGAAATTCTTTGTACTATAACATAGAAGTAATTGAATGGACTTATGACTATATAATAAGAATCTTGCAAATTTTATCAAGAAAAATAGAGCGTTGTGTAAAGGTTGTAGAAGGCAGCGAAAGTACGCCGGATATGATTATAGATGAATTAAATTCCGCAAAAAATGTAGCGGTGGTTTCAGCTCAAAACGCATCAAATTCGGCGCAGAATGCTTCAAATAGTGCACAAACTGCATCAGGTTATGTTAATGATGCTTTAATTTATGCACAAAATTCCGCAAATTCTGCTCAAGATGCAGAAAATGTAATTAGTGTCTTGAATACTAAAAAAGCTGAATTTTTGCAAGAATATGAGCAATGTTTGGAAAATATTCGTAATTCGGGTATTAATACTTTTGGAACAATTGCTCTTGATAATCTTTCTACAGCGGGAGAAAAACATTTTTTAAACAAAATGCAAATTTCTAATTGTATTTTAGAAGCTCCAAATGGTGTTTTTACGTATATTGGTTCGACTATAACCATAAGCTCCGGATTAAAAGTACTTATTCCGAATGGAAAAAATAATGACGGTACACTTACAAATATTGAATATACAGTAACTTCGGATATATCTGATACCCCTGCACTTGATGTAAATAAATATGTTTTTGTTAATAAAAACGGTACAATTTATTACGCTTCTAATTATTATGTAAGCGATATAGAACCGACAAGCAGTGTAACTAATGATGTTTGGTATAGTCCTTTTCAAAATAAAACTTTTAAAAGAAATATGGCATCATTTTGGGAAAATATTCCTCTTGTTTGTCTTGGCGTTGTGATGACAAATAGAACATATATGCCATATAAACCGGTTACTCTTGTAACGGTTAATGATATAGACGGACAATGGGTTCCTTCTTATTATGGTATAGTTACCTCAAGCGTTTCTTTGCATAGTAGTGATGGCGATTTGTATTATTCTTTAGATTCATACCTACCTAAAGATGGTAACAAATATGAGGTTATATTAAGAGGTCTTTGTGCTACGGGTTCTACATCGGGTCATATTATTTCAATACAGGTAACTACCTCTGCCTTGGGGAATAATATAACTCTTGCAAGAGCACAAACAAGAAGCAGCAGCAATGTTACCAGTGGTGGAAGTGCAATTGTTCCTGTTGGTACAGATAGATTACTCACTGTTGTTAGAGATTCCGGATGGAATGGAAATTTGAACAGTTTATATGCGATAGCTTACAGAAAGGTTAGGTAAAAATGTATTATATCTTTATAAAAAATGGTGTTATAAGTGGTTCCGGAGAAGCAAAATGCTTGAATGAGGATATTATAAATTTAGAAGTATCAAAAGAATTATATGATGATTTCGTTAATGATAATTTGAAATATATTTTTTCAAACGGAGAAATTATTGCTAATCCTGATTATGAAAAAGAAAAAATTGCAAAACACCGACAAGAACTTGACCAATTAACTCTTACTCCTGCTGATGTTGAAAGGGCTTTATATAAAGCTAAAGGTATGGATTTTGATGATTTAAAACATTTTATATCTTTAAATGTTCCAACAATAGATGTAAAAGCTCTTTCTATAGAATTTCGTGCAAAAGATTTTTTTCGAGGTGCTAAACTTTCTGACGGAACAAGACTTATCGATATGGTAGGAGCGATGTTAGGCTATACCTCTGATGATATGGATTATTTGTTTATAAATAAGGAATTGCCTGTAAATGAATAGAGAAAAGGTTAAAAACATTTGTTTTTCGGAACAACCGAAGGTTTGTGTAAGAGTTATTGATGACAGTGACCCCGAAGCTATAAAAAAGCAGAAGAAAGAATATCCGTTTGAACTTCATAATACTGTTAATGTAACCGTAATAACAACTTTTAGACAATTTACATTTACTATAAGCAAAGGTTTTACGTGGAATGGTGCGGATATTCCAAGAATGTTTTGGCGAATTATAGGCGCAAGAACCGATAATGATTTTTTAATAGCTTCAATGTTGCATGATTACTTATTAGAATTTAAAGTATTTATTATTAATGAAACACTTGAAAAACAAATAACTATTGATGAATACAGACGTTTAACCTCTCTTATATTTAGAGAAAAAATAAAAAATCAGGGAACAAATGTCATAAAAGCTAATATAATGGCTTGGTGTGTGGATGTCTTTCAGATTTGTAATAAGAAAGGTTGGAAAGTGTGATGAGTTTTAGTCCTGAATTTTATCTGTCCGTAACAATTCAACTTGTATCAATCGGCATTTTTATCGGAGTGTATAAAACTACAATAAACTTTATGCAGCAACAAATTATTGAACTGAAAGAAGATATGCGTAAATATAATAATATTTTAGAAAGAATGATTTGTGTTGAACAATCAACAAAATCAGCACATCATAGAATAGATTCTCTTGAATAAAAAACAAAAAATAAAGATTACTTATATTTGGTTTTGTTAATTTCTGTTAAAAAAATATTATTATCTGAAATTTTGAAAAAATAAAATACTTAAATAATATAGGAAAGACAACGGGGGATTTTTGAATATGGGAAAAAGTAATTTGGCTGTTCGCCAGTATGATTCGTTTGCTGAAAAAAGGGTATTACAAACTAATTCTTTAAAATTAGTTTCATCAAAGAAAAATGAAAATAAGGATAATAATATTTATTATCTCTTGCCAGAATATGCACCAAATAAAACTGTTTCGGCAGAATTAAAGTTGATTCACAGTGAATTGTTATTATCCAGTTCGCCAATTATATGCGGTTTTGTTTTTATGTTTGCTTGTATGATACAAACTATAGTTTAAGAAAAAACATTACAAAAAGGGGATGGAAATTTTTTTCCATCCCCTTTTTTATTATTGTACAGATAGTTTTATTTCTTTTTCAACTTCTTGTAATATGGCATTAAGGTTTGTTTTATCCTTACCTGCGCCTTGAGCATATTGTGGACGACCGCCACCTTTTCCACCTGTTGCGGAAGCAAGTTTACCAACAATTTGACCTGCGTTAATACCTTTTTTCACAAAAGTATCATCAACTTTGACAACAAAGTTAATCTTGTCTTCATCTACCGATGCAAGAACAACTATACTGTCACCAAGTTTTGATGATAAAATTTCGCTTCCGAGTTTAACAAGATTTGCCGGAAAGGCTTCTATTTGAGAAATAAATAACTTTCCTCCCTTTATATCTTGAGCTTTTGATATAAATGATTGGAATTTTGTTTTTGCTTGTTCTGCTTTCAAATTTTCAATTTCAGTTTGCAAATTTTTATTATCGGCAGCAAGTTTTAAAATCCTTTCTCCAAGCTCATTTACCGGAACTTTAAAAGCGTGTGCCATTTTATCTACAATATCGGCCTTTTCGGAAAGGTATTTAAATGCTGTATTGCCGCATACCGCTTCAATTCTTCTCGTTCCTGCAGCTACTGCGGTTTCTGATACAATCTTTGTTAATCTTATGTCTTCTGTTGAAGAACAATGCGTTCCGCCACAGAGTTCTGCTGAAACATTTCCGAATTTAACAACTCTTACATCATCATCATATTTTTCACCAAATAAAGCCATAGCCCCTGATTTTTTAGCCATTTCAATATTCATTACTTCTGTATTCTGTTTTATATCTTGAGCTATCCAACCGTTGATTATGGTTTCTACTTCTTGGATTTCATCTTTTGTCATTGCTCTTGGGAAAGTGAAGTCGAAACGGGTTCTTTCTTCATCAACATAAGAACCTGCCTGATGAACTTCTTCGCCAAGAACTTTTCTTAATGCTGCTTGAACAAGGTGTGCATTTGAATGGTGAATTGCAATTTCTTTTCTTCTTGCCTCATCTATTTTTGCAGAAACAAAATCGCCGACTTTTGCTTCACCGTTAATCATTTGGACACGATGTACAAATAATTTATTAACTTTAAATGTATTTAATACTTCAGCTTTAAAGTCTTGTCCTTCAATTATGCCGGTATCACCTACCTGACCTCCGCATTCTGCGTAAAATGGTGTTTTATCAAGCATAATATCAATAAAGTCACCAGCTTCGATAATAGAAATGATTTTGGCATCGCTTTGAGTTTTTGTATATCCTGTAAATTCTGTTGCTCCAAATTTATTTTCAACTTCAACATATACAAGGTCATCAGTCAGACTGATTTTATGAGCAGCTGCTTTGGCTTTTTCTTTCTGTTTCTTCATTTCTTTGTTGAATCCGTTTGTATCAACTGTTACACCTTTTTCTGCGGCTATTTCAACTGTTAATTCAAGAGGGAACCCAAAAGTATCATACAGTTTAAATGCATTTTCTCCGTCTATTTGTTTTGCGTTTTGCATTAAATCTTCTAATAATTTATATCCTCTATCCAGAGTTATTTTAAATCTTTCTTCTTCTGTTTTTATTATAGTTTTGATTTTTTCCGCATTTTTTTCCAAATCAGGATATTGTTCTTTATAAAGACCTATAACTGTATCAACAATTTCGCTTAAAAACGGGAGCTCAAGCCCTAATAATTTGCCGTGTCTTAGTGCACGTCTTAAAATCATTCTTAAAACGTAACTTCTGCCTTCATTTCCAGGAATTACTCCATCATTAATCATAAACGAAACGCATCTGGCATGGTCGGTTATAATTCTTAAAGAAATATCTGTTTTATGGTTCTGTTTGTAAGGAACTTTTGCCATGTCCGATACTTTTTGAAGAATTGGGAATAATAAATCTGTTTCAAATGTTGATTCTTTGCCTTGAACAACCATCGCAATACGTTCAAGTCCCATACCTGTGTCAACATTCTTTTTCTTTAAAGGTGAAAAATTCCCTTCTTCATCCTGGAATAATTCAGTAAATACAAGGTTCCAAATTTCAACCCAACGGTCACATTCGCATGTTGCTATAGAACAGTTATCGCTACATTTTAAATGCTCGCCCAAGTCGTAGTGAATTTCGCTGCAAGGACCGCAAGAACCTGTTGCCCCCGGAGGTCCCCAGAAATTGTCTTTTTTACCTTTTCTTATAACTCTTTCAGGCGGAACGCCTACATCTTTTGTCCAAATTTCGTATGCTTCTTCATCTGTTTCATAAATTGTTATCCAAAGTCTTTTGGGATCAAGTTTTAAATAGTTTGTAACAAAATCCCAACTCCAAGGAATAACATCTTTTTTATAATAATCACCGAAAGCGAAATTACCTAGCATTTCAAAAAAGGTATGATGTCTAGGGGTTCTTCCGACATTTTCTATATCGGAATCTTTCCCGCCGGCTCTTGCACATTTCTGACAAGATACTGCTCTTGGCGGATTATACGGAGGTTGCTCCAATCCTAAATAATAAGGCAGAAATTGCAACATGCCCGCTGTAGTAAGTAATACAGTTGGGTTATCCGGTACTAAACTTGAACTTGGAACTTCCGTTGATTGATGTTTATCTCTAAAAAATTCAATAAATGCTTTTCTTATTTCATTACCTGTTAATGGCATTTTATATTCCTTTTCTTTACTCTCTACCAAATATTTTACAACAAATATAATCATACGGAAAAACAAATAAAAATGCTTGCAATATTGCAAGCATTTTTATTTTCCCCAATCTTTTCCCTAGTCTGTAGTTCGCTCTTTATGTTTCAGTCTTTATTTTAATCTAATAATGTTTCAAGTAAATTTGCGTTCTTAATTGCTAAAGCATTTTCTCTAACTTTTTGTTTATGAATATATGTCCTGAGTGCTTCACGGATAAGTTCGCTTCTGGTACGATTTTCGCCTTCGGCAACTTCATCTATTCTTGATAAAAATTCTTCAGGCATTGAAATTAATACTCGGGCCATTTTGTAAATCCTCTTTTTAAACTTCTCTTGTATATATAAAAACAAAAAAGAAATAAAAATTGCATATTAAATATATACTAAAATGTAATACCTTAGTAATACAAGGCATTGCATAGTTTACAAAAATTAATATTTGCTAGTTAAAATCGTAATATCTTATATAAAATGAAAATTCACCGTTTTGATGTGCTTTTTCCATATCACTTAAATACATTTGTGTAAGATTACCTGAATTTGTTTCTTGTATTGTGATAAGTAAATCGTTTTTTCCGTTTACAAATACCTGTTCACAGTTTTTTAGTGAATATGCGTGACCTGTTATTAAAGTTTCAACTCCTCCTGAAGTGTTTACACAAGTTGTTTCATTGTTGAAAGTATCGAGCATTACGCCAATATTTCCATTTTGAAAAGCAGCAACTCCTTTTTCTTTAAGCCAGTTAATAGAATCTTTAACTGCTTTGCTTCTTTTTACCAAATATCCGTTTTTATCTCCGGACAAATTATTTGTCCTTGCTTTTTCTCCAAATAAAGCATAGGATAATTCGCACATATTATCATTTTGGGTTTGACAATATGGACGGTTTGGACCGTAATTAGCTTTATATCTCGGAAGACCATTAAGTCTAAATTCTGCTTTCGTTGCTTTATCGTACTGTTGTTCTTTTGCTCTTTCCATAATTACCGCATCAATATCTCCGGTTGCGTATGGGCTGCCGAGAATTAATATATTAAATAATTCTGTTTGAGTGACGGTATATGTTGTTTTTTCATTTTCATATCCGACAACTCTTCCTCGTTTATCAATTCTTGGAGCATAAAGTTTTACTTGAAAATCACCGTTTGGTAATTGTTCAATTGCATTTCTAAATGCTTGTTGTCCGTCCGGAGTTCTTGAAAAGCTTATCATATCCGATATGTACCAACAGTCACCGGTTCCGTTTTGTCTGAGTTTATCACCTTCAATTTCTTCATTAGAATCTATTGATATAATTTGAGGTTCACCTCTTTTAGTTCCGTCCGAATTATATGTTTGTGCAATGGCTGTATTGTTATCATAAGTGTATCTTGTTTCAGATTGTACACCGATAGTCTTATCTGTTGTACTTGTAATGTATTTCCCTTCTTCATCATAAAATTGTACTATATTGCCGAGTTGTATGATACTTGCTACACGTCCTTGTTCATCATATTTATATAATTTGTTATCATCAGAACAAATTAATCGGTGATTTTCATCGTAGTATCCATATACATTTATGTTTGTATCATTTTGAATAGCATCAGAAGGTGGTGTTGCTGTTTGTTTGAGCAGGTTTAATTCATTATAGTATTTTTGTCCTTTTTCTATATCTTCTTTTGCTCTTCTGCAACTGTAGTGCTCTTCTTTACCCAAAGCGTAATTCGTATAATTGATTGTATAACCTTGCTCACCATCATCATCGTATGATTTAGTGCTTGCAATTTTATAAGTATTAGGTGTTATAGAAGAACTATCTTCATTTGTTTTGGGCAGAAAACCTACTTTTTCGTTAAGTAAATTTCCTTCATCATCATATTCGTATAATGTTGTATTTGATCCTGAGACAAATTTTAATTGCTGCCAAATACCTTCTTCTGTATCATATATATATTGGCGTCTTTCGCTATCCACATAATATCCTATGTTAGTTTCAGGGTTAAATCCGGCTTGTTCTTCAAATTGAACAATTTCATTTCCATTGTTGTCATATAATTTTATGATACCGTTTTCTGTTACAGAATTAAGTTGTGTATATTCTCTGAATTGCGAAATCATTTTTGATTCCTTATAGAGAATATTACCGTTTGCATCTTTATATATAGTTTCGTTATTATTGTTCTCTGTTGTTACTGCATTTGCTTTTGCTTGTACTAATTCCATATTAAAATCATTTTGTGCTTGAAAAATTGAATCAGTTGTAGTGCTGGCTTTATCTTCATTTGTTTTGTAATCATGCTCGGTAATATTTACCGTTCCGTCTTCATAATTGTAATTTGTTTGTTTTAATAATTGATATTCATTAGGATTGTATTCACTAATATCTTTTATATCTGATAATCCGGTATTAATGCTCATTTGGGAAACAGTAGATATTTGTCTGTTTTCATTATATTCGTATAGTGTAGCAATTGTTTCTTCGGGTTTAGATGTTTGTACGGTTATTCCTGATAAATTAATGTTGTCATTTCTTACTTTTGTTGTTCCATCTTTACTTTTATCTCCGTCCCAAGAAAATGCGGCTAATGTTTTACTTATTTCTTCGATTGATGCATTGTCGTTAAGATAATATCCGCTTTTATTAAATATATCTTTGTTATTTTGATATATTTGTGTGTATATTGATTTGATTTCAATTGTATAATTGCCGTTATTGTCGGTGGCATTAATTCCGTATTTTGCAGCCAGTGTATTTGTTATAGACTGTGCAATCTGTTCATAGTATTTTGTTTTGTCATTTTTATCATAGGAAGATGCGTATTGTTTATAATATTTATCAAGATTTAAATCATCACCATTTATGGCATTTAATTTTGATATAAAAGATAAACTATCTGGGGCTTTTTCTTTTGTTGAAGTATTTCCGATTGTTTGAGAGTATAAAATTTCATTGTTTTCATTAAAATGGTATACTATGCCGTTTGTTTCTTTAGTTTTTGAAGAATCTTCATCTTCCATTGCTTTTAATAATTTCGACTGAAAATCAAGTTGTTCTTGAGTTGCATCGTTAGATTGTAAATCTATTTCTTCAATTTTTTCTTCTTGCACTTCATCAATAGATGGTTGAATAAATTGTATTGGTTCGGATATGCTATTGTCATCCGATATTGGTTCAACCGTGGGCTTTTTATCACTCAAACCTTGGATAGGAATATAGCCTTTTATGGATTTTGTATCATTTGAGTTAAAGTTATAGCATACTAAAGCTGCTCCACCATTTGCTTTATCTGAATTTCCTTCAACAACGAGTGCTTTCCCGTCATCTGTATAACCAACAATAATACCGCTATGGAAATTACCTCCATCAGGATTATCCATAATGACGATTGATCCAACAGGAATATCAGTTGGATTTTGAGGAACAGATTGCTGATATTTCTTTATGTCATCTTTAGAATTAATAGAGTGTTCTTTTCCATTATTGTCCTTGTATTTTATTTCATTAATTCCATGCATATTTTTTGCAAAATCAATAGTGGCTTGTGATGCATAGGCTTTATTATAATTTTTATTTAGTTTTTCGTTTAAGGCAGTTTTGCTTATTGAAGAAAGTCCTGAATAATCTCTATTTGTGGAAGGAATATTTATATCTCCGAATAGATTTTTTGTAAAAGTATCTGCAGCTTTTTGTGCATCACTTTTATTCTCGGCAGAGTTACTTTCCGGCATATTGCTAATTCTATAGTTAGCTCTGTCAGATGTTATCGGGTTTGTGCATTTTACAAAAGCTTCATATTCGCAAGAATCTATTGAGCCATTGTTGTTATAATCAAACAGGCTAACATCTGTATTTTCGTTGTTTATTTGTTCCGAATTATAATTAAATTCATTTATTTGTATATTATTAATTTTCATATATACCCCTACAAATATATAAATAATATAAAAAATTCTTTTATATAAAAATGATATACGGAGTATATAAACGTTACAAAATTTAAATATTATAAATCTTCATCTTCAAATCCGGGAGAACGGGTTGGTAATTTTTTATATCCGGGATTTGTATATACTGCTCTTTTTATGTATTTATTTGAGTAATCGCCTTTTTCAAATAATTTTTTAAGCATATTTTCTCTTGCAACAAGCGTGGATGCGCTTTTTAAAGCATTAGGATTTTTTTCTGCCAATTTCATCCATGTTGCTGCTTCAAGTGTCCAGGCGTAGGTTTCTTCGTTTAATGATGCAAATTCATCCTGATGTATAGCTTCGTGTGCTAATAGTGCTGCAAGTGCTTCGGGCGGTGCATTTCTGTGTTTTTCATTTATGTAAATATATAGTGTGCCTTTTTTCTTCCAGCCTAAAGCATCAAAAGATGCATATTCCGGATTTATTTCGCTTATATTTTTAAATTCTATTTTAAAAGGTTTTTCTGTTAAATTATTTCCCATAAGTGCATTATATGAATACTTTGAAATGTTTATCGAATTCATAAGTTCCATTGCTTGCATTACAGCACCGTCTTTTGTTACTTTTTTATATTTTTTTGCATAAGCTCCCGTATCAAATTCGGGTTTTGTTACATCAATACCTTCAGCTATTTGTGAAGATTTCATTTTGCTTTCATCAATTCCTGCAGCAGCGAATACAGTACCTTGCAGTAAAAACAAAGAGAGAACAACTAAAAGAAATTTTTTATTTATCATACTTCCCTAACTCTTATTTATCTTGTCTTTTAATATTATGGACTATTTAGTTTTTAAGGACAAATTTTTTTTAATCAATAAAAAATGTTATTGTCCTAAAATTAAGCAAAAAAAGACTTTAACCGTTTTGTAAATTTAGTTAAAGTCTTAGAAATTACATTTCAAAATTGTTTGGGGAAATTATTTATGGTTTATGTTTTATGGTTAGTTAGTTTGTTAGGTTTGTTAGTTTACACCGATATAAATCTCGTGAATATATAAAATTGATTTAAATGTTCCTAATGTGTAGTTTTGTTAAGCTAAATATTATTTATAAAACTAAACATAATGTTTGCATTTATTTGAAATCATGGTCAATTTGGTATATTGTAGTTTTATGTAGAACGGGTGGTTTTTATTTGTCTTAATAAACCTTGAGGATATGAAAGTGAAAGCTATGGAACAATTTTCCGATGATAATATGTATATAATTGATTTGGGTGAAATAAATACAACTCCTGAAATAATCTTTGAATTGAGTTCTGTTCTGGATAAAGATGAAGCAAGAAACAGAAGAATTTGTTTGAAGTTGGGTAATGTAGATTTAAATCAGGCTCAGCTTTTAAGCATAAAATCATTAATAAATGGTATAGATTCAACTCTGTCAAGTATTGATACAAAGTCTGTTGAAACTGAAAAAATAGCATTATCTCTGGGGATAATAGTCTCAAACGTTTCTGCCGAGAATGCACTTGAAGTGGCACCAACTATGCCGTACAAAATGGCGGAAGAATTAAAAGAAGAAAATAATAAGACAGAGGAAATACCTCAAACAGTGCCTCAAGAAACGGAACTTATTGTTTCTGCCGCTGATATTCCTGTTAGTACTGAAGATGCTGAAATAGAAGAACAACAAATTGTAAGTGCTATTCAAGAAACGGAGGATGAAAATTATAGTATTGTTGAGGAAACAGACTTACCTTCTTCCGAAAACGAGGTAGAAGATATCGCTAAGATTGTTGAAACTAATGAGCAAGAGCAAAACGTTGAGCAAATTTCTGAAAATGCGGAAGAACAAATTTCTGATGAGCCGCATATAAAAGAAGAAGAACCTGAAGAACCGATTGCACAAAATACAAATCAAGTTTCATCAAGTGATGTACAGGATGAATTAGATGTAATATTTGGTTCTGCACCTGAAAAAACCAGCATATTTAATATTCAAAATCCTTCTGAACTTTATGAAGACAGAGAAGAATTGGCTGATATTGTTGTTCCCGAGCAGGAATATACAAAAGAAGATATAGAGTTGGAAGCATTTCCTACCAAATATATAAAACAAACATTGCGTTCGGGGCAGGTTATAAATTATGAAGGTAATGTTGTTATAATTGGAGATTGTCATCCGGGATGTGAAATTACTGCATTTGGTGATATCACTGTATGGGGTGTATTGAGCGGTATTGCTCATGCCGGCTCAGGCGGTAATCAAAAAGCCAGAGTACGTGCATTAAAAATGAATGCAATACAATTAAGAATTGCAAATTGCTATTCGAGAAGACCGGATTCTTTGAATACGGTATATATAGAAAAAACAAATTCTTTCACACCGGAAGAAGCAAGAATAATAAACGGTGAAATAGTAGTATTTAAAATGAATGATTAAGGAGCGGATTAGATGGCAGGGAGAGTTATAGTTATCACTTCCGGAAAAGGCGGTGTAGGTAAAACTACAACCAGTGCGAATATCGGTAGTGCACTTGCTAAAAACGGACATAGTGTTGTCCTTATTGATACAGATATCGGACTTAGGAATTTAGACTTATTATTAGGACTTGAAAATAGAATTGTTTATACACTAGTAGATGTAGTAGAAGAACGCTGCAAATTGAAACAAGCATTAGTAAAAGATAAGAAAAATCCTAATTTATGTTTGTTAGCAGCTGCACAAACAAGAGATAAATCATCAGTTACGGCTGAGCAATTAAAGAAAATAACGGAAAAACTCAAAAAAGATTATGATTTCGTTATTGTTGATTGTCCTGCAGGTATTGAACAAGGATTTCAAACTGCTATTGCAGGTGCTTCGGAAGCTATTGTTGTAACAACTCCAGAAATGTCTGCAGTTAGGGATGCTGATAGAATTATCGGATTACTTGAAGCAGCAGAAGGCATTGAAAGTTATAAGCTATTAATTAATCGTGTTCGTCCTAATATGATTAAAGATAAAGACATGATGAGTGTTGAAGATGTTGAAAATATTCTTTCTTGCCAAAAAATCGGTATAATTCCCGAAGATACAGGTATTATTACATCTACAAACAGAGGTGAACCTATTGTTAATAATGAAAAGTCTTTAGCAGGCAGGGCTTATTTAAATGTTGCAAGAAGAATAAACGGTGAAGATGTTCCGTTTTTGGATATAGATGAACCTAAAGACATTGTCGGAAAAATTAAAAAATTTCTTTCCGGATTTAAAAAGCAGGGAAAGGAGTAGACAATGAAAACACTTTTTGCTGATATATATAATAAAATAAGAGAGTTATTTCAGATTGAAAAATCAGAAAATACAAGTGAATGTGCAACTAACAGACTTCAAGTAATTTTAATGCACGACAGGACAAAACTTGACCCGCTTATAATGAATAAAATGAGAGAAGAACTTATTAATGTATTCTCTAAATATGTTGTAATAGACAAAGAAGAACTTGAAATAGGATTAAAAAACGAAGGTGATGCTGTCGCTTTAATGCTTAATATTCCTATTGTAAGAGCTAAAACGGAAGAAGAACTTGAAGAATTGAGAAGAAAACTTCAAGAAGAAGAAGAAAAAGTTTCTGATGATGAAGATGAAAAAGAAGATTCAGAAGAATCAGAAGATACTTCTTCTGATGAAGATGATGACGAAGAAGATGCAACAATAGTTGATGCTGAAGCTTCTGAAGTTATTGAAGAAACAACAATAGTAACTCCTTCGCAAGAAAATGATGTTATTGTTGAAGCAGAAGAAGATAAAGAATAAATTTTTGAAAGTTGTCTTTAAAAGGCGGCTTTTGATTAAATAAAAAGATTATAAAAAGGGAGAATAAACAAGTTCTCCCTTTTTTGCTTGTTGCGACGCTAAATTGATTTTAGTATAATTTTTTTATGAATGAATTGTATGAAAAAACTATAAAAACAACTGAAATATATAAAGGAAAAGTCTTTACAATTACAAAGGATGACGTAGAACTATCTGACGGTTATAAAACAATTAGAGAGGTTGTTCATCATAATGGCGGAGTTGTAATTGTTGCAGAAAAAGACAATCAAATTGCACTCGTTAGGCAGTTTAGATATCCAACAGGTGAAATACTTTATGAATTACCTGCAGGTAAATTGGATAAGCCGAATGAAGAAATATTATCTGCCGCTAAAAGAGAATTGGAAGAAGAAACGGGACATGTTGCAAATAAATGGCTTCCATTAGGGTTTATATGGACAAGTCCGGGTTTTTGCAGCGAAAAATTGTATTTATTTAAAGCAAATGAACTTACAAAAACGAAGCAACATTTGGATATAGGTGAAATTTTGGACTATATTTTAGTTGATAAAGAAGAAGTTTTTGCCATGGTGAAAGATGGAAGAATAAATGATTCCAAGTCTATAGCAGCACTTATGAGGGCATATAAATTATGATAAAAATGGTTGTAACTGATATAGACGGTACAATTTATTCACCGGAAACAGGTACTACAAAAAATGTAAAAGATTGTATTCAAAATCTTGTAAAAAACGGAATAATCGTTGTTATTGCTACAGGCAGAACCTATGCAAGTACGAAAACCGTTGCGGACAGTATAGGAATAAAATGTCCTTTAATATGTTATCAGGGTGGATTAGTTATGACTTATGACGGAGAAATACTTGATGTTAAATATTTAAATCCTGTGCCTGCACGTGAAATTATAAAAGATTTTAAAAAAAGAAATATTCATTTAAATGTTTATGTTGAAGATAGATTATATGTAGAGGATGATAATCAATATATAAAAGATTATATAGGGGATAAAGGTATTGATTATTTTAAAGTTGATTCTTTTGATGAACTTGATTTCTCAAAATTAAATAAACTTCTTGCCATAAATTATGATACAGTCTTTATTGACAATTTAATTGAAGAATTGAGCGGAAAATATCCAGAATTATATGTGGTAAAATCAGCAAAATATTTTTGTGAAATAGCAAATAAACAGGCAACTAAAGGTAATGCTATAAAATTTCTTGCGGATAAATTCGGATTTAAAACTGATGAGGTACTTGCAATCGGTGATCAAAATAATGACATAGAAATGGTTCTAACGGCAGGTGTTGGTGTTGCAATGGGTAACGGTACCGAGCAAATTAAACAAAAAGCTGATTATATAACTGATACAATAGAAAATGACGGTTTTGTTAAAGCAATAAATAAATTTGTGTGGGGGAAATAAATGTATAGAATAGGTCAGGGATTTGATATTCACAGGCTTGTTGAGGGTAGAAAATTTATTTTAGGCGGTATTGAAATAGATTACAATAAAGGACTATTAGGGCATTCCGATGCTGATGCTTTAATTCATTCAATTATAGATGCTTTATTTGGTGCATTAGCTTTAGGTGATATCGGAACACATTTCCCGGATAATGACCCTGCTTATAAAGGAATTGATAGTGTTATTTTATTAAAAAAAACATATAATATAGTTAAAGAAAAAGGATATACAATTAATAATATAGATAGTACTATAATGGTTCAAGAACCTAAAATGAAGCCTTATATTCCTTTAATGCAAAAAAACTTGGCAAATATATTGGAAATTGATATTTCTCAAATCTCTATAAAAGCAAAAACAATGGAAGAACAAGATTCAGTAGGACAAAAACAGGCAGTTGCAACTCAAAGTGTAGTTTTACTAAAAAGGAGTTAAGTATGAAAGTAGCAGCAATTAACAATGGTTTTAATTTTGGCAGAGCGATAGTTGTACAAAACTCAAAGCCCGAAAACAATACTAATCAAGAATTATTAAATGTGTTAAACGGGCAAAATTCAAAAGTATATCAAAAAAAAGAAGCAAGACAGTTAAGGGTGTTCTTTAGACAAATTTTAGGTGATTATAATTCAAAAAGTGAAGAAGTTATTTTAAGAACAACAGAAGATGGTGATTCTGTATTGCTTTCAGGTAAGGATGCAGCTGATGTAAAAAATACAGAAGAACAAAAACAGCATACAAGAAAACTAATATGGAAAAATCCAAATTTAACCCGTACTAAAAAGCTGAGATTGGTAAAAAAAACATACCTGGAAGAAGGGAAAGTTCTTAATTCAAAAATAGAAGACGGAAAAGAAGGCAGAGCGAAAACAAAATTGTATATTGAATCTTCTCCTGCTAACGGCAAAATTTCTCATATAGATTATGAATCGATGAATATAGAATATACAATGATTAAAAACGGGCATGTTATGACAAAAGATGAATTTGAAAATTCGGATAAACATTCAAGATGCTTAAGTTCGGTATCCTACGAAAATAGGTCATTTGATTTAATGGGATAATTAACAGATGAAAAAAATTTTTTGTTTTCTTATAGGAACTTTTATTGTTTTTGTTTTTAATTTGTTTTTTATTGCAAGTGCGGAAACTCAATATAAAAATATAAAAAATACTAATATACAAATTGCTAAAGAAAATAAAAAATATACCTTAATTGATAAAACAACAAAACAAAAAATATTAAGTGGAAGTTATAAAAGAATTAAACATCACAAAATTGATAATGTTAATATATTTGTTGCGGATATCGCTAATGGTCTTTTTGAGTTATATAGTCCTGAAGGATTATATTCTGATTATTTAACAAAGTATATTAAGTTCAATAATGAAATAAATTCTGTAAAATTTGAAAATTATCCTTCCAATGGACTTATAGTATATAAATATAAATCAGAATTTGGTTTAATAATTATAAAAGATAACTCGATTATTGTTTCAACTCCTGTCTATAAGAAATTTTATGCGCCGGATGATAATTCTTTAATATATGAGATGCTTGGGATCTCTTTTTCTGATTTTAAAGACATGGAATTTGTTACTGAAATTGATAATTTAAATAAAAAAATAAAATCAGTAGATGTAAAAGAAAAGGTAATAGTAAAACCTGATGTAACAACAATTGAATATTTGGGAGTAGAAAATAATAATTTGAATAAATATATCTCACATAGAAGCAAATCAGGTGAAGCATTCTTTTTTATGAAAAAACTTATAAAGAAGGATAAACATAGTTATAAAGATATTCCAAATACTATTATTACTTTAAATGTAAATAATAATGCGGAAATAAATGATATTTCCAATCAAACAATATATCTTGCTAAAAAAAATAATAAATACGGATTTGTGGATGAAGAAAATAACGTTATTGTGCCGTTTGAATTTGTTAGTCTTTCTGATAAAACAAATGACAAAATATTGAAAAAAACAATAAAAGCAAAACTTCGAAAAATGAATATAGAATTATTTCCTGTCGAATTATTAGGTGTTCTATCGGAAATATTGCTAATTCCATTTTTGCTTTTAGCTTTTCCTTTTAACCTTATGTTTTTTGCAGGAATATAATTAATATTCCGTAATTGAAATATTTGTTACACCTACGTTTCTTGCTTCATCCATTAGTTTTACAACCGCTCCATGTGTTGCATTGTCTTGTGTCATAATTAACAATCCGTCAGTATTCTCTTGTGCTTGTTCTGTTATAACATTCGCTAAATCTGAAGAAGCAATTTCAACATCGTCTATAAAATATTTATCATTATCATCAACAAGTATTTTTATGAGTTTAGAATCTTTTATTTCATCTTGAACTTCTATCATATTCGGAACTGCTAAATTCAAGCCTTGTTGATCCAATAACGGTGCAATAACCATCATTATGATTAATAATACAAGGAAAATATCCGTTAATGGAGTAATATTAATTTCATTAAATGTTTTTCTTTGTCCTGCCATTTTTATTTTCCTTATTCATTCCAATCAACATTTGTTGGATTATTTGTTTCTGCTTTTTGTTGCGGTTCAGCGTTTTGTGCTTTCTGTTCTTCTAATTTTCTTTGTTCTTTTTTTGTTAAAGGTTCACCTGCAAGCACTAATTTTGCATATTCCGCTTCTTGTGCAGCTTTCATAATCTTCTGAATTTCGCTGCTTTTTGTTTGTGTGTCAGCTTTAACTACAACTTCTGCTTTTTCAAGAGTCGGTTTTAACTCGGTAAGCTCTTGAACAAGACTATCTGATGATATAGGCTTTCCGTTAATGTAGTAGTTGCCTTGTTTTGTAACGGATATTTCGGCATTTTTCTGTTCTACCGCAGTACCTGAATTAATTTCAGGTATATTTATATCCGTATCGATAGTTTGAAAAGAGGGAGCTATTACCATCATTATGATTAGTAATACCAAAAAGATATCTGTCAACGGAGTAATATTAATCTCGGTAAATAATTTTTTGTTATCTGAACTTGAAAATGCCATTTTATTTCCCTATACTAATGCTCTTTCTTGTATCTTATCTTCAGAATCAGTGAAGCTTAAGAATAATAATTTAATTAGCTGAAAATCATCTTCATATCTTTTAACTGTTGATTGAAACAAGTTGAAAAGAACAACTGCAACAATAGCAACACCTAACCCGAAAGCAGTAGCTATTAATGCAGAACCAATACCCATAGCAACTGCAGCTGATTGATTTCCCTGTGATGCTAAGTCTTGGAATGTATAAAGGATTCTTACAACAGTACCGAATAAGCCTAAGAAGGGGCAAACACCACCTACTGTACCTAAAATTGTTAAATATTTTTCTAACTTTCTTACTGCTAAATTTGCGGATATATCAAATGAACGAGAGAAACCTTGTTTTTGTTCGGAGAATATTCTTACTGCTTCTTCCGCAACTTCACCGATTACACCGCCAAGTTGTATACTTAAACTTTTTGCGGCATCAAGTCTGTTGTTTACTAATTCATTTTTTAAACCTTTGATAAATTTTACAACATCACGTTTATTGTTGTTATAGAAATTAAATCTGTTTATAGCAACAGCTACTGTTAGAATAGAACATAACAGAATCGGTAATAATACCGGCCAGTCCATTTGAATTGAATGTAATAATAGATCCATAATTTATTTTCCTCTTTTCTTATTATATTTCTTAGTATCCGTTTACACCGAAAACGTTATAATCGAATGTAAATTGAATATCAACACTGTTTCCTTTAAATTCTGCAGGCAATGGTCTGAATGGTGCCGTTAATTTTACGGCGTTCATTGCTGCATTATCTGCTGCAGGTAATCCTGAAGAACGATGAACTTTTATATTTAAAAGTCTTCCGTCTCTTGCAATTGTGAATAACAGAATTACACGTTTGCTTTCATTTCCTTTTGGAGGATCCCAGTTCATTTTTATACGTCTTTGCAATTCTTTCATATAAGGACCGAAATCAGGCTCTTTAATTGCATCTATGCCAGGAGCTCCATTTGGATTACCGGGCCCCGGATTTCCTACATTTCCTTTCCCTGTACCGGTACCATTACTAAATCTTCCGCCACCTCCGGCACCTGTTCCTGTGCCACCTGCACCACCTTTATTTGAAGTGGTTGGCGAAAAACTCGGCGAAGCTGATGTACTTCCAGAACCTGAACCGGAACCACCTATTTTAGGTGCTGAAGTAACAGGTGCAGCACTGGGTTGTGCCATCTGCGGTATATTAGATTTTGGTATTGGTATATTGAAATTAGACGACGGATTCGGTTTAGGTACCGAGGCTGTTGGTGCTGCCGGTTTTGGAGCAGTAGGCTTTGGTGCTTCTGTCGTTGGTTTTGAAGTCTGTTGCGGCTGAGCAGCAGGTTGTGGTTTCGCAGGTTGTTGCGCTTTTGGTTGAGCAGCTGGCTGCGGTTTTACTTGCGGCTTTTGAGGTTTCTGTTGAGCAGGTTTTGACGGAGCCGGTGAAGTCGGTTTTTTATCAGGTGACTTCGGTGCTGATGTTTGAGGTAAAGACACAGGACGTTTTGGATCATGTTTACCGCCTGCCTGTGAATTTTTATCTGCTCTGTTTTTAGTATTTTTATCTATAGGCGGAGCCTCTTTTTCCACAAGTACAAATTCGATATCTTTTGGTTTTAAGTCCGGTTTATTAAATAAACTAAAATCAATACCTAAAAGTTTTAGAACTAAAGATGCTAAAAGAAGGACTAATATTACAATAGGGTGTAATATTAAAGCAATAAATAATGCTTTTTCAAAAGAAATACCCTCTTTTTCTTTCCTAATAACGGCAGGTACTTCGTATATAGCCTTGTTCTTTGATGTATTATAAGATTTTAAATCTTCGTCATTTTTTGTGATTGACATTCCCTAAATTCCCATTTACAGATATTTTATCAAAAAAATTTTGATAAAACAAATCGCCTGTTTTACTATTAATATGGAGTATTGGAAGTAACCGTTACAGGTTGGTCTAAAACAATATTCATTTGTGCATTTTGAGGAATGTCAATATCTCCGCCTCTTTCCATTAATGAGCTTATAACGCCCATACCACCACCAATCGCAGTACCATATATAGCACCACGACCAACTTTGCCTCCTGATAGTGCTCCCATCGCTGTACCTAAAGCAGCACCTACTCCTGCGCCTATGGCAGTATCCTTAATATATTCTTTTGCTGCATCTTTTGCAGTGCCTGCTTTTAGAACACCTGTTCCATCATCAGTTTGAATACTTGCTGTTATAGGAATCATTTGTCCTGACGGTGTTAAAATATGTGAAAATCTGATTTGAAGTTTACCGTTTCTGTTTGCCATGCCGCCTCTTTTTGCAACAAGTACAGTACCGTTCACATGACTTCCTGCCGGTGCAACTAATTTCCCGTTATAATAGAAATCGGAACCGAGATAGAATGATACGCTATCTCCTGCATTTAGCATTTCGCTAGATAATGGTGTTGAAGAAATTGCAGGAAATACTGTATTAGCCGGAACAAAAACAACATTACCTTGTAATTGTCCCGAATTATTATTATAACCTTGTGTTTGATATGAATTAACAGGAACAGGATATTGTGTATTATAACCGTTTCCTACGGCAGGTGTCATTTGTTGTTGTGTTTGATATCCTGTGTCTTGTTGTATATTAGGAAGCGGATATTCGCTTTGGTAATTGGAATATTGAGTATTTGGAATTTGTTGAATAACAGGATCTATCATTGCATAGTCATCCGCAAAACAAAGACAAGGTGCGAAAAACATAGCTGAAATTATTGAAAATGTTATAATTTCTTTCCTCATATTATATTCCTCCAATTAAAATTTTTACATTAAAATAAACGAGCTTATATTTATTTAAGTTCATTTTATTTTAAAATAACATCATTTTCAAGAATAACAAAAAGTTCGGCTCCCGGTTTTACAACTGTATGTTTTCCCATTTCGTGAATGTTTAATGGAACGACATGCAGCATTGGTCTAAAACCTTGGGTGTAATGAGGAGTTTTATGATAATACATTGGTTCTGTATTTCTTCCTCCAATATAATTATCATCTTCTCCATATATATATGCTTTTAATTTATATACTTTTTTATCAGGAGTTATCATTTTATTTATTAAAATTTTTAATGCCCCGTCTTTACCTTGAACAGGTTCTCTTACGTCTTCTATTTCTCCGTAGAATATCGTTCCTTCCGGAACTGCATTTGTTTCATAAACATACATGTCCTGTACATTTATGAATTTTACTTCATCATCTATATCTGCTGTTAATGTTGAAAATTCATCCAATGTCATAACTCTGATGAATGTTCCTGCTCTTAATTTTTGTATAGAAACATCATCTTCAGCATTAACAATATTAATGCTCAATGTAAAAGACAATAATATTAATATAGAACTGAAAAACTTTTTCATATATATATTATTAACGATATTTCCGAAAAAATCTATACGTTTGGTAAATCACCTTTTACTTCTGCAATTTCCGTTGATTCAAGTCCAAATTCTTTGCATAGAGCTTTTATTGCTTCATTTGCATTGTTTTTATCAACAAGGCAGCTTATTTTGATTTCACTTGTTGAAATCATTTTAATATTTATATTTTTTTCAGCCAGAGCTCTAAACATATCAGCAGCTATACCTGGACGGTCAACCATACCGGCACCTACTATTGATACTTTTGCAATATCTTTGTCAATTAAAATTTCAGCTGCTCTTACCGAACTTTTTTCGTCATTTAATGTTTTTAATGCCGCATCCAAATCTTCAGCATCAACCGTGAACGCAATTGAATTTGTTCCGTTGCTTGCAAGTGATTGAATAATCATATCAACACTTATATTGTTTTTTGCCAATGCGCCAAATAGTTTAGCTGCGGTTCCGGGGATATCCGGTAAATTTGATAATAAAATTCTTACTTGTGAAGAATCAGCCGCAACACCTGCCACCGGTTTATATATTTCCATTTTTTCAACTCCTATTATTAATGTACCCATATTGTCAAGTTTGAAAGAGCTTCTGACTCTTAACGGAACGTTGAATTGTTTTGCTGTTTCAACGGAACGAGGATGTAGAACGTTAGCTCCAACTCTTGCAAGTTCAAGCATTTCTTCATAAGAAATAACTTCTGCTCTTTGAACATTCGGAACTATTCTCGGGTCAGTAGCATATACACCTTCAACATCAGTATATATATCACATCTGTCTGCTTTCATTGCTGCAGCTATAGCTACAGCAGATGTATCAGAACCACCTCTGCCCAATGTTGTTATTTCACCATCTGTTGTTACACCTTGAAATCCTGCAACAACAATAATATTACCTTCTTTTAAATGTTTTTGCAGCTTATCTGTTTTTATATCTACAATTCTTGCTTTTGAATGAATGTTTTCAGTGATAATTCCTACTTGTTGACCATTCATACTTATAGCTTTATAACCATGTGATTGTATTGCCATTGCAAGCAGTGCTATTGATACTTGTTCTCCTGTAGAAAGGAGCATGTCCATTTCTCTTGAATCGGGAGTTAATGTAACATCTTTTGCAAGTTTTATTAAATAATCTGTTGTATGTCCCATTGCAGAAACAACAACGATAACGTCATTTCCGTTTTCTTTTTCTCTAATAACCGCATTTGCTACATTGTGTATCTTTTGAGGGTCGGCTACGGAGGTTCCTCCGAATTTTTGTACAATAATTCCCACTTTGATTTCCTTTTTTATTAATGTTTGTTTATTGCATTTAGTAAATATTCGTTAACTGTCTCAATGTTCATATTATTTATTTTGTTTAAATATTCATTGAGCATGTTCTCATTATAATTCGACGGATTATCTTCAACAAGTATTTTATATGCGATATATGATAAAAATGTAAATATTTCGCTTTGTTTTTCGTTTTCAGACAATGAATCCAGTATATTTAAGGCTTCCTGAGGTTTCCTTAAATTTATAAGAGTTTGAATTTTTATGAATTTTGCCTCTCTGTTTTCAGGATTTTTGTTAAGTAATATATCTGATTTTTCTATTGCATCTGTATAAATACCTGATTTTAAATCAGTATATGCATATATAAGAATGACTTTTTCTGAATTTCTGTTTATCTGGTATGCACTTCTTATTTTTCTTAACGCTTCTTTTATATTATTTATACTTAATAAACATAGAGTATAATTTATATATGCTTCAATGTGGTTAGGATAATATTCAATTGTTTTTTCGTAATACTCAATGCTTTTTTTATATCTTCCGAGTTTATAATAACAATTTGCAATATAAAAATACAAAAAAGCTTTTTCCGATGATATGTTAATTGCTTTAAAAAATGTTTGAATTGCCGAATTATAGTCTTTCTTTTCGTAATATATCATACCTAAATCTGCAATAGCTGAAGTATTATATGCATCAAGTTCAATTGCTTTGTTGAAATATTCTTCTGCTTTTTCAATGTTGTTTTCCTTATGGAAACAAGAACCTAAACGATATAATGCGATTGAATTTTGAGGATTTTTTTGAAGAGCTTTTTCTATTTTATCTTTAGCTTCCGATATCTTGTTTATTCTAAGAAGAGATATTCCCCAGGAAAGGAAAAAGTCAAAATCATTAATGCCTTGTTTTTCACCTTGCAGATATATTTGTTGTACTTTATCAAATTGTTTAAGCGTAATATAAGTTTGTGCAAGAAGAACATATATGGAAGGATTATTAGGGTCATCTTCCAGTGCTCTTTGTGCATATTCAAGTACTGCCATGTGATTAGATTCTTTTTTATAACACAGTGCCATATAATAATTTAGATTTCTATATCGAGGATTTATTTTTTCTATCTCTTTAAATTCAATAAAAGCTTCAGGTATTTTTTCTGTTTCAAAAAGTAAAACTCCTAAAATAAAATAAGTATGAATATTTGCCGGATTATAAAATTTAGCTTTTTTAAGCATTTCTATTGCTTTTGTCTTTTTTTGCATTTTTGCATATAAAATACCGTAATTTAAATATATTTCTGAGTTAGAAGAAGATAATTTTAATGCTTTTTTTAAAAAATCTTCAGCTTCTTCAAATCTGTCCTGAACGACATAAATACTGCTTAAAACAGAATAAGCGTATGAATTTTGCGTATCACGTCTTATTGCTTCTTTTAGTACTTCTTCTGCTTTGTTGTATTCTTTTAATTTTGCATAAATTGTTCCCAAATAAATACAAGGTTTTGGGTTTTGATTAGACATTAACATTGCTGTTTCTAATTTTTCTATTGCACTGTTAAAATCTTTTAAATTTGCAAAATAATTTCCCCAATTTGTATAGGCAAGTGAAGGTATTTCAATATTATTGGTGACTTTTAAATATTGATTTGTATATTCATCAAATTTTAGAATTTTATTATATATTTGTTTAAAAAAGTTGTTCATAATATATAATCCGCTACTTCTCTGACTGCTCCGTTTCCGCCTGTTCTTGTTGTAATGAATATATTTTCAATATTTAGTACACTGTCATGTGCATTATTTACCGTAATCGGGTATTTTACATATTTTAAACATTCTATATCGTTTATGTCATCACCCATATATAAAGTATTTTCAGGTGTTAATTGATATTTCCCTAATAAAGATTTAAGTATGTTTAATTTATTTCTTTCATTTTGAAAAATATCTATCATAGGAAATTTTTTTTGCATTTCATCAATGGCTGCTGATTTTTCACCTGAAATTATTGCAAATTTTATTCCGCCTTTTATTATATTGGCAACAGCCATTATATCTTTATAATCAATAACCTTCGAGGTTCTTCCGTCAGAATATACGGTCAATTTTCCATCCGTAAAAATTCCGTCAAAGTCACTTATAAATATTTTAATATTATTATTTTTTAAAAAATCTTTTTCCATGTTTAGTGTTTTATTACTTCTTAATTCTCAAACAAATTATAGCATATTAACTTTTTTTATTTCTTTAAGTAAAGTTACAAATTTTTAAAATAATCACTTGATTATTTATTTTGCTTATGTTTTTATATAAGAGGATTACTTGGTTATCCTCTTTAAGGCTAAGTGTCCGACGGCTGCAAATGCTTAGAAAGCAAAGTTGCATATAAAAATGGAGAGTAAACCGCATGGTTAAGATAAGATTAAAACGTTTAGGATATAAAAAGAACCCGATGTTCAGAATAGTAGTATTAAATTCTACAACAAAAAGAGAAGCTGCTCCTATTCAACAATTAGGCTACTATAATCCTAAAACAAAAGAAATGCAGTTAGATAAACAATCTGCATTGGAATGGATAAAGAAAGGTGCACAACCTACACAAACAGTTCAATTCTTAATTAATAATTGCAATGAAGAAGGCAAATTAAATTACGTTAAGAAACAAACTGAAAAATTATCTAAAAAAGCACAAGCTAAACTTCAAGCTGAAAAAGAAGCTGCAGCTGCAGCAGAAAATACTACAGAAGAAGCTTCTGCATAAAATAAATTTTTACAGGGAAAGAGAACACTTATTTACCGCTTTAACAAAAGCGGTTTTTTTTATGTTAATATTCATAAGGAGATAAAAATGACTTTAATCCAAATAGTTATTCTTGCTTTTGCTTTGGCGCTTGATGCCATGTTGGTGAGTTTTTCATACGGGCTTATTATCTCTGATAAAAGATTGAAAAATTCAATTATTATGGCATGTTCATTTGGTTTCTTTCAATTCATAATGCCACTAATCGGATGGATATTAACAGGATGTATATATTTTTATATTAATATATATTCTAAATGGATTGTATTTTTAGTTTTCTTATTTCTTTGTTTTAAATTTGTATATGAAGTCTTTTCTGACGAAAATAGCATTGATACATCATGTATTTCGTTAATTTGTTTATTGGGGTTGTCTGTTGCAACAAGTATTGATGCATTGGGTGCAGGAATATCCATAAAAATGCTTTCGTCAGATATTTTTATTCCGTCAATAATAATTGGAATTGTAACTTTTATACTTTCTTTATTTGGTTTTAATTTTGCAAATATTTTAAAAAACGTTAATAAAAAAATAGTTTATTTCATTTCAGCCGGATTATTTTTGTATCTTGCAATCAGTTCTGTTCTTTAAAGTGTCAATTTAATAAAGTGTCAGAGAAAGTTTGCTTATAATCATGAATGCTATGAATTAAAAATAAAAAACACATGCCAAATATTTAAAAGCAAAGAATGTTGTGCAAGACAACTAATATCGAATTATAAATATAATTTTAAATTATTAGTTGCGAAATAAAAATTTTTCATGTAGTATATATTTGAAGCAAGACTTCAATTAAGCGGAAGTAGCTCAGTTGGTAGAGCGTCTGCCTTCCAAGCAGAATGTCGCGGGTCCGAGTCCCGTCTTCCGCTATTTTAACGGATAATATGGCGGCATGGCCAAGTGGTAAGGCAGAAGCCTGCAAAGCTTTTATCCCCCAGTTCGAATCTGGGTGCCGCCTTTCTTTTTATTATTTTCTTTATAAAAATACTTTACAAAAATTCATGCAAATGATTGACGTAAATTTTTGTGAAACGTTTTAAGCTAGAATGATAGAATAAGCTATACTTATAACGATTGTTATTTATTTTTGTTTTACAATATAATAAAATATTAATAATCATTAACAAAAAAAAGATTTATAAATTAAATTTGCCCATTTAGAAAAATGTGTGTAGAATATAAAAAGAAGCATATTCGGAATAAAGAGTGAGAGATATGGTGGATAATAACGAGAATCAATTTGAAGATATGGAATATACCGAAGACGAGAATGTTGCAGAAGAATCAACATTTGACTATGATGATGACGATTCATATTCAGAAGAGGAAAACGTAGAAGAACCCGAAGAATATGAAGAATCAGAAGAGGAGTATGAAGAAGATGATGAAGAGGAAGAAGCTCCAAAGAAAAAGAGCGCATTGCCTCTTATAATAATATTATTGGCTTTGTTAATTGCTGGCGGGTTCATTGTTATCCCCAAAATGATGGGTGAAAAAGATTTTGAATCTGAAAATGTTTCATACCATCAAGAACAAAATTTTAACAATGAAAATAATGGCGAAAATCAACAAAATAATGAAAACCAACAAAATAATGAAAATATGGGTGACTCATTCTTTGATTCTTCAAATGAAGAAAATGGCGACATGATGAGTGTCAATTTTAATGAAAATGGCGAAGAAACAAATGTTGTAACAGGTGAAGGCGAAAATCAGGAAGTTGCAACAGTAACAGAACCTGTTGAAGAACCTCAAGAGCATGTTAATGAAGGTGATTTGTTTACAAATCAAGAAGAAGCAAATCAAGCAAATGACTCTATCATGGTTGTTTATAACAAGGCTGCAAGACTTAATCCCTTTAAACCGCCTGTTATAACAGAGACTTATAAAGAAGTACCTTATGAAACAGTTAATAATACTCAGTTCGAAATTATAGAACCGCCAACAGCATCGGTTCCTGATGAAAACTTAACAAGATTATTACAAACAAAAATATCAGGTATTTTGTATGATAAAGAAAGCCCTTCTGCTATTGTAAATTTAAATGGTATGGATCAGTTTGTTAAGGTTGGAGATACTGTTTCAGGATATAAAATTGTAAGTATAACACGTGATAAAGTACAAATAAGTTATAAAAACAACAGTTACGTTGCATCTGTTGGCGAACTGTTCGCAAAAGGTTATTTAGATCAGCAACAGTCAGTTGCAAATCTGGAAAATAAATTTGGTGGAAGATATAAAAACTAATTAGAGGAGTTGAAATATATATTATGGAAAGAAAGTTAAAAAGTATATCAAAACTTTTGATGGTTACGGGGTGTGTATCAGTGCTGGCGTATGGCATGGCGATTGCGGCTCCTCTTACATACGATGTCGGACAAACAACTGTAAGAACAGATTATAATGCTCCGAATAAAATTAATTTGACAGGTAATGTTGATTTTAATGCCGGTAATCAGCTTATAAATTTAAGCTTGAGAAATACCGATGTTCAACAAGTATTAAGAATGTTTGCAGACAAAGCTGGCTTAAATATTGTTTTCCATCAATCAGCAACCGGTACAGTTACATTAGACTTAGTTGATGTAAGATTGGAAGATGCTTTTAAGATGGTTATGAAAATGACCGATTTGACTTATGTTATAAAAGACAAAACAATGATGGTTATGTCTACTGCCAGTGCAGAAACATTGAATCTTACAAAAGATACAGTAACTGTTCTTCCTGTTAAATACAGTGATGCAGCATATTTGGCACAATTCTTAAATACGAATATTTTCGGAATGAACAGACCGGGTCTTACTTATGGGCCTATTGTTACAACAAATTCCGACAGAAATGAGTTAATGATATTTGGTACTGATGCAGATTACCAAATGGCAAAGAAAATTGTAGACAGATTTGATAAAAAACCTACAATGACAACATTCAGGGTTAACCATACAACACCAATGGAAATGGCAAAAATGATTTGTCAAACATTGTTCCAGTTACCTTTTGAAGGTGCTGTATCAAATCAAGGTACAGGTGGTACTTATACTTCAAAACTTAATGCAAATGTAAAAGCTAAAACTGGTGTTGACCCTGTGGCAGAAGGTGCTATAGGTGGGGGTACTGTTGCTTGTATCTATACAAGTGGTATTACAACCGGAAACCTCAATTCTTATGCATCTAAACCTACAATGACAATGTATGTTCAACCGGAACTTGGTACTTTAACAATGGTTGGTGGTAGTGAATATCAAATACAGCTTGTTAATGATTTCATTTTAGAAAATGATAGAAAACAACCACAAGCTTATTTGGAAGTTTCTATTATTGCTTTAAGCGAAGAAGGTTCAAAAGATTTCAATAATGCATGGGTATATTCAGACAAATTGTTCAGTATATCTATGAATGGCGGTGTTAAAACTAATAAACCATTAATATGGCATGGATCCAGATATTCAGGTGGCAGCCATAGTTTACAACAAACACTTTCTTATTTAATTGAAAATAAAAAAGCAAGAATGTTAGCTAATCCAAAAATTGTTATTACAAACGGTAAAAAATCAGTTATTGACTTAACGCAAGATTATATTGAATCTACAACAGTTCAATTATTGAACAACTATACAAATGGTCAAGGTGCAAATTACGGTGCTGTTCAAAAAACATATGAAATTGGTAAAGACAATGGTATAAAAATCCAAGTATTGCCATTCATAAGTCCTGATGGATACGTATCTTTGGATATTAAGCCTGATTATGCATCAGAATTAAGACCGGTTGTTGATACTTTATATGATAATTCATTTACAGCAGCAACATTGCTTCAAAGACATAACTTAGATTTAAAATCTATTAGAATAAAAGATGAAGAAACTTTATTATTGGGTGGTATGATTCAAAATTCTGAAGCTGAAACTGTTGCTAAAATTCCAATATTAGGTGATATTCCTATAGTTGGATTCTTCTTCAGAAATCAGAATAAAACTATGAAGAGAGAAGAATTGTTATTTATGATAACACCTAGAATTATTAAAGATACTGAAGACGTAGCTGAACTTTAAGGATAACGATTCAAAATGGCAAGTTCTAATGCAGAAAAATTAAAGTCTATATTGGATTTTGACTTTGTTTCAAAATTTGATAATGTTGATATAAAAAATAAATATTTCATACCAATTAAAGAAGCAAAAGGTATAGTATATGTAATCGGTAGAAAAGGCTTTGCAAGTGAATCAGTTGTTAAAAATTTTATTGTTAATACAACTGGTGTTACTTCTGATAAAATTAAGTATTATGAATTGCCTGATACTGATTATATGGAAATCTTTGACTTTGTTGGATTGAATAATATTACTTCAAGTCAAAAGTCTCAAGATTCGGCAAATGATTATAATTCTTCTGATTTAGAAGTAATTAATGACACTAATTCAGTTGATGTTTCTGATTCTGATTATTCAAATTCAGAAATACAATTAAAGTATGATTCCGGTGAAACTGATGCTGAGATTGGTGATGATGCAGTAGCTGCTGAATCTGAAGATTATAATGCTGTCGATTCAAAACGTGAGCCTAAATTAATTGGTGAAGTTCTTGTTGATATGCATCTTGTTACACAAGATCAAATATATGCTGCATTAATTCAAGCTAAAAAAGAGCATACACCTTTAGGTACAATTTTAGTCAGACAAAGTATTATAACTCTTGACCAATTAAAAGCTGCTTTGAAAACTCAGTTAGGTTATGATGTTGTATCTTCTGAACAGTTAAATTTGGATGATACGGTTCTTTCTATTTTGCCTGAAGACTTTATAAGAATGTATATGGTTTTACCTATTAGTAGTGATGAAAAATCTCTTGTTGTTGGTATGGTAAATCCAAATGATAAACAAGCATTTAATAACATAATTGCTTATACCGGAATGAAACCAACAATATTGCTTTTGACTCATTATGAGTTTTCAATGGCAATACAGAAATATTTTAACGAGAGTGCAAAAGCTACAAAGAAGTTATCAAGAAAAATCGAGCGTCAGGCATTAGCGTTTGAACGTGAAGAAACTTTATTTGAACAGGCACAAAAAGAGTTAAAAGATGATTCAAATATTGTTGTTAAGTTTGTTAACAAAATGATATCTGACGGTATAGATATGGGCGCAAGTGATATTCACATTGAGCCAAGATTAGACGGTTATGTTGTAAGATACAGAAAAGATGGTATTTTAAGAGTTGCTTTAAAATTGCCTGAAAAATCTGAACTTGCAATATTAACACGTTTAAAAGTTATTTCTAAAATGAACATTGCTGAGCACAGAAGACCGCAAGATGGTTCATTTTCTATAACATATAAAGATAAAGATTTCGATTTTCGTATTAACACCTTGCCTGTTGGTGATGCTGAAAAGATGGTAATAAGAATTTTGGCACCTGCTGTATCTATGGCATCATCAAAATCAGAAATGGTTATTGTTGGTGCTTCTAAAGAGGATACTGATTTGATCAAAAAAATGGAAAGTGTTCCAAATGGTATCATCCTGACAACAGGTCCTACAGGTTCTGGTAAAACAACAACATTGTATACATTATTAAAAGCTATTAATGATGAAAAAATTAATATTACAACAATTGAAGACCCTATAGAAATTAGAATTGACGGTATTAACCAGTCGCAGATTAATTCAAAAGCAGGTATTACATTTGCTTCTTGTATGAGAGCTATATTAAGACAGGACCCTGATGTTATACTTGTCGGTGAAATTCGTGATATTGAAACATTAGAAACAGCTATATCGGCTGCTTTAACAGGTCACCTTGTACTATCGACACTTCACACAAACTCTGCTGCTTCAACTATTACCAGATTAATAGATATGGGTGCTAAAGATTATTTGGTATCTTCAACATTGGTTGGTGTAATTGCACAACGTTTGGTAAGAAATTTATGTCCTCATTGTCGCACCCAGTATTTTGCGACAAGAGAAGAAGCTGAACTTGTTGTTGCCGGTGGTGAAAAAGAAATAGAAGAGTTTATGAAAACTCCTATTTATAAACCTAACGGATGCGAAAAATGTAATTTTGAAGGATATAAAGGTCGTTTAGGTGTCTATGAAATCATGCCTATAACAAAAGAAATTAAAAAGTTAATAGCACAAGGTGCTCACGATATTACAATTGAGGAAGCTGCAGTTGGTGCAGGTATGAATACCTTACATCAGGCTTGTTTAAAACATATTCTTGAAGGTAAAACTACCATAGATGAGTTTGTTCGTGTACTTGGACCTGTTAAGGAGTAAAGGATAAGAACTTATGACCAGATATGAATATGAAGCTGAAAAATGGAACGGTGAAAAGGTAAAAGGAAGAATTGATGCAAAAACGCAAACAGAAGCACGAATTCGTGTTAAAAATCTTGGCTATAAAAATATAACAATAAGTGATTCGACTGTTTCAGGCAAAGCGATTAAATCTGATAAATTACAGTCATTGTCATTAAAAGATAAAATAGATTTTACACAGACATTTTTGACATTAAATAAAGCGGGTTTGCCAATCATAGAAAGTCTTATCTTTATTGAATCTAATGCTTCTTCAAGGCAAGTAAAGATGCTTGCGCAAAAGATTAAAAAAGAAATTATTTCAGGTTATACTTTATCAGATACTATATCAAAATATCCTAATATTTTTGGTCAAGTATACATTGGTCTTGCAAAAGCAGGTGAAGATTCGGGTGAAATTGATAAAACATTTGAACGTTTGATTGAGTTGTTAAAGAAACAAGGTGATATCAAGGGTAAAGTAATTTCTGCTTTAACATATCCTATATTTGTTGTTTTGTTGGCAATAGCAGTTGTACTGGTTATGTTAATGTTTGTATTTCCTGCTTTCAAAGATATGTTTGATCAACAAGGTAAAAAGTTGCCTGCAATAACTCAATTTTGTATTAATTCAGGTGAATTTTTAAAGGACAAATGGGCAATAATTCCGCTTGCAATAGCTGCAATTGTGTTTGCATGCATATATTTGATGAGATGGGAACCATCAAAAAGAAAAATTGATGAAATAGTATTAAAGATACCTTTAATATCTGATTTGGTAAAATCGGCTGCATTTTCTAACTTCTTAACCGTATTACAAATCGCTTATGATGCAGGTATTCCGATTATTGAATGTTTATATTTATCAAGAACGACATTGTCAAATACTGTAATGAATGATGCAATAAAAGTATCTATCAAAAAGATGCAAGCAGGTGCGCATTTATCAGAATCGTTGAAAGCTGCAAATATATTTCCAAAGATGATATTGTTTATGGTTTCAACAGGTGAACAATCAGGTCGTTTAGGCGAATTAATGGATCAGAGTGTAAAACATATTGATCAACAGCTTGATACAGTAATTGATACGATTGGTAAGTTGATTGAGCCTATCTTACTTATATTCATAGGTGTAATTGTTTGTTTCTTGGCATTATCATTATATCTGCCATTATTCCAATCATATTCCGTATAAGAAAGGGTAATAAATGTACGAAGATAATAAAATGGATGAAAATAATAGTTTTATAACCGGTATATGGTCTGAGAGAGTTTTGGTTGTAACTAAGGATTACCAAATAAAAGGTAATGTTTTTATGCCGAAGACAGGTAGAAAAAATAGGGTATTATCTGATATATTAAATGGTTCAAAAAGATTTGTTGCTATAAAGAATTGTGAAGTTGTTCATAGAGAGTTTCCAAACAGAAAAGCTGAAACACATGATTTCTTACAATTAAATTTAAATTCTATAATATTACTTAGACCATTAAATGAAGATTAATGCTTGATTTTAAAAAATGTTTATGAGAGTATTAAATCAAGAGAGAGGTTAAGGGCTGCTAGCTCAGGTGGTTAGAGCGTACGCCTGATAAGCGTAAGGTCGGAGGTTCGAGTCCTCTGCGGCCCACCATTTAAAAAAGAGGACATTTAAGTCCTCTTTTTTGTTGTTATTATTGGTTTTACCGAGTTCGAGAAAGTTATGCTTTTATAAAACATCCTGCGGTGTCTTTAGTATATACTGCCATAAGTGATTGGATATCAGCTTCGCTGCCGTTTGAAAGCACATAATCTGTAGTTTTATCAGCATAAGTACTATGGCTTGTAAACCACCCTGCAAGGTCTTGTTTTAATGTTGTTAAATCAAGTTTGTAGTTTTTTCCGCCAACATT
The DNA here is from genome assembly GCA_017470245.1 of bacterium. Taxonomy (GTDB): domain Bacteria; phylum Cyanobacteriota; class Vampirovibrionia; order Gastranaerophilales; family Gastranaerophilaceae; genus Avigastranaerophilus. Next base: position 75,117 of record JAFUEV010000005.1, on the reverse strand, counting down.
ATATGTTGTAATCATATCGGGGGTTAATAATACAATTGATTTATCATTATCAATTACTTTATCTTTAATTTCATTTTTAACATCAACCGTAAATATAATTTCATCTCCAAACGAATTTGTATCATTTGTATCATAATTGCTGTATATCGTTACGTTTGAAGAATTTGATGTTATAACATCATTTTTAACATTATTAGCATTTGTTAATTTATAACTCTTGTCAAATACCATTTTATCGGTTGTCTTTGTTCCCTGATACCATATTCGAGTTTTACCCGAATAACCTTTTTTAATGTTATAAGTGTTGCTTCCGTTATATTCAATTATGGTTGCACTGCTTGAATTATATAAATTATAAATGTCGTCTCCGTTATCTCCCTTGTATTGTAATTGTGACCCGCCTCCCCCTTTTATATTAAAGGTATCGACTCCGTCTCCGCCATGTAATATGTTATTGTCTCCGCCTGTTATATTAAAAATATCATTTCCTTCATCACCATATATAAAATTAGAACCATTCTTTATATTAAATATATCGTTTCCTTCTCTACCGTATAATTCATTATCCACACCGCCTGTGATGTTATAAATTTCGGATACATCAGAGCCATAGAACTTGTTTTTGGATGAACCTTCCAAAACATTTACCGTTTGATTTTTTAAGGTTGAATTTACCAATGTTTTATTTAATTTACCTTCGATATTAATTGTATTTTTGCCTGCGGTAATATTAATATCCGTATTGGATGATACATCTTCATCTGTTGTAGCTTTTATATTAACTGTATTATTTCCTTTTTCAAGATAAATTCTATTTAAAGTTCCGCCTTGAACATTAATTTTATTTCCGCCTTTTACGGTATGAATTGCGTTGTTACCATCTATAATTGAAACAATATCCCCATCAGCATAAATAGAGTTTGTTCCGCTCGTAAGAACAATTTTATCTTTTCCCGCTCCGCTATAAATTATATTTTGTCCGCCTGATGATATAATAGTATCAACACCGCTTCCGCCATAGATTGTATTAATCCCACCTGTTGCGGTTATTTCATCTTCGCCTTTTTCTCCATAAACAACGCTGGTTCCGCCGTTTAATCTTATTGTATCACTATCATTTCCTGCTTTAATTGTTGATAAACTTGTTGTTTTGGTGGTGTTTTTTACAACAATATAGTCTTTTCCGGCTCCCGTATTAATTTTATTTATAAGCCCTGCTGATATTTCAACATTATCATCACCACTACCTGTTTTGATATCGGTATAAGCCGTATATTCTGATGTATCTGATGTTGGGGTAATATAGACATAATCAACTCCATCTCCTAAATCAGCAGTAATTTTAGAATCCATCCAAGAAGAAGCGTAAGTATCGGTTATATTTAGCGTATCCGTTCCTTTACCGGATTTGATATTAGCAGTCCCCCTGTCGGATAGAGAAATATTGAATGTATCATCGCCTGAGCCAGTTACAATTGTACTTATTGAATTATTTTCTAATGTAAAAGCATTAGTTCCATTTCCTGTTTTAACATTATTAATTGAGCCTTTTCCAAAATTAAATATACCTTCTCCGTTCCCTGTTTTAATTGTGTTTGTTGAATTTAGAACTTCTTCAAAAGTGTTTTTCTCTCCTTTTAGAGTAATATTATTTTTAGAATAGGTTGCATTAATATAAAATTTATTTTCTCCGCCTTTATCTGTAATTTTGTTTGTTCCACCTTGAATTTGGTATATATCTTTATCAACCCCGGTTATAATATTATTAATGCTGCTTGGAGATTCAATATAAACAAAACTATCACCATTGGCAAGGTTTATTGTGTTTTTGCCTGTATTATATATACGAATAAGGTCATAGAAATTACCGGTTGTAACCTTTTTAGAACCTGTACCGTATAAATAGATATTATGGTTTGCATATAAAGCAGTAATTGTATCGTTATAATGAGATGAATGAATTGATTGATTATCCCACCCTGTATAAGTACTATTTGCTACAATATTAACGCCTTTTGTATTTTCGGGGTAATAAGAATAAAATTCCTGTAAATCAATGTATTCAGGATAATCTCCCTTATTTGTAACTACTTGCCAGCCTTTTTTAGTTTTAACAACTTTATCTGATTTATAGATATCTACCATATTCTTCTCCTTTATATTTTAGTTATACATAATTCTTTTTTTATAAAACAAAACAGTCAGCCACATTTTATAGGTAGCTGACTGTTTTTATTTTATTCAATTCTTATATCTATCCAACCTCTGAAAGCAGGGTCTGATAGAAGTATTACCCCCCCCAACGGAAGCTAAGGAAAGACTTAATTCTCTAAAGTTTAGCATACTCAAATCCATAGGCAAATTATACCACAAAATTAGTAAAAATTATTTTTTTATACCCAAAATCCAATCGTGAAAACAAAAAGAACAAATTGTAAACATTAATTTTTATGTTTATCTAACTTATGCACAAGATTGTAATAATCTTTCAACTTCGAGAGTATTTTCGGAATCTATCAAAAAAGTTCTAACCTTGTCCACGAAAGCCCACCATTAAAAAAGAGGACATTTAAGTCCTCTTTTTTGTTATTGTTATTGTATTTACAGAGTTCGAGAAGGTTACGCTTTTATAAAGCAATTTTGTGTATTTTCTGTGTATACCGCCATAAGAGAATTAATATCTTCAATCGGAGTTGTGGTTTTAAATACATCTAATGTAGAATTATAACCGCTATGAGAAGAAAACCAACTTGCTAAATCCGATTTTAATTGAGTTAAATCAAGCTTATAATTCTTTCCTCCAATATTATAAATTTCTGCGGTGTCGTTAAAAATTATATTATCGACAAAATCTTTATCTGATATTTCATTTTGAGCATTAAACATTAAACTTAATGAATCATCAAGAAAACCCCCTGTGCTTTTACTATATAAACCAAATAAAGTTACAGAGTTATTACTTGTTACAACCAAATCATCTTTAATATTTTTCGCATTAGTTAATTTATAGCTTTTATCCAAAACAATTTTAGACGTTGAAGTAGTTTCCGTAATTTTACTCATTCCGGAATAACCTTTTTTAATATTAAAAATATTATTTCCTTCTGTATCGGTTATTTCGGTATTAGCACCGACATAGAGATTATAAATATCATTTCCTGCTTTGCCATTTATTGTATTTGAACTTCCGCCTTTAATATTAAAGGTTTCTGCGTTATCCCCTCCATATATTTCATTTGAAGATGAACCGTCTAAAATATTACAGCTGCCTTTTTTAACGTCAAACACAATGGTACTATTACTGCATCCGTTTACATCTGCTGTTTGAGCTGTTTTTGCCGTTGATTTAACAAGTAATTGGTCAATATTGTTTATATTAATATAATTTTTTCCTGCGGTTATATTAACGGTTGCTTGTGCGGTTTCTTCAGCTAAATTAACCGTATTATTCCCTTTTGAAAGGTTAATTATGTTACTTAGCCCTGTTGTTCCTCCGCCAACAGTAATATTATTATTTCCTTTTTTAGTATAGATTGTATTTGTTCCATCCAGTAAACCAATTATATCACCGCTTGCATAAATTGTATTTTCTCCGCTCCAGATATTAATTTCATCGTTTCCGCCATAGATAGTATTATATCCGCCATCTATTGCAATAGAATCATTACCTGCTTCACCATATACTGTATTATATCCGCCGCTTATACTTATATAATCGCTTCCTTTTCCTGTTTTAACTGTTGATATTGCATCATTTATATAGTGTGTTTCATCTCCTGAAGTCCAACCGCTTTCAATATAGACACAATCATTACCGTTTCCAGTTGAAATATAATTTTGTCTGCCGTCATATATTGTTACGGTATCAATATCATTTCCCGTATCAATTTTATTAATTAGACCTGCGTATATTTCAACATTATCTTCACCTTTTCCTGTTTTAATATCAGTTGTAACACCATAAGAACTTGAAGCACGAATAATATCAACTTCATCATCCCCTGCCCCTAAATTAGCCGTTATTCTTGAAGGTGTATCTTTGGCTGAATAACTTCTTATTGTTAATTCATCATCACCTGCGCCTGAATCAATATTAAGAGTTGAAGAACTGCCCATTAATAAAACATCAAACGTATCTTTAAATGCACCTGTTTTAATTTTATCGTTTGCATTTCCGTTATATTCAAAAATATTTTCCCCTTTTGTTGAAGTTATATTATTCTCTCCGCCTGATTGGGTAAATGTATTTGTGCCTTTTCCTTTTATTGTAATTTTGTTTTTAGAATCATAAGTAAAATCAAATTTATTATCTCCGCCGTAATCTACTATTGTATTATTTCCGCCTTGAATAGTATAAGAATCCTTATCAACACCTGTGTTAATTACGTTTTTTGCAGCACCGGGTCTGATATATATTTGATTTTCTCCGTTACCTAAATTGATTTTATTATTTCCGCTGTTTGTAATATCAATAGTATCTTTGTAGTTTCCTGTTGTAACGGTTTTTGTTCCCCAACCACGAAGTGTTATATAGTGATTAGCATTTTTTGCGGTTATAATATCATTAAATAATGATGATGTAATCCAATTCCAAGCACCGCCCGTAAAAGTTGAATTTGAAATTATTGTAACACCTTTCATTTTTTCATTTAGAAAATCAACTAAATTAATATCTATATTTTCTGCACCTTGATTTTCGGTTGTTAAACAGTAACCTTTTTTAGTTTTTTGAACTGCACCTGATTTGTACTCTATTGTCATACTCCACCTCTTTTTTTGTTACACGTACACCTAAATTTATAAAGCAAAAAATCCTGCCCGATGTATTTAACTAATCAAGCAAGATTTTTATAATTCTATTCAATTTTTATATTTAACAAACCCCTGAAAGCAAGGTCTGGTAAGGGTTCGTCTTGAAATTACTCCACGCTCGGTGCTATCCGGGCTCGTTTCTCTATGTCCGTACGTAATTTCGCTACCCCCCCTTTTTTTTATAACCATAAGGATTTCAGAGATTTTGTTTATTGCATTAATTATCAATATATTTACCCCTGCTAAATTCCATACGCAAATTGTAGCATAAATTTCGGATAGTTACAAATAAACCCTCACCCTGCCCTCTAATTGTTATCTCACTCGAAAATCTAAGTTTCGTAAACTCAACTTGATTTTCTACCCTCTCTATCCAAAGAGGGAATTTTTACGCACATTGTTTTAATATTCTCTCAATTTCTTTAGCATTTTCATAATCAATTAAAAAAGGTTCGAACTTTGTCCACAAAAGCCTCAAAATAACCCGATAGCAAATGTTATCGGGTTATTTTTATTAAGACTTTTTCATCTTATCTTTTAGTACAAATAAATTTGCTAAAATTGTACCTGATATTGAATGCCATACACAAGATACAGCGGAAATAATCGCAGCTTCAGGAATCAATGCAAAGTGTTTTGTAGCTAGGACTGTTGCCAATCCTGCATTTTGCATACCAACCTCAATAGAAATAGTTCTCTTTTTTGCCTCAGACATTTTTGTAATTGTACCTATTATCCAACCTGCAATATATCCGACAAGGTTATGTAAAAATGCTGCAATAAAAATAACCACTCCTGATTTTATAAAGGTACTGCCAAAATGAGAAACAACACCACCAACAATACAAGCTAAACCTATAACGGAAATACCAGGCATAACTTTACAATATTCAGGAAATTTTTCATTTTTTCTAAATATATAATTTAAAGTGACACCGATTAATACAGGTAATATAGTTACGATTAACACAGATTTAAACATTCCGATTACATCAACATTAACTGATTCTTTTACCAAAACATATACCAACGTTGGTGTCATAATAGGAGCTAACAACGTTGATACAGCTGTCATTCCAACAGAAAAAGCAACGTCTCCTTTACATAAAAATGACATTATATTAGATGAAACACCACCGGGACAACATCCTACCAAAATTAAACCTATTGATATTTCTTTTGGCAAATGTAGTAAATGTACTAAGCTAATTGCAATTAGCGGCATAAAAAAGTATTGAGCAAATGTACCTATACCTATATCTAACGGTCGTTTTAAAAGTACTTCAAAATCCTTTAAAGATAACGTCATACCCATTGTAAGCATAATTATGCCTAAAATAATAGTTTGAGTATCCCCTTTTACCCAAGTAAAAATATCAGGGAAAAAGTATGTGATAATTGCAATTACAATTATAAAAATTGATGTTTTTGAGGATAAAAATCCGCTAACTTTTTGCAACGACTTTAACATTACATCTTAACCTTTTAAACCCTATTATAACATAAAAAAACAACAAACTTAGATTTTTGAGACAATTCATTCTCCCAAAAGTTCTGAAGTAACTAATTATTAACTTATGTAAAATTAAAAAAAATTATCGAAAATAATTATGCATATAAGGAATATATATATTGTATATGTAAGGTGCTTTTATGTTCTCTGCAAATTCTCTTTCTTCTTTAAATTCAATTACACTAGGATATTCCGGATTAAATTTATCTAAGGAAACCATTTCTGAATTAAAAGAATTAGGTATTAATATATCCGGTATTTCTTCTGAAGCACAAGCAAGAAAAATTATTGAAGAAAAATCTCAAAAACAAGAAAATGCTAATAAAACGCAACAGGATGATGACCGTCTTGAAAAAATATATCAAAGAATTAAAACTCTTGCTATGAAAATTAATATCTCAATTTCTTCCAGTGAAAAAATAGAAAATGCATTAATTAAAATCAATTCTAAAATTTCTTTGTTTGAGGAAAATAATAATAATGCAAATATTTCTGCAATTCGTTCAGAATATGATTCAATAAAATATACTTACGAAACCCTAACAAGTACTAAAGCCGATATTTTTACAGGACGGGATATGTTGGGGAAAACAAACAGAATTATTATGGGCATAAAAAAATAATAAAATTTATAGCAATTTACAGCTTAGAAAATAAACAAAAGTTTTATAGCTGCAAATTATAGCAAAATTGGTAATATCAGCTGATTAATTATTCTGTTTAACAACACATTTTTATAGCTTCTTTAGGACAAACATGGCTGCACAATGAACAACCTGCACATTGTTCTCTATTCAAGTTCAAACATTCTTTTTCAATATTTAATGCATGATATTCTGATTCAGAACATATTTTTGCGCATTTACCGCATTTTATACATTTTTCTTTATCTATAGACGGATAAAGATGACTTTCTTTATTCAGTTTTTCATGTGATGTAATTTTTTTAACTGCAATATTTTTTAATTCGGATATATCGTTAAATCCTTTTGTTTCCAAATAATTAAGCAATCCTGATTTTAAACCGTTTATTATTCCGTATCCGTTAATCATAACTTCCGTACAAATTTGAACTGCATCAGCGCCAATAGCAATATATTGTGCAGCATCTTGCCAATTTGAAATTCCACCTATACCAAGAATAGGCAAATTAGAATTTTGTCTTAATTGTGCAACACATTTAAATCCAATCGGCTTAACAGCTTCTCCTGACAAACCTCCATAGGTTGATAATCCATCAATATTAAGAACAGGTTCCAATGTATCAAGATTAATACCCATAAAACTTTGAACTGTATTAATTGCAGCAAAACCATCTGCACCTGCTCTCTCTACAGCATTAGCTATCCAAGTAATATTAGTAACGTTTGGTGTTAATTTTACAAAAACAGGTTTAGTGGCAACTGATTTTACCCAAGATGTTATAAGTATAGAAATTTCAGCACTTGTTCCTATTGCCATACCTATATTTCTTTCAGGCATTCCATGAGGACAAGAAAAATTTAATTCGTAAGCATCTATTGGCGTATCATTAAATATTTTTACAAGGTTTTGCCACTCTTTACGTTCAACAGGCGCCATTATGCTCGCAATAATAACTTTTGACGGATGTTTCTCTTTTAGATATCTAATTCCGTCTATCCAGTATTTTATGGTTTCATGGCTCAACAGTTCTATATTTTGGAGACAGATTACTTTTCCTTTTTCTTTAATTGTTGCATAGCGAGGACTTGCTTCTAGCATTTCCAAATCATCAGGAGTTATTGTTTTTAGAACAGCACCTCCCCATCCCATTTCAAAAGCTTTGTCAATACTTTCAACAGAAGCGGTTGGAGGAGCAGATGCTAACAAAAACGGATTTTCAAAGTCTATTCCTAATACAGATGTCTTTAATGTAGCCATTTATTTTTCCTTTATTTTTCATTTCTTAAGCAATTATATATACATTATATATCTTACGATTTCAGTAAATAGTTCTGATTTTGAACCTCTTTTAATCTATAAATTTTATAAGTAATTAAAGACATAATCATTATTTTTATTATTAAAATTCATAAAATGCCCTTATTCCATAGAATTATATCATATATGAAAAGAAAAAACGCATATCAATTAATCTTTCAAAACTATACAAACAAATATCTATTTTTACACACTATAATCTTTTCATAATTACGTAATAAATATACATAAAACAACGATATTACCTTAAAGTTTTCATAAAATAATGCCGATATTATAAATACTGAATTCTTATAGAAAGTTGAAAAATGTTTTTTTGTTTTAATTTTGAGAAATTAGGAATTAATAAATTTTCTAATAATAATGACATAGGTCAATATCAATCTCAAATTGACAGTGCAAATGAAAACATTTCAGTTTTTGAGAATGAAAAAACCGATAATCCCACACAAATTTTAGAGTTAAATTCTGATATAAAATCACTGCTTAAGAGTATTGTAATTCCTAATTCACAAGAGAAAGATAATGATACACAAAAATCATTATATGACTCAAATCAAAACTCAACATCTGAATCGATTAGAGAACATATTCATCAATTAGCTTCGATAGCAGCAGGCATCCCTACTTTAGGACAAAGCAGAACTGAAAACGAATCTCTTATAGAAGAAGCAGAAATTGAAACAGACAAAAAAGGTCGAATTATAAAAGAAACTTTCACCGACGGAAATGAAACCTACACGATAGAATATAGTTATAATAACTCAGGACTTGTAGAAAGTGCTATAATGTCATCGTTCAAAGATGGTACTAAGAGTGAAGAGCGTATACTTACATTTGGAAGTATAGGAAATATTGATACCGAAGAAATTAACGAATTGGATGAAGCAGGAAATACGTTAAAACGTCATTCATTAGAATATACTGAAGATGGTGAAATTGCCTTTCATACTGAATATGAAGCTGATGATAGCGGTAATTTAGAAGCAATCTACATTGACGACTGCAATAGTGAGGTTGAATATATCAAACAGAATTTTAAAACAAGCGATTGTTGGCTATTATCAACATTAACCAGCCTAAGCTACACTGAAAACGGAAGAAAAATAATTGAAGATGCAATTACGCAAAATAATGACGGTTCATACTCCGTATATTTGAAAGGCATAAACAAAACTATTAATATATCGCAAGAAGATTTGAAACAAGCATATACTATGGATAAATATTCAAATGGGGATAAAGATGTCGTATTGCTTGAACTCGCATTTGAATCCGCAATAAAAGATATTCAAAACGGGAAAATAAAAATTAATGATAATCATCCTGCCCTATCTATTGCTCTAAAAGGGAAAATAGGATATGAAGGTTTAGACTTTGGGAATATGGAAGATGCTATGTTCCTTTTAACAGGAAATGATGTAGCAACAACAATACCTAATAACAATTCCAATTACAAAACAGACGTTGATAAAATGTTAAATGATATAGAAAATAATCCTGATGGTTATGCAGTCACTATAGCATTATCAGGAAGAAGTAAAAAATGCGTTGATATTAACGGAAATGTTGTTAAGAACACCTTTGGACATGAATTTGCAGTTAAAGAAGTTCATGGTAATTATGTTACTCTTGTTGATCCTGAAAATACAAGTAAAACTATTACGGTAACAAGAGATATGATATACCAATACTCAGGCAGCGTTCAATCATACCAATATAACAATGACCAAATAGTAACATAATCTATTTTCCAAGAAACGCCTGCACTTTAGTATTCATTGATTCTTCTTTTATTTTCCAATTGCCTTCACAATCTTTTCCGACAATAAAATAAGAAGGAACTTTATAATCGCTTGTTGAAGGCATCCTTAATGCAGCTATTTTATAATCCTTTCCGTGCGGCAAAATTTTTATGTTCGAATAGAAATTCTTATATTTTCTCATTTTCATTAATACTTGAGATTTTTTTGCTTCACTTTTATATCTTTCAAGAGGGATATTAACTGCTTCAAACGTACCATCAGGTTTTTCAACTACTCGTATAATTTTAGCATCATTACTATAAAAATTGAAATAATTATTATCATAATTATTTGCAGCCTCGACATATCTGTTGAAAAAGCATTGAACATCCTGCATTTCAGTTGCATAACATATTGTTCCGACTAACGCAAGAAGTAAAAATAATAAACAAATTTTTTTCATATAACCTCCAAAACTATTTCAATATTGAACCAAATTAATATTCGGCTCAATTGCCGGAGTGTATATTTAACTGTATAAAAAAAGCAGTTTGATTAATCAAACTGCTTTTTTTATTTTTAATTTATTTATTATTCCAAAGGTATATCCATCAAATCGGGAGAACCGAACATTCCTTCGATTTCTTCCAAAATTGCAGATGGTTTTCTTGCAGTATTCTTTTCTGCTGCACGTTTTTGAGCTTCTCTGTCTTTTTCTTCGGAAGCATTTGTTAAGTGATAGAAACCGGTACCTGCAGGTATTAATCTACCAATAATAACGTTTTCTTTCAAACCTCTTAACAAATCACGTTTACCTTCGACAGCTGCTTCAGTTAAAATTCTCGTTGTTTCTTGGAACGATGCTGCAGAGATAAAGCTTTCGGTATTCAAACTAGCTTTTGTAATACCTAAAAGAACTGCTTCATAAGTAGCTTCTTGACCGCCTGCAGCTTTAACTGCTTCGTTTTCTGCTTGAACTACTTTAAATTCCAAAAATTCTCCGGGAAGAAGTTTTGTATCACCTGATTCAAGGATTTTAACTTTCTTTGTCATCTGTCTTACAATAACTTCAACGTGTTTATCAGCAATTTCAACACCCTGTGAACGATATACTCTCTGTACTTCATCTACAAGGTATTGTTGAGCTGCTTCTACACCATTTAGTCTTATAACATCGTGAGGATTTAATGGACCACCAGTTAAAGGTTGACCAATTGCTATATCCTGACCGTTTGCAACGATAATATTCGAATCAATAGCGAATTTTACTTCTTGTCGACCCAAATCACCGTTTAAGAATAAACGAGGTACATCATCTTCAACTTCGATTTCTGCTTTACCTGCATATTCTGCAACTACTGCTGAATCTTTTGGTTTTCTTGCTTCAAGTAATTCTTCTACACGAGGCAAACCTTGAACGATATCACCTGTTTTCTGTCTTTCAAATACCAATGTTGCAATCATATCACCTCTGTTAACAAGTGAACCGTTTGCAACCTGAAGCATTGTTCCGGGGCTAATCAAGTATGGACGACCAACTCTTAAAGTAATTGAGTTTTTATCAGTTGCAACAACTAAACCTGACAATTCAGAAAGCTCGCCGCCTTCGGATATTACATTATCCATTTTTACCAATTCACCTTTTTTAACAACAGGTTTGGATTTTAAGTTAATCTTAGTTTCAGAACTTTCAGAAACTAACAACAATCTTCTTAAATCCTGACTATTGTCTTTTATACTTGCAATAGCATCACTTATTGCAAGAACTTGTGTTTTTGCTACAGGTGTTTTTGGTTCAATTACTTGACCATCTTTAACAAGAAGTTCTGTTTGCATTGATGCTGCAGTTTTTGAAGCTCCTTCAATTTCTCTTCTTACAATAATATTTTCAAGAACAACAATCTTTAAGTTATTGTTTTCGTCAAGTTCAAGTAACCCTTTTAAATGACTTAGATAATTATCCATTTGAAGAACTAAACTTGTTCTTGTTAAAACACTACCGTCAAGATTTCTAACTCTTGAACCGTCTTTATACTGTAATTGAGTTACAGGAACTAAATCTATAGCTTCATCAGTAGAATTAAACTTAATAGAAACATCTTTTGTATCAATATTAAATCTTTGAACCGGTCTTACTAAGATTTGAATAGGTTGGTTAGAAATAGATTTTTCATCTAAAGCAACAACACCTAAATCTTCTTCCAAATCATCAATTTCAAGGTTATCTTTATCATTATCCATTATGGTAACAATTGAATCTGCTTTTACTTTGATTTTTGGAGCGATTTCTGTACCGGCTTTTACAACTTCGCCTTCATCTACTTTTAATTCGCTAATTCCGCTTAAATTGTATATTTCACCGGGGCGAATTACAACTTCGTGAATCATATCGTTGAATTCTTTTATTTCAACAATACCGTCAATATGAGCGTACAAATCTTTTACTACTTCAGTACCTGCTGTAACAAATGTACCTGATTCAACCATTTTTAATGCGGAATCTTTGTTAACCTGATGAATTTCATCAGGAATAAATATTAATTCTCCGGGTTTTGTAATAATTTGATTTTCATCAACTTCAATTCCGTTATATCTTATTTCACCGCTTGATGGAACTGTATATTCTTCATCAATAAGCTCAGCAATAATCATACCGCTTTCAACTTCTGTATCAACTGGAGCTTTAACGATATATTTTTCACCTGTTTTCTTAACTGTCCAGATTTGTTCTTTCTTTGTTTGTTCAAAAGTTGCATTTGCAGCTGATATAGAAGCAATAACAATTGTCAGTTCTTTACCTTGAACAATTTTTTTAATCTTCTTACCGTCAAATTTAACTTCCTCAACAACCAAATCTTGACCAAGTCTTACTTCACCGCCATGTTCTGATACAACATGGATTTCAGCAAGTTTTTCACCTTCTTTTACGGCTTGACCATCTTTAACAAGAATATTTGAACCGCCTGGAAGGTTATAAACGTCACCGCCTAATACCCAAACGATACCATTCTTACTTGCTGTTCTTGAAATATTACCTTGTCTGTCTTTCTTTTCATCCGCAACAAAATCTTCAAAAAGAATTTCACCGGACAAATCAGATGTAATATCTTTTGTAGCTTTTTCTGTTAAACGGCTACCGTCACCGCCTGATGCAGGTTCATAAACGGCAATTTTATCACCGGTTTTAAGCTCTTGACCTTCATGTACATATAAAATTGCACCGGAAGGAATATGATATTTCTTTGATTTTGAGCCTGATTTAACTTCCAAATCAGATTCTTGAATTGTTATAGCTACATTATCACCGTGTCTTGTTCTTAAATCTCTTGTAAGAATTTTAGAAACAATTTTACCGTCAGCTTCAGCAATGATTTCTTTCATAGCACCGGCACCTTTAAATACACCGCCGGTGTGGAATGTTCTCATTGTAAGCTGTGTACCGGGTTCACCAATTGATTGAGCAGCTATAATACCGATTGCTTCACCAACATCAACTAGTTTTTGAGTAGTCATTGCCCAACCATAACATTTTTGGCATATACCATACTCAAGTTCACAAGTTAACGGAGAACGAACCAATACTTTATGTAAGTCTAAATGTTTTATTTTTCTAATATCAGCTCTGTCAATAGTTGTGTTTGCAGGAATAACTATATTTCCGTCTTTATCTTTTATATCCTCAGCAATTGTTCTTCCCAATAAACGCTCTGTTAAAGGAGCAACTATTTTTTCACCATCAGAAATATCTGTCATCATAATACCATGATGTGTTCCGCAATCGTGATCACGAACAATTACGTCTTGAGCAACGTCAACAAGACGTCTTGTTAAGTAACCTGAGTCAGCTGTTTTTAACGCTGTATCTACAAGCCCTTTTCTTGCACCGTAAGAAGAAATAATATATTCTGTAACGGATAACCCTTCTTTGAAGTTAGATTTAATAGGTAAGTCGATGATTTGTCCTTGTGCATCAGCCATCAAACCTCTCATACCAACTAACTGTGATACCTGAGATAAATTACCTCTAGCACCGGAGAATGCCATCATATATACCGGATTTAATCTGTCAAAGTTTTCAACTACTTTTGCCGTTAATTTTGATGTTGTTTCCGACCAAGTATCGATAACTTTTGTATATCTCTCAACTTCAGTAATATCACCTTTTAGATATCTGTGAGTTGATTTTTCAATTTCTTGTTCAGCCTCTTTTAACAGTTCCTTCTTATCTGCAGGAACGGAAAGGTCAGCAATTGAAATTGTTGTACCTGATTTTGTTGCATATCTATAACCCAAGTTCTTTAGGTTATCAGCAAGAGTTGCAGTTTTAGCACCGCCAAATTCAAGATACACTTGGTTCAGTAATTTATTAATCGACTTTTTATTCACCTGTTCATTGATGAAATCAAACGATTTTTTTGTATTTTTATGTACCATTGTTTCCATTTTATTTTCACCTTTTTTGTTTATCAATATAATGTAGCATTTCAATAAGGGGTTATGCCATTATTGAATTTCTTACTGTTTCGTTAAAGATAATTCTTCCAACTGTAGTTTCAAATCTTTCACCATGCTCATCACGAACAACAATTCTATCGTGTAATTCTATAACACCTGTTTCGTGAGCAGCTATAGCATCTTCAAAACTATAGAAGTATTTAAGTTCTTTATTATCATTTTCCTCTTTCATAAGAGTCAAATAATACATACCAAGAACCATATCTTGCGAAGCACCAATAATAGGTTTACCTGTAGCAGGTGCCAAGATATTATTGGTTGCTAACATCAACATTCTGGCTTCAGTTTGAGCTTCTATTGATAAAGGTACGTGAACAGCCATCTGGTCACCGTCGAAGTCAGCGTTAAATGCTGTACATACCAACGGGTGAAGTTGAATAGCACGACCTTCTACCAATACCGGTTCAAAAGCCTGAATACCTAATCTGTGAAGGGTTGGAGCACGGTTCAATAGTACCGGATGTCCGTCAATTACCTCTTCTAAGATATCCCATACAATAGGTTCTGATCTTTCTATTCTCTTTTTTGCAGATTTTATGTTTTGAACATATCCTCTTTCAATTAATTTATTAACAACAAACGGCTTGAATAATTCGATAGCCATTTCTTTTGGTAAACCACATTGATTTAATTTCAATTTCGGACCGACAACGATAACAGAACGACCTGAATAGTCAACACGTTTACCTAATAAGTTCTGTCTGAAACGCCCTTGCTTACCTTCAATAATATTACTTAATGATTTTAAAGGTCTGTTGCTTGGACCAACAACGGTTCTTCCACGTCTGCCGTTATCAATTAATGAGTCAACTGCCTCTTGTAACATACGTTTTTCGTTTCTTACAATGATTTCGGGAGCACCCATTTCTAATAATCTTAATAAACGGTTATTTCTGTTTATAACACGTCTATATAAGTCGTTTAAGTCAGATGTAGCAAATCTTCCGCCGTCTAACTGAACCATAGGTCTTAAATCAGGAGGTGTAACAGGAAGTACATCCATTATCATCCATGTTGGTTCTGTATTACTTTCAATTAAAGATTCAACTAATCTTAATCTTTTTATCAATTTAGCTTTTCTTTGAACAGAACCCGATAATCCTGATAATTCAGCTCTTATTGATTCAGCCATTTCAGTAAGTTTTATTTCACCAAGCAATTCTTTTATTGCTTCAGCACCAATACCTACTTTTAATTGTGAATCTTCATTTTCTAGCATGAAATCTTCATATTCTTCTTCTGAAAGAAGTTGGAATTTTTTAAATTCACTGTCGGCGGGATCGATTACAACATAGTTATTAAAATAAATAACTTGTTCCAAATCTTTCAAAGTCATATCAAGAAGAAGTCCCAAATAACTTGGAATACCCTTTAAAAACCAAATATGGCTAACGGGAGCAGCAAGTTTTATGTGACCCATTCTGTGACGTCTTACTTTTGAGTCAGTAACTTCAACACCGCATCTTTCACAGATGATACCTTTGTGTCTGACTCTTTTATATTTACCGCAGTAACATTCCCAGTCCTTTGTAGGTCCAAAGATTCTTTCGCAGAACAAACCGTCTCTTTCAGGTTTTAACGTACGATAGTTAATCGTTTCAGGTTTTGTTACTTCACCATACGACCACTTCAGCACTCGTTCGGGTGAAGCGATGCTGATTCGTATATAATCAAAATAATCTATACTTGTAGACAATTTTATATCTCCTTTAACTTTCTATTCCTTAAATGAACTTGGTGTTTCAAGGAAATTAATGTTTAATAACTCGGAATCGATATCAGAAAGGATTCTCTTTGGTGCAGCCTTTCTTAAATCATCCGTATCAGACATTAAATCAACTTCTTCACCGCTCTTCTTTGATACCGAAATATCCAAACCGATACTTTGTAATTCTCTTACAAGTACTTTGAATGATTCCGGAATACCGGGTCTCGGAATATTATCACCTTTAACGATTGCTTCATAAGCTCTTGAACGACCGTTAACATCATCTGATTTAATTGTTAACATTTCTTGTAAAGTATAAGCCGCACCGTATGCTTCCAAAGCCCAAACTTCCATTTCTCCGAATCTCTGTCCGCCGAATTGAGCTTTACCGCCTAAAGGTTGTTGTGTAACTAATGAATAAGGTCCTGTGCTTCTTGCGTGAATCTTATCATCTACTAAGTGAACTAATTTCAAGAAGTATGTAATACCGACGGAAACAGGTCTGTCAAACGGTTCACCTGTACGACCATCGTACAATGTAACTTTACCGTCTTCTCCGACCCAATCACAACCTGATTCTTTTATACCTCTTAATAATTCATATTTTGTAGAAATTTCCGATTTATTTTCACCGTACATTTCGTCGAATGAAGGTGCTTCATAATAATCACCTGTCAAATATGATGCTAAACCTAATAAACATTCATAAGTCTGACCTACGTTCATACGAGAAGGTACACCCAACGGGTTAAGTACGATATCAACAGGAGTACCGTCAGGTAAGAATGGCATATCTTCTTTTGGAAGTATTCTTGAAACAATACCCTTGTTTCCGTGACGTCCAGCAAGTTTATCACCTACTGATACTTTACGTTTTTGAGCAATATATACTTTTATAAGTGTATTTGCACCAGGTAAAAGTTCATCACCTTTTTCTCTGTCAAATACTTTTACATCGACTACACGTCCGCCTTCTCCGTGAGGAACTCTTAAAGAATTATCTTTAACATCTCTTGCTTTTTCAGCAAAAATTGCACGTAATAATTTTTCTTCTGGCGGATGTTCCGATTCACCTTTCGGTGTTACTTTACCTACAAGAATATCATCTGCATATACTCTTGCACCGATTCTTACGATACCTCTTTCATCCAAGTGTCTTAATGATTCTTCCGAAACATTTGGAACTTCCCTTGTGATTTCTTCAGGTCCGAGTTTTGTCTGACGTGCTTCTATTTCTAATTTTTCAATGTGTAAAGAAGTGAATACATCATCATGAACGCATCTTTCGCTCAAAAGGATAGCATCTTCGAAGTTATATCCTTCCCAAGGCATATAAGCAACCAAAACGTTTTTACCTAATGAAAGTTCTCCAAAGTGAGTTGATGCACCATCGGCAATAACATCACCGGCTTTTACTTTACTTCCTTCGGTTACAATCGGTTTTTGGTTTATACAAGTATCTTGGTTACTTCTTACATATTTCATTAATTGATATTTATGTAATTTATCGGCATTATCTTTAATCCAAATTTCTTCACCGACTACTTTTACAACTGTACCGTCAACATCAGATACGACAACCATACAAGAGTCTTTTGCTGCTCTTTTTTCCAAACCAGTCGCAACAACCGGTCTGTCTGTAATTAAAAGAGGTACAGCTTGACGTTGCATGTTTGAACCCATCAATGCACGGTTAGCATCATCGTGTTCGATAAACGGGATTACTGATGTAGCAACAGAAATTACCTGAATTGGAGAAACCCCCATATAGTCAACACGTTTTGATTCACCCATTGTAAATTCTGATTTATAACGAATAGGTACGTATTGAGCTTTTATACTTCTGTCTTCATTCAATGTAAGGTCAGAAGGTGCAACACGGAAGTTTTCTTCTTCATCTGCACTCATATAATGTACTTCATCAGTAACAACACCATCTTTTACAACGAAATAAGGTGTTTCAATGAAGCCATAATCATTAACTCTTGCGTGAGTAGCTAATGAACCTATCAAACCTGCGTTTGGACCTTCAGGTGTTTCAATAGGACATATTCTACCATAATGAGAAGGGTGAATATCACGAACCGCAAATCCTGCTCTTTCTCTTACCAAACCACCGGGTCCTAAAGCAGAAATACGTCTTTTATGCGTTAACTCTGCTAACGGGTTTGTTTGGTCCATAAACTGTGATAACTGTGATGAACCAAAGAATTCTTTTAATGAAGCGATTAACGGTTTTGTATTCAATAAGTTTAACGGAGTAAGTGTTTCTGAGTTTTGAAGAGTCATTCTTTCTTTGACTATTCTTTCAATTCTTGATAAACCTACTCTAAATTGGTTTTGTAACAATTCACCGACGCTGCGGATTCTTCTGTTTCCTAAATGGTCGATATCATCGCAGCTGCCTTCGTCATAAGTTAAGTTAATTAAATATTCAACTGCAGCAACCAAATCTTGTATTGTCAAAGTTCTTTGTGTTCCTGCAATATTTAAGTTTAATTTTTTATTTAATTTATAACGACCAACTCTTCCGATATCATATTTCTTATCATCAAAGAATCTTGATTCAATAATTGAACGACCACCGGCTGCAGAAGCAGGATCTCCAGGTCTCAATTTCTTGTATACTTCAATTAAAGCATCATCTGTAGTTTCTGTCGTATCTTTTTCAAGTGTTTTCTTCAAAAATTCAAAATGTGTGAATAATGTTTCCATTTCAGAAACAGTAATACCGAGTGCTTTTAATAATGTTGTTGCTAAGATTTTTCTGTTTTTATCTATTTTTACTGAAATAATATCGTTAGCATCAGTTTCTATTTTTAACCATGCTCCTCTGTTCGGAATCAAAGTAGCATTGAATAATCTCTTACCTGTAGGAGATATTTCTCTCTTAAAATATATACCCGGTGAACGTACAATCTGTGATACAATAACACGTTCGGCACCATTAACAATAAATGTACCTTTGTTTGTCATTGTAGGAATATCACCTATATATACTTCTTGTTCTTTAATTTCACCGGTGTCACGGTTAACCAAACGAGCCATTACTCTCAGTTGTTTAGCATATGTAGCATCGTGAATTCTTGCTTCTTCCAACGAATACTTTGGATTATCAAATGTATAGTTAGGAAGAAAATGTAATTCTAATCTGCCTGTATAGTCTTTAATAGGAGAATATGAAAGAAATTCTTCCTTCAAACCTTCTTTTAAAAACCACTCAAATGACTTTTTCTGAACTTCGATTAAATCCGGAAGATCGTCCAATCTTGTCTTGGGCATGCCCATCGGAGTTATTCTTTCAGAATATTTTTGTTTCAACATTCATTCACCTTTCATTATGTGGTGTACTACAACTATATAAAAATTATTAATTTTTCAACTATAGGCACTCATAGCCATTATAAAATGATACTTGCTAAAACATGCCAGTCAAGAAAAATACCGCCTTTTTTTATTTTTTTTTAAACATTTGTTAACATTATACTTTTTATACATATAAAAGAGTATTAAAATGCTTGTTATTATTTGGATATGATGTCAAGTCCCTATAAATTTTACAATGGATTTTTTATTTTTGTCTATTCCTGATTTTCTTTAATGATTTTTACAATTTTAGGAGTAGCTTCTTCCCATACAAACCTTGACGGATGGTAGTTGTCCCAAGGCGTTACATATTTTTTTAGGTTTATATCATCGTCAACTAAATCACTAATATTAACAACTATAAAGGAATCCTCAGGCAAATATTTCATAAGGTTATAACTATACTTATTTTCAAGCATATTATTATAGTTAATTATTACATATTTTTTTATTCTATTATTATATATTTTATCAAAAATTTCTTTTGTTTTTAACATTAATTGGCTCCACATATACAAGTTTTCTTCATAATATTTAGGAGAATCAAGATAATTCTTTTTAATAAATTTTTCTCTCAATACCTCAAATATATATAAAGTCCTATATGGAGAGAAATATGGATTTCTTAAAATAAATTGATTATTTTTTTTATCATATTTGAAACTTAATCGGTCAACATAAAAAGTATCAGGTTCTCGTCTTGTATAATATCGTCTTATATGGTCATCGATATAGATATAAAATATATATTCTATATTTTTATCAATGATTGGTGAAAAATTTTTATAAATAAAATCCTTTGCTTCTTTATCATTAAATATCTCCATAAAATATTTTTCTGTCTTTTTATCAAAAGACAAGCTTTTTATTGCTTTATTTATAACATCTTGTTCACTACATTCATCATTAGAACAATTATTTTTCATTTTTTCTATTGTACTCAATATATAAAGAATTTGGGTTTGGAAATACATTTCACTAATGCCTCTACCGCCAAGAGCTCTATTATAAGTATTAATATCAAGTAACTTAGAAAGATGATAAGAGAAACTTTCCTGAAATTCAATGCCTTCACCTTGCATGAAAGAACAACCAAGTAACAAAACTGCATCATTAGAATTTGAATTAACAATAGAATCCTGATAAATGTATTCCAACCAATGTTTAATAAAAGATGTAATTTTACAGAAATATTGGTTTCTAAGAATATTTTCTTCTCTTATTCCAAGTTTTAAACAACTTTGATATGATTGATATTGTCTAATTTCAAATACGGAATAATCCACAACCCAAAGTAATATGATAAGAAAAAGAATATTAAAAAAAATTATCTTTTTTTTCATTTATTAAATCCAATCATGTTCTTTTCTACTTATAGTTTTAAAATTATTATTTGTCAAAAAATCCAAATATACAAATTAATTGATTTTAATAATAATATCTCGCCAAAAAACTCATACAATGATATAATTACGTCATATTTATGAAAAATTTGCATTTTACAAGACAAACTAAAATTATTTTTTCGGAATTATTGTTAGGCTCGTTTGTTATAGCAATAATTGCTTCTTTTGCTGTTAGTAATGTTCAAAATAAGATGGATAAATCTTATGCCGATTTTGCACAATTAATTTCTAAATCAATTGCTGCACAAACGTCAGGAATTAATAATTTCCATTACGATCATCAGGAAACTGTTTTAAAAGATAAGTTTGAGCCGTTTTTCGTAAGCAATTCCGATATTTCTTTTATAGAATATAAAGATTTAAACAATAATATTATTTACACTTCTAAAAAGTATCATTTGATTGATGATGAAAGTACTGTTGTAAGTGCAAATTCACCTGTATCCGATAATGAAAAAACTATAGGATACATAACTATAGGTATGACCGGAACCGGAATAAAGCCAATATCTTCTGCAGCAAAAAACACACTTACAGGAATCTTTGTTCTTACCTGGATTATTTTTGCTGTGATTTTACTACTAAATATGATTTTAATGTCAAGAGAATTGAAAAAGTTATATGACGGAGTAAAACAAATTGCCATCGGAAAATTCGGATATAAAGTTGAATCAGAAAATATGGCAGAATTATCCGAAGCATTTAACGATATGTCAAATATTCTTTCAAAATACGAAGAACAAAATATTGAGCAAATGACACTTGAAAGAAACAAACTTGAAGCTGTACTTATGAGTATTATAAACGGTGTTATTGTTTGTGATAACTTTGATACTGTCGTTCTAACAAACAAATCAGCATTAAAAATGCTTGATATAGAAGAAAAAGAAATTATTAATACTAAAATTCAAGATTATATAGATTCACACGGGCAAAAATGCTTTTTAGAAAGAATTGAAGAATTTAAAGATACCCCGTTAAATATTATTGAACAAAAACCTATTGAATTTAATATTGAAGCAGGAAAAAGGACAATTAAAGCAATGATTTCCCCTATGTTTTCTCAACAAGGAGATTATGTCGGCTACATTATTGTTCTTCTTGATATAACAAGAGAGACAGAAGTAAACAAGCTAAAGAATACTTTTATTTCTAATGTTTCTCATGAATTGAGAACACCTGTTACTGTTTTAAGAACATATATAGACACTCTTTGCAATAACGGGGATGATTTCGATGAAGAAACAAAAAAAGAATTTATGCAAACTATTGATACAGAAGCAAAACGTTTACATTCTATGGTTAATGATATACTTGATTTTTCCAGATTGGAATCAGGTAATATACAATTAAAAAAAGAGTTTTCTAATATTGTAGAATTAATAGAACAAAACATTAACTCGATAAATATTCTTGCAAAAGAAAAAGATATTACAATTGAACTGAAAAAAGAAGATGATATTCCATCTGTTCCAATAAATGTTGAAAGCATTGACAGAGTAATAAGAAATCTTCTTTCTAATGCAATTAAATATTCAGAAAACGGGAAACCTATTATTGTCAATATAAAAACAACAGAAGATAAAAAATATATAGAATTTTCAGTTAAAGATAATGGTATAGGTATAGCAAAAGAACATCTGGAAAAAATATTTGACAGATTCTATCGAGTTGAAAATGCAACACATACCGTTAAAGGTACCGGTTTAGGATTACATCTTGTAAAAATGACTGTAGAAAAACATCATCACGGTCAAATAACAGTAACTAGTGAAGAAGGTAAAGGCTCAACTTTTACGGTAAAACTACCGTTGGAAATTGCTGAAAGCGAATTAGTATAATCATTTTTATCACTTTATTAATAGATTTTTTCAATTGCTTAATATTAAAAAAAATTCAAGCAATTTTTTTATAAAAAAATCTTTTTATAAAATATAAAACAATTTTATTTTTAAAGATATTGAAAGGGGAAATTAAGATGAAAATTAACAATGAACAAAAAAATTGTATTCAAGATATTCAGAAAAAAGATAGCTCAGCTATTAAATTCAAGGATACAAATACTTTTAACAAAGATAAATTAGCTTTAAACAAACCTGATTCAGAAAACTTTTCTGTTTTTCATAAAAAAGAGAAGGAACCTAACGGTATGGACGAATCATTCTTCCCTTCAATACATATAGATGATTATGAAGATTGGTATGTACAAATGCTGGATGTTAACAAACAATAACAATAAAAAAAAAGAGGCAATAAGCCCCTCTTTTTTTTCATAAATTAAACTACATAGCACCTTTAACAATTTGAGCAAAACTATCAGCAGTTAAACTTGCACCGCCAACTAAAGCTCCATCGATATCTGATTGAGCCATTTGTTCCTTAATCGTTGCAGGTTTTACACTACCGCCATACAATATACGGATTGAATCAGCTGTAGATGCATCATATAAACCTTTAACAACATTTCTAATCATACCGATTACTCTGTTTGCTTCAACAGAATCACAAGTTTTACCTGTACCAATAGCCCAAATAGGTTCATAAGCAATAATTGATTTTGCAACATCTGCGGCACTTAATCCTCTTAATGCCTTTGTTATTTGAGATGCTATATGATAATCGGTAACACCAGCTTCTCTTTGTTCTAATGATTCACCGCAGCATATTATTGGAACTAAACCTTCAGCCAATATTTTTATTGCTTTTTTATTTACCATTTCATCGGTTTCACCAAAGTATTCTCTTCTTTCACTATGACCGATAATAATATATTCACATCCTGCATCTTTAAGCATTTCAACAGAACATTCACCGGTAAAAGCACCTTTAGTTTCAAAATAACAGTTTTGAGCAGCTAATCTTACTTTTCCGCATCCGCAATCTTTTAATGCTTTATTTGCTGCATATAAAGCTGTAAATGTGGGAGCAATAACAACTTCAGGAAGTGAAGCCTTATCTTCATTTTTTAATTCTTGCATTATTCCATTTGTTAAATCTGCCGCTTCTTGTTGCAAATTATGCATTTTCCAGTTTCCGGCAATTACAGGTCTTCTTGACATATTTCTACCTTTCTTTATTCTGTAACTAACATGTTGATATTAGTTAAAACAAAAATTTTTATCAAGCTAAACTGATATACATCAATAAAATAAATTATCAATTCAATCATTTACAAATTTTATTTGAGTTATAATCAAATAAGAGGGGAATGAAAAATGTATAATCCAAAATCATCGAAAGCCGAAGAATTTATTAATCACGAAGAAATTTTAGATACTATAAAATATGCAAAAGATAATTGCAATAATTTGGAAGTAGTAAAAAATATACTTGAAAAAGCAAAAAAAGAAAAAGGTTTAACACATAGAGAAGCTTCTGTTCTTCTTGAATGTAATGATAATGAAATAAACAATCAAATATATGCGCTTGCAAAAAAAATCAAACAAAACTATTACGGTAACAGAATTGTTTTATTTGCTCCATTATATCTTTCAAATTATTGTGTAAACGGATGTGTATATTGTCCGTATCATGCAAAAAATAAGCATATTCCACGTAAAAAAATGACACAGGATGAAATCAGAAATGAAGTAATTGCACTTCAGGATATGGGACATAAACGTCTTGCTATAGAAGCAGGAGAAGATCCTGTTAATAACCCTATTGAATACATTTTAGAATCTATAAAAACTATTTATTCAATAAAACATAAAAACGGTGCAATAAGACGTGTAAATGTAAATATCGCAGCAACGACTGTCGAGAACTATAAAAAGCTACATGAAGCAAAAATAGGGACATACATACTATTTCAAGAAACATATAACAAAGAAAGTTATGAGAAACTGCATCCGACAGGGCCCAAACACAACTATGCATACCATACTGAAGCAATGGACAGAGCAATGCAAGGCGGTATTGATGATGTAGGATTAGGTGTTTTATTCGGACTTGAAACATACAGATATGAATTTCCTGCATTATTAATGCACGCAGAACATTTAGAAGCTGTTTTCGGTGTAGGTCCTCACACAATAAGTGTACCTAGAATAAGAAAAGCAGACGATATAGACCCAAATACATTTACAAATTCGCTTGATGACAATACTTTCAAAAAAATTGTTGCCATATTACGCATTGCTGTTCCTTATACAGGAATGATTGTATCAACAAGAGAAAGTAAAGAGTGCAGAAAAGATGTTCTTGAATTAGGTATTTCTCAAATATCCGGCGGGTCTAAAACAAGTGTTGGCGGTTATTATAAACCGGAAAAAGAAGATGAAGATTCCAGCCAGTTTGAAGTTAATGATAATCGTACTCTTGATGAAGTTGTAAACTGGCTTATGGAACTTGGTTATGTTCCGAGTTTTTGTACAGCATGCTATGGAAGCGGAAGAACAGGCGAAAGATTTATGGAAATATGCAAAAATGAACAAATTCATAATTTTTGCCATCCGAATGCAATTATGACGTTACAAGAATATCTAACAGATTATGCTTCCTCAACTACTAAGCAAACAGGTTCCAAATTAATAACAAAAGAACTTTCAACAATTAAAGACTCAAATATAAAAGAAAAAGTAACAGAAAATCTTGAAAAAATAAAACAAGGTCAGCGTGATTTTAAATTTTAAAGATTTAATTTTTCAATTATTTTAGGCACTAACAATTTCCAAGTCTTAAAAGAAGGATGATATCCGTCTTCAGCGCAATCATCAGAGTTATATTCAAATTTTCGTCCTATTATTTCTTGGGTATCAATAATTATAAACCCTTCAGATTTAAGGACTTCCCACATAAACGGTAGTTCTCTATATTCTTCATCTCCATTTACTCGATATCTTAGTATTATAAACTTAATATTGGGGAATTTTTCATTTAATTTTTGTTTACTTTGCAATAAGATTTCATTAAAAAGAGCAAAGCTCTCATACCTATTTTGCAGAGTATTTTTAAAAATATATTCATCCTGATTATATAAAAAAGCTTTTAAAATATATGTTTTATAAAAGAAATCGGGTAATATTGGTTTTTGAAGTTGCAATTTATCATTTTGCAGTTTATATGTTATACAAGAACCATTTATCATTACTGAATTAGGATTTATTTTATTGTGCACTCTAAATAGATGTTCGGGTATATAAATATATATAACATATTCAGGATTATATGGTTTTAATTTATCAAAATTCATATTAGATAACATATACAACATATGCTGAATACATCCTGAACTTATTCCATAATTAAATACATTTCTTTTCGTTTTTTCATATATTAAATATCCAAGTGTTTGATTATCTTCTAATAAATCACCATGAGTGTATGAACACCCAAACATTAATATACTTCCTTTTAACGCATTTTTTATAATAGGAATTGTTCTATTCCCAAATATATTGGTATTATTTTTAAATGCTTGATATGTATGCGGAGAATATTCACTCTTATAATTATCTAAATAATTTATAGGTTTATCTGTTTCTTGTATTTGAGACGATTGTTCTTTTTTATACTGTATAACGAATTTATTATACAAACAAAAATCAACTATAAAAAAGAATAAACAAAATATTAATATATTCGTAATTATTATTTTTACTATTTTTATAATTTTCATAATAATTATTTCATTGTCATATTTGTAATAATTTCATATTTCTATGTTTTTATTTAATTTTGATTTTAATCATCAATACACGTATTTGAATAATAACACATATTTAGCTGCAAAACAATTTATGAGCATTTTATAATTGCATTTAAACTCATTTATTAATACAATATAACTAAATAATATGATTGGAGTAGAAATGAGTGAAGATAAAATTATAGTTACTATTTCAGGCAAAGACGGAGTCGGAATAGTTGCGGAAATAGCTTCGGTACTTGCAAAATATGAAGTAAATATTGAGGATATACGTCAAACAATTATGCAAGGCTGTTTTATGATGTTTTTGCTTGCAGACATAAGTAAATCCAAATATACTTTCAAAGAAATAAAAGAAGCATTATCAGAATCAGGCAAAAAACTTGGTATGGAGATATGGATTCAAAAGAAAGAAATATTTGATAAGATGCATACAATTTAGTAAATATTTTCTGTTTTTACGTATAATTAAACTGCTTTAAAAGGAATTATAAATGACTTTTTTTAATGAAAAATCAATAATTGAAACAATTAATATGATAAAAGTTCATAATTTGGATATAAGAACCGTAACTTTAGCATTAAGTCTACGTGATTGTTGCGGAGATGACGTTAAAGAAGTAGGCGATAAAATATATAACAAAATTACAAAATATGCAAAAAACTTATATAAATATGCATCTGAGATAGAAGACGAATACTCTATACCTATAATAAACAAAAGAATTGCGGTTACTCCTATATCACTAGTCGGTGAATCTTGCAAAAACCCTGACTATATCTATTTAGCTAAAGTATTGGATGAAGCTGCAAAAGAAGTTAATGTTAATTTCGTCGGCGGTTTTTCCGCTCTTGTTGAGAAAGGTTGCACAAAAGGTGATATTGCTCTTATAGAAAGTATCCCTGAAGCACTAAAACAAACACAAAGAGTATGTTCATCAATTAATCTTGCATCAACAAAAGCAGGTATTAATATGGATGCTGTAAAGAAGATGGGAAGTATTATAAAACAAGCTGCATTATTAACAAAAAACGAAGACGGAATTGGGGCTGCAAAATTGGTATGTTTTTGTAATGTTCCCGGAGATAATCCATTTATGGCAGGAGCATTTCACGGATACGGAGAACCTGAATGTGCTTTAAATGTCGGTGTATCAGGGCCGGGAGTTGTACGTGCCGCAGTTGAAAATTTACCTAAAAATGCAGATTTTGGTGAACTGGCAAACAAAATAAAACAAATTGCCTTTAAAATCACATCTACAGGAGAACTTGTAGGAAGAAGAATGGCAGAAAAAATGAATATTCCTTTCGGAATAATAGATTTATCTTTAGCACCAACACCGGCTATCGGGGATTCGGTTGCAGGTATTTTTCAGGCAATGGGACTTGAGCACGCTGGTGCACACGGTACAACCGCAGCTTTGGCAATGTTAAATGATGCGGTGAAAAAAGGCGGCATAATGGCAAGTTCTTATGTCGGAGGATTATCCGGTGCATTTATTCCTGTTAGTGAAGATGCAGGTATGATAGAAGCAGCTAAGCAAGGTGTTTTAACTTTTGACAAGCTAGAAGCAATGACATGTGTATGTTCTGTTGGACTTGATATGATTGCAATTCCGGGAGATACACCTGATACTACTATTTCTGGAATGATTGCTGATGAAATGGCAATAGGTATGATTAATAAAAAAACAACTGCTGTTAGAATCATACCCGTTCCAAACAAAAAAGTTGGTGATTATGCGGTTTATGGAGGCTTACTTGGCGAAGCACCAATTATGAATGTAAATAAACTTTCTTCCGAAATATTTATCAACAGAGGAGGAAGGATCCCGGCCCCAATACACAGTCTAAATAATTAAGGAGCTATCTTGTTTTATTTCGGTTTTGGTAAAGTAAGAAGATTTTTTATTTTTCACTCTATGTACAATAAAGGCATAAATAGAGAAAATTTGGGTGAATACCCTAAAGCATTAAATAATCTATTTCTTGCACTTTCTTTAATGCCAAAATCATTCAAAACTTATATAGCTATTGCAAGAGTTAATCAGAAAAACAAAACATTCTTAAATGCAATAGACTTTTACAATAAAGCAATTATGAGATTTCCGAAAAATGCAGAGTTACATGCACTAAAAGCTTATGTTTTGAGGAAAATAAAAGATTATGATAATGCATTGATTTCATATAATAAAGCAATTCAACTTGATGGCGAGA
Organism: bacterium; assembly: GCA_017470245.1. Taxonomy (GTDB): domain Bacteria; phylum Cyanobacteriota; class Vampirovibrionia; order Gastranaerophilales; family Gastranaerophilaceae; genus Avigastranaerophilus. Next base: position 46,223 of record JAFUEV010000005.1, on the reverse strand, counting down.
AAGTAAATTATTATACAGAGCGTGGCAATTTAAAATATCAAATGAATGATTTACAAGGTGCTATTAATGATTATACCGGTGCACTTTGTCATAATAATACGGATTATAAATTATACGAGCAACGTGCATTTTACCAATTCGAGAAAAAAAATTATGAGAGTGCTGAAACAGATTATAAAGCAGCAATAAATATATGCCCTAATAATGCACATTTATATTTTATGCTTGGTATGACGGAAAAACTTTTAAATAAAACGACTGAAGCTGAGACTAACTTAAAAAAATCTCAAGAGCTCGGACTTGTAATCAACTAACAAAAAACTAAAAATAAATATCTATAATAAAAAAATGAATATAAAACAATCAAAAATATTAATAGTCGAAGATGAGCCTCAGATTAACAGACTTATAGAACTGGTACTGATTTCAGATGGATTTTTTGAGATAAAAAAAGCATTTAACGGACTTGAAGCATTGAATATGATAAAAGAAGACAAGCCCGATTTAATATTACTGGATGTAATGATACCGGAAATAGACGGTTTCAGCCTATGTAAACAGATTAAAAATGATGTTTACTTGAATAATATCCAAATAATAATGTTAACTGCAAAAAAGATGGAAGAAGATATATTAAAAGGCTTTGAAAATGGAGCAATAGATTATATTTCAAAGCCTTTTAGCAATAAAATTTTATTGGCAAGAATTAAAGCGCATCTGACTAATTCTATAAATAATAACTGTATTCAATATAATAATATTCTACTTAATGATAAAAAAAAGACAGTAACTATAGATAACAAACCTATAGAACTTACAAAATTCGAGTTTGAAATTTTAAAAATATTTTTAACAAATCCGGGAATCGTTTTTTCTCGTTCACAACTTTTATCATATTTACGAGGAGATGACGGCTTTAATATTTCTGAAAGAGCAGTTGATGTTCAAATTTTAAATTTAAGAAGGAAACTCGGTAATTTCAGCAATAACATTGAAACAATTCGTGGTTCCGGCTATAAACTAAAGGAACAATAAATGAAGACAAGAGATAAGTTTTGGCTAAATAAAATGCTATGGTTAATTGCAATTTCTATGCTTTTTGTTCTTATCTCAATATACAACCTGATACAATTTAACGGCTCATATATTATTGAAGAAGAATATGAGCTCAATACATTTCAGAAACAAATATTATGGGCTATTAAACCTTTATTAAAAAATAATGATGTTGAAAATTTAAGATTATATTGTAGTGAATTTAAAAATAATAAAGAATTATCATTCCGCATTTTTGACAAAGATAAAAATTATATCGCAGGTTCTTTTGACGAAGAATCGAAAGAAATAGCAAAAAATGACAGCAGAATAAATAAGAAAGCACCTAATATATGGAAATTATATAAACGTTCTTTTAAAGACAAAAAGTTAGAGAAAACAGAAAAATTTGAAATTGACGGAAATAAATATTTTTTAGAACTTTCTATCTCAGAAGAATTTGTAATAAATTCTATTATAAAAGGACAAAAAAATATCATTATATTTTTTATAACCTGCTTATTAATATTAATACTAAATCTTATCTATATTTTTAACAACATAAGAAATTCCTTCAATACCTTTGAAGATAGTGTAAAAAAGATTTCTGAAGGGAATTTAGATGCAGAAATAAATATTCCAAAAATAGAATTGCTGGAAGAATTATCCGTAGCAGTCAGCAAAATGACTCAAAAACTTAAAAACCAAATTTTAAGACTTACAAAATTAGAACAATACAAATCAGATTTTATACAAAATGTATCACATGAAATAAAAACACCAATAACAGCAATTAATTCTGCTGTTGAACTTATAGAAGAAAATTGTAAAATTTCACCTTTAGACAAAGAATGTTTTGATATAATCAAATTTCAAACATTATCAATAAATAAACTGGCACAGGATATTCTCTCTTTAGCCGAAACTGATTTAGAAAAAACAAAAGATGATAAATCCTTTAAAATCTTCTGTCTAAATGATGCAATAAAAAAAGCAATAGATTTTCAAGACACGTTAAATTTAAAAATTAATTTCAACAATAAACAAGAAATCCATATTAATGGAAATGAAGAATTATTCATAACTGCCATTTCAAATATACTTTCAAATGCAATCAAATACTCAAACTCTGAGACCATAGATGTTAACATTTCGCAATCAGACAAAATAGAAATAGAAATAATAGATTACGGAATAGGAATAGGGAAAGAGCATCTGGAACATATTTTTGAAAAATTTTATCGTGTTGATAAGGCAAGAAGCAGACAAAAAGACGGCAGCGGACTGGGTTTATCTATTGTAAAAAATATAATTGAATTACATAACTGGGCAATAGAAGTAAAAAGTGAAATAAATAAAGGTACTTCATTCAAAATTATTATTTCCTAACAATAAACTAAAAAACATAATTTATCCTTAAGATATAAACATTATCCGAGGACATTATGGAAAATAAAAAAATACTTATTATTAAACTTGGTGCAATTGGGGATGTTGTCCATACAACTATTATTCCTGAAGCTATAAAATTAAAACATCCTACTTGGGAAATACATTATATGACATCCTCTGTTATAGCACCAATTTTAGTCGACAATAAATATATAGACAAAATTATAAAATATGAAAAATGCAATTGTGTAAAACTTATTAAAACAATAAAAGAACTAAGAAAGGAAAAATATGACATTGTAATAAATTTAAGTTACTCAATTAAAAACTTAATTTTAAGTTATAGTTGCGGTGCAAAGCAATGCCAAAACAGGATTTATACAAACAAAAGCTGGGTTGAGGACTATTTTTATTCTGCAAAAAGAGTAATAAATGACATAGAAATGCCTGAATATTTAGCTTTAGAAAACAATACAAATTTAGTTAATTCAGTAAAAAACAAACTCGATAAATATCCAAAACCATATATTGTTTTAAATCCCGGAGGATATAGCTCTAATATTAGACAAGGCCGCTTATGGAACATAGAAAAATGGAAAAGACTCACACAAAAACTTGCGGAAACTTATGGTGGAACTATCTTCATTAACGGAAGTAAAAGAGAAAGAGAATATCATAATAATTTAAAATCAAAGTTTTGCCATATAATATCAGGAGATTTTTCGCTTAAAGAGAGTTGTGCATTGCTATCACTGGCAGATTTGGTAATTTCAGGGGACTCAGGTCCATTACATATAGCTTCAGCCCAAAAGAATGTAAAAACATTGGCAATTTTAGGTTCAACATCTCCTGATAAAATAAAACCATTCGGTAAAAACGGATATTATATTGGTCCCAAAAGTAAATGTAAATATTGTTGGAAAAAGAAATGCAAATACTTAAAAGAACAAGGACTTTATACTCCTTGTACAGAAAGCATAAGTACAGAAATGGTAGTGAATAAAATCAAAACAAACAAACTATTAAAGGAATATAGTTTTACTTAAATTCAATAACTACAATCTCAGGCGGACAATTAAATCTGAATGGCAATATGCTATAGCCAACACCTCTTGTAACTATCATTTTCTTATTATTTTCTACTATTAATCCTTGGGCATATTTGTCATAATACTTTGAAGCTGTATATATCGGACCGAGCAAAGGGATTCTTATTTGTCCGCCGTGAGTATGTCCTGCAAGTGTTAAATTGACAGACTCCGGAACATCTGGAAATACATCAGGAGAATGTGTTAATAATATAACAGGATTTTCCGTGCCTTCTAAAGCTGCAGTAATATCAGGATGTTCGGTTAACTCATCTTCAATACCTGCAATATAAACTTTTTTCCCGTTTATATCAATATAAGTATTATTGTTCAATAAAACAACAATATTTTCTGCAGTTAAAGCATTAATTGCCCTTTCTTTTGAATACCAGGTTTCATGATTACCAAAAGATGTATAAAACCCGTATTTAGAATTAATTTCTGTAAGTTTTTTTGCTATATCTTCTATAGCAACAGCAGCATGATTAAATTTATGTCCTTCTACAAAATCGCCTACCGATAAAACGAAATCAGGATTTTCTTCATTAATCAATTTTACAACTTTATCCAATCTTTCCATATCACGAACGTGAAAATCAGAAGCAAAAACAATCTTTAATCCGCTTAATGCTGCATCTTCTATGGTATAATTCACAATATTTAATTTATTTGGTTCTATATAATGACTATACATCCCCAAAATAACTATTAATAATGTTATTAATGTAATCCAAAAAGTTTTTTTCATTTCTTATTTTAAGTTTTCTGACTAGATTATACATGCCTGATTATTCAAAATCAATAACTACAATTTCCGGTTTACAATTAAAGCGGACATTTAAAACACTTGTTCCAATTCCTTTTGTAACAAGCATTTTTTTATTATCTTCTTCAATTAAACCCAGGGCATATTTGTTTTTATATTTAGAAGGAACTATTATTCCACCTAAAAAAGGCAATCTAACCTGTCCGCCATGAGTATGTCCCGCAAGAATTAAATTTACATTATTAGGAATAACTGTATATATATCGGGATTGTGAGTCAAAAATATAACGGGATTTCCGGTATTTGCCAATGCTTTAAAGATATTTGGTCGACCGGTTTGAATATCCCTTACCCCTGCAATATACAAGTTTTCTGAACCGATATTTACTATTACATTATTATTTATCAATGTTTTTATAGAATATTTTTCAAATGCTTTTAATATATCTGTTTCCGCTTTTCCTGCATCATGATTACCCAACACGGTATAAAACCCGTACTTTGATTTTATTTTAGATAATCCTTCCGCTATTGTTTCAACAGATAATGTTTTATCTATATTATGCAAGGCAACATAATCGCCACCCGATAAAACTATATCTGCATTTTGTTCATTTATTAAATTAATTATTTTTTTAAAACGTTTAGTTTGATATTTTTTTAAATGGAAATCAGAAACAAATACTATCTTTAATCCCTTTAATTCGGCATCTTTTATTTTATAATGCTTTACCGTAATCATTTCGGGCTCATAGAAAAACGTATATACACACGCTACCAAACCAACTATACAAAATAAGATAAACCAGCTCATAATATTTAATAATATATGAGAGTATGGTTTCTATCAACCAATTATAGCGTATTTTTATATAAATTTACATTAACAATACTATGGAATACTTATTTTTTCATCTCAAGAAGATAATCGATAAGTTCAGGATCCCACTTTGTGCCAGCCTCTTGTTTTAGAATTTTTAAAGTTTCTTCTTTAGAATGGGCTTTTCTGTATTTTCTGGCTGTTGTCATCGCACAATAAGCATCTGCAATGGCAATAATTCTGGAACCTAACGGAATACTCTTTCCCTTTAAACCTTCAGGTTCACCTTTACCATCCCAACGTTCTTTATGATAGTTAATATATGGAACAACTTCAGACAAGAAATTAATACTCATTAAGATACTTACACCGACATTCGGATGATTTTGAAGTTTTTCCCAATCTTCTTTTGAAAGTTTTTCTTTTTTATTAAACAATTCTTCAGGCAAGGTAATTTTACCTATATTTCTCAACAACGCAGCATAATATATCAAATCTTTTGTTTTTTCGTTTAAACCTATAGTTGTTGAAAGTTCTCTTGCCAAATCTGCAACAACATGAGAATAATTGTTACCAAAACTACTCTTTGCATCAACTGCTTTTGCAAGATTTTCTACAAACCATTGTTGTTCTGTACTTAAATCACCAATTAATGCGGTTAGTTCAGCTCTTTTATTTTGAAGCAAAGAAACAGTAACATCTTCTTGTTTTATCAAATTATCAGCTTCTTCCGTAAGTTTTTCCAAACTCATTGAAGTAGCAAACAACCTTGCAGTAACAGTCAACAGTTCTACAAATTCTTCGGAAAGATGTTTTTCTGAATAGTTTTCTACAACAATTACACCGACTTTTTCCATATTATTATACATTGGAACAGCTAAATAATATCTTACTTTGTCTTCTCCAAGGAATAAAACAGGTCGAAAATCTTCATCTTCAGAACAATCAGGAACTTCTATTAATTTTTTATCATTATATGCTTTTGAAACATAACTTTTATCAATTAAACGATAACCAATTCCTGCTTCATATATATCATCATTAAATTGTAATGATGAACCAACCAATATCAAATCATTTTTTGTAGTATTCAAGCCCATAGCATTTTCTTTTGATAAAAATACATGGCAGGCATCTATTTCAAGCATTTGTTTAATTGTTTTTGCTATGGCATTATAAATGATATAATCTTCTTTGCTGCTAAAGCCTAAAATTTTAAGTGTGTTATCAATTGAATATATAGAAATCAATTCTTTCAACTGATTTTTAATACTATCAAGTTTATTTACGTTTGTTCTGCTTATCTTTTGGACAAGTTCATCCGATATTAAATGTTCTGATATAAAATCTCCAAGATTTAACGCAAAAATTTCCTCTAAAGGATCTGATTCCAATGAAATTTCACTTCTTGCGAATACCGATACGTTTTTCTTCTCTTTTTTATCCTCTGCCATTAATTATCCTTATCCGTCATTTAAGACTATATTCCGCAACTACTACCATTTTAATTATATTTTATATTAAGATTTTATGCAAAATCTTATAACCCTTCTATCGGCATATTATAACTTAAACTTTAGCGTTTTTTACAAAATTTCATACTAATGTATGAGATTTTATTTTATAATGAATAAAACAAAGGAGATTTTTATGATTAATACCGTAAATACGCCGACAAGATATCAATACATCGTAAAAACAGAAGAGAAAAAGACTAATAATAAGCCATTAACAAATAATGATTATCTTAATGTTGGTTTTTTAGCAGGAAGATTTGGGATTAATCTGAAAAATCCAAATGAGCCTAATTATGTATACAAAGACAATAACGGCACTTACGTAAATATAAACTCCTGCTGCGCATCTTTATTTGAAGATACATTAAAAGAATCAGGCATAAAATTTGACCGACTTGCTTAATTATTCATATTCTTCAATATTAAATAAGATTGTGTTTCAATATCATCTGCAGGATAAAAGCCTTTGTGGGCAAAATATTCATGTGGAACAGCACATTCAACCATTGCCGGTTTTGTTTTAATATTGTCAATCAATTGTTGGGCATAATCATAATATCTGCACTCACTTACATATAACTGCGGATATTTCATTCTATTTTCAAAATTAACAACACTTGTTGAGGTAGAATAATTTTGTGTAGTTACAATATAATCATAAGTATTTAACTTATATTCTTCTATATTTTCCAACAATATTTTATCAACACTTATACCGTCTAATCTTAATTTTTCTATATAAAAAGTGGGTGATGTTCCCTGTTGAATAATTAATGCAATGTTTTTGGCTTTATTCTTTTTTATATAATCATATATATATGTTTCATCAGATTTAATAATAAGTGAATACATTTCATTAGCCTTATTTTCCTTTGCCAGCTTAAAATATATTAATAAAGATTCAACCGGCATTTTATAGGCAACCAAAATAAAATATATAAATAAAAGGACACACAAAAAAACCTTAAATTTAGTATTCTTTTTAATATACGAGTAAACAACAATCGGTGATGCAATTACAACAAATGTTAATATATATCGCATATTAAAGCTTGTAAATACCATTATTCTTGAAATAATAGCCAAATTAGAAATAAAAGATAATGAAAGTATTGCTAATATAATTTTTCTTTTTGAGATTGGCTTAAAACATAATTTTTTAACTGCTTTTATTAAAGAAGGCAGAAATGCGAACATGCCCATAATACCGAGAAAAGAACGCATAAATACAACATTACTGTCATAATAAAATTTGGACGGGAAATACGGAGAAGTATGGCTTAATACATTCATTCCAAAGACAGCAAGAACATTAGCCTGAACATATTCTATAAATCCGTTAAAGTTAATCAAATCAGGAATTCCTGATATTTCAAACACAGTAAATGAATATTTTATAATATTACACAACCACCCCATAAAACCGCCTCTAAATTGATTTAGCAGTAGTTGTTCGGGGCAAGACACAAAATTATGAAATTGTATAAAGTTCAAAATATAGTTATAAGCAGCAAAAAATACAAAATTTAAAATAAAAAACCCGCAAAATTTAGATATATGTTTAACTATATGTTCTTTTTTATACAAGTATGTAATAACAATAAATACAATAAATACAGAAGGTATTGCCATTATAGCCGTTGTTTTTGTTCCTGCTGCAAGAGCATAACTTAATGCCGAAAAATAAAATGCTATATTATTTTGCGCCTTTGTTGCTTTATAAAATAAGAAGACAGAAGCTAATATCAACGCACCTATAAACATATCTGTACAAGGATTGTACATTTCTATAGCTATCAACGCAAAAGCGGAAACGATAAATATACTCCACAATCTTTGACGGACACAAAAACCAAGTTCTTTTAAGAATGAATATAGTATATATATAAGTCCTGTGTAACCGATAAAAGAAAAAATAGTAAGTCCTGCTTCACTTTTTCTGAATAATAGAACCCAAGTATATAAAAATTCCATATTTACCGGCATTATAAGCTCCCTTGAATCAGGGGTTACAAAATGATTAATATTCCCGTTAAAAATCCAAGACGTACATCTGGGTAAATAGTAATTTAATGCATCACCAAAATTCACAGGAAGAAACAATGCTCTTGAAATTTGAAAAACAAGAAACAGAATATAGCAACAAAAAACAAAGCCTAATAATTTATCTTTTTTTACAGAAAACTTTATCTTTTTTAATTCTTCTTTTAACTGCGGTTTATACAAATATCTTTCATTTTTTAAAAACAATAATAATGAAACAGCAAGAAAAACTAAATTAGAAAGAATTATTCCCTTTACCGATATTGAATTTAACAGAGATAATATTTCAAAAGATATTACAAGTTGTGCAAAAGCAATAAGTAAAAAATACAAGAAACCGTAAAAATTATTGTCTCTACTTCTTTTTTGAAGTACAGAAAGAAACAAATATGATGATATAGCAACCGAAAATATTGATAATATAAACATTTTCTACTTTTTCCTTTTATAAATTATATAATCTGTTGAAATAAAATCTTTATCTTTTTCAAATCCTGAGTTTTCAATATATGAAAACGGGGTATCACAAATGATTTTTACGCCGGGTAATAGGTTTATTCCTTCTTGTTTTAGAATTTTTTCGTTATTCGTATCATAATAAGTACAATCAGCTATATAATTTGGGGAATTATATTCTTTATAACTAATAAATGATGATTTTTGTTCCGGTTCATCAAACACAATTATATAATCATAATCAGCCAAACTATATTCTTTCATTGTTTCTATAGGTAATTTATCAATAATTTTTCCTGCTATTTGTAGTCTGATAATATCAAAATTAGTACGTTTAGATGCACCTGCAATCAATCCGACCTTTATAAACGCTTTATCTTTCAAATATAAATATACTTCTTCCTCATCATTAAATTCTCTGTTAAATTTTTCATATTTGTTTTGAATATCAATATTTTTAACACAAAATTTTATATAGGCATTAAAATAGCCAAAAGCTTCAGAAAAAGGTATTACAAACAAATAAACAGACATTATAAATGCCAAAAATATTTTATATAATTTTGATTTTATATATGTAAACACAATTACCGGCGAAGCTAAAACAAAAAATGTAACAATATAACGAGCATTAAACTCAGTAAAAATCATTAATCCTGAAAACAAAAGAATATTAATTATATAGCTCATGGCTAAAATAAATAATATTTTTGATGAGTTTGAGTAACTTTTAATTTTACAAAATGCACTTATTAAAGCGGGATAAAAAGCAAATATCCCGACAGCCCCCAGAAAAGAATACAATGGTGATATTTCGGAATTAAACGGATATTTTCTATCGTAAAACGGTGATATACATTTAGCTATATCAAAAAAGCCGTATATATAATCTCTTACTTTTATTACAAAATCATTGTAAAAATCTATATTTGGAATACCTGACATATCAAAAATCAGAAACAGATAATTAACTATATTATAAAGATAACCCTGCATTCCGCCTCTAAAATGATTTAGCAGAATATGATTCGGGGAAGACAAAAAATTTCCATATTGAATATAGTTTAAAACATAGTTATAAGAAGAAAAAATCAAAACGTTTATAATTAAAAAGATAATAAATAAAATTATATTTTTCATTTTCTTCTTGAAGATAAAAGCAATTATAACGCAAGCCAATAAAAACATAGGGAAAGCTATTAATGACGTTGTTTTAGTTCCTATTGCAAGAGCGTAAGACAAAGCTGCAAAATATAAATACATTTTCCCGCTATATTTACAATCCAATACGAACAAATACAAAGAAGAAAGGATTAAAGAGCCTATAAACAAATCAGCAAGAGGTGTATTTGCCATTGAATATATAATGGGAACGGAAGAAAAAACAAAAACAGTCCACAGTCTTTTTCTTCTGCAAAAACCAAGCTCGCCTATAAATTTATAAAGAACATAGATACTATTTAAAAAAGCGAAGAATGAAAATATTCCACATCCACATTCATTTTTGGTAAATAGGAACATCCAAGTATATAAAAATTCCATATTCGTAGGCATTATGAGTTCTCTTACGTCGTAGGTATCATAATGATTAATATTTCCTGCCTGAATCCAATGCGCACAACGCTGAAAATAATAAGAAAGAGCATCACCAAAACTAACAGGTATGAAAAAAATAATAACTAACTGAGATATAATATAAAATATAAACAATATAGATAGTATTTTTAATATTTTATCTTGTTTTATTACATTTATAATTTTTAAAAATTCATCACATTCAAAAGGATTATACTTTTTCGCTTTTTTTAAATTAAAGACTAATAATGCAATAATAAAGAACAAAACATTTATACTTAAAACTCCATTTATAGAAATTTTATTAAACAAAGATAAAATTTCAAAAGATAATACAATTTGAGATAAAACAATCAAATTAAAAAACAAAAAACTCGCTTTACTAATCTGTTTATTAGCAATAATTGAAAAAATTAAATATGAAGTTAAAAAAACTAAAATTATAGAAATAAAAAACATTAATTTATCCCTACTTAATTAACATACAATCACCGTAACTGTAAAACCTGTACCTATTTTCTATCGCTTCTTTATATGCTTTAAAAATAAAATCTTTGCCCGCTAAAGCACTTACCAACATTAATAAAGTTGACTTCGGTAAATGAAAATTAGTAATCAATTTGTCTACAATTTTAAATTCATATCCGGGATATATAAACAACTCACTGCTATCCTTTATGGGAATTATTTTTCCGTATTTATTCATAACTGTTTCAAGCGTTCTAACAGAAGTAGTTCCAACAGCAACAATATTTTTCCCTTGTTTTTTTGCTCGATTTATTATTTGTGCAGATTCTTCTGTTATTTCAAAGGACTCTGAATCCATTTTATGTTCCAAAATATTTTCACATTTAACAGGTTTAAATGTACCAAGCCCGACATTTAAAGTTACAAAGCAATGTTCTGTTCCTTGTTGTTGAAGTTTTTCAAGGATTTCTTTTGTGAAATGAAGTCCTGCAGTCGGTGCGGCAACAGCTCCTTCTTTTTGCGCATATACAGTCTGATATCTGTCAAAATCCAAATGTTCATACTCATCATTTGTCATTTTACGTTCAATATATGGAGGTAAAGGAATATGTCCAACTCTATCCAACACTTCAAAGATATTTCCATCGTACAATAAATGTACTAACCACTTATCTTCATCTTTTTCCAATATTTCAACAGAAAGTTCATCAGATACTTTCAATATCATACCTGGTTTTACACGCTTAGATGGTTTTATAAGTGCAACCCAAACATCTTTTTTTGTTTCACGAACTAAAAAAACTTCAATAAAAGCCCCTGTATCCTTATAAGCATACAACCTTGCAGGTATAACCTTTGTATTATTTAACACAAGCAAATCATTTTCTGTAAGGTAATCAGTTATATCAGAAAAATGTCTATGTTCCAAAGAATGATTAAACCTGTCAAGTACCAGCATTTTAGACATTTCTCTTTTCTCTGCCGGTACTTGAGCAATTAATTCTTCAGGTAATTCATAATTGAATTCTTCAAGTAACATTATTTTTTATCTGTTTCTATTGTCTTTGTTTCAATTGGTTTTATTGTTTTTGCATTTGAAATATCTTTAGCGGATACACCGTGTTTTAAATTTTCTTCAGCTTCAATTTGTTTATTTATAACTACGGTTTGAACAACCTGGAAGATATTACTTACAACCAAATATAATAATACCCCTGCAGGAATTGGAGCTATAACAAACATAAATATAATCATAACAGGCATCATTGTTCCCATCATTTTTTGCATTTGTGCCTGCATAGGATCTTGATTTGTATTTTTATTTGTAGCCATCATTACTCTTTGAGTAATAATCATAGTACCTGCAAATAATAAAATTAATACAAGAACATCCCAGTTAAATGTTTCTTGCGGTGCATTTGTAGGAACAGATGCAGCAAGTATGTTATCTCGACGTTCAAAATTAACAGTCTCAACTTCTCTTGTTTTCATATTTTGAATATCAATTTGAGCAGAAGTTATATTTGAAAGTTCATCAAATTTAAGGTTGATAGCATCAAGGCTAATCTTTAAATCAAGTGATTCACCTGCTTTTATATCACCTTGAACTTCAACAGCATTTTTCTTTATGATATTGTTTTTTTCTATCGGTTCTTCACCAATAAAGATTTTAGCATTTTTATAAACAACAAATCTGTCACCTTTTGATACACTAAATGCATTATCATAAGAAGCACCTGCACTTAGGGTTTTATCAAGTCTGTCAATAAACAAGAAGTGAGAATTACCTGCTTCTTGAATAAATTGAGGACTGATTAAAGCAGCATACAAAAGAATAAATATTGGCATTTGAATTAAAAGAGGCAAACATCCGGACATTGGATTAAATTTATGCTCTTTATAAAATTCCATCATTTTCTGCTGCATCATTTGAGGGTCATTTTTGTATCTGTCCTGTATCTGTTTCATTTTAGGCTGCAATACTTGCATCGCACGCATTGAACGCTGTTGAGAAATACCTAATGGCCATAAACAAAGTCTTACTATAATTGTTAGAGCTATAATTGCAAGCCCGTAACTTCCCGTTATATGATTCAAACCTTTTAACAGTTCAACCGTTAATGTTGTAAAATCCACTTTATATTTTCTCCCTTCTTATAGTTTTATTAATTCTTCGGCTTTTTTATCCTGTAAATTTTTGTTATTTATATTATTTTCTTTTATTGTAGTTGTTCCGTGCTTAGTCTTTCCCCAGTCCATATTATTTTTCATAAATATTATTTTGAAAATAATAAATATAGCAAGAGGAAACCATAAAACAACTATATATAGAGATGTTTCTACTGACTGAATTAAATTTTCAAAAGGTTTCAATTTTACATATTTTCTAAGACTATAGAATAATGCAACAATAAAGAAACAACACATCAATGTTGATAGTGCCATTGATGATAAAATCCAATTTTGGTCATCTTTTATAAATCTGTATGACTGAATGGCAACCTCAGAAACCATCCAAACAGGCAAAATAAATTCCGTTATATATGCCGTCATATCCAAACTAACACGCAAAGACATATCCCCTGAAGTAAGAACTTCGGAAAAATGTTCAAGATAACGGCGGATACTTCCTTCAATCCATCTTCTTCTCTGTTTTAATAGAGGGATATAAGATGGAACACCCTCTTCATAGACACAAACTTCAGGACAGAAACGAACGTCCCATCCTTTTATTTGTAGTCTTGTCGATAAATCAAGGTCATCAGTTATGGTATATATATTCCAACCGTTAACATCATCAAGAGCTTGTCTTTTTATAAGTTCTCCGTTTCCTCTAAGTTCAACTGCACCTTTTACAGCATCACGACCAACCTGAAAGTGAGTATCTACAGCCATTTCATTATCTTGGCAGCGTGTCAAAAAATTTTGTTCTCTGTTTATAATTACCTTACGAGCCTGAACTGCACCAACTTGTACAGGTTCAAGAGCGGGAACAAGTTCTTTTATAAAATTAGGTTTCACTCTGGCATCCGCATCAAAAACAAGGATAGCTTCACCTTTTGCTATTTTCAATGCATCATTTAATACTGCGGATTTACCGGGAAATGCATCTTTTGTTCTTGAAAAATATTTCATATTGGGATATTTTGTGCTTAATTTTTTCAATACTTCATAAGTATTATCGGTACTTCTATCATCTATAACAATAAATTCATACTTAGGATAATCTATTGCTGCAATATTTTCTATTGTTTCGGCTATAACATCCGCTTCATTATGAGCAGGTATCATTATACTTATATATGGCTTATATTCATAATTCTTTTCAATCGGATTTTTTCTTTGTTTTCTGACTCTGTGCTTAAAAGCAATCTGCATATACGCCGTATAAAGTGCCATAAAAATAAGTATTGTCATAAATGCACATGGTGTATTCATGTGATTTTGAAAGAAATATAAGAGTATTATCAGTGATACTATTATCGATAAAAGTACAATTCTTTCTTTCATTACCCCAATCCGTATAACTGTTTACTCATGACATTTTAACAGAAACACATTTTCTTTTTAATAATTATTACTTTTCATTACTAAAATATTAAACTTATTTCACAAATCAAATATTGTTACATCTTTTATTAGATTGTGCTATAATTCAAGAATGATAAGAATATTTAAAAAATCTGTAAATATATTAAAAAATAATTCGTTGTTTTTACAACCATTACTGTTGTTCTTTTTGACTATATTGTCAATTTTGATATTTTTAAACGGCAGAACAATATTCATGCCTGCAAGAATATCACTATTAACTGCATTTATTTTTATGTTTATAGCATATTGTGCCGGTTGGTTTCATATAATAAAACAAGGAATTATCAGTTATAACAAAGATGATTCGCCTCAAGAAATTGCAGAAAAATCCATTAGCAATTTTAAAAAATTCTTTGAAGGCGTCGGCGCTAACTTTTTAAAACTATTTGGAAGTTTTATAATATTATTTCTAATATACTCAGTCGTTATATTCGCAGTAACAAAATTATGCCTTGTTTTATACGGCAAACCTGAAATTATATATGATATTCAAAAGTATAATGAAGCTACTTCAAATGCCGAGAAGCTAAACATTTTAAACAGTATACCCGTTTATACTCAATTAACATTTATGAAATGGGTAGCAACATTATATCCTGTATCTGTTGTTCTAAACTTCTTTATGGTATTAAGCTCTGCTGCAATTTATTTTGAAAATACAAACTTTATTAAAGCAATATTTAAAGCAATTATATTCTTTTTCAAAAATATATTGATATGTATTGTAAGTATGTTATTACTTCAGGCTATATATATATTCATTAACTTCATTTCTATGTTAATCGGAGTAAATGCAATATCAATGTTTATTGTTACTGTATTAATAACAATATATTTTACATATTATTTGATTTTGGTATTCTGTATATACTATGAAAAAACAAAAAATAATAGCGATAACAGGACCGAGCTCATCGGGTAAAACAGGTCTTGCAATTGAAACAGCAAAGAAATTAAACGGTGAGATAATCTCCGTTGATTCAAGACAAATATATAAAGAGCTTGATATCGGGAGTGCTAAACCAACTATTGAAGAAAGACAAGGAATACCTCATCATCTAATAGATATAACAGATGTAACCAAAGAATATACGGTTGCAGATTTTTGTGATGAAGCAAATATAAAGATTAAAGAAATTATAAACAGAGGAAAGGTTCCAATCCTTGCAGGAGGAACCGGTTTATATTTCAGAGTTCTCCTTCAGGATTTTGACTTGCCGAGAGTAGCACCTAATAATGAATTAAGAGAAGAACTAGATAAATTATCAAATGAAGAACTATATAACAAACTACTTACTTTAGACAATGAATTAGCACAAAAAATTCATTTTAATAACAGAGTAAAAATAATTAGAGCACTTGAAGTATGTATTACTCTAAGTATACCAATGAGCCAAGCACAAAAGAAAAAAGATTCCGAATATACTACACTTTGGTTCGGTTTAAATTCTTCAGACAGAAAATTTTTATATGAACGCATAAATAAAAGAACAGACTTAATGTTTGAACAAGGACTCATAGATGAAGCAAAAAGTCTATTCCAAAAATATGGGAATAATAAAATATTACTTTCTACAATAGGTTATCAAGAAATTTATCCGTATTTAAAAGGCGAAACAGATTTTTACTCTATGTCAGAACTCTTAAAACAAAATACAAGACGATATGCCAAACGTCAAATAAGCTGGTTTAAAGCAAATAAAGATATATACTGGTTTAACATAGAAACTGATTCAATTGAAATGATGAGCAATCATATTCAATCCCTTTATGGTATTTAATTATAAACTTTTGTAAAGATAGACATCCTATAATAACAAAATAATTCTTTTTGTATTTTAAAAACGGTATAACACGCAAAGGATATAGAGATGACTATTAATGCAATAAATGCAATTCATTCAAATAAACCGAGGAAACTATCTCCTGCAATAAAAGGAGCTATGGTAGGTTCAAGTGTTTATACTGTAGCAACAGGTTTATCTTGGTTTGCCAAAAGAGATGAAATGATACAAAGCGTTAAAAGTTGCGGCGGGAAAAAAGAATATGCTCTTGCAACAGCTGCAGGGTTCGCTGCAATATCTTTATTTGGTGCTCTTTCCAACATTATACTAACAAAAATAGCTGCAAAAACCCCATTAAAAAAACACCCAACCGCAGTTAATTAATTCTTCTTTTCATATAATATATAAAGCCCTTATGAGAATAGGGGTTTTTGCCTTATAAAAATTTAAAGAAAATATATTTTTTACAAGCAGATAATTCAAAACTATTCTGTTTGTGAAAAATTATTTGTAATTGTATAAATATAATCAATGATTTGAGCAAAATAATCCAATGAAGCTGCACCATTTAGAATAATATCGGAATTATCCTTCTTAGGAAGAATATATTTTTTTGATGCTTCACGGACATAAGCAAGTTGTTTTCTTGCGTTTTCTTCATTTTGGTTTCTTGAAGTTTGAGCTCTGTATAAAAACCATTTTTCTTGTATTTCCTGCTTGATATCAATATATAATTTAATATCAAATAAATCTGCAACTTTACCGTACATTGTTGCCATTCCTTCAACAACAATTATTTTATGAGCCTTTTTAGGTATAGCATTTGGAATAACAATTCCTGTACCGTTTACCAGATATTGAGGTATTTTTACATCATTACCTTGCGAAAGTTCATATAAATCATTATAAAGTTGTTCCATATCAAAATTATCAGGGGAATCGACATCATAACCGGATGCTAAAAGTTTATCAAAAGAACCATGTTTAGAAATAAGTGCCGATATATCACGGAAATAATTATCGGCACTCAAAATTTCTATAGGCATATTTAAACGTTCTGTTGCAAGTTTAATTGTATTACAAATTGTTGTTTTACCGCTTGCTGATTCACCGCTTATTCCTATTAAAAAATGTTTTTCAGGATTATGAATTAATCTTTTCGTAAATTTAGGCATAAAATCAGGGCTTACATATTGAAATATCGGAGTTTCACTTGTCTTATCATAAGCTAAAATTTGTTTGAATTTTGAATACAAATATATAGCAAGAAACTCTCTGCCTGACTTGGTTGAAAAATCAGGTTTTAAAATTTTATCCTTTTTATTTAATTCATCTTCTAATAGGGAATTCATACTTGGTAAAAAGCTCCAAAAAATATTTTTTGCCATTATGTAGAAAATTTATTATATCGGCAACATGGTTATTGTACATTAAACTAATTGCCAGTCAAATATATAATTATATCGTAGAATGAAAAATTTTACATTATCCTTCAAAATATAGATATATGGCTATTCAATATAAAGAAGGAATGTAAAATGACTAATATTTTTTTTAGTTTATTAATCATATTTCTCAATGCTACAAATACTGTTATCGGTTGCGAAACAGGTTTTGCCTGTTCCATTGAAGACTTATCAAAAGCAGAAGAAATATCACAAGAAGAATTTATCATCGAAGAAATGACTAAAAATTCAGAAAAAGAACCAAACAGTAAATATTTTTTTGAGAAGCCGAATGAGAAAAGTAATTATAATGATTTATTCTTTTATTTAAACTTTTTTATGATTTAACAATTAAAAAGAGAGATTACTTTTATGCAATCTCTCTTTCCAAAGCATTTATTGTTTTTGAGCAATACTACATCATACCGCCCATACCACCCATACCGCTCATATCAGGCATAGCAGGTGCAGCTTTCTTTTCAGGAACATCTACTACAGCTGCTTCTGTAGTTAATATCATACCGGCAACTGATACGGCATTTTGGAGTGCACTTCTTGTAACTTTTGCAGGGTCAACGATACCGGACTTAATCATATCAACATATTTATTAGTCATAGCATCATAACCTTCAGTTGTAGGAAGTTTTTTAACTGTTTCAACAACAACTTCACCTTTAACACCTGCATTGTCAGCAATTTGTTTCAAAGGAATATATAATGAATCAAGTAAAATTCTAAAGCCTACTTTTTCATCATCAGTTGTATAAGTTACAGTATTTATTGATTTTTCCAAGTCTTGCATTACTCTAATCAATGCAACACCGCCACCGGGAACTATACCTTCTTCTTTTGCGGCTCTTGTTGCATTTAAAGCATCTTCAATTCTCAATTTTCTTTCTTTTAATTCAACTTCTGATGCAGCACCAACTTCAATTACTGCTACTCCACCTGAAAGTTTTGCTAATCTTTCCTGAAGTTTTTCTTTATCATATTCACTGTCTGATGATTCAATTTGACGTTTAATTAATTTTACTCTGTCTTCAATTTGACGTTTTGTTTCATCACCTACAACAATTGTTGTATCATCTTTTGTTACAGTAACACGTTTTGCTTGACCTAACATTTGAACCGTAACATTTTCCAATTTAATACCAAGTTCTTCGGTAAATAATTGACCGCCAGTTAAGATAGCAATATCTTCTAACATTGCTTTTCTTCTGTCACCAAAGCCAGGAGCTTTTACAGCAACTGCTCTTAATACTTTTCTCATTGTATTTACAACTAATGTTGCCAATGCTTCACCTTCAACATCTTCTGCAATGATTAATAGAGAACGTCCATCTCTTGCAACTTGTTCCAAAACAGGAACCAAATCTGCAATCAAGTTGATTTTTTTATTAACACATAATACATAAGCATCTTCTAAAACTGCTTCCATTCTTTCTGCATCGGTAACAAAGTATGGTGAAATATAACCTTTATCAAATTGCATACCTTCAACAACTTTTAAGTTTGTACCGGTTGATTTAGATTCTTCAACAGTAATAACACCATCATGACCAACTTTTTCCATTGCTTCTGCAACAAGTTTACCAACTTCTTCATTATTACCTGCAGAAATAGATGCAACTTGAGCAAGTTTTTCTTTAGAATCAACAGATTGTGCCATTTTCTTTATTGTATCAAGTGCAATATTAACAGCTTTATCCATACCACGTTTCATGCACATTGGATTAGCACCTGCTGTAAGGTTTCTAACACCTTCTCTTACAATTGCTTGAGCCAATACAGAAGCGGTTGTTGTACCATCACCTGCAACATCATTTGTTTTTGATGATACTTCTTTTAATAATTGTGCTCCTGAATTTTCAAGAGGATCTTCAAGTTCAATTTCTTTTGCAATTGTTACACCGTCATTAACAATTTGAGGTGCACCAAATTTCTTTTCTAATATAACATTACGACCTTTTGGTCCTAATGTAACTTTAACTGCATCAGCAACTGCATCAATACCTTTTAGTAAGCCTTTGCGAGCATCTTCATCAAATATTATTTTTTTAGCCATTTTATTAGTTCTCCCTAAAATCTATTATTCAATTACGCCTAAAACATCTGATACAGACATAATTTTTAATGTTTCATCACCGATTTTAACATCAGTACCTGCATATTTTGCAAATAAAACAACTTCACCTACTTTAACATCCATTGGTTCTCTTTCGGATTTTTCATTCATTTTACCTTCGCCGACAGCTATTACTTTACCTTTTTGTGATTTTTCTTTTGCACTGTCAGGTATAAAAATTCCGCCTGATGTTTGTTCAGCATCTTCAATAACTTTAATAACAATTTTGTCACCTAATGGTCTTATAGCCATATAAAATTCCTCCTTTTAATCTACCTTCATTTACTATATTTATACAACGTAATTTTTATTTTCTTTAAAATATTAATGAAAAATTAATTATTGTTATAAAGCCACTCTGTACATAAGTTTACGAATTTTTCAGGAGCTTGTGTATATAAATCTTCAGCATGGCAACAATCTAAAAATAACTCATAGCGTTTTTTACACGTTGCCTTATTAAATAGACTTTCTGTATGCCAATAACAAACCGTAGGGTCTTTTGCTCCTGCAAGAAACAATATCGGACATTCTATTTTATCCACTATATCAATCGGCTTTATCTTCTTTAGATTTATTAAACCCGGTCTTACAGACAACCACCTTTTGGGTTCAAATTTTTGGAAAGTAGGAAGCCATGCTTCCTTTTGCCAAAAATGATTTTCTATTGTTTTAAAATCCGAAGGAGCACTAACAACTATAATTTTATCTATATATTTACGTTTTGATGCAGCAATAAGACTTAATGCTGCCCCTAAAGAGAAACCTGCTAAATATATTTTTTTATACTTTTTGTGAGCATATTGAATAACCGTTAATATATCCAAAACTTCTCTGCTTGTAAAAGTATAAAACCCGCTGCTTTTTCCATGTCCTCTATAATCAAGAACCAACACATCAGAATATTTTACAAAAATCTCGGCAATATTTTTAAAACTTTTACTGTCTTTTGTCATAAACCATCCGGGAGAGATTATAACAACATTATCAAAACCATTTTCATAATAATTAACAGCAATTTTAACTTTATCTTTTGTTTCTAATAATATTTCTTTCATTGTCTTTTTACCCTTTATCATTAATTATCTAACATAAAAGATAATAAAAAACATTACAGTTTGTTAAGAATAGATATTTATATTAAAGTTTCAAAAAAAAATGCCGATTATAAAATTGTCAGAGATAAAGAAGGCAATTAAATGAATAACAGAATTATAGTACCGACTAGTAATATATCAGAAGGCGTAGAGTTCTTTTTAAGAGGAGCAAAAAAACGTCGTTCAATGGCAATTGCAAGCGTCAGACAGGTAAATACGAACATAGGAGTAAACTTAAGGCTGGTTGCAGCTAAATAGTTTAAAAGAGAGTATAACGCCGCCCAGTAG
Organism: bacterium; assembly: GCA_017470245.1. Taxonomy (GTDB): domain Bacteria; phylum Cyanobacteriota; class Vampirovibrionia; order Gastranaerophilales; family Gastranaerophilaceae; genus Avigastranaerophilus. The sequence continues at coordinate 24,730 of JAFUEV010000005.1, read as the reverse complement.
GGCGGCGTTTTGTATTATTATTCATTTTTATTTTTATTCTTATTTTTTTCTGGTTCTTCTTCAGGTTCTTGTTTTGGTTCATTCATAATTATCAACACTTCGTTCTTACCTGCCATTTTTAAATTATTTCTTGCTATAGCTTCAAGCGTCGCTTCTGAATTAAAATTTTCCAAGTCGGATTTTAGTTGTTTATTTTTATCCAACTCTTCATTTCTTTTATTTTCCAACCCTTTAATTTTGGAAACAAAATTTATATTCTTATTTATATTGTTAAACGCACTGACTGATAATTCAATAATGCAGATTATTAATACAAAGGTCAATAAAGAATATTTTATTTTCTTTTTACCCTTGTGTTCCGAATTTGCATTTTTATTATTAATATTATTATCCTTCATAATAAAATTATACCTATCGATTATATATTTATCAATTACATAATGTTATCAAGACCATATACAAATGAATTATTATCATTCAAATACTTTACTGCCATAAGAATTCCGTCCATATAACATGTACGATTCATAGAATGATGAGCCATTTTAAAGATTTGTCCTTGAGCACCAAAAATAACTTCTTGTGAAGCAATATATCCGGGCATTCTTACTGAATGAATATGAACATTAGCTTCTGATACACCACCTCGTGAACCTTGAATCAACTCTGTTTCAGGACAATTGCCTATTGTAAAATCAGGATTTTCCTCAGCCATTAATTGTGCTGTTTTTATTGCTGTTCCAGATGGAGCATCTTTCTTTTGATTATGATGCAATTCAATTATTTCTGCATTTTTAAAATATTTTGAAGCCTGCTTTGCAAACATCATCAATAATACTGCACCTGTTGAAAAGTTTGGCGCAATAAAACAACCTGTATTTTTTTCCTTAGATAGAATTTCAATTTGTTTTAATTGCTCTGATTTTAATCCTGTTGTACCTATTACGGATTTAACTTTATTGTTTAAATATGTACAAACATGGTCATAAATACCGTTTGGTTGAGTAAAATCAATAATAATATCAGGGGTTTTTGTTTTTATTGCTTTTTCTATATCGTTTTCTACCAACACACCACATTCTTTTGATGAAGCAGCAATACCGGCATCAGTACCGACACCTGCAATATCAACAGCCATAACAAGCTCTGTATCTTTATCATTTAATATAGCATTAACTACTTCTTTTCCCATTTTACCGAGAGCACCAACAACACCTACTTTTATCATAAATTTTTTCTCCTTTTTATAATTTTTATCGTAACTTTAAAATATATTTTTCGCCATAAAATATTAATAAATAATAAAAAGGTTATTAAAAATAATTTTAGTTATTATAGTAATGCAAAGTATTCACAAATACATTTGATATAATATAGTTGACCATTTTCCGTTAATTTAATAATATTTATATATAGGTAAGAAAAGGGGAATAAAATGCCACAGCCATTTTCTCAAGGTAATATAAAAAAGAGATTATCAGTTCTTGTTTTTTTAAAAGGAACTACTGCTCCAATAGTTCTCTATGTTGAAGATCCAATGGCTTTATATGATGAATTAACACAAATCCTCAAATTAAATTCTCCGACACCAAGATTAATTGAAAAAAATACACTGGGTCCTGTCAAAAAGGTTTGCATTCAGTCAACATCTATTTGTGCTGTAGCTATGCAAGAAGAACAATATATGTAATTTATTTACTTTCTACAAGTTTTTTGAATGCATTAAAATCTTCTAAAGTATCTATACCTATTGCTTTGTATTCGACGATAGATGTTTTTATTCGCATTCCGTTATATAAAGCTCTTAGTTGTTCAAGACTTTCAGCTCTTTCCATTTCGGGTTGTTCAAGTTCTGTCATTTTGAACAAAGAATCACGTCTATATCCATAAATACCAATGTGTTTATAGAATTTTGCAATTCCCAAATTTCTTTCATAAGGAATTTTAGAACGTGAAAAATATAAAGCAAAACCGCTAACATCAGTTACACATTTTACCATATTGGGGTCATCAACATCCTCATCTTCTTTTATCGGAGCCAAAAGTGTTGATATATCAACGGTTTTATCTTCTTTTATTAAGCGTATTACTTCTTCTACACAATCAGTATTTATCATAGGCTCATCACCTTGAAGATTAATAATATATTCAAAATCAGGATGACGTTTTGCAACTTCTACAATTCTGTCACTACCGCATTTATGATTTTCTGAAGTCATTTCTACATTTGCACCAAAAGCCTTTGCACAATCCAAAATTTCCTGATTATCTGTAGCAATAATAACCTCATCAGCACTTTTTACCTGAACAGCTCGTTCCCAAACCCATTGAATTATAGGTTTATCACACACCTTTAAAAGCGGTTTGCCTTGTAATCTTTTTGAGTTATATCTTGCAGGAATTATTATTGCAGTTTTAGTCATTATTAATTCTCCTTTTGGACTACATAGGCAATCCATTCTTTTTGTCTTAATTCTTCCGATATTTTTAAATTATTATCTTTTATTGATTGCAAAACAACAGGTTCTTTTCCGTCTAATATTCCGCTTAGAACAATGTTTGCACCTTTTTTCATTATTCGTTTTAAATCAGGCATGATTTCAGCCAAAACGTTATGCAAAATATTTGCAAACACAAAATCATAGCAATCAGATTTTAAAACTTCAGATGAGGCGGTTGAAAAAGATATTTCGTTTTCATTATTCACTTTTGCATTGATTTGAGCAGTTTCTGTTGCCGTTTCATCTGTGTCAACAGAATCAACCTTAAATGCCCCCAGCTTTTTTGCACAAATACCTAAAATACCGGAACCGCAACCAATATCTGCAACTATAGCACCTGTTTGCATATATTTTTCACATGCTTGTACACACAATTGAGTTGTTGCGTGAGTACCTGTCCCAAAAGCATTTCCGGGATCAATATTAACAACAATTTCATCTTTTTGGGGAGTATATTTTTCCCAACTTGGACATATTACAATTCGTTGAGAAATTTTAGAAGGTTTCCAATGTTCTTTCCATTTTTTTGACCAGTCTACAATTTCTTGCTTATTAACAGAAATATTCCAGGTACCTATATCCGAATTAAATATCTTTTTGTCAATCAAATCCTGCCTTTGTGTTTTAAAGAAAGCAGCAAGTTCATCATAATCAATATTATCTGCAACAAGATACGCTTTTAACGTATTTTCACTTGTTTCAACCAATTCAAGATTTTTATACTTTTCTTCAGCTGTGATAATACCCTCACAATCAAAATTTGATTGAATAATATCACAAAGTACATCCGCACAAACAGGATTTATATCTATACAAACTTCCCAATACGTTTTATCTGTTACTGACAAAATACACCCATTCTTCTGAATTTATTATATCTTTCTTCCCTCAATTTAGAAGGTTCAATTTTTTCCAGTTCATCAATTGCTTTTATAATAGTATCTTTAAGGTCATTACTTATTTTATCATAATCACAATGAGCACCGCCTAAAGGTTCTTTTACAATTCCGTCAATAACTTCCAATTTCAACAAATCTTCACTTGTTATTTTTAGAGCTTCTGCAGCTTCCGATGCCTTTGAAGCATCACGCCATAATATTGAAGCGCATCCCTCAGGTGATATAACTGTATAATATGCGTGTTCCAACATAAATACCCTATCTGCAACAGCAAGCCCCAAAGCACCGCCGGAACATCCTTCACCTGTTATAACTGCTATTATTGGTACATTCAATTTAGCCATTTCTTTTAAATTAACAGCTATTGCAGTACCTTGAGCAGTTTCTTCAGCTTTCATTCCGGGATATGCCCCAGGAGTATCTATTAAAGTAACAATTGGCATATTAAATTTATTTGCGTGATAAAAAAGTCTTAATGCCTTTCTGTAACCTTGCGGTTGAGGCATACCAAAGTTATAAATTAAATTTTCTTTTGTTGTTTTACCTTTTTGTGTGCCTATTATTACAACACTTCTATCTCCGAGTTTTGCGATACCGCCAATTATAGCTCTATCATCAGTACCTTCTCTGTCACCATGAAGCTCCATAAAGTCAGTAGTCATTAATTTTACATAATCCAAGAAATTCGGTCTATCCGAATGACGTGCAATTTGAAGTCTTTGAGCCGGCGTCAAATTAGCATAGACTTCTTTTTTATATTCTAATGCTTGTTTTTCAAAATTATCTATTTCTTTTGATACATCCATACCTGATGACTCACTTATCTTTTTTAGTTCTTCTATTTTTTCTTGAATTTCATATAACGGTTTTTCAAATTCGAGAATTGCCATTTTTTATCTCCGTTACCAACTAGTGTTTATTATTATGTAATCTTATTAACTTTGAAAGATTTGATTTTAATTCTGCTCTTGATGAAATCATATCAATCTGACCATATTTCATCAAATAATTTGCAGTTTGGAAATCAGCAGGAAGACTTTGTCTTATCGTTTGTTCAATAACACGTCTACCCGCAAAGCCTATTCTTGCATCTTGTTCTGCGATAATTATATCACCTAACGTTGCAAAACTTGCAGTAACACCACCGAAAGTAGGCTCTGTAAGAACAGTAATATATAATATACCTGCTTCGTTCAGTTTTGCAACTGCACAACTGGTTTTAGCCATTTGCATAAGGCTTAAAATACTTTCCTGCATTCTAGCTCCGCCTGATGCAGTAATTGCTATCATCGGAATTTTTCTTTTTAGCGCTTCTTCCATAGCCAGTGTAACTTTTTCACCGACAACACTACCCATTGAGCCGCCCATAAACTCAAAATCCATAACAGAAGCAGCAACTAACTGACCGTCTATCTTTCCGATTCCGGATATAACTGCTTCATTCATATTTGTTTTAGCCTTTGCTGTTGCAATTCTTTTTTTATAAGATTCGGTATCTGTAAATTCCAACGGATCTGCAGTTGTAATATTACCAAACATTTCTTCAAATGTTCCTTCATCAAACAACTGTTGTATTCTTGTTCTTGCATTTATTCTAAAATGGTATCCGCATTTTGGGCATACTTCAAGATTTTCTTCAACTTCTTTTCTTAAAAGTTGAGCATTACAACTGTAACATTTTGTCCAAAGTTTACCGATACTGTCATCTATTTGTGTATCTTTATCCCTACGGGCAATTTGCATTTCTTTTCTTTGTTCGAACCAATCTTTTACTGTCATAAAAGAGTTCCTCCGCTAATCTAAAAGTGTACTAGCACTATAACAGACTCATTATACTACAAACAAAAGAATAAAATGTATTATACTTCTGTTTATATTATTTTTTTTACAATTTTTATGAAACTAACTTAACGATAAATTTTAGCCAAACCTATTGTGAAACTTACTTGTCTGCGCACAATTATGGTTTTATTTATATACCACCTGCTTGTAATCAAATTTTTACAGTACATATACTGAACAATAAATGTAAACTACTATAATAGCGGTAAAAAATACAAATATTAGTGCGCCTTTAACTAAATCATAATACATACAATGAGTTTTTTTAACATAATCATCCAGATAGGAAACATATTGATTATCATCTACCTGAGTATTAGACTCATAAACTATGTTATTGCTCAAACCCTCATTTGCACTTATTTTAAAATTTGGAATTTTGAATTTATTTCTATAAAAATTTCTCAATTGATATTTATTTGGACAACAAATAATAAATATCAATTGAATTGTAGGTTCATAGAAACGTTCAATTTCTATAATATTTATTTTAAAATCAGTTCCATAATTATATACAATTATATCCATATTAATTTGGCATTTGTTCTATTTCAATACCAAATTCAGACACTTTACAATCTGAAAAATAGTTTTGACACTACTCGTAATTTGGTCCAAATATATAACAAATGCCAATAAATACTACATAAATAAATGTAATAATAAACGTTATTCCAACAGACATTTGGGAATTATAGATAAAGTAAATGGCTATTTTTATTAAAATGAACATTCCTATACATAGAAAAAACATTGAAACAATGAATTTATATTCAGTTTTTTGGAAAAGTTCGGATATAAATCAATTTGTTTTAATCGTATTATTTCTTGCATATATTTGACTGTCCTTTTGTTTTACATTCTTTCAGGAGCACTTACAGCAATTAGTTTTAATGCTGCTTCTAATATTATAGTTACTGCTTTTACCAGTGAAAGCCTTGCAAACATTAATTTTTCATCATCTACAAGAACTTTTGAAAATGTATAGAATTGATGAAAGTTTGCAGATAATTCTTGTAAATACTTTGTCAAAAGATATGGTGTTCTGTTTTTAGCAGCATTTTGTACTATAAATTTAAACTCTTCAAGTTTTAAAATCAGTTTTTTGGTTGTTTCTAGTGATTTTTCATCATCTGTTTTCCATAAAATTTCAAAGTTATCAGCTTTCATAATTTTTATTATTTCGTCGATGTTTTCAACAGAAGGTTTTTGCAATGTTTTATTTATCACATCAAATTTTTCTTGCATTGCATGCCTTAAAATAGAGCAGGCTCTTGCATGTGCATATTGAACGTAGAATACAGGATTCTCATCAGTTTTGGATTTTGCAAGTTCAACATCAAAATCCAGTGTTGTATCAATACTTCTCATAATCATCCAATATCTTGTTGCATCAACACCAACTTCATCTATTAGTTCATCAAGTGTAATCATTTTTGTTCTTTTGCCCATTCTAACCTGTTCACCGTTCATTACAAGGTTAACCAGCTGACCTAAAAGAACCTCTAAAGAATCAGGATTGTATCCTAGAACTTCAATCGCAGCCTTCATTCTAGGAATATACCCGTGATGATCTGCTCCCCAAATATTTAATAAAGTATCAAAACCTCGTTGCAATTTATTATAATGATAAGCGATATCTGCCGTTAAATATGTATAAGCACCGTCTGATTTTTTTATTACCCTATCCTGATCATCACCATATTTTGAAGAAGCAAACCATAAAGCACCGTCTTTATTATAAAGAACACCCAGTTCATCAAGTTTTTTTATACATTCTTCAACTTTTCCTGCTTCATGCAATGTCAATTCACTAAAATAATTATCAAAATGAGTGTTAAAATTTTCCAATAATTCCTTTTGAAGACTTAACATCTTCAATCTTGCATATTTTGAAAGATATTTTAAGTCTTCTTTATCAAAATCACATTTATAATTATTTTTTATTTCTTCAGCTTTTTTTACTTCCTTTTCGATAAATTCTTTTGCAACAGGTATTAAATATTCACCCGTATAATAATTCTTTGCTTCTTCTTCATCTTCAGGAAAATCAATATTAACCCCTAACTCTTTCAAAATTCTTATATATAAAGATTTTCCGAGTTTTTGTATTTGGCTTCCTGCATCATTAATATAAAATTCTTGATAAACATCATAACCCGAATACAACATGACATTTGCAAGTGCACTACCCATTGCAGCCCATCTGCCATGACCGATATGAAAAGGTCCGGTTGGATTTGCACTTACATATTCAAGAATAACTTTCTTTCCGTTACCTTGATTATTTTTTGCATAATCAAGTTTTTTCTCAAGAACCTCTGCAATAATACTATTTAACATATTATTATGCAGCTTAAAGTTGATAAAACCTGCCGTTACATTAATATCAAAATCTGTTGTTGCTATATTTTTAGCAATTTCTTCCGCTATTTTTACAGGCGGAAGTTTTGCATATCTCGATAAAGAAGATACATTGACAGCAAAATCACCAAATTGAGCATTTTTAGGAATTTCAGCCTGCAGTGAGAACTCGTCGGTATTCTTCATTTGACCGAGTTGATTATTCTCTGTTAGTTTTTTAACTGTTTCTGTTACTTTCTCTAAAAAATACTCTTTTAACATATCTTTGCTCTCTTAATGCTATTAACATTATTTAATATAGCAAAAAAATGTCTGTTTAGTAATTTTTTATAAATACTAACCTTTTATTCCGTCTTTTTGTGTATTTTTTATACAAAAAGAATACAAATCAACTGTACTTCTTACGTTATTAATACCGGCAAGTAACTTTTTTATTTTTTCGATTTTATCATTAGATGACAATTCTTCTGTATTCATAATATCCTCTATAGAGCTAAACGGTTCTTATAGAGTTTATTCCCTTTTTACTTTTTATATAAACTAACACCGTTAACAAAATTAATGATAATTAATATTATTTTTAAGAAAACACTTATACCGCAGATAATTTTAATTGCTTCTCAATAAATAGACCAAAAATATCCACCGTGGATTTAACATTATCAATATCATCGAGCAATTTTTTTAACTCGGCATTGATTTCTTGAAAATTTTCCATGTTGTTCATGTCGTTTCTCCAAAAAACTACCAATATGGTAATCGGTTTTATTTTTAGAAACTTAAATAAAAACATTTAAATATTTACAAAATATTACAATATTTATTATTTAAATAAATAAGAGAAATCTACATATCTGTACATATCAGTTAATTTTCTTCTGACCTGACATACTTTATTGCCGTGGTTTCCTTCAATAGAAAGGAATGTACCATCATCATAGACTTCGGCAACAAAACCTGTATGTTGACCTGAAGCACCACCGCCTTTGCATATAAATGCCATACCCGGTTGTACTTTTTGTTGCAATTCTGCTGCACTTAAACCATTAGTTTCTATTACATTAGACTTATTTTTCTTAACTAGTTTTTGAGGACTTGCTCCCAGATGGTCTCTTGCAAGTTGTCTTGCTTCTTCTTTTGACATTCCCATTTGCATTGCAACTTCTCTTACAACATAAGTTACAAAGTCTGCACACCATCCGTAATCACCGGTTGAGAATTTGCTTCCGCCTTTCATACCGTTATATTTTAAAGCATCTTCAACAAATTTTGCACCGATTGCATTAGAAGCAAGTTTACCGACTGCTTCACCTGACTCTTTACATTCTTTTATTTCCTGTGTTTTCAATGTAGAAATTTTTGCATCTATTTCAGATACTTTTGATGTTTTTTCTGTTTCTATTGTTTGAATTTGTGATTTTAAAGTTGAAATTTGTGTTTTTATTTCATCAGGAAGTGCAGCATTAACTGCTTCAAATGCTGTATCAAGGTTTGTTTTTAAAGTTTCTCCTTCTGATTTTAATGTAGTATTTTGAGTTTCTAATGCTTGTTTATCTGCTTCTATTTTTTCTTGTTTTGCTTTTAATTCTGATATACTTTTATCAATTTCTGTTTTACGAGCACTATTTTTCTTATTTACTTCTTCATCATTTGTATCTGTTGCAAGAGTGCTTTTTTCACCTTCAAGAGAAGCTATACTTCTTGAAATATCATGAAGATTACTGTCATAACTTTGAATTTTTGTTTCATTATCGGAAATAGACTTTTGATTTGCATCATAAGCATCTTTTGCAGTTTTATAATTTTCTTTCAATTCTGCATCAATATCAGAGTTGCTTACTAAATCATCAATTTGTTTATTTAAATCTGAAATTTGTGTATCAGCTTGGGTAATGATTTCTTGTTTTTGTTTAACTAAATCTTCAACTGTTTCTTGTGGTTCTTCACTTGCGGTAACAGAATCTTGTGAACTAACAGAACTTGGATTATAGCTGCTGCCTGATGAACCTGATGAACCTGAAGTACCTGATGTTCCTGACGGAGTAGAAACAGGGGTTTCACTTGCAGGTGTTTGTACTGCAGGTGTTTCTGAAGGTGTTGCAGGTGTCTCTGAAGGTGTTGCAGGTGTCTCTGAAGGTGTTACCGGTGTTTCTGAAGGTGTAGCAGTATATCCGCTTTCTTCTAAATATTTATTAAATATATTATTAAATTCATCTGCAGAAATTGATGTATTATCGCCATCAGCATTTGTCAAAGCTTCAAGTTCTGTATTATCAAGACTTCCGTCACCATTTGCATCTAACGTAGCAAAAAAGTTTTCTGCCCCAATATCATTTATTGAGGACATATATTGAGAAAAATAATCATCTTCATTCAATGAATCGTTTAATGCGTTAAATCCTTCTAAAAATTTATCTTGAGTAATATTTTCAGTGAAAATATTGCCAGTATCTTCCATATTCCAATTTAAAGTATCTGATTGTATTGGTGATTCAGTTAATTGAGGTGTTTCTTCCGTTGTTTGAGTTTGTGTAGTTTCTCCTTCTTCTGTATTTTCTGTATTTTCATTTTCTGTATCAGTTGCAGTTTCTTCAGACTGTTCTTCATCTTCGACATTATTATCTTCACTCTTAATTTGAGTATGAACAGCTTCAACAAGTTCTTCAAATTCATCAGATAATAATTTAATTAAATCTTCATTATCAGCATCAGCATTAACAAAGGTAAGTAATTGTTTTACAACGGAAGTTTCATTCATTCCCTGTTGTTTTAACAAATCTTCAACCATATCTTCGCTAACGATAGATAATTTTGCACCAAAGAGAGAATTGTCGGTGCCGCTTTGTGCATCTGCATATTGTGACAATTGTTGAATTTTCGTATTAAAAAAGTTAATTCCGGATATAGACATAATTTTTCTCTCTTAATATATATAAGTATTTTTTTTCCTAAAAATTGCCCTATTTTTTATTTTGTAAAAAAATAATTTTATTAAAGAATATTAATTTTTTTTGAATTTTATTAAGAAAAATAAAGTTTAAAAAGTGCAATATAGACAACTGTTCCGGCTTATTGTTGAATATAAAAAATAAATTTTGTACTATATTTAAATGTGAAAATTAAAATATTTAGCAATTCTTTTTTTTCAGTTGTTTTATGAAAACAGAAATTATGTTCAACAAATAAACAATATATTGTATAATATATTGAAAATAAAGGAAAAAGGTAATGAGAATATCACCAATTAATTTTGGTACCGGACAAATTAGAAATTCTTGTGTAGCTAGGGATTATGTACCAACAACAATAAGACACAATTCACTATCTGATATGGATTTCAACATCATAGCAGATACAATCAGATGTCAAAATCTTCAAAATCAGATGAATGTTCGACTTATGAGTTTAAGAAGAACTTTAAATAATTGTGTAGCACAAAATTTATATAAAGAAGTATAGGATTAAATCCTATATATATTAAGAAAGAGGAGCGATGAAAATCGTTCTTCTTTTTATTTGTTCATATATTCTTTCTTTTTTATACTTGCTACAAAACAAAAAATTAAAAACAAAATAAAAAGAATATATAGAATAAAGTCCTTGTGAGTCAAACTATATACAGGAGATGTATTGGTCATCCAAGTTGCTTTATAGATAAATAAACATATTAATCCGATAATACAAGGATATAGTCTAGAAGAATATTCTCCTTTTGTTAGAATTTCTACTACTCTTCTAAAAATAATGGAAACAATAAAGAAAACGAATACAAATAGTATTAAAAATATAATATACATCATAGGAAGATAAGTCCAAAGCTCATAACAAGCATACCTGATACAATACCAATAATTACATGGTGGTTTTCACCATACTCTCTTGCTAAAGGAAGCAATGTATCAAATGAAAGATATACCATAATACCTGCAACTGCAGCTGTCATAATACCTATCGATTGCGCAGGCATAACAGTTCTAAGTAAAAATACGCCAATTAAGCCGCCTATAGGTTCTGATATTCCCGATAAAAACGAATATAATATTGCAAGTCTTTTTCTTCCTGTTGCATGAAAAATAGGAAGCGCTATAGCTATACCTTCCGGTATATTATGAATTGCAATTGCAATTGCTACAGGTATACCAAGCATTATATCCTGACTGGATACAAGAAATGTTGCCATACCTTCGGGAAAATTATGTAATGTAACGGCTAAAGCCGTTATTAATCCTGCACGTCTTATTTGATGTCTTTGATGTCTGCGTTTTGATGCAGTCGTTAAAAAATCTGATTCTATATGATCGGGAATAAAATAATCTATCAATATAGCAACTAAAATACCCGTAAAAAATCCTGCAAAAGCAATTGCTTTAGAAGGAATTACCGAATAAAACGAACTAAGTAACTGTACTGATTCCCCCATTAAATCATTTAAACTTACATATACCATAACACCTGCCGAAAAACCTAATCCGACAGATAACACTTTTAAATTATTTCGTTTAACAAAAAAGGTAATAAACCCTCCCAACAGGGTCGACATACCTGCAAACATTGTTAATATTAACGGTAATAAGTACTTACTCATACGAACATCCTAGCACAAAAAAGATAAATTAATAATATTGCTTTTGTTATTCGCAACAATAATATATAATAATTATATGAGAAGATTTTTATATAGTGTCAAAAACAAAAACAATCAAACTTTTCAAAATTATATATATGCGCATAGTATTGCTGATGCTGCAGTAAAACTTGAAAAACAAGGATATATTATATTGGAAATAAAAGAAGAAGAGGATTCTTCATCTTATTCTGACAATTATACAATTTTAAATTCATCAATACCTGAATTTTCTATACTAGAAAAAAAAGAATTTTTTAATGCTTTTTTTCATTTATATTCTTCCGGGGTTCCGATTGTTGAAACATTTAAGTCTATAAGCACATCAACAACAAACATCCATATTAAAAATTTTTGCAATTTAATTGTTAAAAAAACAGAAAAAGGACAATCTATACGAGATGCTTTAAATAAATACTCAAAAGTATTGGGCATAGCCTATACTATGCTTATTGCCGCAGGAGAAGAATCCGGTGAACTTGAAAAAACTTTAGGAGGAATTATTAAAAATATAAATAAACAAGAAGAAATAAAATCCAATTTAATTTCTTCTTTAACATATCCTATTTTGATTTTTTGTCTTGCTCTTGCAGTTGGAATGTTGTTTAAATTTTTCATTTTAAAAGTTTTTGCCTCAATGGGTTCAGGCGGATTATGCGCAACACAAGTTAAATTTTTGTTAATCGGAGCAATTATTAAAATTGTAATTATTTTTGCTATGTTAATCGGTGCTGTTATATTTATTGCTCTAAACAGACCTTTATTAAGCAAAATAAGAAGTTTTTTTGCGAATGTAAAATTATTCGGTAATATTATAAAAAACTTTTATTTTGCAAACTTTTTCAACGTATTGGCCCTATCATATCAAGCAGGAATCCCAATTAGCGAATCATTATCTTTATCAAATTCGGTTGTTAATTTGGATTATTGTAAAGCTAAATTAAATAAAGCCTTTAAAATGGTTCAAAATGGATGTAACCTTTCAACAGCTCTGGCTACTACAAATTTGTTTTCTAATTATGCAATGTCTCAAGTTGCAGCAGGGGAAAACGCAGGTGAACTTGATAAAATGTTAAAAACAGTTGCTTATGACTATGAGAAAAAGCTTGATACTGCAATAAAAGTTGTTCTAAAGCTTGTAGAACCAACAATGATGATACTAATTGGAATTTTTGTCGCTTATGTTGTAGTAACCGCATATAAATCATACTATAGCGGACTCATGTCTATGTTTTAAACAGTAATTTTGTTCAAAATTTCATCTATTGCAGCTTTAACTTGTTCTACTTTAATGGCTTTCATACATGCCTTATCATTAGGACATTTTTTGCTTAGCCCACAAGGGATACAAGGCAAATCTGCCTTTAGACAAATATTGTTATCACCTAATGCACGCCATTTATCAACAGACATTGGTCCATATAAACCTATAACAGGAGTACCAACGGATGATGCCATGTGTAAACCGCCCGAATCATTTCCAACAATAAATTCTGACCTTTTCAATAAAGCTAAACTTTCCTTTAAATTAACAAATCCGCAAAGATTTAAAGGTATTATTTTTAATGCAGTATTATATTTTATATTATGATAAATTTCTCTGTCCTCATCAGAACCAAGGAACAATACCTGCAGATTTTTTTCATTAGAAAGATATTCTATAATACGTGCAAAATTGTTTATATCCCATATTTTCCCTTCATTTGTAGCTGTAACACTTACTACAACCATCTTCTTATCTTTGGGAGCTCTATTTTCAAACAAAATATCATCTATTTTTTTATTTGTTTCGGGATTTATCCAACTTTCAAGATACGTATCTTTAACTTCTATTCCGTCTGATTTTAATAAATCTAAGAAACACAATGACTCATGCTTATTTTTATCATAAGGTATTTTTTTTGTAAGTAAACAGCTTCTAAACTCGGTATCATAGCCTATTCGTTGATTGATACCTGCGAAGAAACATAGTATAGCACTAGAAAAAGAACGTTTTAATATGTAGGCTTTATCGTATTTTTGTTTTCTTAATAATTTTACATAATACCAAAAATTTTTTTTCTTTCCTGCTGCTTTTTCGTATTTATATTTTCTTGTTGTATCAAAGTATATGAAGTTATCAACATAAGGACAATCTTCTACAATTTCACCGGAACCCGGAGCAACAAGCATATCAATTTGGGCATCAGGATTAGCATATCTTAAATTCCTTAAAAAAGGTATTGATAATATTGTATCGCCTATAAATCTGTATCTGACAACAAGTATTTTCTTCATATTCCACATACATCCTTTATATCAACGTATGCTTTTAATTTGAGTGCATAAAATTTAACCGGAAGTTCAACATCTCTTATTACGTCGACAATTTTTATTGCATCTTTTTCCGTCGTTACTATGCAATCAATATTTTCTTCCTGCGCAAAATGAATTATTTTGGATACATCCTCTCTATCATAAGAATGGTGGTCTTCAAAATCCAGTATTGCAACTAATTTATAGTCTTTTTTGAGAAAGTCATAAAAGCTTTCAGGCTGTCCTATAGCAGAAAATGCCATTACTCTTGATTCTTTTGGTAAACGTTCACCTGTTAATATATTATAAACATAATCAGGAACTAATTTACACAAATAAGTGTCTTTTTTAAAACGTTTTTTCAAATAATCACAGTATTTTAGTGCATTTTTTGAATCATACCCTTTATTAACAACCACAACTTTATTTGCTCTTTTCATACAGGTTAAATCTTCTCTTAAAGGTCCTGCTGGAAGAACATATCCGTTTCCGAATTTATTTTTTGCATCAATAAGAACTATATCTAAATCACGTTTAATTTTTCTGTGTTGAAAACCGTCATCAAGTATTATAATATCAGAATTAAATTTTTCTCTTACAAATTTTTCAGCTTTTATTCTGCTTCTACAGGTAACAACTACTGCACCCTTTGCATAGCTGGCAAGCCACGCCGGCTCATCTCCACATTTTTTTGCAGGGAATAAAGGACCGGAACCATCAGAAATCAAATTTGGTTCTTTATTATCAAGTTGAGCGCCATAACCTCTTGAAATAATTGCAACTTTTTTGTTTTGACTTAAATAGTATTGTGCAGCTTCTAACGTAAACGGAGTCTTACCTACACCACCTGTTGTAACATTTCCGATTGAAAGCACAAAAGCTTTTGAACGGTGAGAGGGTAATCGTCTTTTATCATATAAATAATTTCTTGCCTTAGTCACTATTCCATACATAAATGCAGGTACTCTTAACAGTGTAACCATTGCTTTTTCATATATATTCGGATTTTTTTTATAATGAAGTTTAGATATAAATAGTTTCATGGTTTCCTTAGAATAATAATCTGAAAATTAAAAATCTTTTGTTGAGTTTTTCCGAAAACTTCCTTAAATTTTCAGATGTAGCATTTATATCATCCATCGTTTGTTTAAGTTTTTCTTCATCCTCTGTTGCATAATTAACAGTATCAAGTGTAATTGTCAACTTATCCAATGCCGTATTCATCTTAACAACCGAGTCTTTCAAGTATTGTTTCAATTGTGCATCTTTAGTCATATCATTAACATAGCTTGACAATTCTGCAATATTTTTTGCCGTAATATCCAAATTAGCCAAAGTTGTTTTGGTTTTCGGATCTTCCATAATATTTGAAAGATTATTGGAAAGTCTTGAGAATGATTTAGTTGCATCTGCTATATTTTCGGCAAATTTTTCATCTCCTGCTATTTTATTTATATTATCGGTTAAAGCAATAAGTCTGTCTGAAAGTTGATTTGCATTTTGAGATAACATTTCAATTTCTGCTTTTGATAAATCAATAAGTTCCTGAGCTTTAGCCATTGTTATATTAGCATTATCAGTTAATGTACCAACATTTATTGCCGTTTGTTGTAAATCTCTGATTACATCATCTGATAATAATGTTGAAATTCTTTCATTTGTTTCGATTAATGATTCGGCACTTCTATATTGTAATGCCAGAAAATCCTTCATTCTCATTGGCTCAATTACTGTATACGGAGAATCCGTTTTCGGATATTGAATATCAACATTATCTCTGGGAGAAAGTCTTAATTTCTTTGTTTCATCTTCCTTTACTATTTTTCCCTTTAATGTTTCAGGGATAACCAGCCCCGGCAAATCAATTATGTAGTTAATTTTATATGCATTTTTTGTTTTTATATTTTCTTTTTCAATAATAGGCAGCATATTTGTTTCTACAATTTCAATTTTCTTTATTGTACCTATATCATAAAACTTATCATCCAACTCCATTTGCACTTTATCATTAGAATGAAGAATCATCGATTTATCTGTTTCAGCAAGATATATAACTCTTTCTTTCGGAGGAGTTATTTCAAGAAACTGTTCACCGATAATACCTGATTGTTGAATTGAAATTTCAGAAGCTCTTGGAATTTTTATATTTGGTTCTGTTATTACAAACTTAACATCAACATGACTTTCTGCAGACTCTATTTTAGGTTTAATTTCTTCAACCTGACCTATTCTTACACCCATCATTTGTACACCGCTGCCGGCTCTCATACCGTTAACATCTTTAAAACTTACGGTAATTCTTTCCGCATTAGATATTGCTTTACCTTTTACCCACATAACGGTGAACAATAAGATAATTATTGCCGATAATGCTAAAATACCTACTTTTAATGATGATGAGAATTTCATATTTTTCCTTTTCCTAGTAAATTTTACTATAAAAATCTTTAAATTTAAATCCGTTTAAAAACCTGATGCGGCTATTTTCATAGGTCCGTCTATTGATGCCGATACAAACTGTTTGGTATACGGGTTATCTTGTCTTAACAAGTCATTTGGCGTTCCTCTAAAAACGATATTACCGTCATATAACATTATAACTCTATCAGAACACCTCGTTATTGTGGACATTTGGTGTGTTACAACTATTGATGTTGCATGGGTTTCATCTCTTAGTCGCAAAATATAGTCTTCAATTACAGTCGATGCAACAGGGTCAAGTCCTGCAGTTGGTTCATCATAAAGTATAAACTCGGGTTTTGTTACTATTGCTCTTGCAAGGCTAACTCTTTTTTGCATACCACCTGACAATTCATGAGGATATTTATCTTCAATTCCTGATAGTCCTACTGTATTTAGACTTTTTGCAACTATTTCTTTTAGTTCTTCCCTTGTATACTTATTTTTAAATTCTTTTCGTTCTTGCAGTGCAAAAGAAATATTATCAAATACGTTTAATGAATCAAACAAAGCAGAATATTGAAAAACCATTGCAACATCTCCGCTTCCTATATCAATATTACCTGAGTCTGCTTCTAAGAGTCCGCAGAGTATTTTTAAAATAGTACTTTTCCCTGAACCGCTGAATCCCACAATTGAAAGAACTTCACCTTGTTCCACCGAAAAAGATATATTATTTAAAACTTTTCTTCCGTCAAATTCTTTTGTTAAATTTTCTACTTTTATGGACATATTAACCTCTTTTTAGAAATAGAAAGCCACCGCAAATATACAATCTACAATAACTATCGCAACAAATGACCAAACAACAGCCTTTGTTGTTGCTATACCAACACCTTTGGCTCCGCCTTTTGCTTCATATCCGCAGCTGGAACTTATCAAACTTATGCAACCTCCAAAGCAAGCTGCCTTAAATAACATAATATTAATATCTCTTATATAAAGTCCTTGCCAAACAGAAGATATATAACATAACCACGTAACATCCTTTGCTGCAACCATTGATGTTAAACCGCCTGCAATTATTCCAAGTGTTGAAGAAACCACTACTACAAACGGCATCATTAGTACGCCTGCCAATACTCTTGGCACAAACAAATATTTAAACGGAGAAACTTTTAATACTTCCATTGCATCTATTTGTTCAGTTACACGCATAGTAGCGAGTTCACTTGCCTGAGAAGAACCAATCATTGATATAATAGCAAAACCTGACATTATGACACCGACTTCTCTCACCATTGTCAATGCAACAAGAAGTCCGATATAATCTTTACCACCCTGTTTTACCATTTCCGGTGCTACCTGCATTGCAAGGATTATAGCAGTCATTGAAACAATAGATAATGTAATAGGTAATGAATCTACGGCAAAGCGTGATGACTGTTCTATAACTTGCTTAAAATTTATTTGAAACGTAATAATATACTTCAACGTTTGAACAAACCTATATGCAATATCACCAAAAGTTTCAAAAAATTCTCTTAAATGCTTAACAAGCATAAGAGCTATCTGATAAGTAACAGTTTGTTTCATGTACCAGCGTATTTTTGCCATATTTGTATTTTACATCAAAATATCTGTTTTTTTCAAATTATTATTTATCAAATAAAAAGCACCTGACTTTATGGTTAGGAGATATTTCTTTCAATTCAGGTTTTTGTTCCTTACATTTTGGCATTACATAAGGACATCGTGTATGGATTTTACATCCTTTCGGTGGCTTAGTAGGTGAAGGTATATCTCCTGATAATATATTTCTGTCAGCTTTTTTATCATCGGATATTACAGGTACTGCATCTAATAATGCTTGAGAATAAGGATGTTTATGATTATTAAAAAACTCTTCTTTTTCTGCTATTTCGACTATTTCACCCAAATACATAACTGCGACTCTGTCAGAAATGTATTTTATAATACTTAAATCGTGAGAAATAAATAACATTGTTAAATTTAAGTGGTCTTTTAATTCTATTAAAAGATTAACTATTTGGGCTTGAATACTAACATCCAATGCGCTAACTGGTTCATCAGCAACTACAAATTGAGGATTTAATATAATTGCTCGTGCAATAGCAATTCTTTGTCTTTGACCGCCCGAAAATTCATGAGGATACCTGTTTAATATTTCATCCTGCATTCCTATCAGGTTTACTATCCTTTTTATTTTTGAGTCAATTTCAGTTTTGTCTTTTATACCGTTGACGATAAAAGGTTCTTTTAAGATATCATATATTTTCATCCTCGGATTTAAACTCATATATGGATTTTGGAATATTAATTGAGCTTTTTTTCTAAAAGGTTTTAACTCTTTTTTATTTTTAATTAAAATATTTTCCCCTTCAAAAATAACTTCTCCGTTTGTAGGATTAATCAATTTTAATATACAATTACCCAATGTTGATTTACCGCTGCCTGATTCACCTACCAAACCAAGTATCTCATTTTCATATATATCTATATCAACATTGTTCAATGCGTATACATAGCCCCTAATATTACCAAACAATCCGTCGGTAACAGGATAGAGCATATTTAAATTTTTAACTTCAAATAATTTATTCATAGATTTTATTATATATTATTTTTTAATTTTATTAATCGGACAATTATCATGAAAAAATATTATTCTATAAATTTACCGTCAAAAAGTTCTTTTACCATTTCTGCCTGACTTGATATGTTTTCAGGCTTTACCAAAGGTTTTTCCGTTTCTTCTTTTTTTGATTCTACAAAATTATGATACTCTTCTTCTTCCTGTTTTATGATGTCAGCTTCCTCTTCCTGCTTTTTTACCGGTGGAGGAATATCAGGTTTTTTGCTTAAATCTATATTATCTGAGGTTATTACTTCTATAACAGGATTAGGTACATTCAAATATCTTGATACGGCATCAAACAAAGATTGCTTTTTAGCCCCTTCTTTTGCTTGTTTTACAAATATTTCCTTTGAAAAAGCAATAACTATTTTATCCTTTGAAATTTCAACAGGACGAGCCAAATTGGAATAAAATGCTCTATTAGGTACACTTTCTATACTTTGTACAATAGATACCCATAAAGAATGCACATCATTACCTGATACATTCGGCTTAGGCGCAGATATTGGTTCAACTTGCGGTTTTGGTTTTTGAACAACAGTTTGTTCAGTTTGAGCTTTTTGTACAGGTTCAGAATGTTCTTCTTTTACAATAGCGCTAACAGAAACGTGAGGTGTTGTTTGTTGTTTTATTTCAGGTTTAGACACGGCAGGGATATTTTTTTGAGTTGTAATATTCCCCGTTGCAAGTTGGTTTTCAAGTTCTTCAATCCTCCTTAGCATATTTTCCGCAGACGGAAGATTTTTATAATTTGTTAAATCTATAATACACAACTCCAGCCAAAGATACTTATTTGTAGTATCTTTTATTTGGGTTGCATAGTATGACAATCTGTCTATAATTTGTATTATTTCGGATACAGTGAATTTTTCTGCTATATCTTTTGTTTTTTCATAATTGATTTCATTTATTTGAGTCAAAGAATAAACCAATTCTTTATCAGAACAGTTTTTAACAATCATTACATCTCTAAAATATTGAACCAAATTAGTTACAATTTGAACCGGTTCATTACCTTTTGAATAAACATTGTCAATCAGCTCTATAGACTTTGAACAATCAGCATTTATAATACATTCTGCTATTTCTTGTAATTTATCGTATGATATTTTTCCAAGTATTTCATTAACATCAGCGACATCAATTTGTTTATTTACACCTAATACGCTTATTTGGTCGAGAAGGGCAAGAGCATCTCTCATTCCGCCTTGAGCATTCTTTGCAATAGCAAACAAAGCATCTTTTGCTATATTAATATTCTCTTCTTTTGATATATATTCAAGTCGTTTTACGATATCATCAGTCGTAATTCTTCTAAAGTCAAACCTTTGACATCTTGAAATAATAGTATCCAAAACTTTATGCGGTTCTGTTGTTGCAAGAATAAAAATAACATTTTCCGGCGGTTCTTCCAATGTTTTTAATAGCGAATTAAACGCAGTAGTAGAAAGCATGTGAACTTCATCTATGATGTATATTTTGTATCTTCCGTTTACAGGAACATACTGGATTTTTTCAAGTATTGCCTGAGTATCTTCAACACTTCTGTTACTTGCAGCATCAATTTCTATAACATCTACGGGAATCGAATTGATAATATCAAGACACGCAGGACATTTCCCGCAAGGAGTTAAAGTAGGTCCTTCTTTACAATTTAAAGATTTTGCTAATATTCTGGCAGAAGATGTTTTACCTGTTCCTCTTGGTCCGCATAATAAATAAGCATGCGATATTCTGTTTAAACTTATTGCATTACTTAATGCATGAACAATATTCTCCTGACCAATTAAGTCATGGAAAGTTTGAGGTCTGTATTTACGATAAAGAGGAATGTATTTTGTTTCCAATTGCTTACTCCCAAAATATTTGCTAATATCAATTATATCTTAACAAATAAAAAAGTGTTAATTATGAAAACTATAAAACCTAAAAAATTAAAAAAAGGTGATATTATCGGTATTATTGCCGTATCAGGAAGAATTAAAGAATTAAACAATATTGAAAATGCCGCAAAATATTTTGAATCGCAGGGCTATAAAACCGAAATATCCGATACTTGCAAAACTTATCACAGATATATGGCAGGCACTTCTGATGATGATTGCGTTAATACGCTACATGATTTTTTTGAAAATCCGGATATTGATGCAATTTTGTGCGCAAGAGGCGGCTATGGAACATTACGCCTTTTAGATAAAATTGATTGGTCAATTATAAAGAAAAACCCAAAAATTTTTGCAGGATACTCTGATATTACAATTCTTTTAAATATGATTTATAAAAAAACAGGACTTATAACCTTTCATAGTGCTATGGCAAATGGTGACTTCGGTGGAAACATTGAAGAATATACTAAAACTTCATTTTTTGATACATTACAAGGAAAAAAGGAAGCATATTCTGCAGAAAAAGGTACAACTTTATTAAAAGGTGAAACACAAGGTATTCTTTGGGGCGGGAATTTGGCAACTTTGGTTTCTCTTTGCGGAACTGATTTTGTTCCTGATAATGATTTAATTATATTTATTGAAGATTTAAATGAACCTGTTTATAAAATCGATAAAATGCTTACCCAGCTTTTTAATGTTGAGAAAATATCAAAAAACGTCAAAGGCATAGCTTTTGGTGAATTTAAAGATATAGAAGATACAAAAACACTTGAAGAAGTTCAAACAGAAATTGTAAAAAAATATAATATTCCTGCCTGTACAGGTTTCAAAATTACTCATAATAAAATAAAAGATACTATACCCGTAGGAATAATGGCTGAACTAAATACTGAAAAACGCATAATTAAAATCAAAGAAACATATTTTAAATAATATTTTTCAAATATTCAATTGTTACTTCATAACCTGTCTTATATATTTGTTTTTTACGCTCTTTTGGCAGAATAAAATCAGTAAATAATAAGTTGTTTATATCTATTTGTACAATGTTTATATAATTTTTGTAAGTATTTGCCGCTTCATTATCAATGTTATATGCAGCAGTATTTACTATTGCATTAACATATTTAACAGGATTTCGTGAAACTTTATTCTTTTTTCCTCCCGTTATTCTAAATTCTAATAATTTTTTCGGTTCTTCAATTAATTTATCTGCAGCTTTCCATATAGGTTTTGCCCTCAATATATCACCATCTATAAAAGTTTTACCTTTATATATAACTGATTTCAATAATCCCGGCATTGACGATGTTATTCTTAATGCCAATGCCAATTCCATATCAGGGGTTGTTTCATTTGAAAATATTTCATAATCACTTGTTTCAACATTTACAGCGGCAATTATAAGTTCTTGTTCAATATCTTTAAAACAAACCGGTTTCCCTTTTACTTTTTGATACTTTTCCCCGTAAAATTTTGTTTCTATTTTTTCTTTTAACCAATTATAATATTTATTTCCATTCACCAATGCAAAATCACCAACGAAATTCAAGTTAAAATCAGAAAACAACTTAATCATATTAAGTTTGTCGATTTCTTTTTCAATTTCATCTACCGTATAACCGAGAATATAAAAGGTTAAAATTATTGCACCAATTGATGATCCTGCACAAATATCAGGATAAATTTCACGTTCTTCCAGTGCTTTTAAAACACCAACATAACAGAACCCTCTTGTTGAAGCGCCGGTAAATAAATAATTATATTTTTTCATTTTTTTTTCGCCTTCTTACGAATATATTTAATTAAGTTTATGAGACATAAGAGTATTAAAATAAAAGATATAATAGCAACTATTACCCACCATAACGGACAAAGCGGAAGTAATTTTGACAATATAGAAGATAAAATTGGTTCTAAATTATCTAAAAAAGGTGATGGAGAATGAGGAAATCCGTAAATAACAACCGCAAAAATATATAATCCAGTAATAACAACCCACGTTATATAAGAAAATACATACAAAAATAATACTATAATCAAAGGTTTAAATACTTTGTTCATTATTTGTTTCCTTTTTATCATTGTTACTAAGCTCTTTTTCCATTAGTTTTTCTTTATATCTGTATATGGAAATGTGTATAGGGAAATATATTACCGTTAATACAGGAATACTCATAAGTACAAAAATCAAATCATTTTCAGCTAATTCCGAACTCATCAGTTTTGAACATATAGGTAATGTAATATGCGGTAAAGCAGGCGACCCAGGCAATCCGTACAAAACAGCAAAAAATATCAAAACAAAAGCTATAAAAAGTAATAAAATCACTATACAAAATAATAAAATTAACCCACCAAGTGCATTCGCAAAAAAGTTTTTCATATAAATTTCCTTTAATATCCTACTGATTGAATATATTCGTTATAGTCTTTATTAGGTTTTACGGCCATTTCGTTAACATTTTTTGTTCTGATATCAGCTTGAATTTCGCTAGGAGTTATATTTTTGGCATAATCCAAATAATTAAACAATAATAGAGTAAATATTATAAAGAACACTACTGATATTACATTTATGACTCTTATAAATACAAAAATAACATTGGGAATTTCAAAACTTTTATCGTTATTCTCTTTTTTTGGAATAAACAATCTTGTAATATCAATAATGACAGCTATGCAAAAAGTAATAATTATGCAAATTAAAGCTATTTCTAAAATTTGGACAAGCATAAGAATAAACCAAAGCCAAATTGGCAGAAAGAGAAAAGACATTGAAGCAGTTAAAATAATTATAATTATTATTCCAATGTATATATATCCGATTAAAGAACAATGAGCAATAGAAACACTGTTAAAATACAGGTCAAGGAAAGATGTTTTTCGCATAATTAACTCCTTATATATAATAAATTGGTAAGGAATTTAAAAGATTATAGTCTATTTGCATTTCATTAGACGGCATCCTTATAACATCTTCTGCTCCAATTTTAGGTAAAACAATATTTACGCAAAATACAAATAATAATGCCACAAAAAGACTCATAAATACTACAAATTCATAATTGTCTTTTGCAAAAATAACTACTTTATTCATTAACAGTCTCCTTTTGATAAACTTTATATTATTAGTTTACCACTCAACTATTAACTATTCAATTATTTTGATTCTTATTTTACATTACTTGATATTAGTTAACCATTCAAGTAATTTTAAATTAAGTTCTTTTGCTTCTTTTTCAGGTATTTTAACG
>JAFUEV010000004.1 GCA_017470245.1 bacterium | reverse complement strand
TTTTTTCTATTTATTTTTTCTTATTATTTATTATTTTTTATTTTTTTATTTTAATCTGTCTTTTGCGATATATATTTATAAATTCCCATATTTAAAAATTTTTAAACGCTTTATATAAAGAAATAATATTAATCTGAATAAATATAATATATTTTTCATAATATTAACAGAGGATTTTTAACGAATTATTTCACTTTATGAATAAATAACTGATATAATAGTGACAATACAAAAAATATCATTAAAAGAATTTATGTGTATGTTAGCGAGGATTAATAAATGATTAACAGGTTAAGGAATATGTTGTCACAGGTATTATATACTTCAAATACAACAGGAGTAAAACAAACCTCAACCGCAAGTTTAAACAAAAGTATGAATTCCTATGAAAATCCTTTTATTCAAGTAACTCAAGGTAAAAACTACGGAATAAACAAACCTGTAAAAGGCGGTTATTTTGCAGGATATTATAACGGACAGCCCAATATTGTAGGTAGAAGACTATTTATTGAAGCATAAAAAACATCCCCGGTTTCCCGGGGTGTTTATAAAAGGAGTTATTCCTTAAATCCAATAATGTGCTTTAGCAATTTAAAACATAAATATTGTTTTTTACAATTTTCAGGCACACAAAAATTTTAAATAATTACATATTCATTTTAAAAGTAGTTGTAGGTTGACCTTCTCTTGAAGCCTGTCCCATATTATATATCATTGCCTGATATTTTCTTATTTCTTTTTCAACAGTGCCGTCAAATACTTTTTCATTTGTTTCTAAGAAATTAAGAAACGGATTAACTGTTATATCTTCAACTTCTTGTTTAACAACCTTTTTGACTTCCTCAATTGTTTTGTGAGGAGCTACGATATTCAGTCCGAAAGGGCGGTTTTGTATTCCTTTGTTGTCTTCCATTTTACCTCTATATTGTATTGTTAACTTTCCTTACTTTTCTTATCGACCGTATTTTTTTAAACTTTAATGTTTTTTTATTAAATGTAAAGAAAGACAAGTAAAATTGTTACAAAAATAACCTTATTTGATAAAATTAATAAATGTTACTATATCAGAATTTAATGTATCGCTAGCAAAAAAAAATATGGTCATGCATTAAAAGTCATGGAAAAAGAAAATCAAGCATGATAGATAGAATACAAACAACAAAAATAGAACCGCAAAAAGTCAAACATAATAACGAAGATTTGTCATTTAAAGGTCCCGGAACAATGGCATTGACAGGGCTAAGAGTCCTAAATAACAGTCCTGCCGTCGGAGCGTGTGCAGTTGACCTTTGTTCAATGGTTATTCCAAGAACTACAATTGAATGGAAGAACAGAGGTCCGCAATCAGGTATAGAAACCCTTGTAAGAGAAGGTTCCAGTAATCTTATTCATACTTGTGTGGGATTAATAGGGTTAGGCGCAGCAACATTACTTTCCAAAAAGTTTAATAATACTTTTGGGGTAAAAGCTCAAAATATATTTGCAAGCAGCAACACTATAGACAATATGGCAGCTCTTTGGAACGGCGCACAAGGTAATCAAAAAGAATTTTTTGAAGGATTTGTAGACAATCTTAGAGGTTTAAACGGTAACAGTTGGAGAACTGTTTCTGATGGCGCAAAATCGGAAATTGTTGACAGTATGGTATCGTTGGCTGATAAAGCAAAAGAAATGGCGGCTGCTACAGGTGCAGAGAAAAAACAACTTGCAAAAGAAGTTAAAGGACTAAAATCACTAATTTCCGCAAAAGTTATAAAAGATACAGGTGCACAAGCATCATATAAATTTAAAGCAGGAGAAGCAACAAAAGAATTATCCGCCAGTTTTCCTGATTTATTGGATAATGCAGTTTCTCTGTCTAACTCTTTTGCTACACAGGCAAAAGAAAAATTACCAACTTTTATTGATTCTTTGAAAAAAAATAAAACTGCATCAACTTTATTAGGAATGGGAATTTGTGCCGCTTTATGTATTTCGGTTCAACCGGTAAACAGATTGTTAACAAAACTGCGTACAGGTAGTGACGGTTTTGTAGGTGTTGATAACAGTGATAAAAAAGAAGAAAAAACTTCAGACGGAAAAAAGAAACCTCAATTTTATAAGGCAGCAAAAACTGCACTTGGTATAGCATTCCCTATAGCTGCATTAAGAACAATAGGGAAACCGCAGGATTTAGTTTCCAATATTCAATTTAACAGCAAAGTTCCAACTTTAAATCAATTTAAATTTTTATACGGATTAACAATTGCATCCAGATTTCTGTCTGCAAGAGATGGGAACGAACTTAGAGAATCAGTAATAAAAGACAGTTTAGGTTTCACCAACTGGTTAATTTTAGGCGGAATGGTTTCAAAACTTGCTGCAAGAGGACTTGGCGGCAAAGAATTAATTAATAATCCTATTGCTCAAGACGGAACAAAAAAAGGAATAAAATATGCATTCAAATGGCTTACGCAGGCTTCCGTAAAAACTTATGATGAAATTCTACTTCCGAAAGCAAAAGAACTAACTTCAGGTGAAGGTAAATTACTGAATTTCTCGGAATTGATGAAAAATGTTGATGCCGCAACCAAAAAGAAAATACGTACAATTGGTATAGCTCAAGTTGCAGGATACTTATATTCAGGTATTGTCTTAGGTGTCGGTATTTCAAAATTAAATATCTTTATAACAAAAACATTAAATGCCAGAAAAAAAGCCAGAGATAATATGAACGATAAAGTTGCAGATAATTCCGCAATAAAAAAAGCAACTGATTATATTTCTCAATATAAAGAGCAGCTCAGCCCCGTATTTAAAGATTTTAACTAATCTGATATAATTTATTTATGTCTATAAATTTGCAAAAAGAATTTAATTCATACATAAATAAAGATTATAAATCTGCAATTAATGCCGCTATTTTGATTGCGGAAAAATATAATATAAAAATCTATCTTATTGGTGGTATTGTTCGTGATTTAATAATGATTAATTCGATAAAAGATATTGATATTACGGTTGAGGGTAATGCAATAGACTTTTGTAATTTATTAGAAAAAGAATCAAATTTTAAAATAATAAAAATACAAGAGAACCTTAAAACCGCAAAAGTAGTCTATACAAACGGAACAGAAATTGATTTTGCATCAACAAGAGAAGAAAAATACGATATTGCAGGTAATTTACCCGTAGCATATAATTTTGGATGCAAATTAGAACAGGATGTTAAACGACGTGATTTTACGATAAACACTCTGGCAATTTGTTTATCCGGAGATAATAAGTATAATCTTATTGATTATTATAAAGGATTTAATGATATCCAAAACAGACAAATAAAGATATTACACAATAAAAGTTTTATTGATG
This sequence comes from bacterium, assembly GCA_017470245.1. Lineage (GTDB taxonomy): Bacteria > Cyanobacteriota > Vampirovibrionia > Gastranaerophilales > Gastranaerophilaceae > Avigastranaerophilus. The sequence goes on along the minus strand of JAFUEV010000004.1, from coordinate 46,624 downwards.
ACCCTTCAAGGATTATCAGAGCTTTAAAATTTATGGTTCGATTTAATTTTAATATAGAAGAAGAAACTCAAAATTTAATAAATGAATATCTTATAAATGTTAATAATCTTATGCCATTAGAACGTATTAAAAACGAATTCCATCAATATTTTTCTATTGATTTAAAAAATATTTATCAAATAATAATTAATTTTCAAGCATATAAACTCGTTTCGGATAATGTAATTCTTGCATTTAACAATGACTATTATGATGATATTATGCAATATAATTTGATTGCTAAAGAAAATAAATGGTTTTTATACTTTTTATTAATGATATTTAAATCCGATTATGCAACTGAACGATTAAATCTTAATTCGGAAGAAAAAAAATCAATTTCCGATTTGAGAGAGCTTTATTACTCTAAAATCAGAAACGATAATTTTTCAATTTATAAAGCATTTAAAGACAAATCCGGTATTGTACTTGCTGCATATTATATAATTACGGGAAGTAATTATATAAAAAAATACATAGAAGAATTAAAAGATATAAAAGTTCTTATTAACGGAAATGATTTAATTTCACTCGGTTTAAAACCTTCTAAAATTTTTAATGAAATTTTTGATGAAATATTAAAAGAAAAATTAAACGGAAAACTTGAAACAAAAGAAGACGAAATAGCGTTTGCAAAAGAATTCGTAAACAAACATAAGTAAATTGCCCTATAAAAAGATAAAGACTATAATAAAAAATAGCCGAAGGGAGAATAGTATGAAGTTTGAGACAATGGCAACACAAGGCTTTTTAGATTTTAAAAAGCAAAATAATTCTATATCAATGCCTATTTATGCAACAACAGCATATAACTTTAACAGCGTTGAACACGCTATCGATTTGTTTGATTTAAAAGTAGCAGGTGATATATATACAAGGATTTCTAATCCTTCAAATGACATAACAGAAAAGAGAATAGCTGCTCTTGAAGGAGGTGTTGGCGCACTTGTAACTTCTTCAGGAATGTCTGCAATTTTGATAACAATTTTAAATCTGGCCCAACAAGGTGATGAAATAGTTACATCTTCTAAAATATACGGCGGAACATATAATCTCTTTAACAAAACATTCAAACAAATGGGAATTAATGTTAAATTTATAAATTCGGATAACCTTGAAAATTATGAACAAGCTATAACAGATAAAACAAAATGTATATATGCAGAAACCATAGGCAATCCCAAAATAAAAATAGCCGATATTTCAGGCTTGGCAGAAATTGCACATAAAAACGGCATACCATTAATTATTGATAATACGGTTGCAACCCCGTATTTATGCCGTCCGTTTGAATTTGGAGCAGATATAGTAGTACATTCAACAACAAAATATCTTTCGGGCCACGGGAATGCAATGGGCGGAGCAATTGTAGATTCAGGAAAATTTGATTGGACACAAAACGATAAATTTAAAATGTTTACTACTCCTGATGAAAGTTATCACGGTGTAATTTATACAAAAGAATTTGGTAATGCGGCATTTATAGCTAAATCACGTACACATCTTTTACGAGATTTAGGCTGTTGTCAAAGTCCGTTTAATTCATATTTAACGCTTTTAGGTCTTGAAACATTACATGTAAGAATGGACAGACATTGTGAAAACGCATTAACACTTGCAAAACATCTTGAAGCGCACCCGAATATTAACTATGTTATTTATCCGTTACTTCAAAATAATGAAGATTATGCTTTAGCTCAAAAATATCTGAAAAAAGGTGCTTCTTCATTATTAGGTTTTGGAGTAAACGGTGACGGAACAAAATTTATTGAAGCTCTAAAATTATTTATACATGCTACAAATTTGGGTGATGTTCGTTCAATTATTACTTATCCTGCAGGTACAACTCACAGACAACTTTCTGATTCTCAATTACTTGATGCCGGAATAACAAAGGATTTTATGAGAGCTTCTGTAGGACTTGAAAATATTGAAGATATTATAGAAGATATTGATAATGCTATTGAACAATCCCGCAAATAAAGGATTCTGAATGAATACGGAAAACAGTGTCGGTATAGTAGAAACTAAATTTTTTACTATTGAAGAAAAAATTAAATTTGAAAGCGGTGTGGAATTTGCACCGATTACCGTTGCTTATGAAACATACGGAACGCTAAACGATACAAAGGATAATGCTATATTATTAATCCACGCCCTAACGGGAGATGCTCATGCAGCAGGTTATCATAATGAAAATGACAAAAAACCCGGATGGTGGGATAACCTTGTAGGTCCAAATAAAGCATTTGATACAAATAAATATTATATTGTTTCATCAAATATTTTAGGAGGATGCAGCGGGACAACAGGTCCATCCAGTATAGACCCTAAAACAGGTAAACAATACGGACTTTCGTTTCCTGTCTTCACAATCGAAGATACAATCAAAGTTCAAAAAAAGCTTCTTGATTATCTTGGCGTTAACAAATTATATTCGGTTGCAGGCGGTTCAATGGGCGGAATGCAAGCTATGCAATTTTGTATGTCATACCCTGATATGGTTCAATCAGCAGTTTTAATTGCAACAACTTCTCGTCTTTCACCTCAGGCAATAGCCTTCAATGCCGTAGGAAGAAACTCCATAATATCCGATCCAAATTGGAATAACGGCAACTATTATGACAGTCCTAACAAACCCGACAGAGGACTTTCTAATGCAAGAATGATAGGACACATAACATACCTTTGTGAAGAAGCTATGTATAATAAATTTGGCAGAAAATTACAAGACAAAGATAATTATGACTTTAACTTTGATATAGATTTTCAGGTAGAAAGCTATCTTCAGCATCAGGGCAAAATATTCGTAGACAGATTTGATGCAAACAGTTATTTATATATAACAAAAGCCGTTGATTATTTTGACCCTGCAACAAAATACGGCTCATTAAAAGAAGCATTTAGAAACTCTAATGCAAAATTCCTGATAATTTCATTTGATACAGACTGGTTATTCCCTTCTTATCAAGCAAAAGAAATAGTTAATACACTAATGCAATTGGATAAAGATGTTTCATACTGTGAAATCAAATCTCCTTGCGGACATGATGCATTTTTACTTGAATATAAAGTTCAGGAAAAAATCATCAAAAATTTTCTTGATAACCACCTGAAAGGAGAAATAAATGGACAATCATTATAAAACATCTCAAGGCTTGCACCTAAATTATTCTCTCATTAAGGATATTATAGAAGAAAACTCCAAAATATTAGACTTGGGTTGCGGTGACGGATATCTTTTAAAACTATTAAAAGAAACAAAAAATGTACGTGGAAACGGTATAGAAATAAAACAAGAAGAAGTTATAAAATGTCTTGAAAAAGGAATTTCCGTTATTCAAGGTAATATTGATGAAGGTTTAAAACAATTTTCCGATAATTCTTATGATTACGTCATTTTAAATCAAACATTACAATCTACCAATAAACCCGATTATGTATTGGAAGAAATGCTTAGAGTCGGGAAAAAATGTATTGTAAGTTTTCCTAATTTCGCATATTGGAGAGTAAGATTTTATTACTTTTTTACAGGGAATATGCCAAAATCAAAAGTTCTTCCTTTTGAATGGTATAACACACCGAATATTCACCTTCTAACAATAAAAGATTTTTTTGAATTTGCGTCAAAACACAATATTAAAATAATTGATGGTATTTATACAACTAAAGCAACAAAAAGAACATCTGTTCAATATAGTCTGTTTGCAAACTTTTTTGCAGAAGAATCAATATTTGTTATTTCAAAATAAAACATTTATATAGTGTTGCCTTATGCAGCCTATTCATCAGAACCATCATAAGGCTCAACAAAGCGCAACAATATACAGAGTCAATAATCTTCTCTATATTGCTATGATTCACTTTTTAACATCCTTAATATTGTCTTGAAAAGTTTGTTCAAGCAAACACAAGATGTTTACATAAAGTAATAAAGAATTATAAAATTTGGCAAAAGCATAAGTTGACCTGTTTTATGAAAGTATATAAATAACAGAAAGGAATTAAAATGATTAACAGAATCAGCTTCGGTATGACACCAACCCCAACACCAAAAGATGAACCAATGGTAACTCCAACACCAACTCCATATTATGCCCAACATAGCAATGAATATTTAGCTGACAAACAAGCTGAAGCAATGTCAGAAGGCGGAAAATATGTATATATTTCTCCAGCCGGTGACCAAATAGATATCCATAAAGCAATTAAAAATGAATTAAAAAATAAATACCTTAATATATATAATGGTGCAAACCCTCCGGAACCAACTCCAATACCTGAAATATTCTAGTTTTATAAGAGAGAAGAAGGAATTAAATAATTCCTTCTTCTTTTATATAAATAATGACTTTATTAAACCTTTAAAAAATCTTGCATCAAAAGAAAATATTATTCTTTTATATATCATTAATAAATTAACTTTATTAAATTTTTCTCTAAAATAGTCTTTATTTGAAGAAATAAACTTAAACATTTGAGTTCTTATTTTTTTATTATTTCTAAAATAATTATTTTGTGTACGTTCTTTTAAATATTTTTTATTTCCCATTACCGGGTTTGCCAAAGAATAATTAGACCCGTGCCTTCTATATGCATATAAAACCTTATAAATAATTGCACTTGAACCTATTAAATGGCAGAATGAAAACATAAATTTATCTGCAGTAATTTTAAGTTTTCTTGTTTTATCCAGCAGCAAAAGCATATCGCACACTGATTTTCTCATCATAGAAGAAGTTGTAGGACCCCAATGCCAAGTCGCAAAACTGTATTTATCATTATCAAGAACCTTAATATTACACCCTTCTTTATCTATTCCCTTTGCTTTTCTGTATTCATTAAATTCTTCAAAACTTTTATTATCTATATTAATGTATTCTTGTTTTTGTGTCGGAGATTCAATAGAGCTTAATGTATGAATTACATTATTTTCGTCTATCTCTGCCTGTCTGCAGGTAGTAAGAGCCACAGAAGTTTTCAAATGTGTTTCAATATGAATTGCACAATAATCAGGGAATAAAATATCATCGCCATCTATTGCACAAACAAATTCACCTTCTGCAACTTTTAGTCCTTCCAAAAAAGAACCCAATTGTCCTATATTATTTTCATTTTTTATAAATTTTATATTTAACTCTTTATTATTGGCAATAAATTCTTCCGTTACATCCCTTGTTTTATCTTTAGAAACATCATCAACAACAATAATTTCAAAGTTTTTATATGTTTGATTTTTAATGCTGCACAAGCAATCACCCACAAATTTTTCAAAATTGTGAGTGATTACAATAAAAGATACTTTTGGTAAATTTAAAAAATCATCCATTTTTATTCTTATTTTATAGCCTTTTCTATACGATATTTTACTTTATCCTTGCCTAAAACTTCAAGAATAACACCCATATCCGCACCTCTTGTTCTGCCTGTTAATGCAGCTCTTACTGTCCACATTGTTTCTTTTGGTTTTATACCAAATTTTTCTTTGAAATAGGTTCTAAAGTCAGCTAATTGTTCATGGAGTTTTTCTTCGTCATCAAAATTATAACTATCTAATTGAGAATCAAAATATTTCAATATATCCTGTGATTGAGGAGTGTCAACATATTTTTCTTTTACTTCTTCATCATAAACAACGTCTTTTCCAAAGAAATATGCAACATCATGAGCCAAATCAGAAAGAATAGTAATAGGTTCACGTGTAGCAGCTATAACTTTTTCAAGTTTTTCTTCTGAAAGCTCTGTTAAATCATATTGAGATAAGAACGGTTTAGCTTTTTGAGTTAACTCTTTAATATCCATTTTCTTGATATACTGACCGTTCATCCAGTTTAATTTATCATATTCAAAAATTGAATTTGAAGATGAAACTTCATTAATTCTAAAATCTTGAGCTATTTCATCAAGGGTTTTAATTTCAACACCGTCAGAAGGAGCCCAACCGAGTAATGCTACAAAGTTTAAAAGAGCTTCGGTTAAATAACCTTTTTCTACGAACTCGGAAACAGCAGTAGCACCATGACGTTTTGAAAGTTTACTTCTATCAGGAGCCAAAATCATTCCGAGGTGTCCAAATTTAGGAACTTTTGCGCCTAATGCTTCATAAATTAAAATTTGTTTGAAAGTATTAGAAATATGGTCTTCACCTCTAATAATATGAGAAATTTTCATCAACATATCATCAATAACAACCGCAAAATTATATGTAGGTGAACCGTTGGATTTCATAATAACGAAATCACCGATTAAGCTTGTATCCTGATGTAAATCACCTTTAACCAAGTCTTCAAAATGTACAATAGGAGAATCATGAAATGCTTTTCTTGCTTTATCAACAGAGAAACGGATTGCAGGTTTTCTGCCTTCTGCTCTTAATTTAGCTTTCTGTTCTTCAGTTAAATTTTCACATTTTTTAGAATAAACATAAGCCTGTTTATTTTTTGTTGCTTCTTCTTTTTCTGCTTCAAGTTCTTCCGGAGTACAGAAGCATTCATAAGCAAAACCTTTATCCAATAATTCCTGAACATATTTTGGATAAATATCAAATCTTTCGGATTGAGTATACGGACCATAAGCACCACCAACATCAGGGCCTTCATCCCAGTTAAGACCTAATGCTTTTAAACTGTCAAAAATATTATCAATATATGCTTGACTTGTACGTTCAGCATCGGTATCTTCAATTCTTAAAACATATTTACCGCCGTTTTTTTTGGCAAATAAATAGTTAAATAAAGCTGTTCTTGCAGTACCTATATGTAAATTACCGCTTGGTGACGGTGCAATTCTAACTCTGATTTCGTCCATTTTTCTCTCCAATCATAACCAAATTTCAATATATTCTAATTTTATTACAAACATAAAAAATGCAGAAATTGCAATTTAATCTAAAAGAATGATACTTAAAAACACAACATATTATACAATTATCAAAAAAGGAGTAGAATATGGCTGATTGGTTAAATTTGCAAAATGTACTAATAACAATAAGCATTTTTTCAACACTATTATATATAATAAAACTGATAATATTTATTTTCATTGGCGGAGATGCCGAAGTTGACAGCGACTTTGATGCAATGACAGAAACAGATGTTTCTTTCAGTTTTTTATCTGTTCAGTCAATCCTTGCATTTTTCATGGGTATGGGTTGGAGCGGACTGGCTGCACTTGTACAATTTAACTTATCGGCAAAAATTTCGCTTGCTATCGCACTTTTAGTCGGTTTTATCTTTATGTATATAACCGCATATTTGATGTATTCGGTAAAAAAGCTTAACCAGAACGTAAAAGAAGATATAACAACACTTATAGGCAAAACAGGTAAAGCCTATACCGCAATTGCACCTCACGCAGAAGGTCAAATTCAAATTGATATAAATAATAAACTTTCGATTTTTGCAGCGATAAATGAATCAGATGAACATATTGAGTCATTTTCGCAAATAAAAGTAACACGAGTAGAGAATAATCAAATTTACATTATAAAAGGAGTATAACATGTTTTTAGACCCACTATTTATGACATCACTGGGCGTTCCTGCCTTAATACTGATAGCAATAGTATTTTTCATTGCACACCAGTATAAAAGATGTCCATCAAACAAAATTATCGTAGTATACGGTAAAACAGACGGCAAATCTACCGCAAAATGCGTTCACGGCGGTGGTACATTCATTATCCCGTTAATTCAAGATTTCGGCATTCTTTCATTGGAACCAATGACAACAGATATAGATTTAAAAGGCGCACTTTCAAAAGGTAATATCCGTGTTGCGGTTCCTGCTACATTTACATTTGGTATTTCAACAAAACCAAACATTATGATGAATGCAGCAGAACGTTTATTGGGACTTACAAAATCAGATGTAATTTCACAAGCAAGCGATATTATTTTAGGTCAATTACGTCTTGCTATTGCGACATTAACAATTGAAGAAATCAACCAAGACAGAGAAAAATTCTTAGAGCAAATTAATGCAAACGTTAACCCCGAACTTAATAAAATCGGTTTGGAAATTATCAACGTAAACATCAAAGATATCACTGATGAATCAGGATATATCGATGCTATCGGTAAAAAAGCTGCAGCAGAAGCTATCAACAAAGCTAAAGTTGAAGTTGCACAACAAGAAAAATTAGGTGCAGTCGGTGAAGCTGAAGCTAACAAAGAAAAAGAAGTACAAGTTGCAGAACAAACAGCACAAACATTAATTGGTAGAACAAATGCAGAAAAAGAACAACGTGTTCAAACGGCAAATATCAATTCAACCGCTGAAATCGGTGAAGCTGAAGCTAATAAAATAAGAGAAGTACAGGTTGCAAAACAAAGAGCAGAAACCGAAATCGGTAAAACAAACGCACAAAAAGAACAACGTATCAGAACAGCAAGCCTTGAAGCACAAGCTGTAGAAGGTGAAAACATAGCAAAAGCTAATATTGCTGATTATAACGCTACATTAGCAGTTAAACAGGCAGAAGCATTGAAACTCGGTGAAGTTGCAAAAGCTAATGCACAAAGAGATGTTTTAATGGCACAAAAAGAACAAGAAGAAGCTAAGTTAAAGAAAGAAGAATTGGCAAGACAAGAAGTAGAAAAATTAAAAATTCAGGTTGAAGCTGATGCGGAAGCAGAAAGACAAAGAAGGATTGCACTTGGTGAAGCTGATGCTATAAAAGCAAGATACTTTGCAGAAGCTGAAGGTATAAAAGCAGTTCTTGAAGCTAAAGCTCAAGGTTATGAAGAATTAGTTAAAATCAGTAACAATAAACCTGAAATTGCAACAAGCTTCCTGATGATTGAAAAAATAGAAAACATTGTAGCACAACAAGTTGAAGCAATTAAAAATATCAAATTTGATAAAATTACTGTTTGGGATGGTGGAAGCGGAACAGAAAAGGGTTCTACTACCGCAAACTTTATGAGAGATTTAATAAAAGCATTACCAGCAATGCATGATTTGGCAGGACAAGCAGGTGTTGAACTTCCTCAAATACTTGGTAAAGTAGCATCTCAGGAAGAAGTAAAATCTGGTTCTCCTTCCACTGTAAAAATAAAAGAAGAGAAATAAATTATAATCTTCTTATAAATCGGGATAGTTTATTCACTGTCCCGATTTTTTGTTTGAAAATTTATCCCGTAATATGTCAAATAAAAATTATTATTGGAGCAAAAAAACGAATCTTTATATATAGATTTAATATTATTTAGCGAATAATTTTCAGTTGTTTTTGTAGGTCGTTCGACCGTATCTGTAGGGTGTATTTTTAAGGCATTAGTATTCGCATCAATAGTACCCATACCTGCAGCTATAGCATTCATGCCTGCAGAATGCATACTGCCGCCTTGCAAATAATATATAGATTGTTGTTGAACAGGTTGTATATCCATAGTTTTATATATCCTATATTTTTATTTTTAATAATTTTCCGCCAATAGTCAATAAAAAAAAATTATTAAAAATATATTTCTATATATACAACTCCCCCAAATTAAAAAATATTAGAAAATGAATTAAAGAAATCACAAATAATATCAAATACCGATGGCATAACAACAAGAAGTATTGCAGCACCCATACATGGTTTAAATAGGAAGCTCATCTGGAATACATTAACCTGAGGTGCAGTTTTTGAAATAATACCAAGAATAATATCCTGTCCCAAAGTAGCAAGAAGTATGGGAGAAGCTATTTGTAAACCTATATATAAAACATTTGAAGTTATTTTAATAAGATAGGGCATATTAACTATTTCATCCAATGGAATAAAGGTACCAAAGACGGGGAAAATTTCAAAACTTCTTATAAATGCATTAAAAGTCCAATATGCACCGCCTATTTTGAGGAAAATAACAAGCCCAAGAATGCTGAATAATCTTCCCATAATAGAAACCTGACTTGATGTTGTAGGATCCATAATTGTAGCAGAAGAAACCCCCTGCTGCATATTAATCATATCGCCTCCGCTTTCAACAGCTTTTACAATACAATTAATTGTAAAACCGATTAAAGCACCACACAAAAAATTCATTACTAAAGAATATACAAGTGAATATCCTTCAGGAGGAATCTCAGGATGTAAAAACATTGATAACATAATTGTAAATATTACGGAAAAACCAACTTTAGCTATCATAGGAATTTCACTTCTTTGCAAAAAAGGAGCAGTACGAACCAACCCTGCAACCCTTGCAAATATTGGCAATCCTGCAGATAAAAATTTATCTATCTCCGGGAAATATTTTGGAAATTCACTTATAATATAATCAAGCATTTTTATGTACTGCTTTCATTATCTTCTTCTGTTTTCATTTATTTTCTTTTGTTCTGCAAGATTTGGTGTAGGGATATTAGTTGCACCGTTTCTTAAAATACTGAATTTATCTTTTTGTACCGTACTCTGAGGTCTTGCCGCATTATTTAATATATGCGACATAGGCGTCATATCCTTTTTCATATCAGTTTTCATCTCATCAATAAAAGGTTTTGTATAATTATAATAATTCGGAGGAAGTACATAATTATCAGATTTTGGTATCACCTCAAAAGCAATACTTGTACCTTCATTAAACAAATTTGTTAAAAGTTTTAAATATCCTGTTCCCAGTAATATAATAACCAAGAAAACTGCAAAAATCTTTGGGGCAGCAGCTATTGTCTGTTCCTGAACCTGTGTTACAGCTTGTAAAATACCGACAATCAAACCAATACCTGCAGCAGTAAGTACGCACGGCATTGCTATCATCAACATTGTAATTAAACCTTTTGCAAAAAATTCCAATAACAGATCCATAATAATTCCTTAATTAAAACTTCCTACAAGTCCGTTTACAATTAAACCCCAGCCATCAACCGCAATAAATATCAGCAGTTTAAACGGAAGCGATATAATAGTAGGCGATAACATGAACATACCAAGCGCCAACAGAACATTTGCAACTACAAGGTCAAGTACAATAAACGGAACAAATATTATAAAACTAATTTCAAAAGCCGTTTTCAACTCACTAAGTATATATGCAGGAGCAACTTCCCAAATAGTAACATCTTCTATTGATGCAGGAGCTTCTTTTCTTGCTAATTGTATAAAAAATGCCAAATCATCTTCTCTTGTTTGTTTTAACATAAACTCCTTCAATGGTTTAGAACCCTCACTTATTGCTAAAACCATTGAACCATTTTCCTGATATGGTTTTGAACCAACTTCATACATTTGTTGAAAAACAGGTCCCATTGTATAGAATGTTAATATAATTGATAAACCGACAAGTACAATAGCAGGAGGTATCTGTTGAGCACCCAATGCCTGTTTTAAGAATCCAAAAACTATGGCATATCTTAAAAAACTCGTCATACATACAAACATAAACGGCAATAATGAAAACATTGCCATTACCATTAATAATTGAAGTACGGGATTTAAATCTTTTAAAAGTGTATCCATTTTAACCTCTGCTTATTCTTTGTATGTGTCTTTTTACCGAAGGAATTTCTCTTATATTTGTTTCTTCAGCTTGAAATTCTTTTATTGAAAATTCTTCTTCCGAATTTAATTTTGCAAGCATAGTAGTATTAGAACTGTCACCTGCAATTAAAAACTTTTCTTTACCTGCTTTTATTACATAGACAGTTTTTGTAGGTGCTAATTTTAGTGAGTTTTCAACCTTTAAAAATTCTTTATTTTTTGAAGAAGAACATGCATATACGGATTTTTTATAAATAAACATTACCATTACAATGAAGCCAATCATTGCAAATGTATATGCCACAAAATGTAATAAATAACTATTCATCTTTTACCTATATACTTTCATCTTCTATTTCAAAATCACTGTAGTCAAAGTTTTCGTCGCCTTTATTCGGTTGTTTTGCATTTTTCGGCGGAATAGGTTTTTTACCGGACTGTCCTGCTTTTGGAGGAGGCAGCGTTTTTTTTGCATTTGAAGGAGCCGGTGCAGGTTTTTCAGCAGGTTTTTCAACAGGTTGCTTTACCGGTTCTTCCTTGCTCTTTTTAACTTTATCTATTCTTACACCGTATCTGTCATTAAGAATAACCAATTCGCCCGTTGCTACAACTTGATTTTCGACTCTTAATTTTACTTTGTTGTCATAAACAGAACCGATATCAATAACAAGCCCTTCAGATATCTGTTTTAATTCACCGAGTGATAGTTTTACATTATCAAATTCCGCAACAATGTCTACAAGAATTGAATCCCACATATTAGGGGTATTTAAACTTGTATCTTCTTCCATTTCATTGCCTCCGTTACTGTCAATACTTATTATTAATGATGGATTTGGTACAATTGAAAACGGAATTATTTGTCCGTTCCACAAAACCGCCATCTTATTTATGTCACTTTCTTCCAGTACGATAATATCTCCGACTTCAAGTGCTTTTACATCATTCAATGGTACTCTTGTTTTTCCTGTACCAATTGATACTCCGACACCGGTATTTTTAAAATCATCAATATCAAATACGGGCTTAAATTCTTTTATTTCAATATCATCCAACATATATTCAGGAATTGTTATTATGATTTTTCCCGCATATTCTTTTTTATACTGTGCATAGAAGGTTATATTATATTCTTTTGAATTTTTTATTACTTTTTTATTAACTTCTGTTTTATTGATAAACTTTGCTATATTTTCATAAATATAATTTGTATAATCTTTTATAAGATTTAATTCAAGTTTACTTAATGTTTTTAATGAAAATATATTATCGCTAATTCCCAAAGTATTATCCAAAATGGACGATACAAATAAAGAAGAAAGTCTTATTGTGAGAGAAGAATTTTTATTTATATTTATCTTATTTATAAAATATTCATCACCATAAAATAAAATATTTTCATCATAAGATATACCGACAAGTTTTAAGGCATATTTTTTTTGAAAAAATTCATCCAGAGACTTCTGCACATTAGTCAGAATATTTGAATAAAACCAGGGATACTCTTGTTTAAGAGTATTTTTCATTTCTATTTGTTTTTCCGAATTTAAAACTGCCATTACTTACCCTAATCTCTATCCCTCAACAATACAATATATTTTTTTACATGATGGAACATCAACTATATGTTGTATTTTTTTGAGGAAAAGAAAACATGAAATTAACTGTAATTTAATGTTTTTTTCCATGATTTCAATTAATTTTTTAAATCATTAATTTATACGATACGGAATAATCTCAAATTATATATACTAAACAAACGAATATAGTACATATTTGGGGAACTATCGTGAGAAAAGAGAATACTAAAAAAGTAAAGATTCAAGAGTTAAAACCTGATTTACGAGTAGTCAAGAAGGTAAAAACAAAACCATACAGTGACATTGATTTAAATAACTGGAGGGAATATTCTCATATAAAAACCGATACGTGGTGGGAATTTGCGTCCAGAGATAAATCAAACGGTCATTCAAATGATTATCACGGTAACTATATACCTCAAATAGCTCAACAATTATATGAAAGATTTACAAAAAAGGGTGATATAGTTCTGGATATGTTCTTAGGCTCCGGAACAAGTGCGATTGAAGCATTAAATATGGGCAGAAGATGTATCGGTGTTGAGCTGAAACAAGAACAAACCGATATCGTAAAAAGTAAATTTTCACCAAAAGAACTCGTTACCGATATAAATTTAATTTGCGGTGACAGCGCAAATAAAAAAATAAAAGAAAAAATTCAAGCAAGACTTGACGTAATGAGAAGAGATAAAGCACAATTTTTAGTACTTCATCCGCCTTATGACGGAATTATAAAGTTTTCGGATAAGAAAGAGGATTTATCAAATTGTGCAACTCCGGAAGATTTTTATGCATTATTTAAAGAAGTTGCACAAAATGGATATGATTTGCTTGAAAAAGGGAGATTTGCAGCTTTAATTATCGGAGATGAGTACAAAAACGGAGAAATTGTTCCTTTAAGTTCCGAATGTTGTTACAGAATGAGAGAAATTGGGTTTAAACATAAAGCAACCATTGTAAAGAATATGGAAGGTAACGAAAGAGCGAAAGGGAAAAAAGCTAATTTATGGCGTTATCGTTCTTTAAACGGCGGTTTTTATGTATTTAAACACGAGTATATTTATGTCTTCCAAAAAGTATAGAAACATAAAAAACGGTAATTTATACGAAATAATAAGAGATGATGTAATCAATTGTACAAATGCAAATGATGACCAAATTATGGTAATGTACAAAAGTTTAGACCATCCGGAATTACTTTTTGTTCGTGAGAAATCAGAATTTTATATAAAATTTGAAGAAGTTTTATAAATAGGATTGAAAAATTATAAAAATAATTCTCTCAAATTATGTTATAATTATCCTATGTTATAACATAAGGCATAAACAGTAATGACAGGTCATTTAAGCATTTCTAATTGTGTAACTGGGGGGGGGGTAGCGGAATTACGTACGGACGTAGTAAAACGAGTCCGGATAGCAAGGTGCGAAATGAACACTAACGCTAGTTACGTGAATGACTACACCGAGCGTAGAGTAATTTCAAGACGAACCGCTATAGGCGACATTGCTTTTTTAGGTTTTGTAAATATAAAAATTGAATAGAATAAAAAACGGTCAGTTACCTATAAAATAGGGCTGACCTTTTTTATTGTAAAAAAGCGGAATTAAGCAATTTAAAACATAAAGGAGAAGAATTATGGCATATTATGATGAAAACAGTGTAAAAAAGAACAAAAAAGGCTGGTCTTTAATAACAGAATCTACAACTGAACTAGAAACAATAGATTTAACAAATTTTCTCCCTGAAAATATGAAAGGAGTAAATATTGTTGCAAATAGTACATATTCAGCTGATTATAATACAATAACTTCGTCATATTTTAATGATACGATAACTGCTAAAAACGGTAAATATAATATCACATTAAAAGGTTACGGAACAAAGAAAGTTACAACAGGAAATTTTGAAAATAAATATACCTTTGAAAATTACGGAAAAAGCACAATAAATGCAGGGGATAAAAAAGATACATATATAATTAAATATGGCAATAGTACAATAGTTGATAAAGGCGGAGATAATGAATACAAAATTTATGACAATACTACAAATAAAATTACAAATAAAGGTGGTTTAAATACATACACTATATACGGCGGAAAAAATACAATAGTTGACTATGGAACGGTTAATTATTATATAGAAAAGGGCGAAAACAATATTAAAGTTAAATCAGGAGCTGATAAAACAAATTATTTTAAACTTGATACTATCTGGCAATCAAATTTTATAACCTCAGGTGCTTCAAGCGATATTTATGATTTATATGTTGGCGGGGGTGCGTATGCCAATATTAAATCAGGTGCAGGAAAAGATTATATAAATATCTATGATACGCATTACTCCGATAAACCGACACTTGATATTGATACAGGAGCAGGGGATGATGAGGTTGTTATTGATTTAAAATACGCTGACCATGCCTCAACAAATATAAATAATATTAAAACATCAAAAGGCTCTGATAAGGTTACTATCAAAGCGGGTGCTTTAAATACAATCAATACAGGTAGTGGTAAAGATACAATTATAATTAGCGGCGGATTACAAAATTATATCAATGGCGGTAAAGACAATGATATTATAACGGTTGGCGGAGGAAATAGCACTATACAAGGAGGTAACGACACAATTACCGTTATAGCAGGTAATACAACAATTAATGCTAATTCCGATACCATTGATTTATCAGGCGGAAATAATACAGTTAATGCTAAAGCAGGAAAAAATACAATTAATGTATTAGATTGTTCGGGTGATACTCCTCATATAATTAACCTCTTAAAAGGTACAAATACCGTTAATGTTACAGGAGGAATCGAAAGTGATTGGGTTCGAAGCGAAATTAATATTATTGCAGGAAAAAATACAATTAATATTGGCGGATATTCTACAAATGGCATAACTTCAACAACAAAATCCGCTAAAAAAATAACAATAAAAGATAATGCTTATTGCTCTGTTCAATTGGGAGCAGGGGCTGATACCATAACAAATTCTTCTATTGTTAATGAAACAAATTCTATGTACTCCGGAGCAGGAAACGATAAATTTTATATTTCAAATGGCAAAACAAAACGTGCTTATGGCGAAAAAGGAAATGATTATTTTGAAATTATAAGCGGAAGTTTACACTATGCTTACGGAGAAGAAGGCAACGATACATTTAATGTTAAAGCAGGAAGTGGTCATAAACTCTATGGTGCAGATGGCAAAGATACCTTTAATATTAATGGCGGTAGTGTTATCTGGGCTTATGGCGATGAAGGAGATGATATTTATAATATAAATTTAACCGAGTACGGTCAAAGTGCGATTTTATCGGATAGTGCAGGAAATAATAAAATTAATATCGGAAAAAATTATAAAGGAATTATCGCAGTAAATGATTTTAACGGTGCAAATGATACATTATCGTTTGATAAAAGTTACAAATTAACAACATCAAATAATATTAATAGCGATGGCACATTAAATACATCAGATTCAAATGTTACAATCTATTCAAATTATACAAAATCAACAGGTGCGTTTAATACTGTTGATATTCAATTTATAACGAATTTAAAAGATGAATTACAAAACAATAAAATCGACCAGAGATTTGTTGCGGCTGATTCAACGATTGAAAAATATTCATTCGGCGGAAAAAATTATACGTTAAATCTTGATAATTTGAAACAAGATTTAGCTGCGTGGTTCTCTGCTGACGGGCATACAGGTTATACCGATTCTGCTTCTGTATTTACAGGCGGAGATGCAAACGACATCCAATCACTTATGGCAGTATATACTAAAGACACTGCAAACTGCTTTGTAAAAGCATAATTTTCATCACTACAAACAACCGCAGAAAATGTGGCAATCCGGAATAATTAATGGATTGCCACTAATATTTTTCAGTTTTTTTCATTAACGGATTACAATACTGTATCATTGTATATATTTTTATTACTAATATTTCATAACATATTCAACAGGTTTATAGTTATCGATATATTCAAAAATATCATCAACAGAATTTGCAATATAATAAAGTGTTTTCATAGTTTCTTTTGCAAATTTATTTTCATAAACAGTATCAAACATTTTTAACATATTGGAGTAATAATTATCAAAATTAAAAAAGATAACAGGTTTTTTATGATAATTCAATTGTTTTGCAACAAGGATTTCAAAAATTTCTTCAAAGGTACCAAAACCCCCAGGAGCAGCAACAAACACATCTGCATATTTTTCCATTGTGGCTTTTCTCTCTCTCATATCCTTTGTTACAACAACCTTTGCAAGAGCAGGATGTTTTAACCCGAATGATGCAATACGTTCGGGAATAACACCTATCACATCAGAACCGTTTTCAAGAGCATTATTTGCAATAACTCCCATCATACCAACGGTTGTTCCGCCATATACCATATCATAATTATGTTTTGCAAGTTTTATACCCAACTCTTTTGCCATTATATAATATTTTTCAGGCAAATCATTACTTGAAGAACAATATATACAAATTCTTTTCTTTTCCATTTATGACTCTATAATTTTATACTTTTTCTTTTACGTCTTCAGGTTGGTCCAATTTTTGAAGTTTCAATGCAACTATTCTTCTGTTACTTTGATATCCGTATAAGAAATAAATTACAAGTCCCAATACAATCCAAAGCGGGAATAACATTGCAGATGTTTTTACTTCTCTTAATGCAACAAACATCAAACCGGAACAGAAAACAATACCTATTATAGGGAACAAAGGACAACAAGGAACCTTAAACGGTCTTGGCCTGTCAGGTTCTGTTTTTCTTAATATCAATATACCTATACATACTATAACAAATGAAGTAAATGTACCAAATATTGCAAGTTCCGCAGCTACTTGCATATTAATAAACAATGAACCCAATAACATTAGTATTGTTGAAAGTATTGTAATAACCCACGGAGTATTAAATTTAGGGTGTACAGTTTTCATAATCGGAGGTAAAAATCCGTCACGAGCCATTGCAAACAAGATTCTTGTTGTACCGTATTGTAAAACGAGTAAAACAGAAGTTAAACCTGCTAAAGCTCCGATAGCAATAGCACCTGCGAACCAATCCTGTCCGACAAAACTCATCGCATGAGCAATCGGTGCCTTCAAATCTATTGAATTCATTGGCATCATGCCTGTTAATACAATTGTTACAAGTCCATATATAATAGAACAAATAACCAAAGAACCAATTAAACCTATAGGCAGATTTTTTTGAGGGTCTTTAGTTTCTTCGGCAGCTGTTGAGATTGCATCAAAACCGATATATGCATAAAATATCGCAAAAGCTCCCATCAATATACCGTTAAGTCCGTTTGGTGCAAACGGTGTCCAATTTTCGGGACGTACATAAAATGCACCAACAACAATAAACAATGCTATAACCGTAACTTTTACAAAAACCATTATTCTTGCAAAATTAGCGGATTCCTGAATACCTTTTAAGAGAATTAATGCTATTACCGTAATAATAAACATTGCAGGCAAATTAAAACAAACAGGTATACCTAATATATGTGGCACTGTCCCGCCTGCATCAACAACAGATTGATAATCATTAACCAACCATGCCGGAGGATTTTTTACGCATTCAGGCAAGAAGGGAAAACCTTGAAAAAGTTTTATCAAATATCCTGTCCAGCTTGAAGCAACAGCAATAGTACCGATTGCATATTCAAGCATTAAAACCCAACCCATCATCCAAGCAGGCAATTCACCCATTGTAGCGAAAGTGTATATATATGCACTACCCGAAACAGGTATCATAGAAGCAAATTCTGTATAACATAATGCCGGAAAAATACAAGCAATAGTAACAAGTACAATAGAAATTACAAGTCCGGGACCTGCACCGACTCTTTCCGTTGTACCAATAACGGCAGAACCTATCATAACAAAAATCCCTGCACCGATAATGGCACTTATTCCGAGAATGATTAAATCAAATGCCCCCAGAGTTTTTTTCAAATCTCCTTTTGCAGATTGTTCCAAAAATTCATCAGGATTTTTCTTTCTTATAAGATTTGAGATAAATGTACTCAAAAAATTCTGCCCTGAATTTTGCATTAGTTAATTTCCTTTTCTATACTTACACTTCGGCTGTTTGTTTCTTTAATAAAGGGAATCCCATTTTTTCACGCTGCTCAACATATAATTTAGCAACCATTGCAGCCATTCTTCTTACTCTGTTTATATAATTTATTCTTTCATCACGGCTTATAACGCCTCTTGCATCCAGTAAATTAAATGTATGAGAACATTTTAAAACATAATCATAAGCAGGAAGTACTATATTTGCTTCAACACAAGATTCAACCTCTGCCTGAAACAAATCAAACATCTTAAACAGTCTTTCCGCATTTGAATATTCAAAATTATATTTTGATTGTTCTATTTCATTTTGAAGATATATTTCACCATACTTTAATTTTTTATTCCACATAACATCAAAAACGGAATCAACATTTTGCAAATACATTGCAATACGCTCCAAACCGTATGTTATTTCTAATGCTACAGGTCTGATTTCAAGTCCGCCAACCTGTTGGAAATATGTAAATTGAGTTATTTCCATTCCGTCAAGCCAAACTTCCCAACCTACACCTGCTGCACCTAATGTTGGTGATTCCCAGTTATCTTCAACAAAACGAACATCATGTTTTGTCAAATCTATTCCCATTGCTTCCAAACTTTTCAAATATAATTCCTGAGAATTTTCCGGAGATGGTTTTAATATAACTTGATATTGAAAATAATGTCCAAGTCTGTTTGGATTTTCACCGTATCTTGCGTCAGTAGGACGTCTGCAAGGTTCTACCATTGCAGTATTCCATGGTTCCGGTCCAAGAGAACGTAAAAACGTTGCAGGATTCATTGTACTTGCACCTTTTTCAATATCATAAGGCTGTTGTATTATACATCCATAGTCCGACCAAAATTTTGATAAATTTAATATTAATTCTTGAAATGTTAAACCCACGATTTATAAACCTCTTTACTCTGCTGCCGAGTCTATAACTATATTAACCCCAGCTTTAACATTGTAGCTCAAACATGTTTTTTTGAAAAATTTACCATTATTTAAAATTCTACTTATTTTTTTATTTTTTTGTATTTTTATAGTCAAATTTTTTAATTTTTTATACCGCTTTTTCCTATTTTTTATCATAAAATATACTTTTACAACATTTTTGGATTTTAATTTTGGAAAATTACCTCTAAAAATTTTATATTTAAAACTATTAAGTTTTCTTAATATTCTTGACCTATTCAAGCAAAAAATCGTTCTCGCACTAATTACAATAGTGTACTTAATAAAAGGTCATTTATTATGAGAATCTCCCCAATAAATATAAAAATAAATACAGGATATAATCAAAAGAATATTATTAAACCACAGGAAAATGAAACAAATAACATAACAAAACTATCAAATTTTTATTATCCGATTGCTTTTTCAGGCGGAAACAGTATGAGCCTTGAAGAAACAAAGAAAAAATTAGACAAAATACCAAACGCATATCCGCCAGATATGGAAAATAAAATCAAAGAAGTGCTTGCATCGGGAAATCCTGAAGACAAAACATTAATAGATGTTCATAAAGATAAATATCAGTATTTAAATCTTTGTGAAACACTGGATGATGCAAAGGCAACTTATCCCGAATTTAAAGATGTATTCTCTGACAATCAGGTTATATTCCAACAAGGTTCATTCCTTGATGATGTAAAATCAGGTCTTGTAAGAGGATTTGACCCTGATGTTGATGTAGCTCTACAATTATTGCAGCTATATTGGGGAGAAGGATTTTCATTAACAACGCTAAAAGATGATTATGCCGATAAAAATGTACATTATACATTCCAAAAATTGGGAATACCCAGAGTAAACAACGTATATGGTCAATATTTAAAACTTTCGGATAAAGATTATAACAAAAGATATACTGATACTATGTCCGAACGTGCAAAAGAAATTGAAAGAAAAAGAATTGAAAAAAAAGAAGGAATATATGTTCCCAAAGGACCTATAACAGGAGAACAAAAAACTAAAATTTCCGAAAGCCTAAAAAAATATTATTCTGAAAATCCGGAAAAAATCCAAGAAATGTCAGATAGACAAAAAAAGTTCTATGAAGAAAATCCGCTTGAAAAAGAAAAACTTTCACAAGTAGGCATTAGAGCTTGGAACTATAAAGAAGCTGATTCCGTAAAGAAAAAACTGGCTAAATTTCTCAAAAAACAAAAGCTGACAGAGGAAGATATAATTGAAATAAGTACACCGGACTCAAAACATAATGCAGCATTCAAAACATTCTGGGAAAAGAACGGTTGGGCAAAAGATATCATATCATCCTGTATGAAAAAATCTTGGAAAAGACAAGATGCTCTTTCTGTTTTGGGTTTAATATATGAACCATTATACGAAATTGAAGTTTTACCAAAACCAATGATGGAAAAAATCAATAAAGGATATGAAGACTACCATGATATCAATTTAAAATACGTAATTATGAATCCAAAAGATGAAAAAAGCAACACCGTAAAATATTTATACTCAAAAGATGATTTTATCAGAATAATGTCACAAAAAAATGCTATAAATAAAATAATTTATTCATTTGTTCCCAATGTTATGCTTGCTAAAACATATACGGAAAACAATAATTCTTATACTAAAGAAGTTAATAAGATATTTGAACAATATTCAGAAATAATAAAAAAATATATAGATAAACCGGAGCAGGATGAACATAACGGATATTGTTTTGAAGCAGTAATGGACTTATTTGACGAGTTTATTAAAAATAATGATACGAAAAATATAAAATTACTTGAAAGAACCATACAGGAAGTATCAGAAAAAACATACGCTTGTTTTGTTGACAAAACAATAACACTTAAACAATGGGAAAACTACTATAACCAGATACAAGAAAAGGCAGAAAAAGTTTTTGCTCATAGAAAACATTATACAACTACACAAAGAACAATTAAAGATTATATAATGGAAACATTACTTGCACAAGCAGAACAGAATATAAAAAAATAAATTCTATAATTATTTCTATTCATATTTTATGTTATAATGTCAACTATGAAAGTATGTTGGGAATTATTTAATGCTATAGAAATAGAAGAAGACGGCTCCGTCTATCTTTGTTGCGACCACAGATTAAGAAAACAAGCAATAGGAAATATTTTTAAAGATAATTTTGACAATATATGGAATGGTGATTTTGTACAAAAATTACGAGAAGAAGCATTAAAAGGACAATATCCTCATTGTAATCCAAAGCTTTGTACTTATCTGGCTAATGGCGATGACAGGCTATTTACGGATAAAGAACCCAATTATAAACCCGCTCTTGACTACTACCCCAAAAGAATAGCATTCCCGATGGGAAAAGATTGTAATGCAAAATGTATATTTTGCAGAGATGAAATTATTTCCTCTTCAAAAGAAGAAGTAGAAAATTTTAATCGCTTAATTGATGAAATATATATACCTATTTCAAAAAATCTTGAAATATTAACAGTTAACGATGGCGGTGATGCTTTTGGCAGTAAATTTTCCAGAGATTTAATAGCTAAATTCGTAAAAACATATCCGAATTTAAAATTTAAAATTATGACAAACGGTATATGTGCAACTAAGGAATTTATTCAAGAATTAAATTTAGAAAACAAAATGTTTGAATTAGATATTTCAATAAACACAGTAAATCCGGAAACTCACTATAAAATATTCAGAATTAAAAACGG
This sequence comes from bacterium, assembly GCA_017470245.1. Lineage (GTDB taxonomy): Bacteria > Cyanobacteriota > Vampirovibrionia > Gastranaerophilales > Gastranaerophilaceae > Avigastranaerophilus. The sequence continues at coordinate 23,741 of JAFUEV010000004.1, read as the reverse complement.
ATTTAATGCTATAGTAAAAAACCTGGAATATTTAGCAACATTAAAAGAAAAAAATCTTATACCGTCTTTTCATTTGAAATTTGTTGTATGCAATTATAATTGGAAAGAAATGATTCAATTTGTGAAATTTGCAAGAAAATATCACGCTAATTGCGATTTTTGGGAAGTAAGAGATTACAAAAATAATTGTTTGGAAAATAAAATAGAAGATATGTCCGTTCATTTTGAGACACATCCTGACTATAAAAAATTTAAAAAGTTACTTTCCGACCCTATTTTTGATAGCAAAGATACAACTCTATCTCCTGTTCTTACAAAAATTAGAAATGAAGAAATTGAAAGAGTAAAAAATACAATTTCTTACAAAATTAAAAAGTTTTTTTATAATATAAAAAAAAATAAATAAAAAACTACTATATTAATATTAAAAAAAAATAAAAAGGGCATCATTAAAATGATACCCTTTTTTATCAATTACTTTAGAATTACAGTTTGTTAGCAACCATTAATGTTGTTTCTGCTAATCTTGTTGAATAACCGCATTCATTATCGTACCAAGAAATAATTTTAACTTGGTTGCCGCCCATAACACGAGTTAATAAAGCATCAACTGTAGATGATTGAGAAGTACCAATGTAGTCAGAAGATACTAACGGTTCTTCTGTATAGCATAATACGTGACCATCAGCACCTGCTTTTAATGCTGCATTAACTTCTTCAACAGTAACTGTTTTTTCTGTTTCAAATACAACGTCAACTAATGAAACGTCCGGAGTAGGAACTCTCATAGCGAAACCGTCTAATTTTCCTTTTAATTCAGGAATTACAAGAGCAACAGCTTTTGCAGCACCTGTCTTTGTAGGACATATATTTAAAGCACCGGCTCTTGCACGACGAGGATCTTTATGACCTGCATCTAATATTCTTTGGTCACCTGTATAAGAGTGAACTGTTGTCATTAAACCTTTAACAATACCAAATTTTTCTTTAATAACTTTAGCTACAGGAGCTAAACAGTTTGTTGTACAAGAAGCCATAGAAATGATATTGTGTTTTGCAGGGTCATACATATTGTCGTTAACGCCTAAAACGATTGTAATATCTTCGTTTGTAGCAGGAGCAGAAATAATAACTTTTTTAGCACCTGCTGCGATGTGAGCTTTTGCTTTTTCGCCATCTGTAAAGAAACCTGTTGATTCAACAACAACTTCAACTCCTAATGCTTTCCAAGGAAGTTGAGCAGGATCTTTTTCTGCGAAAAATTTGATTTTTTTGCCGTTTACGATGATGCCTTCTTCATAAGCAGAAACTTCACCTTCAAATTTACCCATAACTGAGTCATATTTGAATAAACGAGCTGCATCTTCCGGTTTTAAACCCGGGTCATTTATAGCAACATAATTAATTTTATCAAAGATACCTTCTTTAATAGCTGCTCTTAATGTGTTTCTTCCGATTCTTCCGAATCCGTTAATTGCTACGTTTACCATAGTTTTTTGAACTCCTTTTTAACTACCATGACTATGTGTCCATGAGTTATTTATAAATTAAACATAACCGATAATCAAGTATTTCTATTTCGGGTGCAATAAAACATTTATTTGTTTTAGTTACGCCCGTATTTGACGCAAGCATACTTTAAAATAAAAATAAAAAAGGAGGAATTATGACAAGAAAAGAAATAGAATCAGCGAAAAATGAAGCAAAAGAAATTATTAAAAAGGCACAAAATTTTTCGCATTTCCTTTTCTGGAACAATGACTATTATGTTTCAGCTTTAAACAGAAGACTACTTTCGGATTATTACTCTGAGGTGCGGAAAAAAATAGAGGAAAATACTAATAATTTTTCTGTTTTTCACTATGAAGAAACAAAGTTTTTAGATGAACAAAACGGTATTTCATTTTGGAGTTTGAGAAAAATAGGAACGAAAGAAACAGGTGTTATTAATTCAAATATGGAAATAGTTATCCCTTTTAAGAATTACGGATATATAGAAAAATATAAAGAATTTATTCTTGTTAGTGAAAATAATCAACATTTGTTATTTGACTACAACGGAAAATTTATCAAAAAAGAGGAGAAATAAAAAATGGAAATGACAGCTGAACAAATTATTATCAATGCTAAAATTGAAGCCGCATCAATATTGATGAATACTATAAATATACTTGAAGAACAAGAAACTCGGTCGGTAAATTCTATTGAAAAATTCAAAGAAATTAACCGTGAGGTTGTAAAAAACAATACCGAAAAAATGGAAGAGTCGTCACTGCCTCATTCGGTTTTTGATTACAAACATACTTTTTTCTTTACTAACGGTAAAAATAAAAGATTTTTCTCGGTTCAGAGTAAAACTAACGGGAAATACGGGCTTTTTAATGCCAGAGGCGAAATGATAGTTCCTTGTATTTATGATTTTCTCGGACATTTTGTATCAGGGGAGTGTGAATTTATAGATATAGTAAAAGATAATAAACATGGTTTGATTGATTGTCTTGGGAATCTTGTTGTTGAACCGATATCGGATATTCCCGTATTCTTTTATGACGGACTTGCTTTGATTAAGCAAAATAACAAATTCGGATTTATTAATACTTCGGGAAATATTGTTTTACCCGCTATTTATGATAAAGCCTCAAACTTTTTATTCGGAGAAGCAGAAGTAGAAACAGACAATGAAAAATTTTACATAAACAGAAAAGGTGAAAAAATCGAACCTATAAATATAAGAATCCCAAAAGAAAAGAGCTTACTATAAAAAGGAAAATCAAACAAAATAAAGATTATCAGTCATAGCTTTTTATATAAAAAAAAACAAAAAAGTGCTCGAGCAAAATTTTACGATAAGCTAAAAATTTTGCTCGGATGCTTTTTTTTGATATAATACTTGCTATACAATATGGATTGGGGAATTATGGCTAATAAATATTCTGCTAACACAACAAAAAGTTTTAACATTTGGAGAAGAATATTCCAATATATAGCTTGTACGGGAGTTATAATTAATATCGTAAGATGCAAATACAATCTATTGAAAACAGAAGGTCTGGAGAACATAGAAAAAAATAAAAAATATATTGTTGCATCTAACCACGTAACAGGATTTGACCCATTTGCCATTGCTTCTAGAGTACATTTAACAATTGCATATATGGCAAAAATTCAACTTTTTGAGACTTTTTGGTCAATGGTTTTAATGAATTGGTGTGGTGCATTTGTTGTAAACAGAGATAAGGTTGATGTTTCAACAATAAAAACAGCACTTTCTCTAAAAAAGACTAATTGGCATTTAGGAATTTTTCCGCAAGGTACAAGATGTAATAACGGGAAATTAGAAAATATTATGAAAGGTTTTGCTTCTATTGCAAAAAAACTAGAGGCGGATGTACTTCCTGTTGCAGTTATTGTTAAAGACAATCCAAATTCAAAGAAAAAAGATTTCCAAATAAAAATAGGAAAACCAATTTCATATACAGAAGCTGATTTGGTTAATAAATGGGCAATTGCAGTAAGCGAACTGGCAGGACTTGAATATATTCCTTCCTAATAGAAAGACAAATACAAGATGGAAAAACAGAAAAAAAATTATACCAAAAGAGAAGTATCAGATTTTACAGAAGGCAAACACAGATTTCAAAAATTCGGACGTTGGTTTGTTCCAAAATTTATTTTGCCGTTTTTTTATAAAATAGAATATATTGGTTTGGAAAATATTCCAAAAGATAAAAATTATATTGTTGCACCAAACCATATATCATACTTTGACCCTTTTTTAACCGGTGCTGCAACAATGCGACCTATCGCTTATATGGGTAAAAAAGAATTATTTGAAAATAAAATATTAGCATTCTTGCTTGACGGACTTGCATGTTTTGCGGTCAATAGAGAAAAATTAGAAGTATCAACAATAAAAACCGCACTAAATATATTTAAAACAAAAATTTGGCTGCTCGGGATTTTTCCCCAAGGCGGTATAAGAAGAAACCATAAAATAGAAAAAATAAATAAAGGTTTTGCAATGATTGCAAAACAAATGAAAACCGATATTCTTCCAATAGGTATTACAGGATGCGAAAAGTATAACTGGATTCCTTTTAAGGGTAAAATAAAGGTTTGTATCGGAGAACTTGTTTCTTATAATCAAGATTATGATGCAATTATCGATGAATGGGGCAAGAAAATAGCCGATATGATTGATTATGAATATATACCTGAAGTAAAAGAAACTCAGGAACATGAAGAGGCAGGAAGTATTTCATAAAATTTTTTAGAATTTTGTGAACTAAAAATGAACTTTTTATTTTTTCATTCGTTTTACATTATGTAAGAGGAAAAAACAATGGATAACGAAAAAAAATGCAATAAATATGAAGGGTTATTTGTATTCCGTAGTGAGGAAGAACTAAATAAACACCTTGAAGAATGCCCTGAATGCAGAGAAGAACATGAAAAACTTCTTAAAGTTTCTAATCTGGTAAAAGAAGTAGCTCCTGCATATTTAGCAAAAAAAGAAAAAAATACATTTATAAAAAGAGCAGCTTGTGTAGCTATGATATTTACTTTCTTAACGGCATTTACAGGCTATAAGGTATATGATGAATATAGTTATCAAGCAAATTCGGGTGATGATTATTCTTATATAACAGAACTTGGTCTACCAACCGACGATTATGGTTTCTTTGAAATCTAAGGAAAAAGGTAATAAATAATTTGAAATCTATTATAAATCAATATAAAAATAATATTAGAAAAATCATATCTAATATGACAGGTTCACAAAATGAAGACATAGAACAGGAAGTATATATCAGAACCTGGAAAAACATGGATAAATACAAAGAAAACGGCAAGTTTAAAAGCTGGATAAGTACAATTACGGCGAATTTATGCCGTGATTATATGAAATCGGCATACTTTAAACATTCACAAAATACTGTTACGGAAGAAGATGAACTTATCCAAATTAAAGATGAAAAAGAAAGTATAGAATCCGAATTAATCAAGAAACAGAGACAAAAACAAATAATGGAGGCAATAGATTCCCTAAAGCCTAAATTAAGAGAAGTAATTATAATGTATGAAATGCAGGATATGACATACGAGGAAATATCCGATAAATTAAAATGTCCTATAGGTACAATTCGTTCAAGGCTATTTAACGCCAGAAAAGAATTAAGTGAAATATTAAAAGATTTACTATAATCTGAAAGGAGATTAAATGAAAAAGAAAGTATTATTATCATCATTGGTAATACTAACAGCATTATTAGGATACAATATTTGTTATGCGGCAAATACAACCTCTGCAGAGGCAGAAACAGCTGCAGCAACTAAACAAGATGCACCATTGCAAAAGAAAATTATGCAAACACCGCTTGATAAAGAAGGATTACCACCATTTGAAGTTAAGCATAGAAAAGGACATCCTGGTATGCATCCTTATTATCACCCTTCAAAAGAAGAAATGGCAGCAAAAAAAGCTGAAATTGAAAAACGTCTGGGCTTAACCGCAGAGCAAAAACAAAAACTTGAAAAGAACAAAGATAAAGATAAAGCTAAAATAAAACCGATTATGGACAAAATCAAAAAGGATAAACAAGAGTTAAAAAATATATATGCAGATAAGTCCTTAACACCGGAACAAAAAGATAAAAAAGCTGAAAAAGTTAAAAAGGATTTATATAAACTAAAATCTCAAGCTGATAAATGCAGAAAAGAAAATATGAAACATTTTGAATCAGTACTTACAAAAGAACAAAAAGCAGAATTTGAAAAAATAAAAGACGAACAAAGACAGGAAATGGAGCAAAGAAAATTGGATTTTGAAAAAAATCATCCTGACTTTAAAGGTCACAGACCTCCAAAATTTGACGGAAAAAAACCTGATTTTGGCGAAAAACCACCGGTAAAACCATTACCTGTTCCTGACATAAAAAAATAAATTAAAAAGTTTAAAGAGGAGTTAAAAACTCCTCTTTTCGTTCTCAAATATATTTATCACCCAAGCTTACCCTAATCCAATACCTCACCTGTTACAATATTTACCCGCATTGGCTTATACAAACGAATGTAAAGTATTTGTCCGTCCTTTGCAATAAATTCTCTACCTTTTATTATTGCTTTTCCTACTTTCTTTAATTTATTTGCTTCAACAGCTTTGGCATTAAATTCAGCAACGCCAAGGATTCTAACCAAATAATTATCTTTATTTGTTGCAGATAATTCTATTATCATCTCACCGTTTCTTACAAAATTTTTCGATCTTGTTGTATCAAGAATTTTACCTATAAGTATAATATCTTTTGACAACAATATATTATGTTCATAATCAACAATATTGTTTGCAAAGCGAGCTTGAAACATTTCACCAGGACTGCTGTCATCAGAACTTATCTGCCCAATAACCATAACAGGCAAGACAGTTTGAGCAGGCAAGGTAACTACATCATCATACCTTAGAACATTTTCTACAATAATACCTTCACCAACTTTAGGCGTTGTTGCTTCTTTTATTTTCTCTTGTTTATATTCTTCTATCTTCGCTTTTAAATTAGCAAGAAATACTGCCATTTGTGCTCTTGTAACATTATTTTCGCAATCGAGATATTTTTCTCTCGGTGGTTCTTTGGCTATAACACCCAAAACCTCTGCTTTTCCTGCAGTTACTTTAAACCAATCAGGAATATCATCAAAATCCAAATAATTATTCTGCAAAGCATTAATAGCTTCTTTTTTTGTAATATGCTCCGATTTCAAAATATTAACCAAAAAAGTTATCATATCGGTTCTTGTAATATAATCATTAGGGTAGAAATAACTATTTGATACGGGTTTTAATATATCAAGATTAACGGCTCTTATAACATAATTCCAAGCCCAATGTTTATTATCAATATCTTCAAACGTATACATTGTATCAACAGGTATATTTTCCTGACCTATAGCTTTAATAATCATAGCAGCATATTCAGCACGTGTAACATATTTATGAGGTCTAAAAGTATTATCCTCATATCCGCCGATTAACCCTTCATTCGTGAGTTCATCAATTTGCCCATAAGCCCAATATCCTTTAGGAATATCAGAAAACTCCTTTGCTTGTACTTGGTTTGAAATAAGAAATAATAAACTTAAAATAAATATAATACGATTAATTTGCACTGTTTTCATACTAAAACCCTTTTATATTATTCTAACAGATTATTTTTTTTATTAAAAATATTAAGATTTAATTACAAAAGTTTAAAATAATGCAATTTATTTTTTTTAGTGTTTTAATATAATCGTAGTGTGAAAATGGAAAAGGAGTTAAAATGAATATTTCAGCGATTTCTGCAACAACACCGTCAAGAGTAAATTCTTCATTTAAAGCAGCAGAAGAAAAAAAACCTTTAGTTAAATTAACAGCAGAAACACCAGATGATGCAGTTGTATGTTATAGCACTTGGGGCGATAACTATGCATTCCCTGTTACTGCAGGTCAAATTAGAGAAGCTCAAAGACATGAACAAGAATCTTTACAAGAATTAAGAAGACAAGCAGCAGCAGACAGAGCAGCTCAAAAACAAAAAGAAACACCTGATGAATATACACAAAGAAAATTATATAGTACTGAATGGTGTATGTAATAAAGAATAATAAAAAATAAACTCGATTAAATTAATCGAGTTTATTTTTTTTCTTTTTCATCAGATTTATTATTTTTATCTTCGCCTATTTTTTCAACTTTTTTAGCTTTAATTTTTTCTGCTAAATCTTCATCTTCTAAAAGTATATTTTTTCTTTTATTTTGATTTTGTATAACGGAAACAACATTTAAAAGCGCAAGCGAATTTAAAGAGGCACGAAGTTCCATGCTCCTGTCAACAAAATTCTCTTTTTGAGTATTTTGTTCACCTTCTTGCATAAAGTATTCCATACCTTGGCTCGCTCTATCATCGGAAGTTTTTGCTGCGGTTCCTGAAATATCACCGCTTTTGAAGTTAATACCCCCTCCGATTCCGAGTGCACCGGCCGACCTATTGTCAACCACTTTTTACTCCTTTATCCTTTTACTCGGTAAATCATTATATAACATTTTTGAGTTTTTAACAACTCAACATTAGTACAAAACATGAATTAAAAAAATTTTGCCTGTTTTTATTTTAAAATTTACAATTTATAATTTTATTCTTTCATTAAATTCTTAAAAACATTAGGTACATTTTTCAAGTTTGAAATATCAAACATAGCACGCTTTTGTTTTTCTTCCTCAAGTTTAGCTGCCGCAACTTTTTTCTCTGTAACAGAACGATTATATTTCGGTAAAAGAACACCTAACATAAGAACAGAGAATGCAATATCCGCAACTCTGCAAATATTTCTCATATTACGAACTTTTGTACTCGATACTTCTGCAGCAGTTTTCAAATCTGTATTTTTTATCCAGTTTCCAAATTGTTTTGCTCTGTATGCAACATTAGAAGCTAATTTTTTAGCAGCGGAAGCACCTTCTTCAATAATCGGCTTTGCAACTTCTTTTTTACGATTTAATAATACAACATTTTCACCTAATAATTGTGCGCCTTTTTTAGTTTGTGAAAGTTTTTCTATGCCGGAAGCAACACCTTTTTTTACATAATCACCCAAGAAATACAAACCGGAGAAAGAAGCTATATCACGAACAGTTGATTCTCTTAATTCGTTTTCATCTTCTGCGCCCATCATTCTGCTTGCAAATGTTGAAGCTGCTATCCAACGACATTGATCCATTGTCGGGAAAATGCCGGAAAACTGGAACATTCCCAGTGTTGGTTTTTTCATCATTGAAGCAGCAGCCAAACCATACATTCCTGCTGCAGACAATAATTTTTTACCGAAGAATTTTTTCTTTTGTTTATCATCCATTTTTTGGGTTGTATCTTTTTTACCAAAATCTTTATAAATAGGAGCACCTTCAGCCTTAAACTGCTTTCTTGTTATTGCTCTATTAATAGTTTGAATACTTACGGCAATACCAACTACAATTGCCATACCTATAAGACTCTTTTTGTTTACAAATTTTGTAAGTGATGAACTATATTTATCAACTGCTTCTGCAACTTTTGCTGTAACATCTTTTGAATCAGCACCGACTTTAGCAATTGTTTTATCTTTAACGACATTAAATTTTGAACCCAAATCTGCAACATCACGCAAAGTTTCTTCTAAATTAGCTTGAGGTTGACCGTTAAATTTAAGTACGCTTTCCGCTTTTGTTAATCCAGCCAATTTTGCTTGGGCTTGTTTTAACAGCGTCTTTCTTTCTTTGCCTGTTTTTCCTATTGCTTGTGTAACATCTGTTATTGCGGATTGATATACGGGTTCTTGAGCTTTATCAGCATATTTAACCCAACTTTTACCGTCTAAACCTTCCAATGCACCAATTGCTTTTTCTACAAAATCTTTTGTAGTATCCGCTGCACCCGATGTTTGAGCTTCCTTATATACACCTTTTAACTTATCTATAGAACTACCGTTTGCCCATGACCCGACAACATCAGTATTTTTTAATTGTTCTGATTTAGGAAGCATTGCTGCAAGTGCTTTAACAACGAGTCCCGGCATTAAACAATTAACAAACAAGCCTGAAAATTCACGTCTACATGTTTCAAATGCAGCAGCCAGACCAGTTTTCAAATCAACCAAAGTTCTCGGAATATTTGTAGAAACTGTATCCACAAACGAAACCTGTATCATGGCATTTTTATCCAGCACACTAAATGCTTTATCCAACACATTAAAGGCAGCATCACCCGCACCGTTAAAAGAATTTGACGGTGTATTTGTATTTTTTCTTTGTATATTATTTGTTTTATTTAATACTTGATTTCTATCTACTGGGGTTATTTTCACGTTTTAAGATACCTTTTATATGTTCGACCTTTTCTTTTTATTTGCCTGTCTGAAAATTTTTTAATACATGCCCATACAAGCAATAATATCAAGTTAACGTACAAAAACAAATTTCTTTGCGTTTTAATTTTAAAAAATAAAAAACTTGAACTTCATTTTTTTGCATTTTTTGCAATTTTTTGATGCATTTTTGATAAAAATAGGGTATTTTTCTAAAAAAATAGCACCTTTTTTTACAAAATGCAAAAAAACACACCTAAAAAATCCAAGTTTACATTTTTTAACTCTCATTAACAAAAAATATAATTATGAGTTTTCAAACAAATAAGAGATAAATGGAAAGAAAATGCGAATATCCAGTATAAATTCTTTATCAAAAATAAAGAATTATTCTGAAAATAACAAAATAAATACAGAAAAGCCTGTTCAAACAGAATCAAAAACGTTTGGACAGTATTTGTCGAATATATATTATCCGCCTATTGGAATTTTAAAACTAAATAATACAAACAAGTCCGATATTAATTTTAATTCTCGCAAAGCAAGAACTTTTTCGACAGATAAAAGAAAATTGGCAGAAAAATCAGGCGATTTTTATATCGCAAGATTTAGTGATATTCCATGCCCCGCATGCGGTAAAAAAATGCTAAATTTAAATAAATATAATGCAATAGCAGATGAACTTTCCACTCTTGAACCAGATGAATACCTTGACTGTATAGGTAAATATAAAGAATATATGCGTCCTGTTGAAGAAAGTGTATATGATGAAATTCTTGAATTATCTAAAAAATCGGGCACAAAAGATATTAGAACGTTATTAGTTAAATTAAGAGAAAAGAAATTACCGTTATTACAAAAACAACAATTAAAAACAGTAAATAAAATGAGAGCTTTAGCAAGAACATTACCCAAAGATGAACAAATAGTTTTAAATAACAAAATAAAAGCTCTTGTCGGATTAATCCGCAAAACAAATTCAGAAGCTCCATTTAGACGTAAAATAGTATTGGATAGAATAAGTAAAATTAAAATTCGTAATCATCATAAATATGATAAATTGCAACGAATAGCAAAAACATTTCCAACTTCTGCCGATATTAATTCTGCCTGGATTGTAAAATATTCCGGTAAAAATAAATATAACGATGATTGGAAATCTTTTGATATTGCAAAAAGATTTTTTTCATCTTCTGTAGCAAATACAGACCACATTATTGCATATGGAATAGAAAACAATCATGATGATATATCAAATTACCTTGCAATGCACAGCGCATGCAATTCTCAAAAGGGGAATAAATCATTTCTTCAATGGTTATATGAAGACAAAGCAAACAGAATTACTCACCTAAGAGAATATTTTGATGTCATAGATGACATGATAAAAAGCAAAAGAATTAAGAAAAAGAAATACAGAAATTATGTTGCACATGCAACGCAGACTATTTTTGAGGCATCGAAAGGTCAACTAAAATTATTCGGTGACGGAGAAATACCACCATTATAAATTGAATTAACTAATAATTTTTTAAATTACCAAACAGGAATATTATGATAAACGGCATTAAAATTATAAAATTTGAAAATGAAAAATCAACACAAACAACCTTTGTAAGTTATAAAATAACAGATGATGAATTTACAACGGAACATATACACAAATTAAGTCCGAAAGATATATTTTTAACCGAAACTAATAAAGACGGCAAACCAAAATCAGGGTTAAGCAGAACACTATCAATTGAAGAAACTATTGCAGCACAAGGAATGATTTCAAGCAGATTACAAACATTTATTGATTTGGTTGATACCGGAATACCTGCAAATGATGCAGCATTTTTAGCTAAAAGCCGTACAAAGCAGAATGAATATAACCGACTGACACAAACTGATGAAAATGGTAATCCGACTAACGGTGCTTCAAGAGCATTATCACAAGAAGAAGGTATCTTTTTTGTAAAAGATACAACCCACTGTCTAACTCCATCTAAAGTTCAAGACTTTATCAACCTTGTTGATGAAGGAGTATCAATGAAAGATACAAAAAGATTATTAATGAGAAAATCTATCTATCAAAGGTATAATGAATTAACAAAAACAGATGAAGAAGGTAAGCCAAAATCCGGAGCTTCGAGAATTTTAACCCCACAAGAAGCAATAGATTTTATATCAAGTTTTCTTACTCCAAATAAAATACAAAATTACATCGATTTAATTGATAATGGAGTAAGCCCCCAATATGCATATAAACTGGCTCAAGCAAGATACATTGTTGATAATTATCTTGCTTATACGCAAACAGATGAAAACGGGAACCCGAAATCAGGTTTAAGCAGAGTACTTACACCCGATGAAGCTATTTTTGCTATTACTTATAAAGGTAATAAAAATAAAATGATTCAAGAAATAGATTTGGGATTGATAAAAATACCAACTACTAAAAAACTTGATGTTCAAACATAAGGCTTAATACAAATAAAAATACAGAATATTTTTTCAAAAGACAATAAAAAAACATTAAGAAATATTAATCAATAAAATAATGATTAATACGCATTTTTTTTTATATTTCTACAAAATATTTTTTCAGTTTAAATCAATTTTAGGCTAAAAAAATAGTTTATATAGAAGTAAGGAAGTTAGTAAGTAATCTAAAAATAAGTGTTCATTCAGGGAAGGAAAAGGTGAAGTTTTATGTACGTAAACAACAGCATTACTGCAAATGTTCAAGGTAATTCAAATGCAGCTCCACAAAAAAGTGCAAAGGAACTTAAACAAGAATTAAAGGCTGCAAAGAAGTATGAAAAAGAAAGCAAAATTTTAAGTATCTACGGTGCTGATAGTAACGGAAAACGTTCTGCAGGCAAAATAATTGCAAGCACATTGCTAATCGGTTTGGTTCCAACAATCCATTATGCAAAAAAGGCTGATAAAATTGCAATGCAAAGAGAAATTGATGACTTAAAAGGTCAACTTGAAAATAAACCTCAAACAGAACAAAAAAGCGTTAAAGAATTAAAACAAGAATATAAAGCAGCTAAAAAATATGAAAAAGAAACTAAAATATTGGACTTCTACGGTAAAAATCCTGAAACAGGAAAACGTTCCGCAGGAAAAATATTGGCTAGTTATTTCTGCCTTGGTTTAATACCTACAGCAGCTATGGCTGCAAAAGCAGACAATATCGCAATGAAAAGAGAACTTGAAGATTTAAGAACTCAAGTTGAAGAAAAAAATGTTGCGGAAGAAGCTGCAGAAAATGAAAATGTTGTTGATGAAGAAAAAGCAGAAGTTAACGAATAATAAATTCATCTAATATAAAAAAATAAGGAAACCAAAAGGTTTCCTTATTTTTAATTTTATATATCTCTAATTAAGCATTAGCGCCAGATTTAGAAATAATTTCTTCTTGAACATTCATAGGAACTTGTTCATATTTCAAGAATTCCATAGAGAATGTACCACGACCTTGAGTATTTGAACGTAAGTCTGTAGCGTAACCGAACATATTACCTAACGGAACGGTTGCTCTTACAATTACATTACCTGTATTACCAAGAGGTTCTTGACCTTCTATACGTCCACGACGTCTTGAAATATCACCGATAATTGTACCTGTATATTCATCCGGAATTTCGATTTCTACTTTCATCATAGGTTCTAAGATACAAGGTCTTGCTTTCTTACAACCATCTTTGATAGCCATAGAACCGGCAATTTTAAATGCCATTTCAGAAGAGTCAACTTCGTGGTAAGAACCGTCATAAAGTTCAACTTTAACGTCTATCATAGGATATCCTGCTAAGATACCGCCTTCAAGAGCTTCTTCCATACCTTTTCTTGCAGGTTCAATGTATTCTTTAGGAATAGCACCACCGACGATTTTGTTTTCAAATACAAATCCTTCGTTTTCACCTGCAGGAGCAATTCTGATTTTAACATGACCGTATTGACCTTTACCACCTGATTGACGGATGAATTTAGAGTCTTGATCAGCTGTACCAAGAATTGTTTCACGATATGCAACCTGTGGTTTACCAACGTTAGCATCAACTTTAAATTCTCTTAATAAACGGTCAACAATGATATCAAGGTGAAGTTCACCCATACCTGAAATAATTGTTTGACCTGTTTCTGTATCAGATTTAACTCTGAATGAAGGATCTTCTTCTGCAAGTTTTTGAAGTGCAATACCCATTTTATCCTGATCGGCTTTTGTTTTTGGTTCAATAGCAACTGAAATAACAGGATCAGGGAATTCCATTTTTTCTAATATAATAGGTGCATTTTCATCACAAAGAGTATCACCTGTTGTTGTATCTTTCAAACCAACTGCTGCGCAGATATCACCTGCATATACATCAGTGATTTCGTTTCTTTGATCGGCATACATTTGAACCAATCTTGAAATACGTTCTTTTTTACCGTTTGTAGCATTTAAAACATAAGAGCCGGATGATAATTTACCTGAATATACTCTTAAGAATGTTAAACGACCAACATAAGGGTCAGTCATAATTTTAAATGCAAGAGCGCTAAACGGTTCATCTTCTGATGAATGTCTTGCAACTTTTGTACCATCTTCAAGTTCACCTTCGATAGCTTTTACATCTAATGGTGATGGCATATAGTAAACAACGTTATCCAATAATAATTGAACACCTTTATTTTTAAATGCTGTACCGCAGCATACAGGAACGATTTGGTTTGTACAAACCGCTTTTCTTAAAGCTGCTTTTAATTCATCTATAGTAGGTTCTTCACCTTCCATAAATTTCATCATTAAATCGTCATCTGTTTCAGAGATTTTTTCTACCATATCAGCTCTGTATTGTTGAGCTTTTTCGAGCATATCTGCAGGAATTTCTTCTTCTCTGATATCTGTACCTAAATCGTTTGTATAGATTTCAGCTTTCATTGTCATAAGGTCAACAAGACCTGTAAATTTATCTTCAGCACCAATTGGTAATTGGATAGGAACAGCGTTTCCGCCTAATCTTGTTCTGATTTGTTCAACAACACGATAGAAGTTAGCACCTGTTCTGTCCATTTTATTAACGAATACCATTCTCGGTACTTCATATCTGTTAGCTTGTCTCCAAACTGTTTCTGATTGTGATTGAACACCACCAACAGCACAGAATACAGCAACAACTCCGTCTAATACACGGAGTGAACGTTCAACTTCGATTGTAAAGTCAACGTGCCCGGGTGTGTCTATAATGTTAAATTGGTGATTTTTCCACATAGCAGTAACAGCTGCGGATTGGATTGTAATACCTCTTTCACGTTCTTGATCCATAAAGTCGGTAACTGCAGCACCATCATGTACTTCACCGATTTTATGAGTTTTACCTGTGTAGAAAAGGATACGTTCTGTGGTAGTTGTCTTACCTGCATCGATGTGAGCAGCAATACCAAAGTTTCTTACCCTCTCTAATGGAACTTGTCTTGCCATTTTCATTTTTCCTTTATTATTACTACATAAATTAAATTATACTTAGCTTTCGCCATAATAATATATTTACATAAACATGTTTTTTTTAAAAGAAGTTATAAAAAAATAGTAAAATTGATTTATAATAATATGAAAAAACTAATTGCAAATTTACGCTATAACAAATTAATACAGGTTCTTTCTTGTTATTTCCTGCATTTTGTGTTATTGCCGTTTTATTTATTACTTAATTTTGTTGGTGTTTTCTTTTGGGTTTGTTTTTTAATTTCTTTAATAATTTATACTAAAGATATTTTTAAAGGCAGATAGGTCATGAAGTAGTGTGTGTCGTTTGACGCACAGAATTAATTTAAAATAAATCTGTGTCTAAAGACTGAACCATACTCGCTTTTTATTTTCATATATAGACTATACTCGAATATTATTACATATATTCAAATTATAAATAATCTTAACAATTAGATAATATTATGCTAAAGTTTTTTCAAAATTCTCCGATATAAAAAATATGAGAAGGAGAATAACATGGCAGAAGAAGTAAAAAAAGCGAATTTGTACAAAAATATTTTAGGTGATGCAAAATCAACTATTGATGCAATTCAAAAGTTTATTGCGGAAAATTCTCCTAAAAACAATGTAAATTCAGACAGAGAAGAACAACCTGCAGCTTCTATTAATAAAATTTTAGACAGTATTGCAGATGAAGAAACATCTGAAGACATTCAAAAAATTATTGACAGATTATAATTCATCATGATTGTTAGAAGGTTTGACCCCTCTCAAAATATACATTTGAGAGGGGTTTAGTTTTTTTCTTAATGTCTTTATAATCAGCAGTATAGCAAGTTTAGCATTTTCATATATTATTCCTTAAAAATCAAAATTGTGCTATCATTAACACATCAGATAGTTTAAGGGGTTAATTGAGATATGAAAAAAATTTGGATTTCTGACATCAAAGATTATGAAGGAAAAGAAGTTACTCTCCAAGGTTGGTTGTATAACAAACGTTCAAGCGGTAAATTACATTTTTTACAGTTACGTGACGGTACCGCAGAAATTCAGGCAGTTGTTTTTAAAGGCAATGTAACTCCTGAAGTCTTTGAACTTGCAGATAAAATCACACAGGAAAGTTCTGTTGAAATTACAGGTACAGTAAAAAAACACGACCGTTCAAAAATCGGATACGAACTTGACGCAACAGATGTTAAAGTTATTTCTGCCGCAGTTGATTATCCTATTACCCCGAAAGAACACGGCCCTCACTTTTTAATGGAACACCGTCATTTGTGGTTGCGTTCTTTAAAGCAAAAGGCTATTTTAAATATTCGTCACAGAATAATCAAATCTGTTCGTGATTTCTTTGATAATCACGGTTTTACACTTGTTGATGCTCCTATTTTTACTCCAAATGCTTGTGAAGGCTCAACAACTTTATTTGAAACCGATTATTTTGATACAAAAGCATATTTATCTCAAAGCGGACAATTATATATGGAAGCTGCAGCTATGGCTGTAGGAAAAGCATATTGTTTCGGGCCTACATTCAGAGCGGAAAAATCAAAAACAAGACGCCATTTAACGGAATTTTGGATGGTTGAACCTGAAGTTGCATTTATGGATATTTGGGAAGATATGGATTTAGCTGAAGAATTTATAGAATATATCGTTCAACAAGTAGTAGAACATAATAGAGCAGACTTAGAAACCCTTGAACGTGATATTTCTAAGCTTGAAAACATTAAACGTCCGTTCCCGAGAATTTCTTATGATGAAGCAATAGAAATCTTACATAAAAAAGGTAATGACACACCAAATGGTGAGGACTTTGGCGGTGATGAAGAAACTCTTATTTCTGAAGAATTTGACCGTCCTGTTATGATTCACCATTATCCAATGTCTGTAAAAGCCTTTTACTTTAAACAGGCTGAAAACGGAAAAGCAGCCTGTGTTGATATGATTGCCCCCGAAGGATACGGTGAAATTATTGGCGGCGGTCAAAGAGAAGAAGATATAAATAAATTACTGGCAAAAATAGAAGAAAATAATTTAAATCCTGAAACATTTGACTGGTATTTGGATTTAAGAAAATACGGTTCTGTTCCTCATGCCGGATTTGGATTAGGAATAGAAAGAACTGTAGCTTGGATATGCGGCTTACCTCATGTTCGTGAAACAATACCGTTCCCACGTTTAATGGATAGAATAAGACCATAATAATAATAACTAATTTAACATAGAATATTTAAAAAAATACAAGAACGGTATAATCGTTCTTGTATTTTTGTATGTTGTATTTAAACCAGCATCACTTTTTTGCCTGTTTAACAGCATAGTTTAATTGTTCAACGAAACTAAATTTCTAAACATACGCTTGCATCAGTACCTTTATAAATTGCAATAAGGGCATTAATATCAGCTTTATTATTCTTTTCAAATACAGCTTCTGTTGATGAATAAGCTTTTTCACCAAGCCAGCTTGCTACATCACTTGCTACGGCATCTATCCACTCATCCATATAAAATGAAGTACTCAAACCGCTCATTTTATCGATGAATGAGAAGTTTTCAATTTTTCCTCCTGCTTCCGAATCAAAGTAATCAGCAATATTTACACCAACGGCATTATAACCTGCTTTTTGAACATTTGCTGCAGTTAAAACACTTCTGTCAAGAATTTTTAAATCTCCGATTATTTGCGGTACGTTAGAGGTCATATCCATGTTAAAGAATATTCTCATGTCCATTGCATTTGCATTTAATTCAACAAAATCAGTTCCGCCGTAATCAAAAATTCCTAATGACGTATTTTTATCAAGATTTACTATATAAGCATCATCTGAACCATTAAACATTTGATATTGGTCATGTCCGCCATTATATGTAAATTCATGCTGCACAGAAGAACTTCCCGGCATTGCTTGAATTATATTGTATCCTTTACCTAAATTAATTTGAGCATTGCCATAAGCAAATATAAAATTATTCTTATTGTTACC
Organism: bacterium; assembly: GCA_017470245.1. Classification (GTDB taxonomy): domain Bacteria; phylum Cyanobacteriota; class Vampirovibrionia; order Gastranaerophilales; family Gastranaerophilaceae; genus Avigastranaerophilus. The sequence continues at coordinate 5,405 of JAFUEV010000004.1, read as the reverse complement.
TGACAAATCAACAGAAAGTGAAGGTCCCATTATCGGAAGCAATGCTCTTACATCATAACTTCTGAATTTATCCTGAATTACAAGGTTTTTAGTTTGAACAGGTATAGATGGGGCAAAGAATCCATTATATCTAAGAGAATTTTCCGAATAAGGAGAATATAAATCTTCCGGATTTTTATATGCATTTACTATTAATGAAGGTGAACCTAACCCCATAGACGATGTGACCATATCAAGAGTTCCGTTTTCAAAAGCATAATCAGTAAATATCAATTTATCGGTTTCTGTGGCATTAATACCAACCATTCTTGATTCTGCATATATATCAACCATACCAAAATCTTTTGAAAACTTAAATGTATCATTTCCTTTTCCTGAAGCAATTGTTTTTACAATATCCTGTGTACCTTTTTGTAAACTGCCTGTTTCTTCATTGTATGTATAAGTTGTATATGTATCTTTTTTAATATTAGAATAAACATCATCACCATCTGTACCAAGTTTTGATGATTTGTATATCTTGGTTAAATCATCAATCCAAGTTTTTGCCATTTTTTTAGATTCCGCAATTGATGCTTTTTCTGCTTTAGACATCTTTTTGGTTGTTTTTATGGAAAGAATACTTTTAGCAGAGTCAAAAAGACTTTGTGTACTATAGTGACCTGCAACATTTAAATAATTTTGTACATTAGTGCTTAAAGCAGAAATTGCACGCTCAATTCCGTTAGAACTTATAAGTTGAGCATTATTGCCTTTTGCATCAGCAAAATAAATATTTTCAATGTCACCGGTACCAACTGTTATACTGTTAACATCGCTATCAATACCATAGTTTGCTTTTTGTGCTTCCGTCCATGAACTTATATCACGGGTTATAGTAGAAAAATAATCACCTATTGCAACACCCGAAACTTTTGTCGTAATTTTTATATCGGAGAAACTGGAACTTTTTTCATTAAATGTTTGCTCTATAGGCAAATAAACCGTATTATTTTTTATGGCGGTTTTTAATTCGTTACCGTTCATAAAATATAAAGAATGCATTAAAGCCCCTTCCGAATCCTCAATTTCTCCATTAACTTTCATCGGAGTACCAAGTATTTCGCCATCTCTCGTCATATCAAAATACATATATATATCATCTGCTTTAGCACCATTGATTTGAAGAGTATCATCTCCTCCTCTATCCATAATAAATGTTTTGTTTTTAACAGAGCTTACAATATATTTATCGTTGCCACCCGATACCGGAGTATAGGGATTGCCGTCCTCATAATCCCATTCACCGTTTTCATTAGATAAAAAACTTGTTGACGCTACAATCGTTGTACCTTTTTTCCCTGTATAAACAGTATTATTTCCTGCATATTCAGATATTAAATCAGTTTTATTTCCGCCATATATAACGTCATTTCCCATTGAACCAATAATATTATTATTTTTATTAGTTTTACCTTTTATTATAGTTTCTGACATTTGTAAAATCTGAGAAAGAGGAATTGAACCGGAAAGTGGGACACTTGCTTGAATTTCTTCAATTGTTTTACCTGAAAAACTATCTAAATTTGAATTTAATATATTTACACTTGCATTTGTTGTGACAAATGGACCAACTGACTGTCTATAATAATCTTTCAATGTAATATTTTGTACGGTGTTTTTCTTTTCTTTACCTTCTTTGTCATAAGTTGCAGTAATAATTAAATCATTACCGTTCTTTGAATATGATAATTCCGGGTTTTTATTTAATACTAAATATAATGTTTGACCTGATGGAATTAAACCTCCAAGTCCGGGATTTAAAGGAACAATACCACTATCCCCTAACGGATTAAGATATATTGTATCGTTTCCATCACCTTTACCAACAATAACAGTCGCAAAATTATTTTGTTCCAGGTGAATTTTATCATTGCCTTTTCCGGCAAGAATCATATCAGAGCCACCATTTGCATAAATAGTATCAACATTCTTACCGCCAAAGATATTATCATTTGACGTTGTGCCATTGATTTTTTGCTTCTTTTTTACCTTAGATTTGTCAATTGTGTTTACTAGGTCCATATTCTCTCCTTTTATAATAAAAATTTTCTTGAAATAAATACTTATTCAAGACTTGTAAATTTTCATGTTTAAAAATTCCCAAATAATAACCTTACTGATTATAACAAAATATTAATTGTTATTCTATATAATGTTAATAAAAAATAATTAATATCAGAAATTAAAATAACCTATAACTATCTGCAGGAACTCTTTTCAAGGATATAAATTCATAAACAGGTTCAAGATACATTTCTTCACCTAAATTATTTTCTTTCAGACTTGCATAAGAAATATCAAAAAACTCTTTTATATAATCAACAATACAAATATTTTCGAGTTTTGCTTCAATCCCTATAACCGGAGATTCTTTTCTTAAAGTAATAAAATCCTCATAATTGTATTTTTCAAGTATGTTTTCAATCTCACTCATAGCGTCTTGATTATACATAATACCCTTCCAAAATGCAGGTACACTATATGTCATTTTTGCATTTTGAGCATCATGATTTCTTATTTCAACATAACTTTTTAGTCTTACATCAGGGAAATATAAACTGATATGAGTCTCCCAATCTGACATACAAGCAGTTATACCCATATAACCGTTTGTCATAAAATCTCTAAATGTTTGAGTTGTTCCAAAATACGTATCTCCTCTTTGAATAAATATCATAGGAACATCAAGCAATATTTCAACATAATCAGAAAATGTAAAGTTTTTGGTATTATCAAACAGTTTTTGACTTATATATCCGCACCTGTCTTCATCTACGTTTAACCAGGAATTTGCTCTAAATGACTTATACCCCGTATTTTTTCCCTTTCTTATCGGAGAATTTGCATATATTGCACTTATTATAGGACTCATTTTTAAGGCGAGAGAAAGTTTTCGTATTGCATCTTCTTCCGACTTATAATCAAAATTAGCTTGAATACCCGCAGTTTCTCTCATCATAACAAATGGAGTTAAACCTTTTGTAGGCAAATATTTTGTCATATATTCATAACGTTTTTTGGGGATTATATTTATATTTTCATAACTTGATACTGGTTGAATACCAACATCCAATACCTTTGCATTTACTTTTTCGGAATGTTTATCGAGATTAGCGTAAAACTTACCTAATCGTTCAGTTATATCCGCAAGTTTTTCATAAGGATTCAGGCTAATTTCTATTTGACTTCCGGGTTCAAGTGTTATTGTTCCGATTTCACTTTTTAAACCTATTAGATTACCATTTTCATATACTCTTTGCCAATTATCATCAAAACTGTCAAGTATTTTCGCCGCATCATTATAAGTTATTGCCTGATAATTGTCTTTATAAACAAGTATTTTTTCAGATTCAACGCCAATGGCTTCCGTCATTTTACAACCTGATATAAATGTTTCTGCAAGTTGTTCTTTATTTAAAATAATATTAGTAGTTTTATTTGTTAAGAGCATACATTCTTTCCGTAGCAAAATGATTTTCTATGAGTTTTTCAATTTTAGACATAATTTTTTCTTCAAAATGTATGCCGTAGTGTTGGTTTATTTCCCTTATAAAATAACATGGACTTGTAACATTTGTTTCTATAACTTTTTCATTTATAACATCAAGCCCAACCAAATATAATCCCCTTTCGGATAATATTTTAGCAATACTTTCTGCCATTTGCTTTTCGTTTTCCGAAAGTTTTGCATCCATAAAATATCTGTCCGAATGAACAGCAAATTTAAAATTATTTTCTTGAGGTATCTTTTGTATACATTCATCTAACACTTCATTACCTATAATAAGAACCCTTTTATCTCCAAATTTTGCTTCCGGTATATATTTCTGAACCATTACCAATGTTTTACCATCCTCTGTCATATTATTTATTATCGTTAACAAATTTTTATCACCTTTTTTCATATAATATACACCGCTTCCGAAACATCTGTTTAAAGGTTTTAAAATGGCTTCTTCTTTTTCATCTACAAAATTCATTATCAATTCGGAATTATTTGTAACAATATTTTCAGGAACAAATTCCGGAAAATAGTTTATATGAAATTTTTCATTAAAATTTCTTACTTCTGTCGGGTCATTTAACAACAATGTTTTCTTTTTATCAACAAAATCAAAAACATAACAAGCGTTGATATAATTTATATCAACAGGCGGGTCGGGTCTAAAAAAGACTACATCATAATCATTAACGGCATGTTTTATTTGTTCTTTTTCATAAAATATGTCTTCATTTTTTATATATGATTTTCGTGAAAGAACCATTGCTGTTGCTTTTTCAATATATAAATCACCTTTTATCGCAACGTCAACATTGTAATTTCGTTTTAAAAACTCTTTTATAAACCAAAAGTTTGTAACCAAATCATTAAATTCAAAATATTTTAATTCTAATTCATCAATTATAAACAGAATATTTTTAGACATACACGCCCCTCTTCCACTATAACTGTAGCACTTAAAAACTTTTTTGCAATTAAAAAACCTAATAAAAAATAGAACATATATTAATATGTTCTATTTTTTATTTTCTAAAATATAATTATTTTACTTGTTTTGATATTTCATCAGTAATATCAGTACCGCCAGATAAAACAACATTCTTAGCTAATACAAGGTTGTATCCGTTTTGTGAAGCACTTGTATTAATGATATTTGTTATATTTTTATCAATTGCCATTAATCTTGTTTCATAATTTTTTGCTATTGCATCTCTTTTTACTTTAAATTCTTTTTCATATTTTGCTTCTAATGCTTTTTTCTTTGAAGCATCTTTTTCTTTATCTAAATTTGTTTTTGCAGTTTCAATAAATTTAGCTAATTCTTCACCTTTTTTCTTTTGTTCATCTTTCAACAATTTTACTTGTGATGAAGAAGCTACAACTTTTTGTACATCAACTACTGCTACTTTAAAATTTGCAGGTTCATCAGAAATTGCAAAATTAGCGGTTGTCAAGCCTATAACGAATGCAGCTACAGCAACTGCGGTAAATTTAACATAATTTTTCATCTTTATATCTCCTTTTCAATAACCTTGATTGTATCATTTTTCTTTAGATTTTTCAATTAAACAGGAACATTATCCTTAAAAGCATTTCTTATCGAAGTTTCAAAATCAGGCTTTAATATGCCTTTTTCAGTTATTATTCCGGTTATAAGTTCATGCGGGGTAACATCAAACCCAGGATTAATAATATTTACATCTTTAGCACAAATCCAATCCCCGTTAATGTGTGTTACTTCTTCATGTGAACGTTCTTCTATAGGAATTTCTTTACCTGATTTTATTGAAGTATCTATAGTTGATAACGGAGCTGCTATATAAAATGGTACATTATGGTATTTAGCTGCAATAGCAACTGT
>JAFUEV010000020.1 GCA_017470245.1 bacterium | reverse complement strand
GAGGTTGTATAATCAGATGCCGGAGCCCAAATATGTAATTGCTATGGGTGCTTGTACATGCGGCGGCGGAATGTTTAATGAAACATCATATTCGGTAATAAACGGAATTGATAAAATTATACCGGTCGATATTTATTTGCCGATGTGTCCGCCGAGACCGGAAGCACTTTTGGATGCGATAAGAAAGTTACAAAAAAATATTAAAAAAGAGTCCATAAAAACCAGAAAGCAGTTTGTCGAAGCTCATAATACGCGTTTGACAGAATGCGAGGATATTTTAATTGAGCATAAGGAAGGATATTGATATGGATAAAAAATTTAACTATGAAGAGTTTATAAAGTCTTTTAATGTAATCGGTGTGGTTGAAGATAAAATATTATTTGAAAAAGATATTCATGATGCAATAAAATTTGCAAAAAATACATATTCTTTTGATATGCTAAAAAATATTACTGCAATAGACAAGCAGGAACAAGGAATTGAAATAATTTATCACCTGTATTCAACAGAAAATAATGAAAATGTAAGATTTTCTATTACATTACAAGATGAGTGTGAATCGGTAACGGATATATTTAAATCTGCGCAAGCAGATGAAAATGAAATATATGATATGTTTGGTATAAAATTTTTAGGAAATGAGTCTCTTAAGAGGCTTTATATGCCTGAAAGCTGGCAGGGATTTCCGTTAAAAAAAGATTATGTTCAAGATGATACAAGGTTGGCATGGAATGACAGCAGTAAAGACGTTTAAACTTAATTTAGGGCCGCAACACCCTTCGACGCACGGTGTTCTCCGTTTAATTCTAGAACTTGACGGGGAAAAAATACTGTCTTGTGAACCTGATGTAGGTTATCTTCATCGCGGAATGGAAAAAATGGCAGAGCAGATGAAATATGTTCAATATTTGCCAACTGTTGACAGAATAGACTATTTAGCCGGTTGTTTTTATTCTGAATTATTCTGTAGAACTATTGAAAAAGCAATGGGGGTTGAAATTCCGGATAAAGTTAAATATATCAGGATATTACTTCTTGAACTAAACAGGATAGCATCTCATCTTTTGTGGATAGGCGCATTTTTAATGGATTTGGGAGCAACTTCTCCATTTTTCTATGCGTTTAGAGAAAGAGAAATGATATTAAGATATTTCGAAAAGCTTACAGGCCAGAGAATGATGTATAACTATTTTGTTTTTGGGGGTGTAAGAACTGATATTAACTATCTGGAAGACATAGAAAACATAATAGATATACTTCCCCAAAAAATAAAAGATTATGAAAAAATTATAACAGATAATCCGATATTCCTTACAAGAACAGAAGGGAAGGGGATTATTGAACAAACATTAGCGAAAAATTATTCAATAACAGGAGTAAACTTAAGAGCTTCCGGTGCATCATATGACCAGAGGCTGTATGACAGGTTATATAATAATATTGAATTTGTTCCGATTGTTTTGGATGGAAAAGATTCATGGTCAAGATACAAGGCTCGTATTTTGGAAATAAATGAAAGTATAAAGATTATTCAACAAGCTCTTGAAAAGGTAAAACAACTTGGCGATTTAAGGCAAGTGTTAATCAATCCTATAAGATTAAAACTTCCGGAGGGAGAATACTATAGTGAAATTGAAGCGCCAAGAGGTCTTGCATCATGCTATATATTATCTGATGGTTCAGATAAACCTTACAGACTTAAGTGGAGAACACCTTCATATTATTCTGTAAATCTTCTGCGGGAAATCCTAAGAGGTGCATATTTAAATGATGCAATAGCAATTGCAGGTTCGTTGGATATTATTTTACCGGAGGTAGATAAATAATGAATTACCTCTATTTCTTGTATATGGATTTTTTGGCTAAATACAATGTGCCTAAAATATTAGGAAATATAACTTTTTATATAATACCGTTTTGTATAATAGCTGCAGTATTATTGGTTGTAGTTTTAATATTAGTGCTCGCGGAAAGGAAGCTTTTGGGATATTTTACCCAAAGAAAAGGGCCTAACAGGGTTGGTTATTGGGGTGTTTTACAAACTCTGGCGGACGCTTTCAAATTGCTTATTAAAGAAAATATAACACCAGGTAAAGCCGACAGATTTTTGTATAATTTGGCTCCTATATTGGTTTTTGTTCCGGTAGTCACGGTGTTAGGGATTATACCTTATAGCGGAGAGTTTACTTTTGTTAATACCTCTACAAATATTATTTTGTATGTAGTGCTTGCAGCTTTTCCTGTGTTGAGTATTTTTCTTGCAGGATGGTCAAGTAATAATAAATACTCATTGTTAGGAGCGGCAAGAAGTATTTCTCAAGTTCTAAGTTATGAGCTTCCTATAACATTTGTAGTGCTTTCAATTGTAGTTTTGGCTTCATCTATGAACCTTTCGGGAATAACGCTTGCTCAATATTCAAGCAAAGGTTTGGCAGGTTGGTTTATATTTCCCTGTATTGCGGGATTTTGTATAATGTTTATAAGTATACTTGCGGAACTTAACAGGTGTCCGTTTGATTTACCTGAAGCGGAAAGTGAGTTGATATGCGGATATAATACCGAATATTCTGGCATGAGATTTGCGTTATTTTATCTGAGTGAATATTCAATGCTTTTTGCTAATTCACTGTTTTTGTCGATAATTTTCTTGGGAGGCTATCTTTCTCCTTTTGGCGGATATTTAAGTCATATTATATTTGGCGATTCTCGATTAGCATCATTTTTAGTGTATTTTGAACAAACTTTTTGGTTATTTTTAAAGTCCGGTATTATAATTTTTGTGATTATATGGATTCGTGCAACGCTGCCAAGGCTTGCATCGTATGATTTAATAAAATTTTCTTGGGTAGTTCTTTTACCTGCTTCAATAATTAACTTGCTATGGGTTATAGTTTATAAATATTTAACCGGAGGTGCTGCATGAAAAAAATCATCCGGTCTTTAGTTTCTTTAATAGAAGGTCATTTGACAGTTTTTAAACATTTATTTATGAAATCTGTAACAGTTCAATATCCTGAAAAAAGAAGGGAATTGAATGATGCTTTTCGCGGTAAACCTCAAGTTGCAGGATGTATAGGATGCGGAATTTGCAAAAGCGTTTGCCCGTCCGGAGCAATTAATTATATAAAAGATGAAAACGGGAATGTCAGGTCGTATACTTTTGACTTAAATAAGTGTATATTCTGCGGGAATTGCAAGTATTATTGCCCGCAGCAAGCAATATCAATGACCAAAGAATATGAGCTTGCAACAGACAGAAAATCTGATTTAATATTAGAATACAGAGGGGGCAAAGAATAATGTCAGAAAATCCAATATTGTTTTATACCTCGTTTATATTAATAATATTTTTTGGCATAATGTCTATTGCTGAGCAAAGACTAATAAGAGTGTTATTATATGCGGTAGGTTTATTTTTTGCCGTTTCAATTTTATTTTATTTATTGGGTTCGGAATACAATGCTATTATTCAGGCAGCAATATACGGATTAGCAGTCCCAATAATTATCGGTATATCTATAATGTTCACTACAGGAAAGAAAGAAAATGCTAAAGAATCAGTTATTCCGACTATAACTTGGATTTTTTCCGGAATACTATTGTTAGGTTTTATTTATGTGATAATGATTTCTTTTGCAATATTACCGGATTCTTTACATATTGTAGAAATTCCTCAGAGAAATTCATACGATGTTTTATCCGCTTTTGCGAAGGGTATATTTATAAATTATGTCTGGTCTTTTGAAATTATATCTTTATTGCTGACGGTAGTTATTGCAGGATTTACTTTATTTAAGAAAGGAAGAGCAGATTAAAATGATTACGATGTATCATTATTTATTTGTTGGTATTATTCTTTTCTTGTTGGGAATAGTCGGCTCTATAATATCTAAAAATGTTATTAAAGTGTTAATATGTATTGAATTTATGTTAACCGGAATTAATATAAATTTTATTACATTTGCGACATATTGTGACGGACAAAATTTTGACGGATATATATTTGTCTTATTCTACACAGGTTTAGGTGCTGTAGAATTAGGCATTGCGTTGTATATTTTTTATTTAATGTATCAGAAAAAAGAAAGTGATAATATAGAAAAATATTGTGATTTGTAGGAAAGATTAGGAACATTGCAAAACCTTATAATAGATAATACATCATTAATACTGCTTCTTCCGCTATGGATATTTTTAATAATCATGGCAGGAAGGTTCTTTGCTATTTATGTTAATAAATTTATAACGTATGTTCTTACATTGATGGGTTCTTGTGCAGGAATAGTGTTATGTTCTTTGGGCATTCTTTCCTTGAAAAATAGTGTAGAATGGATTCAGCCTTTTATTAAAATAAATAATTTTTCGATAGATATAGGTATTCAAGTTGATAAAACCTCTCTGATATTTGCATTAGTTCTGTTTATAGTAAGTTTTATTGTTCAATTGTATTCTATATCATTTATGAAGTTTGAACCCAAAAACTACAGATTTTATGCCTTATTAAATTTATTTAACTTTGGCATGGCGGGTTTATTATTTAGCCCTAATTTATTTCAAATGTATGTTTTTTGGGAATTAATAGGTATTGTATCTTACTTATTAATAGGATTTGATTATAGCAATCCGATAAAATCAGAATCTTCGAGGAGAGTGTTTATAATAAATCGAATAGGAGACACAGCTCTTGTTGCCGGAATTATAATTTCTTCATACTTAATGTATAATTATTCAGGAAATTTTTCCTTTGCAACGTTATCCTTTGAGGATATGAATTCTATCTCGGTTCTTATTCTTGCTTATACGTCAAAACCGCTTTACTTAATGCTATCAGGCTTATTTATAACTGCTGCAGTTGTCAAATCTGCACAATTTCCATTTCATATATGGCTTCAAGATGCAATGGAAGCGAAGCTTCCGGTTAGTGCATTATTGCATTCGGCTACAATGGTGGCGGCAGGTGTTTATCTTGTAATTAGGATGCTTCCGCTTTTTACATTGAATGAATCTTTAATGAAAATAATTTGTGCATTAGGAATCCTTACAGCAATAATATGTTCTTTATATGCGTGTTGTGAAAAACATCCGAAAAAAGTTTTAGCATATTCCACATCTGCGAATCTTGGGTTGATGTTTTTTGCTTTAGGTTTTTATAATGTAAAAATTGCAGTAATTATATTTATGGCGCATGCTTTTATTAAGTCAATGTTATTTTTGCTTTTGCCGAAAGAAGATAAAACAATTTCTTATGCATCCTTTATCTTTTTTGTAATTGGTTCATTAAGTCTTTCCGGTATAATCTTTGCCGGATTTACCGCCAAAGAAATATTATTCTCATCTCTGCCTTATAATTCTTATTGGTTGTATTTATTTGTAGCAGCGTCATTTTTAACAGCCTTTTATTTATCAAGACTTTGTATTTTGTTATTTAAAAATAATACATTAACAACATGTGTAAAATATGCGGAGTTCATGCCTGCAATCTCTCTGATACTCTTTAACATATATTTATATATAATGTTTCCTGCAAAATTATCTGTTCTTATTTTGTACGAAATAGCAGGAGTTGTTCTTGCAATAATAACTTATCCGATTACTAAAAGATTTTGTGTATATGATCTTTGTAATTATGTATATAATAAAATTTTACCGTTAATTTATAATAAATTATCGTGTATAGCTGATTATACGGATAACAAAATTTTTGCTAATTATAAACCGATTGCATTTTTATCTTCACAAATGGTTAAATTTGCGAATTTTATCGAAATAAATATTATGCATAAATCTGTTCAAGTTACAGCAGATTTTATTAAGGCTGTCTCAAAATATGATATGTATATTCAAGATAAGAATGTCCAAACATATAATGCATATGCGCTTATTTTAGTTACAATAATAGTGTCGTTAGTTATAATCTCATATATGTTTATAATTAGGCAGTTAAGCTAGAGGAGAGTTATGGATATAATTTTATCAGCACCAATTCTTGTATTTTTACCGCTACTAATATCTGTAGTAATAATTTCGCCATTTTTTACTTCAAATGAAATTGTAATAAGAAGATTTACAAAGGGATTTTGTGTATTTTTGTTTTGTTATGCATTAGCAATGCTTGCCTTATTCAATGCTTCATCGCCATATATAAGTGAAATTCATTTTTTTGGACTTGATTGGGTTCAATCGCTGGGCATAAAATTTGTTTTTAAAATAGATTCAGTTTCTATGGTACTCGGGGTTTTAACCACTTTTATATTCATGATTGCAGCAATTGCCGGTAAATTTCATATAAGGAAAAGTCATAAATTTTATTATTCAATGCTTTTGCTTTTAGAAAGTGCAATTCTTGGAATATTTACTGCCGGCGATATGTTTTTGTTCTTTCTGTTTTGGGAATTAGAGATGATTCCGGCTTATTTTTTAATAGGCGGTAAATATAATGAGGATGTTGTTCGTAACGAAAGTGCTAAAAAATCTGCTGTAAAGTTTATTTTATATACGTTTTTAGGCAGTATGTTTATGCTTTTAGGCATTCTGTTACTGCATTATTATAGTTTTTTAGGAAGCGGTATTTTGTCTGCAAGTTTTTCGGATATCTCTGACGGTCAAATTCCTTTTAAAATACAATTGTTAATAGCGATATGCCTATTGGTAGGATTTGGAGTAAAACTTCCTATAATCCCTTTACACACATGGCTTCCGGATGCACATACAAATGCACCAACTCCTGTTAGTATGGTTTTAGCCGGAATTTTGTTGAAAACAGGGGCATATGGCATTTACAGATTTAATTATGAAACGATGGCTCAATCTTTTCAAATAATTGCTCCGGTACTTGCAGTATTAGCATTGATAAATATTATATATACAGCCTTTGTATGTTATGCACAGAAAGATATAAAAAGGATTGTTGCGTATTCAAGTATTTCAAATATGGGATTGGTACTGCTTGGATTATGTGCAGTTAATAAAATCGGTTTGTCTGCGTCTGTATTTCATATGGTATCACATGGTCTTGTGACTTGCGGTTTATTTATGATATGCGGCATTGTTTATTTAAGATTTAAAACAAGAGATTTTGATATATTGCAGGGCGTTGCATCCGTTATGCCAAGGTTATATGGTTTTAGTGTATTAATAATACTGGCTTCTATCGGAGTGCCGTTTTTTGCTCCGTTTATAAGCGAAATTTTGACAATAATGGCTGCAATGACTTCAGATTTTTCTTTGGTTCTCAAGTTTGCGGCAATATTCTCGCTGCCGCTATTAATTTTAAGTTCTTGTTACATGTTAAAATTTTTGCATAATTGTTTTTATGGAGAGCCAGTTGCGGCAACAGAAAAAGTTAATGATATTTCAGTTCATGAGTTTGTTGTGCTTGCATCAATTCTTGGCGGTTTAGTTATATTTGGAATATTCCCGAATGCACTATTGGGAATTATAGGAGGTAGTTAGGTGTATGTTAAATGATATTTTTAATATCTTATTGCCTCAAATGGTTCTTATATGCTTTATCATAATTTTACTTGTATTGGGAATGATTTTTTCACCCAAATTTAGTAAATATTCAAGATTGATATCGGTTGCCGGAATATCATTGTCGATATTTTTTCTTTCTACAGTGCAAACAGAACCTCAATATTTTGCTTTAAGAAATTCTATAATGTCAGACAGCTATACATTACTTTTTGATTTTATAATCTTGTTATGCGGTTTCTTTGTTGCATTACTGAGCAGAAAACATATACAAAATATTAAAAGAAGTGCATATGTATATCATGCGATACTTCTCAGTGCAATTCTCGGTGCTATAAGCGTCGTTTCATCTAATGATTTTTTGACGTTGTTTGTTTCTATGGAGTTATTGGGCTTTTCTACATATTTTTTGATAGCTTCTTCAAGAGGGTATCATTCAAAAGAAGCATCCTTTAAATATCTGATAACATCGGCGGTTTCCGGAGGAGTATTCCTGTTTGGAGTTTCATACTTGTATGGAATAACAGGCTCTATTAACTTTTCACAAATTTATCTATATATTTCTGAGCACGATACTTCTATTTTGTATTCGATTGCATGTATATTTATAGTATTGGGCATGATTTCAAAACTTGCTATTTTCCCTTTTGCTAATTGGATTATAGATGTATATAAAGGTTGTGAAAGCTCGGTGCTTGCATTCCTTTCCACAATACCGAAATTAGCGGTTTTCGGCATTGTATGCAGACTGTTAGTTTTTCCTCTAAGTAATAGTTTTGAGCTTACGTTTGTCATTGCTATTTTAGCTTTAATTACTGCATTTTGGGCGAATACATTTGCAATTCGCGAAAATAACATAAAAGTAATATTGGGATGTTCTGCTTCTGCAAATGCTTCCTATGCGCTATTAACGGCAAGTTTAGTTTCTGTGTATAATTTGTCAACAGTAATTTTTTATTTAATATGTTATGTTTTTATGAATATAGGCGTTTTTGCGTTTATTAATATTTATGGTGATAAAAATCCCATGGATGTAAATGATTTTAAGGGTGTTTTTCATAAAAATCACGGTCTTGTAGGTGCATATTCAGTTATGATAATAGCTCTGGCCGGTATTCCTATAACTTCGGGCTTTATTGCAAAAATATATCTTTTTTCTGCAATAGCAAATTCCGGTTTAATTCTGGTTCCATTTTTAATGGCATTACTTTTGTTAATGGTTGTTGCTTTATTTTATTATCTTAAAATCCTTTTGCCATTGTTTGAAGAATGTGATAAAAATAATCAAGTTTTGGAATTTAAGCCGTTCTTTTCTCAAAAATTTGTTTTAGTTTCAGCGGTAATAATTACTGTAGTTATAGGATTTTTCCCCGAAATTCTCATAGAACTTTGTCGATTTATTGCATATAATATTTAATCAAAACGGATTTTTGTTATATAATTAACTCGACACAGGTAAAATTTGGAGAAATATAAATGAGTAAATATTTGTTGGAAGTTGGCGTTGAAGAATTGCCATATAAATTTATACCAATGGCTATAACACAATTACAAACCGGTTTTGAAAACTTTTTAAACACTAATAATGTTACATTTTCAAATGTTAAAGTTATGGCTACACCAAGACGTTTAGCTGTTATTGTCAGCGGACTTCCCTTTGCTCAACCAGATTTGGAAAAAGTTGTAAAAGGACCTATAGCAAAAGTCGCTTTTGACGAAAACGGTAATCTAACAAAAGCAGGTGAAGGTTTTGCGGCTAAAAACGGTGTTACAAAAGATGATTTGTATATAGAAGACAATTATTTGTATGCAAAAATATCCGTAAAAGGTAAAAACACAAAGGATTTACTTCAAGAAAATGTACCGGTTATATTTTCAAAACTTCAAGGTCCGCATTTTATGAGGTGGGGGACTAATGACGTTAAATTTTCCAGACCTATAAGATGGGTGTTGTCTATACTTGATTGCGAAGAGGTTAAAATTAAAATAATTGACAAGGAGTCCTCCAATGTAACCAATGGTCATAGATTTTCGACACAGAATATACAAATAGACAATCCCGACGAATATATTGAAAGATTGCGTGAGGCAAAAGTTATTGTTGACCAAGATGAAAGAAAAGAAAAAATACTTGAGCTAACAAAAGCAGAGGCGGAGAAACTAAATGCAGTTACAAAAATATCTGATGATTTACTTGAAGAAGTTACATTTATTACGGAATATCCTGTAGCGGTTACTTGTGATTTTGATATGGCATATCTTACTATCCCGCAAGAAGTTGCTGTTACTGTTATGGAAACTCACCAAAGAT
>JAFUEV010000019.1 GCA_017470245.1 bacterium | reverse complement strand
TATTCAGGCACAAAAAAGACCTCCGAAGAGGTCTGATATAATCATTCGGATACACTTCCTCACGATTATATCAATTTTTATAACATATTCGATTAAAAATGTCCCAAAAATTTTTTAAAAAATTTCATTATTTTTATAAATTATGTAAAATCAATATATTGGAGCATATATATTGTGGATAACAATAAGTTATAAAAATAGGATTTTGTTGGCTCCGACCTAAATTTCGAAAGTATTAGCAAAAGTTATTAGCACTGCTAATAACATAAATCATCTGTAATCGGTTGCGGGTAACGGTTTGAAGACGATTTTTAAAAAATGAAAACAAAAAAGTAAGCAAGGTATAAGCAAGGTAATTGAAATTATCAATCACCTTGCTTTTACATCTAATGAGACATATCTTGACACTCAGTTTTAACTTGGTGAATATACTCTTTGACAAGATTTTTAATCTGAGAGTGAGCATATCCAATCGCCATTGTATTATACATTGTTCCATTATAATACTTTTCGGCAATATCGCTTTTTTGAATAAGATTATGACTATTATTATAAATTTCTTTTATCAAATTATCAAAATCCTGTTCAACTTGAGTTTTGTTTTTTGTATAATACTTTGCAAAAATTTGATGAGCTATTGATATCAAGCAGTTAGAAGCTTCATAAGTTGCCTTATTCATATCAGCAGTAGATGGAGCTTCCGGCATATCAATTTTGCACTTAGCAAAATCATTTTCTATCTGGGAAAGCTCATCAAACTGTTTAGTTGAACAAGCTTGCTCGTTAGCGTATGCTCCAAAAGATACAAAAAAACAAAATAAAAGAATATATCTCATTAATGTTCCTTTCTTATTTTCCATTATAATATTGAGGATACTTCCTTAATATATAATCGTCAACTTTGTTTTTATAGAGTTTTTCAAATTCCAATGGGTCACTGTAATATGATTTAACTCTATTATACCATCCATTTAAGTTATTGACATTTTGCTGAGGATATTTATCCACGCTATTAAAATATCTGGACATTCTTTTCTGAGATAATAAATCATTAAAAGGAGTGATTTCGTCAGCAGTTAAAGAATTTACTGTATTAGCTAAAGGTTGTGAAATATTTGAAGAACCTGCAAAATTTGTTCCTTTATATTCATTAATTGCCGAAGCCAAATCGTATCCAGCTCCAGTACCTTGGTTAACTTGTTCATCAAAAACATTTCTGGCAATAGGTAGATTATTCAAATTGTTAATGCCATATCTTTGATAATACATTTCATCCATAATTTGTTTTGATTGTTCAGGCGTTAATAATCGCACATCTTGAGGAAAATCAATACCCGTTTTTAATTGACTATCCCAAGAATTATATTCATTTAATGAAGATTGCGTAATTCCATAATTTGTTGCCCCGCCTAAATCATTGTCACGATTAGAAAAACCGCCTTCGTGATCAGCAGTCCCTTTGTATATTGTATTACCTGAGCTATCATTTTGGGAATAATAAATGTCATTAAAACTAAAAAGGACATTACTACCATCACTCATCTGCGTGTTATTCTGAGCCAGTTGGGTTGGTTGTCCAAAAGGGGAGGTTTGATTTTGTTGTCCGAGTGCCCATTGAGGGACAGCCCCACCTGTGGCATTTTGCGGAACAGTTCCTTTAGGAAGTCCGACCGGTACACCGCCATAAGCCATAAATGAGGGAACACCTTGTGAATTGTAATTGTTATTATTGCTAAACATTTTATTTTTCCTTTTCTAATAGAATTTAAAATAAAAAAAGCCATGCATGACTGCACAGCTTTGGGGGTTAAAAAATGCCCAAATAATTCTCTTAT
The DNA here is from genome assembly GCA_017470245.1 of bacterium. GTDB lineage: Bacteria > Cyanobacteriota > Vampirovibrionia > Gastranaerophilales > Gastranaerophilaceae > Avigastranaerophilus. The sequence goes on along the minus strand of JAFUEV010000019.1, from coordinate 4,149 downwards.
TCAGGCACAAAAAAGACCTCCGAAGAGGTCTTATATAATCATTCGGATACACTTCCTCACGATTATATCAATTTTTATAACATATTCGATTAAAAATGTCCCAAAAATTTTTTAAAAAAATTCATTATTTTTAAATACTATGTAAAATCAATGTATTAAAATGCATGTGCTGTGGATAACAATAAGTTATAAGAATAGGATTTTGTTGGCTTCGACCTAAATTCTAAAAGTATTTTGCCAGTTTTATTAGCACTGCTAATAACATAAAACATCTGTAATCGGCTGCGGGTAACGGTTTGAAGGCGATTTTAAAAATGAAGTTGGATAACAAACTTGACTTTTATATCTTCTGAATTATGGTATAAATAATGGGAGGAAGTAGATGAAAAGAATATATATCATTTTATTTTCAATGTTTTTAGCTTTTGATATTCAAGCTAAAGAAATTATAAAGTCTGCACAATCTCAGGCTGAAAACTATTATACTATTTGTGCAACTCAGGCGTCAAACGTCCAAACAGATGCCGTTATTCAAGGAAATATAGAAGATATTATGCGAGAGAGAAAAATCCGTGAATGTCTAAAGGCAAAAATCATTGAAGTTGCTTCATCTTATATTTCTGATAAAGAACTAATTAAATATCAGGCATCTATAGATAGTCTCGAAAAGTCATTATTTGGAATATATAAAACACTTATTTTTTGTCAGGATAAATCAAATAATTTTTGGTGTGAAGAAAGATTTAAAGACGATATGTCTTTAGAAAAGTTAAGCTTAGAGAAGAAATTAACATCTTATATGTTAGAAATTTTAAAACAAACAATAGAAAGTAAGCAAGGCAATTGATAATTTCAATCACCTTGCTAGTAAATACATTATCTTAAATAATTCAAGGCATCTTGTAATTCTTTAGGATAGCGTTTGTTAATAATATTCATTTTTTCTTGTGCAGTAATTTTTCCATCTCCTGGATATTGACTTTCAGGTAAAGATAAAACATAGTTTTTTCTGCTGTCATATAAACTTCTTAATATAGTTTCATCATTTATATTTGCAGGATTATTACCATATGTTTCTTTAATCCCTTGAAGAGCATTATTAACGATTTTGGGCGCTCCTCTATGTTGAACGCTCATAGAATACAAAGCATCTTTGACAACAGGATGGCGATTGTCTAAATTCAAAATGTCTTTTTCTTGAACAGAATTAATTAAAGGATTTAAATGAGTGTCAACAATAAAATTATATTGTGAATCATTAAAATCATTGTTTTTTGATAATTCACCCCAAGTGTCAATAAATGACTGTGATTTTTGTCTTGCGGCAATATCTCCGCCTGCAGTATTTAGAGCATCAGCGAAATCTTTATATTTTTGATTTTGAGATAGATAGTTAATATAACTCTTCATGGTTCCTGGTGTAGTAGCAATTTGATACATTCCATAACTTGGGCCACCTGCATTGTCGGTTCCTATTGCTGCTGGGTTATGATTAGATTCATATAAACCACTTAATGCTCCTAATCTATAATTGGAAGTTGTATAATTTCCATCATTTGCTTGCGTATTATTCTGCGCTAATTGGGTTGGTTGTCCAAAAGGGGAGGTTTGATTTTGTTGTCCCAGAGCCCATTGAGGGACAGCACCACCTGTGGCATTTTGCGGAACAGCTCCTTTAGGAAGTCCGACCGGCACACCGCCATAAGCCATAAAAGAGGGAACACCTTGTGAATTGTAATTATTGTTATTATTAAACATATTTAGTTTTTCCTTTTCTAATAGAATTTAAAATAAAAAAAGCCATGCATAACAGCACAGCTTTTCGGGTTAAAAAAATAGTGTTTTCCTCTATTGTCATACCGGAAGCCAAGCCCTACAGGACTTGGCATATCCGGTATCCATAAAACAGATTGCGTTGCAATACTGATTCAAGATGATTTTAAAATAGAGAAAAAAAAGACCTCCGAAGAGGTCTGGTATAATCATTCGGATACACTTCCTCACGATTATATCAATTTTTATAACATATTCGATTAAAAATGTCCCAAAAATTTTTTAAAAAAATTCATTATTTTTATAAATTATGTAAAATCAATATATTGTAGCATATATATTGTGGATAACAATAAGTTATAAGAATAGTTTTTTTTGGCTTCGGCTGCCTGATTCGACAACCCCAGAGACTTAATTCAATTTATCGCCTTGTTTGTATGTAAAATCAATAACTTATCTAAATATTGGCTCCGACCTAAATTCTAAAAGTATTTTGCCATTTTTATTAGCACTGCTAATAGCATAAATCACCTTTAATCGGCTGCGGGTAACGGTTTGAAGGTGAGTTTTAAAAATGAAGTTGGATAACAACCTTGACTTTTATATCTTCTGAATTATGGTATAAATAATGGGAGAAGAAGAATGAAAAAATCAGTATTACTTGTTGCGTTACTATGGATTTATGCCTTTAATGCGCGCGCGGATGTTTGTTTTGATGTTTCTAAAGATATCGCTGATAAAGCTGTCGAAATCATAAAAACACAAAAAGTTTTATATGATTACTGTTCCATTTGTCCAGATGCTCAAGCCAAAGAAATAAAAGTTAAAGATATTGAAAATTCCAATCCTATTAAGGTTAATGGGAAGTCCCTTGATTTAGCTCATATTTACTATAAAGAGAATAACAAATATATCGATTTAGGTATCAAAGTTGGCTGTATTAAAAATGAACAATATAATATTTCAGCAGAATTAAACGAGTTACCGGAAATTCATCATACAATAGAAGGTGATAAAACATTAGCAAAATCTTTAGTACAAAAAATTTATGAAAATTGTTTTGTTTCTGCTGAAAAATTACCAGACCAAACAACAAATGATATGATAGAAAAAAATGTTAAGATAAATGATTGTTTGAATACGGCGATTAATCAAGAAATACAAAAAGGATTTAATGCAGAACAACAAGTAAAAATGAGACAATACGTAGAGCAATTAAGAAAAGCCAGTATAGGGTTTTATTATGGTATGTATACCGAAAATAAATATTGTGAAGGTTCTTGCGGAACAATAACCAATATTATACCATATTCAGATGAAGGAAAAATGCTATCAGAAATACTTGAGCGTTTACTATATCTCAATATTGCAAAAAATGGGTATTAGTATATCACTAATACCCATCTTGATATAATTACTTAATTCTGAAACGGTCAAACCTTTGAGGTAATCCTATTGTATAATTTGAATAATAAGGATTAGGATTGGTTTGTTTTTCACTCTCATAATCAGCCAATCGTTGATCAATAATGCTATTATTGACGTTGATAATTTCTTTCGGTGACAAACTATTCATAGCGTTTATTGTTTCGGAACCAAATATTCCATCTTCTGCAATATTCATATTTGTATTCTTGTTGATAGCTTTTTGAGCCCAAAGGGCAGGGGCTTGAGGACTATGATTGAAAAATGAATCAAACATTGTTTCTTGCAATGGTTGATGATTTATTTCACCAATGCGATATTTATCAAAGTAATCCTTACGAGCAATCAACTTTCCTTGGGAATATGTTAAATCTTTCACATTTTCAGGATACCCTTGAGATAAATCAGGATGTTGAGCTTTAAATCTATCCAATGTTGCTTGTTGAAATCCCATATTTGTTGGTGTATCAATTTTATCAGCTCTGGATTCATAACCTCCTTCTTCACCTAGAGTTTTATTGAGAACACGGTTAAATATATCATCGGATGAATTAGAGGATATATTTGTACTCCCATCATTTGCTTGCGTGTTATTCTGAGCCAGTTGGGTAGGTTGTCCAAAAGGGGAGGTTGGATTTTGTTTTCCGAGAGCCCATTGAGGGACAGCCCCACCTGTGGCATTTTGCGGAACAGCTCCTTTAGGAAGTCCGACCGGTACACTGCCATAAGCCATAAATGAGGGAACACCTTGTGAATTATAATTGTTGTTATTATTAAACATATTTAGTTTTTCCTTTTCTAATAGAATTTAAAATAAAAAAAGCCATACATAACAGCACAGCTTTTCGGGTTAAAAAAATACCCGAATAAATTTCTTATTCAGGCACAAAAAAGACCTCCGAAGAGGTCTGATATAATCATTCGGATACACTTCCTCACGATTATATCAAT
>JAFUEV010000018.1 GCA_017470245.1 bacterium | reverse complement strand
TAAAGATGAAAACTCATCAGCGTGTTGTACGGGAACGTGGGTAACAAGCGGGAACTATGGCGCAACATCAGATACGTGATGTAAAAGTGAGACTTCATCAGACGTATGTTGTAAGGCGTTACATAATGACAACGGCTATGAGTTATCAGGTTTATCTTGTGCTAAGCCTGATCCGCCTGAATTTAATATTGTTTTGACAAGTCCATCATCATATTCAGGAATGGCACATCCATTAAATTTCCAAGTACAAAACTCATCAGGCAGCACTATTATTGACCTGCAAAACAGCGATACATCAGAAAGTAACTTGCCGGCAGGCAACTATACTGTTTATGTAACAGCCGTTGATACTAGTAATTCAGGTTACTTATTTACAGCAACAACAATAGGTGTTGATGGTGACAGTGATTGCTGTTATTTTGACAGTGCTTTATATGCCAGCAACAGTAATCAAAGAAAAGCCGATTTAGTAGTTTACGGTTCATCAGATTGCACTTGTAAATTAGCTATGTCAGTTGGAGATTTGCCACCATCACCACCAGCAGGCAGTTACAAATTAAAAATGAGTGTAGATTCAAGTGACATGCCATCACAAACCTACTTAATGACTAAATGGTCAGGTTCTTCATATCTAATTTATACACAAAGTGACACATATTCAGGAGAACGTACAAATATCGGAGCAAGTGACAGTTTACCTTATGCACTGGAATTTTATTATCCTGATAGCAGCGGTTATTACGGTATGGAAATTACAGGAAGCTGCACATTGTCTTATTGCGGAATGGCAACAGGCTCAACAGGTTATACATATAAAGACAGTACCACTTCTTCAGGATTTAAGTATTATTCAGGAAAGTCAAAACGTTTAGGATGTTACCTGACATTCACCCGTCCTGATAATTCTTCAAGTTTTGAATGTAAATTTAAACCTAAACATTGTTCAAGCGGTGTTAATACCGACGGTACATGCTCTGGTGAGAGTAGCTCATCACAATGTAAATGTTCTACATATTATTGCAGCAAAGCTTGTTGCGAAGAAGCCGGAGGACAATGGAAAGGTGGCAGCGGAACAAGTGCCTCAAGTTGTGCATTACGATAAAAATAATATATTCATAAATTGGACAGTATTTTTATAAAATGTTATATTAATTTTATGGAAAACCAGGTAAAGAAAGTTAACAGATTAATTTTAGGATTGATAGTTTTTATCGGAATATTTTTCAGATTTAACGCTCTAATCCAAAATCCGTCATTCTGGTTCGATGAAAGTGCTTTAGCATATAATATAATCTCTTTAAAATATATTGATTTATTTGGCGTTTTGCATTTACAACAGGTTGCTCCTCCTATGTTTCTGGTATTAACAAAATGGATTGTATCCGTATTTGGAACATCAGAACTATTCTTTCGCTTAATCCCGTTTGTTGTCGGCTGTTTGGTATTTATTCCGTTTTATTATTTATTGCGAAGTATTTTTGATAAGAATTCTACAATATATTTTGCAATGTTTTTGCTTGCGATAAATCCTAAACTTATATATTACGGAATAGAATTTAAACCGTATATTTTAGATGTATTTTTTGCGGTTTTGATACTTCTTATTTTTGAAAAGATTAAATTAAGAGAATATGAACGAAAATATTTATTTTTAATAGGTCTTGGCCTTGGTGCAATTGTTTGGTGTTCTTTTCCGTCTTTAATTTTAGTTTTTGTCGGAATTGTTACTCTGTTGATTTCTCAAAAAGATATAAAACGATGGTTGATTTTAACTTCGCCTGTAATATTTAATTGGATAATTTTTGTCGTATATTACTTAAATATTTCGCAGATGTATAAAAGATTTATGACAAACTTCTTTTATGCGGAATTCAATCATATAACAATTCCCGTAAGTTACTTTTTTAATAATGAAATACAAATTGCAAATTTGGTTGTATATATTGCTATATGTGTCGGAATTCTGTACATGATGATAAATAAAAAACGGTTTGAAACGGCTTTTATAATGTGGAGTTTTATAGTAACAATTGTTTTAAGCCAATTTCACTTGTATCCTGCATACGAAAGATTTATTTTGTTTTTAATCCCATATACAATAATTATAATAGCAACAGTATTTAATTATTTAACGGAAACTAAAACTTTTCAATCAAGATTAGTCCTTGTGATAATTATGCTTGCGTTAATTCCGACATCAATAACTCAAAAAGGCTCAGATTCAAGAGAATTGACAAAATATTTTATAGAAAATTTAAACAAAGAGGATTTTATAGTAATAGATAATCTGGCCTTACCTGATTTTTTGTTTTACACAAATGACGTAAAAATGGATAACAAAATTGTTGTTCCGTTTGAAAAAATAAATAATCGAATACTGTATAAAACCGGCTCAAACTTTGAATTTCCGGAAATAACAGATAAATTCTGGTTTTATTCAACACGAACAAAAAACTTTGATAAGATTATAGAAAAAGACGGAAACTTAGAAAAAATTAAAGGCTATAAAATTATAAACAAAATGATAACACCAAACGGAGGCGTTTTTAAAGTTGTAAAAGAATAGCTAAGTTCTGTCAACTTTTAAAAGATTATAGCTAAAGG
>JAFUEV010000082.1 GCA_017470245.1 bacterium | reverse complement strand
ATTGTTGAAAACTACACAGTAGCAGACGGTTATACATTGTCACACAGAGTATATCATATTACAAATGAGAACTCTTCAAAACTTGGTGGCGTTGGTGAAATGATTCTTGACGAGGATATTACAAGAACATCTTCAATCGTTGCTCCATTGGCACCTGCATATGATGCAGTATGGAACTTGAACGGTCATAACATTACAGTTGAGGGAACACCAAAAAGTGGTGTTTATCTTAACAGATATTCTTCAAACCTTGAAGTAAAAGGTAATGGTGTTATTCATTGTGAAGGTTCTTATGGCTTGTGGAATAATGGTACAACCGGTAAGATTATCATCAATGACGGTGTAACAATTGAGGCACAAACTCATGCTGTATATGCTGAGAAGGGCGTTATTGAAATCAATGGTGGTACATTCAAACTTACCAATTGGGCAGATGCTGAAAAGGACGCAAACGGAAACCTTAAGTTCTTGATTAACTGCTATGATGCAAACTACACCAACGGCAGTGCGAATATCATCGTAAAGGGCGGTAAGTTCTATGACTTCAATCCTGCTGTATCTTACGGTGAACCTAACGGTCCTGTATCATTCGTTGCAGAGGGTTATGAGAGTGTCATGACAACCGAGACAATTGATGGTGTAGAACACAAGGTTTATGAGGTAAAACCAATTAACGGGTAATTTGTTCGATACAGATATATGAAACGAAAAAAGGTGGGTTGATTAGCCCACCTTTTTGTTATTCCTCATAAAAATCTTCGTTTTCAGTATCTTCAATTATTTCATTTTCAGTGTTATTGAAAAATTCATCAATATTGTCTCTTTTATAATTAAAAATCCATTCGACAACTCTATCAGTAATTTCTTCTGTTCTTTTTTTATAATCAAAATGTTCAGAATTCAATTCGTCTTTTGAATACCTTTTCATTTTGATATTTTTTAAAGTGTCATTTGATAAACCATTTCTAACATCTTCTACTAATAAGCATGTTGTATATATATTACTTTCTCTATAAACAGAATCATTTTTAGAAATATCAGCACCCTTTTGTTTATTGGAATATTCGTTTAATAAAACAAGATTACCAATCGGTGTTTCATCATATTCTTCTTTTTGAAAATTTGTTTTTATTACCGAATAAGGGATAATGTGGTCTAAATTAACGCTATCATTGGAAATCAACATTTTATGTAAATTATAATGAGAAAGTTCATTTTCTTTTATTGTTATATATTCATTATAGAACAATATTTTTTTCATTAATTTTTTTTGTGATACATTTCCATACTTTAAATCAACTATGCCATATCTAAAAACATCTATATTCATATTAAATAACTCTTTTTTAGATTTGTTTGGGTATTCTTTTTTGACATTTTTGACATGAGAAAGAACATCAATATACAATAATTCTTCAATTTTATTTAACATTAAGTCTGTATCTTGTTCATATCTAATAATGATATTTGATACTTTTCCCAAAAAGTCAATGAAATATTGAACGTTGGTTTCAGTGGCAAAATTTTTATATAGCATATAAAATGCTCTTCCCCTTAAAAGTATATCATGTACCTTTTTTTCTACTTCTGTATTGTTTAGTTTACTTAATAAGAAAAACGGCATCAAGAAATACCACCAAACGCAAGGTTTTACTCTATCTTCATTTAAAAAGAAAGTATATGTTTTTTCTATTTTTTCATCAAAATTTATTGTTCTAAAAACAAAATCTACAAAATCATAAGTTTTCTTAAAAAAGAGGATACCGTCTTCTTTTGTTTTAAAAATATTATGTATTTTTAATGCAGAAATAATATTATATTTTTCATCTTCTATAATATCACCTTTTAGAGTCGAAACTCCCTTTTTATAGTATTCATTTTTAAGTGTTTCTTGCATTCCATATAGAAACATACCATATCCCTTTTTAGTAGGTACAAATATACTTTCTTTTTCACATTTTTCACTTATTTCTTTTACTTTATTTGACTCATTTACAATTTCCTCATTTGCTCCTGGTAAGTTATTAAAATAGTTACCAATATCTCTGGGAATCATCTGTTCATTTGTCGCTTGTTGTCCACCAGTGTTTCTTGTTAGAAAATTAAACCATTTTTGTGACAATGGTACACTTGAAAAATAAAAGAAATTATATTCATCAAAATATTTGTTAATTAAATTTTTATCAACATTCGATAATATTTCATCATTTTCTATTTTTTCTTTTATATAACCGTAAACAAAACAAATAACATCTAATAAGGTTTTATCCTTGGTTGTATTAAATAGTTTTTTATTCACCTTTGATATTTGTTTTTTTATTTCTTTTACTTTATAGGTATTTTGAATTAGTTTTTTAACACCATCAAATTCTTTTTGTTTTGTACCATCTATTTTTAGAGATTTATCACTATTAATAAATGGTGTTGCATTAAATATATCATCATCGTTTTGAGACAATACCTCCAAAACAAACTTAGTGGCAAATGATAATTTAAATCTGTGTCCTGCATCTATATTAGATTTATTATATATTTTGTCTTGTGGGTTGTCAACTCTAAAATATTTTTTACTGCACTCATCTAATTCACTGACAACTAATTCACCTATTTCGTTGTATATGTGTTTTCTTTCATTTTCTTCGATAATATTATGTTTTATTGTATCAAATACATCATACATAAAATCGTTTTCTATATTATATTTAGTCCACATAAATGGTCTTTGTATTTGGTCTTCAAATACAACGATTAAATCTCTACTTTTTACGCCAAATAAGTCATGTATATACATTGGTGTAAGTGTTATTGGTTCGGGAATAAATTTTGTTTCCATATTTTTTTTTAACATTAAAAATTTTTAATTATTAAATGTGTTGTTCTTTTACTATCATATGTACCCCTTGCTTGATAAGCGTAAGTTTTATCATATTCTATTTTATCATATTCTTTATATAAATCTTCTATGAAATCAGTTTTACCGATTGCCATAAGCCACTTGCACTTTACCTTTGATAATAAATCATGCAGACGTTTATGGTCTTCCCTTGTGAAACTATTGTTATCATATTCAGAAAACGTGCTGTCGTATGGTGGGTCTAAAAATATAAAATCATTTTCATTGAAATCAGTATTCAATGCTTCTTCAAAGTCACACACTTTGAATGTTGCCGAATTTATTGTTTCTACTGTTTCTTCAGTGAATAGCATTTTTGTTTTATTTCCAAAAATCTTATCATTATAGACTGCACCACCATAAGGTATATTAAATTTACCGTCTTTTCCAAATCTGAACATACCACCAAAGCAAAACTCCCTGATGTAATACCACTGAGCACTTCTTTCGTAAATTGTATAATCTTTTTTATCTTTCAGCCAATCATTGTACATATCACGTATTGTGAAATAAAAACCTTGATGCATGGCTGTTTCCAAAGATTTACAGGAAATTATATCATCATCCTCGCTTATATCCTTTTTAATAAAACGTTTTGTTTTATCATTGATACAGTTATAGATGTTATCAGTGAGTGAGAATCTGTGGAAATTGAAATTCTTCAATGTTTGGGTATTTTTAATATACCAAGAAATTTGGTCTTTCAGTTTTTCATTAACAAAATAGTCTTTATTAAGATGATTTGTAATTACATCCATAAAGATATCACCATATTTTTCACAGAAAAAGTCTGCAATAACATGAATTTCTTCCCAAGCGTTTTCGATTTTTCTGATTTCTGTCTCAAACTCCGTTTTTCCAATTGAATTGTAAAAATCAATCAGGTCTTCAGATATATCAGAAAGAAATGAATTACCGATGATTTTATTCTCTTCTTTCAATCTGAAAAATACACCACCACCGCCAAAAAACGGTTCATAATAGTTATTTATTTTTAATGGGAAATATTCTTTTATTTGCTGATATTCTTTATATTTTCCACCCGTATACTTTATTAAAGGTTTCATTTAAACTGAGTATATTTTATTATTATGCTATGTTTGCAAATATAATGCAAAATAGTATTTTAGCCAAAATAATTTTTGATTTTATGGTTCGTACCACACGATTTTATCATCAATCTTGTTATAATATTCTCTAAGGTCTTTTAATGTTTTGAAATCACTCACAAAGTGTTTAAACTCCTGTTCGTTCTTGAACTTAAGGTATTCTTCTTGTCTGAAACTCTCCCAATCATTAAATCCGTATACTCTTACGATATAAGGTAGTTCTGATGGCAGTATTCTCCACTCCAAGTAGAATTGGCTTATCATATCTTCATCAATACAACCGTTAATCCTAAGTTCCCTTGAAGACGAGGTTTCACATGCTTTCCATTGCAACTTGTTCGTTCCTCTTTTTGTATAATAGCACGAAAGTGGATAAATGATAATAAACTTTATTAAAAAAAGTAAACCAACAGTTAATAGTGCAAAAAGAAAACAAAGGAATATTGCTACTAATATATTTTCAAGTGTCATAATTATATATTATTTAATATTTTTAATTCTTTCGTATGTGTCAACAGATTCTTCATAAAAGATGTCACCGTCCAATTTAAGTTTTGCCAATATCTGACCAAATCTTAAACATGGTTGGTTAAAAACCATATTGCTAACAATTTTAAGACATTTGATGTTATACTCTTGTCTTTTTTCTTCCTTTTGCTTAATTTCCTTTAAGGATTCTTCCATTTTTTTGCTTAATTCATCCATTGTTTTTGCTTTTTGCTACGTTCTTTACAATAGTGTCATCACTTACTTTAACACCTCTTGTCTTGTGTCTAATAGAATAGTTCGGTATTTCGACCTGCTTGATAACAACCTTGTTACTATTGATACCAAGACTTCTGTCACGTTTCATTCTATCCTCTGAGATAAGATTCATTTTGTTGATAACATATTCTCTGTCAACAACGCAATCCTTCAAGTCAGCAAACCACTTCTTCGGATATTTGCCAACGTGATACTTTGTGTAGTAATGAGAAGATTTCTTCTCAATTCCTCTTCTGATGTCAAACTGCCACTGCAAGCACATTCGCATCCATTTGTTAATTCTGTCCTCAGTAGAACCAATATACCT
>JAFUEV010000081.1 GCA_017470245.1 bacterium | reverse complement strand
GATGTTAATAAAGTAAATGAAGATTTAATTGCAGACCTTAACAAAAAAATTGAAGAAGAAACAGATGTCGGGAAAAAAGAAAAATTGCAAACAAAATTAGAAAATCTTGAAGATTTTATTGAAAAATTGCAGAAATTCCTTCGTGATAATTGGGATAGACTTATATTCTTCTACCGTGATGAAAATGGACTAATTACTCAAATTAAAACAAGGAAACCATACATAGATACAAAGACCTTTCAAATACTAAAGGTACAAAATAAATCCGGTGTTTTTAATCAAGGTGTATTTTCAGATGATGAATTGTCAAAAGTTAAAAGCTATAAAAAAATGCGCAAAGGCCTTATTGTTGTTGAGGGAGAGTTTGACCAACTCTCTCTGGTGGCTCAACTGCACAGAATGAACAAACCTATTGATGTTTGCGCTTTAGGTGGTGCTAATGGTGATTTAGAAACTGCTATGAAAATACCTGCAGAAAGAGTTTGCATACTTCACGATAATGACGAAGCAGGCAAAACTGTTTTAGATAAAGCAAAAGAGATTCGCACAGTCTTTGGCTTAACAACACCGGAAGGCATAAAAGATATTGACGAATTTATAAATACTTTTAAAGATGAAAAACAGTGCAATGAGGCTGTTTGGGACTTACTAAAGAGTATGAAACACTACCATAGAGAATTTCGCGGTATTGAAGCAGAAATCAGAAATATTATGAATAATACTAAAATGACCCAGCTTGATAGGCAGCAGCTTGTTTCATTACAGATAGCAAAAGAAATCTTGCAGCGCGGGAAATTCTTTAAGGACGTCAATTATCAATACATCTTCCTTGATGATGATAAAAAAATAATACCTATAATCGCAACTGATGAATGGCTCAAAAGGTTATTAAATCGAATGGGTGTAAATCCTTCAAGAGAGTATTATAACTATACTGTCAATGATTTATCAACTTTTGCATTTGACCATGGCGCCCCGATAGAAACGCACAATTTCTGCTACTATGCCAAAGATAAAAACGCAGTCTATATTTCTAACAACGATACTAAAGTTTATAAAATTACAACTGAAGATATTGAAGAATTAGAAAATGGCGACGAAGGTATTATGTTTAATTATAGACCTGATTATGAGTCGTTTAAATTGGTTAAGCCTGATGATTCGGTGGATTATTTTGAAAAATACATTACGGATTCAATGAATATTGACACAGATTCAGGAAATTTAACAGAAGCAGAATACAAAACGCTTACAAGGATTTGGACTCTTAGTACTTTCTTTGATATGCCTACAAAGGGTTTACTTGTTGCAACAGGTGAAAAAGGAAGCGGCAAAACTTCAACATTAAGACGCATAGGAATAATCTTATATGGGTCAAAATATAATGTCACACCTTTACCGAGTAAGCCTGAGGACTTTGATACACTTGTTACAAACAACCACTTTATTGTTTTTGATAATGTTGATACGGGCAAATCTTGGCTCAATGATAAACTTGCGTCTTGTGCAACAGGACAAAACATAGGTAAACGTAAGCTATTCACAGATAATGAAGAAATTAAGCTGCCTACAAAGACTTATCTTGCATTAACTTCAAGAACACCTCAATTTACGCGTGATGATGTGGCAGACAGGCTCATAGGCATTCCCTTTAAGAGAATATCAGAGTTTTTGCCCGAAGAAGAATTGATAAAGGGTATTTTAGACCATAGAGATGAAATAATGTCCTATATCATGTATGAACTTCAAAAGGTTTTGAAAGCCCTTGAAACAACCAAGGAACGTACTTATAAGACCATTCTTAGAAGTGCTGATTTTGCAACCTTTGGTTTGCGTATATTTGATTCAATGGGCAAAAAAGAAGAATTTGAAACCATATTAGAAAAAGTATGCGAAGCTCAAAAGGCTTTTGCGGTTGAAGAAGATAGTCTTGTTTATGCACTTAAAATATTTGCTAAAAAACAAATCAAGCCACAAAAAATGTCCGGATTTGAGTTACACAAAAACCTTCTTCAAATTTCAAATGAAGATAACTTTGATATACCTGAATTTAGAGCAAAATATAAAAGTGTAAAATCGCTTACACGCAGAATTGCCAATATTAAAGGTAATATTTCAAATGATGTCAAGATAACGATTTATAAGGAACGTGCAAACCAGAAGTCTTATAAAATCGAGCTTATGGACAAAGATTTTGAGCTGCCGCCAACTAATGACAGTATTTTTGATAATGGTATGGAAAAAGCTAAAAATATGACAAAAACTTCTCTTGATGATAAAGGGGGTAAAAATGAATAATGCTCTCTTAAATGTTCAAGAAGCGGCTAGTTACTTGCATATTTCTACAAGCACGCTTTACAGGTGGGTACATCAAAAGAAGATTAAACACGTCAAAATAGGCTCAAGAGTGTTATTTTCTCAAGATGACTTAAATGAATTTGTAAAAAATAATACTTGTTCTGAAATTAAACTGCCCATTTAATTCAATACTGTCGGTGCTATTTAACCGTAGTGCCGACAGTTTTCTTTTAAAAATTCACGTTTGCAAAAGTTTGCAAAAGGGCTCGCGAAACACAAAAAACACGTTAAATTAAAATTAGGAGCAAACAAAAATGGCATTTAGAAAAAATAAAACAACAAACAAATGGGAATTTGATTACAAAGACATCAAAGGCAAAAGACAAATAAAAAAAGGTTTTAAGACCAAAGCAGAAGCAGAACAGGCTTACACTAAATTGACAGAAGAATTAAGGCAAGGTGTTGCAGTCAATAATAAAATCACATTCAGAGAAGCTGCTGAAACTTTTATGCGCCTTCATGTTGAAGTTAATTGCAAACCCTCAACAAAAGAAGGGTACGAAAGCTATTTAAAAAATCACCTTAACCCATTCTTTGGTGATATGAAACTTAATGAAATTACCCCTATATTGATTAAAGAATTTATTAAACAAAAACTTGAAACAGGCAGGATTAACTCTACCGTAAACAAGTACACTAAACTCATAAGCGAGATTTACAGCTTTATGATAGATAATGACGTTGTAAATAAAAATCCGCTTGCCCGTATTAAAGCGCTCAAAGAAACTAAGAACGATAAAATTAGGGCATTATCAACAGAAGAAGTACAAGCATTATTATCAAAGACAAAGCAAGTATATCCTGATTTTTACCCGTTATTATTTACCGCTTTATTTACAGGAATGAGACAGGGCGAACTTTTAGGCTTAACTTGGAGTTCAATAAATTGGGTAAAGGGTAAAATCAAAATTGATAAAAATTATACTCATGGTCGCGTGGGGACACCAAAGACAAATAAAATACGCTATGTTGATATGTCAAACGAATTAGCAAAAGTCCTTAAAGAATGGCGTTTAGCTTGTCCTCATAGTGAATTAGATTTAGTTTTCCCTAACAATGAAGGCTTACATCAAGACGCGCATAATATGATAAAAAGAAGATTTAAACCTGCTTTAAATCGTGCAGGTATTGAAGAAATAAGATTCCATGACCTGAGACACACATACGCAAGCCTGCTTCTTGCAAACGGTGCCCCGATGAAATATGTTCAAAGTCAATTAGGACACGCCTCTATAACAATGACAATGGATTTATACACACATTTATTGCCCGAAGTTAATGACAAGTGTGTTAATCTATTGAACAGCATAGTAAATACAACAGTTGAAACACAAGAAAAAATCGTGAGATTTGGGACTTAATAATTAAACTAAATGACCATTTATTTTAAATGTCTGCTGATTCAAGCAGACTTTTTTATTTTAAACTTTCCACATCATTTTCTGCTGCTCTCGTTATGTTTAGTAAATTGATAAGGGCTAAGACGGGATATTAAAAGCAAAACTACAAAAAATATAAATTCATAAAAACTAATGACTTGAAATGAAGCTGCTCGGACGTCCATAATCGCACAATTTTACATCAACGAATATAAATACATATAAAAAAGATTTCATAAGCCTTAAAACTCGCCACACAAAAGGGATTGCAATTTAATTGTGATTCAAAATAAAAATGTAACTTTTTTGCAACTTTTGCAATTTTAGGCACAAAAAATACGCCCGGCGCGATTCGAACGCGCGACCCATTGCTTAGAAGGCAATTGCTCTATCCAGCTGAGCTACGGACGCATAAGGTTGTTTATTTAATTGTCAAATTTTTGTTATTTTCGGTGCCCCTGACCCACTGATTAGAAGGCGGTTGCTCTATCCAGCTGAGCTACCAGGGCTTAACCTCACTTAATCATACTATCACGAAAATTTTTTCTTGCAAGTACATCTTTTTTATAAATATTTTAATGGAGATATTTTTAATCATAAAAACATTTATACATTTTATAATATTAATAGAGAATAGTTTACGAAAGGAAATATTATGCTGACAAACAGAGAAAAAGAAGTTCTGAAATATCTTTGTATGGGACTTAATAATAAAGAAATAGCAGAAAAATTATATATTAGTTCACACACATCTAAAGCACACGTCACCGCTATTTTAAGAAAATTAAATCTCAAAAACAGAATAGTAACAGCATATTTTGCAGGCAAAAATAATCTGGTGGAAATTGATTAGTTATAAATCAGCGGTTTCTCTGATAATTTTGTGGATAAATGATAATTTTTTAGGATTAGTTTTTAATACCGCAAGATGCTTTTCAATATCTTCCATTATGTTATCGCAAGTATAATTTTGCCCGTTCATAAATAATTCATACAAATTTATACCTAATACATTTGGAATTTTTTCTAATGTCTCAGATGTAAGAAAATTCTTACCGCATTCAATACGACTTAATGTTTGTTGAGAGATATCAATTAATTCTGAAAATTCTTCTTGCGAATAACCCTTAAGCTGTCTGTAATGTTTTATATTATTGCCTAAAACCTGTTTCAAATCCATATTATACTCCTAATTATAGCCACTTGGCTAAAGGAATAAACAACACTAAATAATTAAAATTTGATTTTTACACGTTTAAGGTGTAGAATATTTTCATAGGTGTGATATGGAATTAAATAACAAAACTCAAAAACTAATCGGCATTCTTTGTATTATAGCACTAATACTCAGCTTGATAATAAACTATAACAAACCGGAAAAAATTCGAAAAACACAAAAAATTTTCACAGTGGAGAACTGTGAAGAATTAATATCAGGGTATTTTCAACAACCAATTAGAATCTCGGAAAATAGCCATAGTATAATAAATACAGAATCAATCTGCGTAAATTTCACAGATGAGAATGATTTTATACTAGGATACGAACTAAAAAACGGAATATTTTTAACAAATAAAACTAAATATTGGCAAAAATATCTAATAGACACTAATGGTTCCGAGGTTAAACCAAATACGTTTGGAAAAGACATATTTATGTGCTATTCTGAATCAGACTCAATTCTTCATAATTACAAAACAGTAGAAAAAGCATTTGAGACCTGCAATACAAAAAATACAGAAACAACGAAATGTTTTGGAGAATTGCTCAATGCAAATTGCTACAGTAAATTTCAAAAAGAAAAAATAATAAATTTTTAAACACTAAACTTCAACAAAAAGACGTCTGCCGACAATATTTTGTTTACCATTATAGTAACCTGCAAAGTATCCGCCTTTAACAGGTTTATTTTGGGCATAATACTGGTTATATCTGTTGCCGTTGTAGTTAACAAACGGATTATTACCATACGGATTGTTATGGGTTGGATTTGTAACTACAGGTGCCGATACGTTCACCCTTTGCGGAGCATTAAATACGTCTGATAAAAAATTTACTAAACCTGCCATATTACCTTCATACCTTTCTACTTGGTATTTTTTTAATAAAATTTATACTTTTGTCATAATTATAACACAATTTTATAAAAAATCTTAAAATAACTTAATAAAATCATCTGTTTTGTGTAGTATAATCAATTTATGGGAAAAGATAAGAAAAATATATTGATAATCGGAAACAGTGCTTCAGCACAATCACTTGCAAAAAAATTGTCAAAAAGTCCTATAGCCGGAGAAATTTTTATTGCTCCGGGAAATAATACAACTTCCGAATTATATAAAAATATTGATATTAGAGAAGATGATTTAACCGGACTTTTGAAATTTGTATTGGAAAATAATATTTCAATTACGATTCCCATTTCTGAAAATGCATTAAAAGCAGATATTACATCATTTTTCCAAACAAACGGACAAAATATTTTCGGACCGGCAAAACAAGCTTGTAATATTGCATTAAATAAGGCCAACGGTAAAAAATTTCTATATAGAATTCATGCACAAACCTCAAAATTCGGAATTTTTGACAAAATGCAAATGGCACAGGAATGGTTAAACACTGCGAGTTTTCCTGTTACAATTAAATGCAGTGAATATAATAATCTTGATGATAGACTTGTCTGTCCGACAATGACTTTAGCACTTGAATTTTTGGATAATCTTTTTTCTAAAGGGGAGACAGGAGTTTTAATTGAAGAATTTTCATTAGGAGAAAGTTTTACAATTTACTACATTACAGATGGTTATAGCGCAATCCCGATTACTTCCGTAAGAAATTATAAATTTACTCAAGATGGAGATGGGGGAATTTATACAAACGGTTTAGGGTGCTATGTACCTAATTACAGAATTTCCGAAACCGTATATACAAGAATTGGGAACATTGTTCAAAACACTATTTCTGCTTTAGAAAAACGCTCAACACCATATATAGGAATACTTGGGGTTGATTGTACAATAACAGGGGAAGATAAATTCTTTGTTAACGAATTTAAACCGTTTTTTCAAGATTTTGACAGTTCTGCCGTGCTGAATTTGATAGAAGATGATTTAATTGAAATATTTATGGCTTGTATTGAAGGATTTTTCGCAGACGAATGTGAAAAAATATCTACAAATGATAAAAATTCCATATCAGCAGTCGTTTGGTCACGTGCATACGGGAAAATAATCGAAGGACTTGAAAATATTGAAGATTTCTCAAACTTGGATTTTTATAGAATTAAAAACACAAATGACAATAAAATTTTAACCCGAAAGGGTGAAAATTTTGTTCTGACAAGAACTGCGTCTACTTTAACCCGTGCTAAAACAAACTTGTATGATGATTTGTCAGAAATTAAATTTGATACAATAAAATACAGAACCGACATTGCAAGGGAATTGTTAACAAAGTATTGATTGCCCCTCACCCCAACCCTCTCCCATTGGGAGACACTAGCCGAACCAAAATTTTTGTCATTCTGAACTTGATTCAGAATCTTCAAAAATTTTGAGTGAGACTGCGTGCAGGGAGCGTTAGCGAGTCGCAGGGAGTTCGGTGTTAACGAGCTTTGCGAGGTTTACACCGACGGGAGAGGGTAAAGACTTATCAATAAAAAGTTAACAATCTCCATTGCAAAGGGGTAAGTTTACCAAGGGTAATCTTTTTCGATTCTCCAACCCGCACGGCGAATTTTTTCTGCACAGTATTGTCCCTTTCCTGTCTTTGAACAATCTTCATTGATTTCAGTATCAGTTAAAGCATAACCATATGGACGGACTCCGCCGCCATCTTCTATTCGTTCCAGCATAAACACATCATTTCCGAATTTATTTGGAAGCTCCCCTCCATTGATATCAATAATTATTCGATTATCCAAAAGGATTTCTCCAGAATCATTACGTTTTACATAAACGAATACGATATACAACAAACCATCAAATGTATAGAATACAGTTCTTGAATTCTCTAAAAGAAATTTTAAAGTAGCTTCCGTATTATTAGCATAATTGAAAGGGGCAATACTGTTGTAGCCACATTTTTCATAGGTATCACAGTATTGAAGCATCTTAATATATAGCTGCCAATATTGTTTGAAATATTCCTCCGCACCCATAGCTAATGTACTTACAGGTTCACCCTGTTCGTCAAACGATAATTTATAAGCCTGATTTATTACAGAAATTCCTTTCTGTAATTTAGTAACAGTTGCTCGTTTT
>JAFUEV010000080.1 GCA_017470245.1 bacterium | reverse complement strand
AAATGTTATTTTGTCCGCCCGCTTCTATTTTAAATTTTATTTTTCCCAAGTTGTAAACAAAACTCTTTCTTTATTTTTTCAAAATCACCCATTCCGTTTATTTCAAGCTTACCGTCTGGATTTATTCTTGCTTCTATTTTATTTTTATACCGGTTTACTATGTCCCTGCTAAATCTATCCGTTAAAAAATGATATCTTTGATTTGATGAACCAACCCAAGGTCGGGAAAGATCAAATTTGTCAGCTTCAAATCCGCCATCTATAAGCAAATCAATGCTTTGCAAAAAATCATTTACGGAAATATCATTCTTATCCTTTAATTCTTCGATTGTATAACCTGTAAAACATACAACAGATAAGCCCATATTTTTGACTTTATTAGCCAGTTTAGAAAGTTCTTTTGCCTGCTCAAAAGGTTCTCCGCCCAAAAAGGTTATGCCATCTATGTCTTTTTCAGATTTAATAAAGTTTAACAGTTGATTTACTGAATATTTTTTACCGATTCCAAATTCCCAAGTATCTTTTGCCCAGCAGCCTTTGCAATGCTTCTGACAACCTTGAACCCAAATACAAAAACGATTCCCCGGACCCTCAACTTTTGTATTTTTTATAATTTTATAAACTTCAATCATTAAAAATCTACAATTCTGCCTTCGTTATAATCGTCATTATTCTTCTTTTGAGCAGGAGCCCCAACTACAATCATAGACTTAATTTTAGGAATAAAATATTCTTTTACGTCGGCAACTTGAATAAATTCTTCCGGAGTCTTAAATAAACCGTTAAGATTACGGTGTTCAATAATTTTCTTTGCCATAACAATATTAATTCCCGGTAATATTGCAAGTTCTCCCGCTTCAACATTATTAACATCAATTTTTTTGTCATATTTTGACATTATATCGCCAATTTCAACAAATTCCGGTTCTTCTTGAACACGCTCTTTAGACTGTTTTTGTTCTTTTATATTATCGAGTGCAACAAAGCTTGCACCGGATTCATTTGCCTTCTCTCCACCAAGTCCGAAAGGATCCGGTTTTACCGAATCAAGTTCAACAAAACTTGGTCCTTGTTCTGATTTTTGAATATTAATTTCTTTTTTTACGGGTTCTTTTGGTGCATCTGTAATTTTTTGTTCAAGTGTAATAACTTCGACTCTTGTATCATATCTGTAAAATGATGCCAGAGAATCTAATGTTATAAAGCTGTCAAAAATTCTACAAGCCCTGTTCCAAGCCCTATTCACATTCAATTGTCCTTTTTTCAAGGTAAACATTCTTTTTGCATGTGTCCTATCCGCAATATTATCCATTACAACTATTTTTTCATCAGGAGTATAAATCACTGTACAATGCTCATTATGTAACGCATTTTGATTAAGAACAAATTGTCTGGAAACTTTATTAATACTATATTTATACAATTGATTCATAAAAATCCATCTTAAAATCAAAAACGGAATCATTAGAATTAAGAGCAATGCCATCAAAAAATTCGCAGTCTGAACTGAAACAAAACCAATAGCAACGTAACCGGCAAGAGTTATATAAATAAAATACTTAATTTCCTTTTTCATAAGTTAACAATAACACAGATAGAAAAATTGTAATGATTTAAACAGAGGATTTTATGTTAATATTAAGCTATGCAAAAAACGGTATCTAAAGCAAAGAACGCTTTACAAGGTGAAATAATTGTTCCCTCCGATAAATCAATTTCACATAGAGCAATAATTTTTTCTTCTCTTGCTTGCGGGAAATCTACTATTAAAAACTTTTCTGACGGACAAGACCCAAAATCCACTCTTAACATATTCAAAAAACTTGGGGTAGAGATTGAACAGGATAACGATTGTTTAACAGTAATTTCAAACGGCAAATTAAATCCTTCAAGTAACATTTTAGATTGCGGGAATTCCGGTACTACAATGCGTTTGCTTGCGGGAGTTTTGGCAGGACAAAATTTCAATTCTGTATTATCCGGTGATTTAAGCCTATCAAATCGCCCAATGAAAAGAATAATAGAACCATTATCTTTAATGGGTGCAAAAATAGACTCTGATAATTATAAAGCGCCATTAAAAATTTATGGTCGTGATTTAAATTCTATTGATTACAAATCAAAAATTTCTTCGGCACAAGTTAAATCATGCGTTCTTTTAGCAGGATTAAATACGAAAGATTTCGGAGTAACAAAATTTACAGAACCTTACTTATCGCGAAATCATACCGAACTTATGCTCAAATCAATGGGGGCAGATATTATTTCGGAAGGAACTTCCGCAGCTATAAGAAGTTCCAAATTAGAACCAATTAAAATGACTATTCCCGGAGATGTTTCGTCTGCAGCGTTTTTTATTGCCGCCGGTCTTATTGTCCCAAATTCTAAAATAATATTGAGAAATGTCGGTTTAAATCCAACACGAACAGGCATTATAGAAGTCGCGAAACAGATGGGCGGAAATATTAAAATTTTAGATAAACGAGAAGTCTGCGGTGAATATGTTGGAGATATTCAAGTTGAATATTCCGAACTGCATTCGTGCGAAATATCAGGCGAAATTATTCCAAAATTGATAGATGAAATTCCTGTTTTGGCAGTTTTAGCTACCCAAGCACAGGGTGAAACAATCATTAAAGATGCTCAAGATTTGCGTAATAAAGAATCCGACAGAATTAAAACAATTGTTTCTGAGTTAAAAAAACTCGGTGCTGATATTGAAGAAACCGAAGATGGTATGATTATCAGGGGTAAATTAAATTTAAAGGGCGGGCATAAAGTGCGAACTTACAACGATCATAGGATTGCAATGAGCTTATATGTTGCAGGGTTAATTTGCGAAAAAGAAATTTTAATAAATGAATTTGAATGGGTTAATATTTCTTTTCCGGAATTTGAATACCTAATAGAAAAATTAAACAATAAATAATTTTACAACCACTAATAAAAGATAATAGGGCAAGCACTTAATAGTGCTTGCCCTATTTCTTGTTATATCTAATTAAACTAAAGTTTCTTCTTTTACGACATTGCGCTTAACTTTTCTTGTTGAAGTTCTGGGTAAAGGTTCTTTTCTTACAACTATATTAACAGGGCGTTTGTACGGCGCAAGTTGAACAGATAAAGCTTTTACTTCTTTTACAATAAAGTCTTGTAATTCATCATCATTAGAATATTTTTCTAAAACTTCCTGAGTCGGTACAATAACCGTCATAATTTCCTCGGTACCGTCTTTTGCACCGGTTTTTCTTGTTGCACCAAATACACAAATTTCAGCAAAATTCGGGTTATTTTCAAGAACAGTTTCGACTTCTTCTGGGAAAACTTTTTTACCACCTGACAGTACGATTAAATTCTTTATACGGCCTGTTATGTATAATCTTCCATCGGCATCAAACTCAGCTTTATCTCCTGTATGGAACCAGCCGTCGGGTTCTAAAACTTCTGCAGTTTTTTCAGGATTGTTATAGTAACCCTTCATAACAGAAGGCCCTTTGACCAACAATTCACCTGTTTCCGGGTCGATTTTTGCGTCATAAGAATCTAATACCGGGCCGACAGAAGTTAATTTCCTGTCATCACCTCTATCCATTGAAATTACAGGACTTGTTTCTGATAGTCCATAGCCCTGGAATACTTTTATACCAATTCTTTCAAAAAATTCGCCCACAGTCGGATCTAAAGGTGCACCACCAGCAATAAATCCGTAGAAATTTCCTCCAAATTTTGCAAGTATGCTTCTGAATAATTGACGTCTTATTGAATAATCAGTAATATATTCCGCTGCCGCATATGATTTTTCAAACAATAATTTTTCATCATCTGACCAAGAACGAATATCTGCTTCAATTGTTGTTTTCAAAAGCTTTAAAAACGCCGGTACAACAATCATAAAATCTATTTTCTTTTCTCTCATATCAGCAAGAATATCGTTCGGTTTCAAACTCTGAGGATAATATATTGAAGAGCCTCTGTTTAAGAATGCTGCAAAACCGACAGTTAATTCAAACAAGTGATTCATTGGTAATATTGAAAGCAAATTTACGCATTCTTGAGGCAAAATATCAGGTAATACTTTTGACATTTCAAGAACTTGAGTAATCATGTTTCCAAATGTTGTTTGAACACCTTTTGGCGCGCCTGTTGTACCTGATGTGTATATAATCAAAGCAGTGTCTTTTAAAGAACGATGACGCCATTTACATTCTCTGCCTGTCGGTAAACTGTATAAACTCGGATATGGAGAATTAAACATAGGTTCGTCCATAACTATTATATGTTTTATTGAAGAAATTCTTTTTTGAAGTTCGATTGCTTTTTCAAGATTTGCCTGTGAAACAGTCATAACAGACGGCTGACAACTTGATAAAATTGATTCTAACTCATATATTGTAAGTTTATTATCAAGCGGAACTGTTATCATGCCTGAAATTACAGAGCCGAATAAACAAGCTCCCATCTCCGGCATTGACTCAGACAATATTGCTAATTTGTCTCCTTTTTGCATTTGCAAATCGTGAATTAAGTAGCTCGCCAATTGTTTAGTTAATAATCCTAAACCTTTATATGTTAGCTCTTTCCAACCATATCTGTTTCTTTTTCCGAGAGCGATTCTTTCGCCGTATAATCTTGTATTTATATCCAGTCTTGATAAAACATTTTCTTTCATTCTAGTGTCTCCCTATGGTCTTTTCTCAACAGATTGTAGCACAAATATTTATATTTTTACAAATTCTGCTCTTAATAAACAAAGTTCTTCACCGGTAGATGCACATTTTATAACATGTTCGGTTGTATTTGCTTCTTTGTCAATTTTTACTTGTGAAATAACATCTTCGCCATATTTAACTTCATGTTTAAAATATATATCTAAATTTTTCAAATTGTTAGATGTTCTAAATTCATAATCAAGAGCTTCTAACGCCCAATTTATATATACCGTATTATTAACATGATTGTTAATATCTAAATCATCATATCTAACATGAAAAATTTTCTCAAAGTCTACCCTATCTAAAGATTTTAATTTTTGAAGTTTAAGATCATCTTCGCGTTCATTAAATTCCATGAATTCGGGAAATTCTTTTTGGATATTCACTACTGATTTATTTTCTATATCAACAATAAACCAACTTGATGTTCCTCTTAAAATCCTGCTATCTGTTTTATTGTCAAAAACTTCAAAATCACGATAAGCATTCATTCTTTTGCAGCCGCGGCTTTCGGTCAAAACTTTTATTTCCGATACATCAGTCGGGAAAGAGTCAAATTCAATTCTATATCTTATTAAAAACCAAGCATAACCATGTTTTAAAAGTTCACTCCAACCGAATTTAATATTATATTTTTCAATTGACGAAGCAGCAAGTTCCTGCATATGATTAAATAACGTAACAGGTTTAACCCTGTGTAAACTATCGGCTTCTGCAATTGAAACAGGGTGAATAGCACATTGCGTAAGTTTTTCATTTTCTTTTGTTAATAAAATAACCATATATTCTCCGGTATTCATTTATTTGTTAATTTTTGCGATTTTTCGGGCTTCACCCTCAAAATGACAAACCTGTCATCTTGAGCAATAGCGAAAGATCGCAATATATTAGTCTTATCATAAAATGACGAACCCGTCTATATACTTATCGGCTCAACCGCATACTTTTCTCTGAATTCTTGAACTTTTGTACTAAATTCGCCAATGTCAGCTTCTTTTAGCTGATTTTTAAGTATATGTTTAGGTATTGAAACATTCATTGATTGAATTGTATTTGTTGCAATATTTGAACAATGGTCAGAAATCCTTTCCAAATCATTCAGAATTTCAGCATAAACAAAGCCTCTTTTTATATGTGCTTTTGCTGATTTAACACGTTTAATATGATTTTTCTTCGCAAAGTATGCAATATCATCAACAACCTGCTCTAAAGGTTCAACATGATATGCGGAAGCTAAATCTTGATAAATAAAAGCGTTTACCGTTACATCAAAGACTTCTTTTACTGCGTTGACTACTCGTTTAAGTTCATCAATTGTATCGGGAGAAAGCGTCCATTCTTTAGTATTCATTGTTGTTGCAATATTTAAAATATGGATTGCATGATCGGCAATCTTTTCAAAGTCTGAAATTGATAAGACAAGTTGTGAAATTCTGTTACTATCTTCCTCAGAGAGTTCTCTTGCAGAGAGTTTTTGCAGGAATGTTTCAAGAGTATCCTGATATTTATCAATGAGAACTTCATTTTTATTAATAACTTCAGCAGCTTTAGGATTGTAATGTTTTAACATTCTAACAGATAAGGTAAGTGTTTCTCTTGTAATTTTTGCCATTGTACCGGTAGCTTTGTAGCATTGTGCAATGGCTATTGACGGATTTAATAACAAACGTTCATCAAGTATAACTTCTTTTTCTTCATGCTTGTCTTTAATAATTGAATCCACAAATTTCATTAAAATTTTACTTAATGGAAAACAAACGATTACCGTGACTATATTATAAACAGTATGAACAATAGCAATTCCAAAAGGATTTGACATGCCGGTCAACGGATTTATAAAATGTATAAAAATTTCGTATAAAATTAAGAATGCTATAGCCCCTGTTATGTTAAATATAATATGCATTGCGGCTACTTTTTTAGCATTAGTATTAACCCCTATACTTGACAACAAAGCAGTTACACAAGTTCCGATATTTTGGCCCGCAACAATCGGAGCAGCAACAACATAAGGAATACTGCCTGTCATAGACAATGCCTGAAGCATACCGACAGAGGCTGCCGAACTTTGAATTATCGCAGTAACAATTAACCCGACAAGTAACCCAAGTATCGGATTTTTGAATATTGTTAAAATTTGAGAGAAATTAGGGTCATGTGCCAAAGGACTCATTGATGATGACATCAAGCCCATTCCAAACATTAAAACAGCAAAACCTATCAAAAAAGAACCTACCGGCTTACGTCTTGAATAGTTGTTTTTTGTTGTCATTAGAAGAATTACACCAATCAATGCCAAAATAGGTGAGAATGATTCAGGCTTTAAAAGCCTTAAAAAGAAATTCGTACTTTGAATACCTGATAAACTCAAAATCCATGAAGTTGCGGTTGTTCCAATATTTGAACCTAATGTTATTGCAATAGTTTGAGATAACTTCATAATCCCCGAATTTACAAAACCTACAAGCATAACCGATACGGCAGATGAACTCTGAACTGCAATAGTCATACCAATCCCGACCAAAAAACCTTTGACAGGATTTGAAGTCAATTGTTCTAAAAGTTTTTCAAGTTTTCCTCCGGAGATTTTTTCCAACCCCGCAGACATAACTATCATTCCGTATAAAAAAAACGCAAGCCCCCCGCATAATGTGAAAATCGAGAAAATATCCATTATCTTATCCCCGCTATATTCTTAATTGTATTTGTTACCATATTTGCATATACTTCAATAAGCTACACACAAAGATTATCTTATAAAGTTCTTTTTTTTTCAATATATTGCAAGGTTAATATTAGAACAATTAAAAGATGTAGAATAAAAAAAGAATATATGAATAATTCTTTGGCTCAATATGTCAGCGGCAGAGTTTTTAATTTTACGAAATTTTTGCCGGATAACGAGTTGCACGAATTAATGCCTTAGTAAAAAGCTTAAAAACATAGGTTATAATCTTAAAGTTGCATAATATAACAATTTTGTAACAATTCTATTTCAAAAGGCAATTTAATATATTGACTATATTTATGAGGAATAACATAGTATATAGTAAAGTAACAAGCAATATATGAATAATTTATTTAGGCTAGGAAACAATATAATAACATCTTATCAATATCCAACCGGTATAAAACATTTCGGTCAAGCTCATAGACAAATTTCAAAAATGTACGAGCAAATTTTAGGGAAAGAACCTCAAATAGGTGAATTTAATGATTGTTGGGATTATTTTTGTACTCACAATGCATTTAAAGAGCGAATGAATAAGTTGATTAGAATGAATTTATGGGCAGGGGCAAATATTTCCCAAAAAGTAGTAGGTAAGCATAAAATCCCACGTTATTTATATCACTTGACAACAAGAAAAAATTATAATCAAATGCTTCAAGACGGATATCTTAGAATATCGCAAGATTGTCCTCGCGGAGATGGAGTATATATGTTTGAAATGCAAAATATGCTTAAGCAATACAAAGATTTTGACGGTAGAAGAAATTTAGGTTTATTATTATCACTAGTTGTTAACAGAGATGGAAGTGAAGCTATTTTATTAAGAATTCCAACATCAAAAATGGATGTTGGGAAATTAGTTATTCGAGATAATACTGGTGGTGGAAGAAATGGTATGCACTCGTACACAAAAGTGGCCTTAGGTGATAGTGCATTAGCATCAAAATTATATAAACAACGTAAAGTTGCACTTGAATATATTTATCCTGAACAACTTTCTATGGACAATATTACTGTTGTTGGAACATCAAAATATGATTTTATACAAGATTATAGAGATGAAAATACAATATTAAAAATGTGGAAAAACTTAACACAAAATCAACCCGAGCAAATAGGTTTTTTAAAACATATTTTTAAAGTTGACACATATTCTGAACCAATCGTGCATATTGCAAAAAAACAACATGAACAAGTTCAATTTTTATAAAACAAAACTGGCAGTAAGTGGTGCGTCTGTAGTAGTTCCTGAAATAAATTCAGGGTAAAAATTTAAAGAAAAATATCAACTCAAATTGGACATAAAAAGTTAATTAAAAATATTTACAAATTTTGGGCGTGTACAAATAATTCTGCAACTTTTCTGTTGTATTCTCTACCGTCATCTTTTGCAAAAAGATTTTCCCAATGGCTAAAAGGAGTTCCATCTAGAGAAAATGAAGGATTTGTCATCATTAATTGATGAGTGTTTGTGTCATATCTTAGGGGGAATAAGTCCTCCATTTGCATAAAACTGGGGAGTTTATCACTCGGATACTCGTAAGCAAAAAGAGAATTATTAATTCGATTTAGCCTTTGTTCATAGCTTCTTCCCCCCTCATCATTGTCGTTTGAGACTTCAATTCCGGGGGTATACTCTTGTTCATATTTCATATTAATAGACCAATGCTTAACTTCATCATAATTATCAGGTTCAATAAAAGCGGTACCTGATGTTAGGCCTAATTTTTCATACCTTTTAAAATCACCGGTACTTTTTTCACCAACAAAACTGAGTGTAGTTTTCCCTGAACGAAGTCTTATTTCGTGCAATATATATTGCATTTGTTCATATTCAGGCAATGCTCCGACTCCGGTATAATTTGCCATATCATATCCGCCAATATGCTTTGCAGAGTCAATAAAAATAGCCTCAAAACCTGTATTAATTAAATCTACGTGTTCTTTTATAAATAATTCCACATGTTCAGGGTTATTCCAATCAAAAGTAATATCGTCCTTATAAGGTGCACAAACCTTTATTTGATCGGCTGAAATTACTGTTCGAAAACCTGTCTTTAAACCATGAAAATGCGCAATATCGTTAAAAGCTCTGAATTGTTCATCAGGAGAAATTTTATCAGCGATTTCAAAATTTATTATATTTTGACTATATCCTAAACCAAGCTTAATTCCGTAAATTGAGTTTTCTTCATTTGACGGTTTATTATATCCGTCGCCGTAAATATTCGGAAAAATTTGTGATAGAATAACACAATTTGCCCAGCTTTTAGCAGAGGGCGGAATTGCAGGAATTATTTTTATTGAACTCAAAATTCCGTTTCTGGTTAAATTTTTGTGCATTTCAGCAATTGCACGATTGTTTATTTCAATATAATTCGCACGAACTCCCCATTTATCACCGTAATTTGGAGCTTCAATTATATCAGGGAAATTTTTATAAAAAGTAGTGCATTCACATAGAGTAACCACCGATTCTATAGCATTTTTAACGCTTTTTACAAGAAGCTCGGACGGAACAATATTTGCAACCCATTTTTTTAAACCGGAAACATATTGATGTTCTACACTCCATTGATCAGGTTCAAGTGCAACACTTTCACCAAGAGCCTCTAACAATTTATTTACATAATTCATAAGTTTAACTTAACTTATAAATTAAATAAAAAATTACCCGAAAGATTTATACATTATAATAAATTATTTGTTTACACGCTCAAACTTTAACAAATCTTGTATTTTACAGTCAAGAACCGTACAAAGTTTATCGACCGTGTCAAGTCCGAAGTTTGTATGTTTACCGTTTATTATTTTCGATATGGTTGTAGCGTGGATTCCAGTTTCACGCTGAATATCAACGGCAGAAATATTTTTATCCCACATCAATTCCCTAAGTCTGATTTTTATCATAATTACATTCTATTTATATTCTTTGGAACTTGACAAAACTTGATTAATAGACTAATATCATGGCGAATATACCAAGATATTGTTTTATAAGTTAACAAAGGAGGAAATAATGAATAATAAACGAAAAACGGGAAATAGGGGTAAAAGTACCGTCATTGCGAGCACGAACGACGGCGGATTTGCGGACGGACGGAGCAAAGCGAGTCCGGATAGCGAGAAAATTGAGCAAACTGC
>JAFUEV010000079.1 GCA_017470245.1 bacterium | reverse complement strand
GAAGATTTGCTTTATAATCAGCAAAGACGCGAACAAAATATTAAAGATTTGGCATCTGTTAAGGAATTATTATCAGATAAAAATTCAGCACTTGAAGTTGCTAAAGTAATTGACACAGAGTTGTTTCCTGATTAGGTAATATTGACAAATTATTAAGTATGCATTATAATTAAGCTATTGTTTGTAACAGACTTATTTGAAAATATGGTCGTTTGACTGAGTCCTTGCCGAAATCAGAAAGGTTGTGTATAAGTCAATATTATTAATTTAAAAATCAAATAAAAATATAATGGAACTATAATTATTGGAAAATTTATAGCAGAAAACTTTTGAAGTTTTGTCAATAGTTTGTTTTGTATTAAATTTTTGGTAGCTATTGCTGATATAGGTATTATTAAAAATCATAGTAAACTTAGAAACCATATTTTACCATATCAATATATGTATTATAAATACTAAAACTAAATAGTACAGTATATATTGGAAATAGAATAGAAAATATTATTTGATAAATATTTAGTTTTTTGTTTTTTCTCAATTTATACGTAGCATAAGTTGCTATATAGATTATAACAAGATAAAAAATAGTTTTTAAAAGCAGATAAAGATAATATACATTATAATCTTTTATTAAAATAAATATAAGCAACGATAAAAGTAAAATTGAACCAATTGATATGACAATACAAATTAAACATTGTAATAAAAAATAAGCATTTAATAATGATTTAAAAAATAAAGATTTCACAGTTTGATTATAACATTAAAATAAAAAGGAAAAAGTATGAATTACATAAATAAATATTATGAAACAGTTGAATTATGCAATGGAGCACATAACAAAAAAGATGTACAGGGCTGGAAAACTTTGTATGAATTTGGAATTACTTCTTCAAATATCGATTTTGATTATCGTGTGTTTAAAAAAAATGATAAAATAGTAATTGCTTTTTCAGGTACAGATATGGATCGTATTAATGATTTAAAAAATGATGTCAATATTATGTTCAGATATAATAATATCCCTTCGCAGTATGGTGATGCAGAGAGATTGTATAGGAAAGTAAAATTAAAATACCCAAATGCAAAAATCGAATTTACAGGGTATTCTCTTGGTGCTTCAATTGCAAATTTATTGTCACATCGAACTGGATTACCATCATATGCACTTGCACCTATTGGTAGTAAATTTATAGTTAACTCATATCCGCAATATTTTAAATTCAATGATTCTAATATTGTTACATATGGGCGAATGAAAGATTTATTATTTGCAGAAAATTTATTGATAGGTAATCAATCTGGTAAAATTATCATTTTACCTAATATCTCAGAAATAAAAAATATTGCAGAAAATCACTATCTTCATTGTTTTAGAAAGGAAGAAATATATCAAGCAAAACCATATAAAAAAGAGATTTTACCCGAAAATAAATATATTAATTTTAAAAATAAAAATACTGTAGGTAATATGTATTCATCACAAATATTTTCACCTATGAGCTTTATAAATGATACTTTGAAATCCGGTTTCAAAATGCTCGATAATGTGGGGAAATCAACAAATAATATATACCAAAAATCAATTTATAATGGTTTAGGTTCAAAAAATATAAATAATGGTAAATACATTAATAATGTAACCAGATATGCACGATTTACTAAAACTAATCCTAATGATTTTGATAATATTCCTGAAATAAATTAAAAAAAAATTTTCCCTAATCTAATAAATAGTAACACTAATATAAAGGTAGAGCCATCTAAATTCAAACCTAAAAGCTCGATCTATAGCGGGAATAATATTACTGTTGTAGAAAATAATAATGAGAACTATTATAAAGCTGCACTTATAAACTTGTTGATAGAAATTATTAAATGGACAAGAAAAGCCAATGACGAAGGACTTGACTTGTATGATTATGTTAATCCGTTGACAGGCAGTAATAGGATATTTACAAGAGAAGATGTTGGAGCTATGTCAAGTAAGGAGTTTGCTAAATATGAAAAAGAAATTGATGCTCAATTAAAAGCAATGGGTGGTATTATGCCTACAAATGATGAATTACGCCGAGAAGCCGCATATGGCAGAGGAGTCGTGCATGTAAATTCATATGTGCGTGCAGATGGTACAAATGTAAGAGATTATTATCGTAGTAAATCTAGAGCTTAATTTATTAATAAAAACATTCCCGAATAAAGTATAATATTCGGGAATGTTTTTTTATTATCGTTACATAACTTTAAAATCATGTAGTCGGATACGCAATTTTGGGTTACTTTTGGACTTAATAATTGTGTAGGCCGGTGTTTTATGTACAATTCAATTCCGCAAATTGAACGAAAAAATCTGGATTCTTTCGGATTAAAAGGCTCAAAGAGTAATCCGAACAGATTTTGGCTGCCTGCAAATATTCGCGATATTCAAAATACTTCAAAAGATTCTTATGTAAATAATTCCTATTTGCCTGATCCGAGACAAATTTTTATTTCTCCTGATGAAGCAAGAAAAACAAATAATTTAAAAATCATTGGTCTATCAATTGCCGGAGTTACCGTTTTGACGGCTGCAGGAATTTTCTTTGTTTTAAAAGGAGGACCTAAAAATTTATCTAAAAATTTGAAAAAATTGAGCGAATATTTTGAACGGAAAATACTTGAATCAAAACTTAACACTGACGAAGCTCCAAACAGAGTATTTCTTTATTTGAGTAAAACTCTTAATCATGCATCTCAAAAAGCTGAAGCAGTTAATAATTTTACTTCATTTAAAGATATGTTGTTCAAAAAAATTATGAACTCTAATAAATATTTCGGAAAATTACATGATAAAATCACTCATCTGTTTGAAAAAATTGGCAGACGTTCCGTATTAAGCAGTTATGAAGATACAAACAGATTTTTTGAATTGGCATTTGAAGCTTCAAAATCCGCTTCGCGCAGAGCGGGAATTCATAATTTGGACGAAATCATAGAGATAAATGGTGTTAAATTAACTAAGGAAGAATGGTTGAAAAAGGCTTCCGGTTTAATGACTGAGATTGGAGAAGATTACAGTAAGAATTTTGGTAAAACATCTTTAAAATCAAGATATTACAAATATAAAAAAGCTGCTGAAAATTTAAAGGCTGCATTTGCAAAATTAAAAGTTTTTTGGTCTACAGATGTTATAAATAAATTTATGGCTGAATCAGCAATTGCAAAAGAAAAAAATATTATTCAAACTCTTGTTCGTTCACAACGACAGGGATTATCTTATAACCTTGCCGATATGGCAGAAAATTCAAATCATATAATTCTTGATATTGTAAGAGAAATAAGTTATAAAGATGCAAAAAATATTACAAAACTCGGGAAAATTCGCGGAGATCTACAAAAGCTTATCGCCTCAGGCGGTAAAGATGCCGTTTTAAAACGTGCAATATCCAGAGATATAAATTCTATAGTAAGAGAAATAGAAGGTGCACTACAAAACAAAACTATTAAAGAAGATAGGGCAAATGTTATTTTGTCCAAATTAGCCGAATTAAAATCCGAAATTTCAGGATTTAAGCAGGGAAAAATTCAAGATATTCTGGATATATACAAAGGAATTTTATCGGAAGATGAATATAAACTGCTTGAAAAGTCTTACAGAAAGGGTATAAAATCTTTGGATAAATCAATACATGTTGAAACTGAGGACTTTTTGAGTAAACTTCGTGATTTAACATTGGGCTCAGCGCCGACTGATATTTTGACAATGGTTGGGTCTTTAGGAATTTTAGGTTATCATTTAGGCAAATCCGAAGATAATGAACAAAGACGTTCAATTGCTTTAAAATACGGCTTCCCGGCACTTGCAGGTATCGGTGTTTCTTTGTATTGTAATGCGAAATTATTTGCAGGTTCAAAATCATTACTTGCAGGTTCTATATCATCTTGGGTACTAAATAGAATTGGAGCTTGGGGTGATAAAAAGCTTAAAGAATATAGCCGCAAGCAATCTCCTCAAAATACGAATTAATCTTTATTTATAGAAAAATAAACTTCTTTGAGACGTTTTTTAGTGATATGGGTATAAAGTTGAGTCGTAGAAACATCACTGTGTCCGAGAAGTTCTTGTACAACTCTTAAATCGGCACCATTTTCAAGTAAATGTGTTGCAAAACTGTGTCTTAAGGTATGCGGCGATATATGTTTATGAATTTTTTCTCCTTGCGCTCTGATAAATGTATAAACATCTTGTCTTGTTATTGGTTTGCCGTTTTTTTTCAAAAACAATATTTTGTTTCCGGTAATTTTGTTTTTTAGAGTAATAATTTCACGTTGTTTTAGATATTTTAAAATGGCATCTTTAGCTTTTTTGCCAAACGGGATAATTCTTTCTTTTGAACCTTTGCCGAAACATTGAATATATTTCGATTTTATATCAATATCGTTTAGCTTTAGATTAACGAGTTCGGAAACTCTTAAGCCGCAGCCATATAACAATTCAACAATTAAAGTTTGTGTTATATCAAGATTTGAATTCAATATAAAAGTTAGTTCTTCGACAGTCATAACTTTGGGCAATTTTTTAGGAAGTTTTGGGGTTTCAATTGTTTGGGCGGGGTTTTTTGAACCGTAATTATTTGCGCAAAACCATTTAAAAAATCCTCGCAATGATGCGATTTTTCGGGTTATGCTTGTCGGGGAAAATTTATTATCGCGCAGATTTATAATATAAGCATTAATATTATTTCGTTCAATATCAGATATTTCTTTGACATTTGCGGATTCACAAAATTCCAAAAAAACAAGAAGGTCATTTCTGTAAGCGTTCAAAGTGTTTTTTGAAAGGCCTTTTTCTACATCAAGAAATTCTAAATATTCATATAAATATTGTATATTCATTTATGCGAGTTCTAAGTTTGCGAGTTTAAATAAAAAATCATCTCTGGCACTGCATTTTAGGCCTGTTGGTATAAAATTATCTTTGAATCTTTCAACCGCATACCTATCTGTCATTCCGGAAATATAATCTGTCACAACCCGTTCAATTTTATCTTTTGGACAGACGTTTTTCAACATATCGCAGTACAGGCAGAATAATTCTTTTATAACTTTTTTTGCTTTATATTCTTCAAGTTTTGCGGTTGATTCGTCATTGTAAACATTTTCAAAAAGCCAAGTTCTGAGTTTAGTAGTATAAGCCCAGCCTTCTTCGCTCATTGTAATTTCTTGTTTCCCGATAGAGTTGCTTACAATTTCGGTAATCATTTTATTCAAACGTTTGCTTTGATTAGATGAAAAATATTCAATGCAGTCTTTTGGTAAATCACTTTCGGAAATAACTCCTGCTCTTATTGAATCTTCAATATCATGGTTTATGTATGCAATTTTATCCGCGAATTGAACAACTTTAGCTTCCGGAGTTTTAGGCTTAAATCCCCATGTATGTGTTAAAATACCGTCAACTGTTTCTTGACATAAGTTCAAATGTTCTAATACTTCCACGACTCTTACGCTTTGAATATTGTGATGAAACCCGCCTTGGACAAGTTCATTTAAAACCCCTTCTCCGCAATGACCAAATGGAGTGTGTCCTAAATCGTGACCCAATGATATTGCTTCAACTAAATCTTCATTCAAATCAAGTGCTCTTGCTATTGTTCTTGCTATTTGTGAAACTTCAAGAGTATGAGTTAAACGGGTTCTGAAATGGTCATCAAAAGGAGATAAGAACACTTGAGTTTTGTGTTTTAGTCTCCTGAAAGCTTTTGAATGCAGAATTCTGTCTCTGTCACGTTGAAAATCTGTTCTCAAATCTGATTGAATTTCTGCTTCTTTTCTTCCTTTGGATTCCGCTGATTTTGTTGCTATATCACTTAAAATTTTATATTCTCTTTGTTCTAATTTCTCTCGAATTGTTTTAGCCATAATTCTCCCTTTATGTGTGATTTTAACAGAAATTTAAGGAATAACTATACATTTTTTGGTGTATTTTTGGGTTTTGCAATAAAAATTGTGTCATGTTAGTATGAAGCTATGCTAAATGTCTTTATTTCAGGTGTGGAAAAACAATCCGGTAAAACGCTTGTATGTGCAGGTTTGGCATCTACTATGCAAAGTTTGTCTTATACAACTTGCGTGTATAAACCTGTTCAAAGTAATGCAATAGATATGAACGGATTTAAAATTTCGCCTGATTTGTCTTTTATAAAGAAATTTGATTCAAATATAGTAACTCAGTCGACTTATGCTTTGTGTGGTTCAAATTCTCCTTTTGTATCTTCTTATGAAAACGGAGTTAAAATTGATATAAATGCTATTTTAGCAGAGTATAGGAGTTTGCACGGGGGGACGGATTGTAATATTTTGGAAGGTTCAAATAGTATATCTTCACCAATTGCTGAATATTTAACCGAGTTGGATATCGTGAAAACATTAAAAATTCCGCTTGTTTTAGTCGTAAATCCTAAAAAGACATCAATTGATTCCGTTATTAGTGCGATTAAGTACATTCAAAGTGAAGGAGTAAATATATTAGGGTTTATTGTAAATCAGTATGATGAAAATTTTGAAAATCTTGAGGAAAAATATTTCCCTCAAATAATAAAGGAGTATTCAAATTCTAATATTTTAGGATATTTGCCAGATTATGGGGATATTTCAAATTTAACTCCGGAAATTTTGATTGATGATGTATTAAACAGAATTAATATTGAAGAAGTTTTTCAATTAAAAATATCTAAACTTCAGGGGTAAAATATTGGGATTGTTACTTTTTTATTGATTGAGCAATAGGAGATTCCACGGTGCAAATTTTCGTGTCATTCAGAGCGAAGCGTGGAATCTCGGAAATTTGCACCTCTGAATGACATGATTTTGTTAGGTTTTTGCAATGAAAAAGTAACAATGCCAATATATTGGGGGTAAATTTTACATTATTATTTTGTAAATCAATTTTACTAATTCATCATCTGTTTTAATTCTTTCTAAAACTTTTTTTCTCATATAATCTGTTGAATTCATGTGCTCGCAATTGAATAACTCATTTGGAGTACATTCTAATGTTTCAAGAAGTTTTTGTAGTGTTTGGGCTCTTGGAAATGTTTGTGCATTTTCAATTTTTAATAAATTTCTCGGTTCAATGCCTATAATTTCGGCGAGTTTTTCTTGAGTGTATTTTTTTCGCTTGCGTAATTCTCTTATTCTTTGTCCTAAAAGTTTTTTAATATCGTCCATTTTTAAGTCCCTAAAATAAATTCTAAATGTCATTTGATAAAACTCTAATGATATATAAGGACATTTAATATTGACAAATATGATATAAAAGTGTAGTATACGTGATATAAAATATCAGAATAGGAGTTTAATATGGATTTAATGAAATACTTTGAGGCAAAAATTACTCTGCCCCAATGGGGGAAGTGGCACGAAGTGCCGCAGGGGAATCATCCCGTAGGGAAAAGTAATGAAACTCCACGACTACTGCGCTCTGCGGGGTTTACTTTAGCCGAAGGACTAATAACAATCGGCATTATCGGTGTCATAAGTGCATTGACTATTCCGTCTCTTATACAGAAATATCAAGAAAAAAGAACTATAAATCAATTGAAACAAACTTATTCCATACTTAGTCATGCAATAAAAATGGCAATTGCCGACGAAGGTGATATAGACGGTTGGTGCAGTATAAATGAATCAACTTATTCGCAAGATTATTTGGATTGTTCGGACAAAATGGGGGATTTATTATCAAGGTACATAAAAAATATACAAAAGTGTAAAGGTGTAAATTCACCTGTGGCTTGTTTTGCAACTGATTATGATACTCGTCATAATTCTAATTGGATTGCACAAGTCTGGAAATATCCGCAATACAGGTTAATTAATGGAGCTTCATTATCAATACAAGCATATAATGGAGATTCCCTTTCCCGTTACTGGTGCAAAACTGATGTGAATATAAAAGAAGGCAGTAGTGAAGTAGGTATTTATGGGAATAGGGCTTATATGATGAATTGTGCTACTATATATGTAGATATTAATGGATTCTCTAAACCAAACACAGATGGGAAAGATTTATTTGCTTTTCAAGTATACAATAACGGAATTGTACCATTGGGCAGAAAAAATGTTCACAGTATCATAGGATTTGAAACCTGCAATGGGAAAAGAACCGGAGCAGCCGGATCATGTACTGCTTGGGTGTTGGAAAATAATAACATGGACTACTTACATTGTAATGATTTAAGCTGGGAAGGTAAACATAAATGTAAATAAAAAACAGAGTATCGCTTTGAGATACTCTGTTTTTTTCTTTATTTTATTTCCAATCACTACCGAAGTTTGTTTTGGGCGGGAATAAAAAACTTGGAGCTCCTAATCCTTGAAACGGAGGTCTTGGCGGGTGGTGTTTTTCAAATCTTGCTCTGCCTTCTGCTTTCATTTTTTCAAGTTCTGCTTTTTGTTTTTTATTCAGAATTTTTTCGAATTCTTGAGTATTTTTCTTCCTGATTTCCTGTGCTTGTTTATCAAGCTCTTTGATTTCAGCTTTTAATTGTTCAGTTTTTTCTGTTTTAGCTTGTTCTGAAAGGTCAGATGTTTTTAAATTTTTAAGCTCTTGATGTTTTAGTGCAATTTGCATCATAACAGGCTTCATTTCTTCGTGGCCTTTTTGGTGAATAGCTTTGGCTTTTTCCTTTTGCTTATCTGACAAATTTAGTCTCTGTTCAAATTGTTTGCGCATTTCTTCTTTTGAAGGTTTTTGGCGAACAACTGATTGTGTTTCTTGTTTTGCATTGGTTTCAGCGGCAAAGACCTCCAAAGATTGTACCGGAATAAGCATTGCCGAAAATAATAAAAGTGGAAGTAGTTTTTTCATAGTTATCCTTTCTATAGTAAGTCTTGTAGTTTTTCTGCTAATTCTTTTTTTGCGTTATAAATTCTTGATTTTACCGTACCTATCGGGCAATTTAGCTTTTTTGCACAATCTTCGTATGTATAGCCGTTAATTTCGCAAATCATAATGACTTCTTTGAATTTCGGTTTCAGGCTGTTGATTGCATCAATTATTTTTTTTTGCCTTTCAAGATTTACAATTTTTTCCTCCGGAGAAATTTTTTTATCTTTTATACTTGATATAACGTTATCTTCTGAAGTTGATGTTCTAAAAACCTTTTGGTAAGAAGATTTTAGATAATCCAGAGAAGTATTTCGTGTTATTGTTGAAATCCAACTTTTTATAGAGCCTTTTTCTTTGTATTTGTCGGAATTTTTCCATATCTTAAGATATACTTCCTGTTCCAAATCTTCGTTATCTTCTTTGGTAATCAGACGTATTATATTTTTAATATTTTGTTTATTTGATTCTATTACTTTATTAAAATCCATAAATTTCTACTCAATATATATTAACCCGTATGAATCAACGGGCAAACCTAAATCTTCCGCACTCAGTGTTGAACCGTATTTTAATGTATCTGAAATATCGGTATTGAAATTTATTACACCTAATGTCGTTGCACAAACCGTTACAAGAAATAATGCGCAAGCTGCTTTTATCTTTGCAAGATTTTTACGCTTTTTCTTGAAATATGGTTTTACTTCTTGAATTAATTCGGAAACTTTAAGCATTTTTTCATGTTCTTTTCTACAATCTTCGCAGTTTTGAATATGCTCAAAAAGTTCTTCTTCGTTTCTAAAAGTAAATAATGCTTCGTATTTGGAACATTTTTCTTTCATTTTTCTTACCTCTGTATTTATATAACGATTGTAATTTAAAAAAGTTCAAATATAAATTTTTTGCGTAAATAATAATTTTCATGCTAGAATGTCAGTGTTATATTAAAAGGAATAAAAAATGAGTTTAACAGTATATTTAGGGATAGATGTAGGTTCAGTAACAACAAAATTAGCACTTGTTGATGAAACAGGAAAGTATGTTGACAGTGTAATGCTTAAAACTGCGGGGAAACCTGTGTTAGCTGTTCAAACAGGGCTTAACAAACTTTATGAAAAAAGAATAACCGAATATGATGTAAAAGGTGTCGGAACAACAGGTTCAGGAAGGGCTTTAGCAGGCTCTTTAGTTGGAGCTGATGTTGTAAAAAATGAAATTACCGCGCACGCAGTTGCCGCAAGTACAAATATTCCGGGTGTTCAAACAATTCTGGAAATCGGCGGACAAGATAGTAAAATTATTATCCTAAGAGATGGGATTGTAACTGATTTTGCAATGAATACGGTTTGTGCAGCTGGTACGGGAAGTTTTTTGGATCACCAAGCTCAAAGACTTAATGTCCCGATAGAAGAATTTGGAGCAACTGCCCTAAAATCAACAAATCCTGCAAGAATAGCCGGCAGATGCGGAGTTTTTGCAGAAAGCGATTTGATTCACAAACAACAACTTGGTTATCCTGTTGAGGATTTACTTTACGGCTTATGCCAAGCTCTTGTAAGAAATTATTTAAGTAA
Source organism: bacterium (assembly GCA_017470245.1). GTDB lineage: Bacteria > Cyanobacteriota > Vampirovibrionia > Gastranaerophilales > Gastranaerophilaceae > Avigastranaerophilus. The sequence continues at coordinate 7,230 of JAFUEV010000079.1, read as the reverse complement.
CTTGGCATTAGGAAAAGAATTGCTGCCTACGGTATCCTTCCAGGGCGGGGTTGCAACAAATACAGGCATGGTGAAAGCATTTGAAGAAGCCTTGAATACAAAAATTGTTGTTCCGGAAAATCACCAGACAATGGGTGCGATAGGTGCGGCATTACTGGCGATGGAAAATCATCAATATACAGAGACTCCGACAAAATTTAAGGGTTGGAACGTAGCTGATATGCATTTTTCATCTATTACTTGTACTTGTACAGGGTGTTCAAATAATTGTGAAGTAATTACGATTGTTGAAGGTGTTAACGAAGTCCAGCACGTTGAAAAAATTAAAGACGTAAAAGGCAATATTATCGCTCGTTGGGGCGGAACTTGCGGACGCTGGGATATAAGCTAGGATAATAATATATGCAAAATTTTGGTCATGGTCTTCAAAGAACTTCCATATTGCAGGAGTTGTCCGGCGGAAATGCCGAACTTGGGGAGGCTTTTGCCATTATTATAAATGATATGGTTATGCAAAGCGGGATTACAAATCCGAATGCTGAACCTTTTGATGTTGTTCCTGATTCTTGGAGAAAACTTGCAGATAAGCCCGACAAAACCTCTGATGACATAAAAAAATTAGATGAAACATTTAAGGAAGAAGTTCAACTTCTGGCAGAATCTTACCTTCTTTTTATGGCAAGAGAAACCAAAAATCTTACAGGAAAACTTGAATATCAGCAATACGAAGCTTATATGCTTAAATACCGTTTCGGACACTATGATGTTATGAATAAACCTGAATATTTGAAAAAAATAAAAGAACAAATTAGAAATGCTTTTAATAAAATTTCAGCACACGGCGAGCCAAATGGTGATAATCTTATAGATAAAAATGATATGGCAGCTTTTATTTATGCAATATCAACCAAATCAAGACGAGATGCAAATAACAAATTTTTAGGGTTTGAAATAAACGGACTTATAAAACCGGAAGATTATGCTGTTAATGAAAATAATTTGTTTCAGCCTGATGACAATTTGTTTTCCGTAAAACTAAGAATTGCATATAAAGTGTTGAACAATAAATTGTAATTGTAATTGTAATGGAATAAGGATATGAATAAGACAAATAGAATTGTAACATTGACGATATCAGCAATAGTGTTTTTTTCTTTATTAGTTGGAGTTTTTGGTAGTTATGCCGCAGCAAAAAGTTTGTCATCTTCCGCCAAACAAGATACAAAAATTGAGAACCCGGATATTTTTAAAGATTACATGCGCAATATGCAGAAAAAAATTAAATCAAATTGGATTCCGCCAAAACAATCAACTTCAAAAAGAGTTGTTCTTTTATACTCCATAAAACGCAACGGGGAACTCGGAAAATACGAAGTACTTGAGACTTCAGGGGATTTCAATATGGATAATGCGGCAGTAAGAGCTTTAAAAAAATCCGCACCATTTGGAAAATTGCCTAAAGAATTTAAAGGCGATCACGTAGATGTACAATTCTCATTTGATTATAACCTTTGGGATAAAAATAATAACAAAATATAAAGGCAGGTTGATATGAAAAAATTTATTGCAATACTAACAATTTTATTAACATTCGCTATAACGCAGAGTGTATTTGCTGTTGAAAATATAGTAAGTTATGACGAAATTGAACAAGAAGCTGCAAATATTGAGCAACAGGAAAATCAGACAGAAATTCCGAACCTTCTTGAGACTGCAATAAAATTTGATTGGGTTGATATTACTCAGACTCAACGAGATGAAAATATAGAAACTTATAAAAGAAAATTGTTTGATGAAAATACAAGCAAAATTTATTTTACAAAAGACGAATTTAAAACTCATTTTGCAAAATATTTCAAAGATAAAGATTTTAAACATCACTACATGCTTACAAACAACGGAGTAACAAAAGATGAAGATGCTAAATACTGTGCTTTCTATTACAAAAAAAATACTCTTGTAATGTATGCAATTCAATATAACAACAATCCGACTAACGCATTTTATTATACAGCATTCGGCAAATTATATTATACAGACGTAATGTCAGACGAATACCCGAATTTTCCTTATACCTCAATGCAGTACAACAGAAAAGGTCAATTAAAAAGCGCAATTTATTTTGTCTCAAAAGATTTGCAATATATGTTTGGCCCGGATAAGGAATTTCAAGGTATTTGGTACAAAGACAAAATGTATGACAAAAACGGTAAACAAACCCTAACCCGCTCAAATTGGTAGGCATTGTTACTTTTTCATTGATTGAGTAATAGGAGATTCCACGGTGCAAATTTCTGTGTCATTCAGAGCGTAGCGTGGAATCTCGGAAATTTGCACCTCTGAATGACATGATTTTGTTAGGTTTTTGCAATGAAAAAGTAACAATACCAAATTGGTAGGGATAAATATAATGTGCAATATTATTAGTAAAAATATTTTTATTAAGAAATATTAAGACTATTTGTGCGCTAAAATCCACTAATATCAATGTTTTTAAAAATAAATATATATTCATGATATAAAAAAGGCACTTTTTTTATATAAAAATTTTTTATATATATGTAAGCAGTTTGTAAATATTATTTGACGAAAAGGAGTATATATGGCGAGAGTATTGATTTCAATGCCGGAAGATTTTTTGAACAAAATTGACGAAGTGGCAGATGGCGAAAACCGTTCAAGAAGTGAATTAATTCGTGAAGCTTTGCGAACTTATATTTACAAACAAAAAATTAAAGAATCAACAGGTGCATTGAAGAATGCAAATTTGTTGGAAACACTTTTAAGTTAGGCAAACGGCAGGAAAAAGGCGAAAGATTTGGGACAAACATTATAGAAGCCCTCGATGGTTCGGGGGCTTCTATTTGTGTATAATAGTTTATAAGTTTTAATAATTTAGCGGTAATATCTATTTCACTTCTGCTTGATATGCCCAGGCTGAATGATTGTGAATACTTTCATATGCTTCACATTCAACTTCAAATTCTTTTACTGTTTTGTGATTACGAAGTTTTACAACAACATCTCTTAAAACGTCTTCTACAAATTTTGGATTTTCCCAGGCATGTTCTGTCACATATTTTTCATCTCTGCGTTTTAACAGTGAATACACAGGGCAAGAGGCGCAAGATTCAACAAGTTCTATAAGATCCTCTATCCAAATATGTTCAGTTTCATTATATGAAACTTTAACGGAAATAAGTGCTCTTTGGTTATGGGCACCATATTGGGAAATTTCTTTTGAACAAGGGCAAAGTGTTGTTACCGGTACTTTTACTCCTAATATGAATTTATAATTTCCATCATTAATACGTCCTTCAAATGAGCAGTCATAACTCATTGGGGCTGCCAATTTTGTAACCGGAGATTTTTTATCAATAAAATATTTAAATTTAAATTTTAATTCTCCGCTTTTTGCGTTCAGTTTTTGGATAATTTTTTCCAAACAACCTTTAATATCCACTCCCAGGAGATTTTTATTTCTCCAATCGTTAAAAACTTCTACAAATCGGCTCATATGAGTGCCTTTGTAATTTCTCGGCAAAGAAACACAAACTCTTGCTTGAGCTGATACTACTTGATCTGAAGAATTTTTTCGTTGAACTATCAGGGGTAGATCTAAGTTATTAATACCAACTTTCTGAATATCAACATTTCTGTCATCTTGAGTGTTTTGAATGTCTTTCATATTTTTTCTTTCCGGTTGTTTAATTCTTTTTTAGCTTGTTTCCACAATTTATCATATTCTTCAAACGAGTATTCGGTCAGGGGCTTTACTGCCAAATCTTCCATTTTGCGAAATCTTTTTTCAAATTTTTTGTTTGCTTTTAATAGGGCTTGTTCAGCGTCAATTTTATTCCAGCGTGCAAGATTTACCGTTGCAAAAAGAATGTCTCCGAATTCTTCTTCCATGTGTTCTTTATTACCTTCAATTGAAGCTTCTTTAAATTCTTCAAATTCGGACATAATACATTCATATAATGTATCTTCGCAATCCCATTCAAAACCTTGTTTTACAGCACGTTTAGAAATTTTTTGTGCGGCAATTAATGCTGCTTGTGAGCGGGACAATCCGTCCATTGCAGAAATTCTTTCTTTTTTTTCTTCAGCTTTGAGTTTATCCCAGGCTTCTTTAACTTCATCTGCGGTACCGATTTTTGCATCACCAAAAACATGCGGGTGGCGGTGAATTAGTTTATCTTTTAATTCTTTTGCGACATCTTCAATATCAAAATCGCCCTTTTCGGAAGCAATTTGGGAATGTAATAATACTTGTAAAAGTACATCTCCGAGTTCTTCTCGTAGGTGTGCCATATCGTTATCATCAATGGCATCAACTGCTTCATAGGCTTCTTCAAGCATATTAGGACGTAATGATGAATGAGTTTGGGCTCTGTCCCATGGGCAGCCGTCCGGGGCACGTAATTTCGCTATTACTCCAACTAATTCTTCCAAATTTTTATACTTCATATTCACATTCTAACACAAATCATTCAAAAGGTGGATTTTTTATAAAGTAGCTATGATAGACTTGGTATGTGAATATTTAAAGAGAGGTTTAATATATGTCAACAATTGAAAAAATTACTCAGTTAAGCCACCGTATTTTTAATACGAGCGTAACGGAACAAAATGTTGTAAGGTCATCTAATCCTTTTGCAGCATCAAATTTTCAAAAAAATATTTTAACGGAAGATGTTTTTGAATCAAGTAAAGGAAAACAAGATAATATAGTAAGTTTTACAGGTAATATAACAGCAGGTTCAAAAAGAATCTATTCAACATTTGTAGGTTCTTTAGGCAGTATTGGCAATAAGTTCTACGAAGGAATTGAGTCAATTGTAGAATTTTGTTCAAGAGTTAAAGAAAGTTTTGTTACAACTTTAAATAAAATGCAGGAATTAGGAAACAGAGAAGTAGGAAATTTCAATGCTGCGCGTGAAGTTCTTTCTCGTGACATTAAATCATTCTTTGCAATAAATACCAGAGAAAAAGAAATTGCAAAAATGGCTTCAATGGAGCCTCACGCTCAAATTAAGCCAATGTTAATAGAAAGTTTGTCCGCATTAGAAGCAGATATGGCTAAGGCTGCATAGGGAGGGAATTTAGATGATGGATAAAACAATGATTAAAACTAATAAAAATTTTTGCAGAGTATGCGATATTATCGATTCTCTGACAATTAATCCAAATCCTGATTCAGTTGCAGTTTTGGAAGAAATAGGAACAAATTCATCTATTGATGAAGTAAGAGAAATGACTTCAAAGGCTTTGGTAAAAAGGAATGAATTTGCATCTTTGTCTGTAGTAATTTCAAATAAAGGTAAAGGTATCAATGACATGTCAACAGTTGTTGCAATGAGTACGATAAACGAGTTGTTGTCATTGGAAGATAAACAGGAAGCAATGAAAGTGTTGGAAAATACTATTTCATCAGAAGGTTTTGATGAAGAAGTTAAAGAAAATGCTCGTTCAGTTAAAGCTTTGATGGCATTAAGCTAACAGATATAAGAAGATAGAGAGTAAAAGGTATCAATAATTATATTGATGCCTTTTTGTTTAAAATATTGCAAAAATACTAATAAATTGGTATAATGGAAATACGATACAGAGGATAAAAGGAGTTATTGAATAGTGTTTTATAATAGGTTATATAAAAAAGGTTTTACTCTGACTGAGGTTTTGCTTGCAATTGCTATTGTCGGTGTGATTTCAGCATTGGTATTACCTACAATAATTTCACATTATAACGATTCCGTATTAACAAGGCAAAAAGAACGTCTTGAAAAAAGTGTTGAGTCTGCAATTACAACTTTAGCGGTTACTGAAAATAAGCAGAATTTTTCACAAACAATTATGTATAACAGTGAAACTCCTGAAGATTATGAAAATTATTCCGGTGCTTTTATAAAAAAATATCTTAAAGTTTCCAAGTATTATGGAGATTTTTCAACAAATAAAACTGAAATTTTATCAAAATGTTTTGCTCCAAGCTACTATTTATATTCAGATAAAGATAAAAAACCATATGGTATAGAATCTGATTTGTCAGGTGCTTGCGCAACATTAAAAGATGGTGCAAGTATATGTTTGGGAACACAAGTGAAGGCGAACAGTATTCCTTTTGTTTACGACATTAATGGTCCAAAAGGTCCGAATGTTGTAAATAAAGATTATTTTGTATCTTCAATCCCGGCAGTTAATTATAAATCTTTTGATCAACTATCTAAGGCTACACAAAATATTGCAACGCAGGATAATCCGAATCTTGCACCTATGCCAAACGGTTGTGTACCCGGTGACTATTCAACAGATTGTTGTAAGTGGTACGGAGAAAACGGACTTATTACAGATGCCGATCACGGTTGCTGCGATAATTCAGCCTTTGTAACATCAGGTGCAGCAGGTTCAGCTGCTTGTGTCAGAGAAATTGCTTTAAGACTGAATTTGTATCCGAGTTCATGTACTTTAACAGATGAATCATGCAGAATGTTTATTCGACCGCAGTCAACAACGGCTAAGCAGGGCAGTGTTGATATATCAGCAGCTCTTGGAGTTAATCCTCCAGATATTCTGTTGTATTGTGATGGAGTTTATGCCGGTAATATGCCCGGTTCTACTTTAATGGGTGCGATTAAATCTACTAGTTCTGCTGAAGAAGATAATGTTTATTTTGCAATGAGCCGTACATCTGCTGCAACTTGCGGCTATCAAACAGGTGAAGGTATCAAACCTTCAAAATCATCAGTTGTATTTAAAACTGATGGTACATATAGTAATTATTCATACAATGGCATTAAATGGACAGTTACATATTTCTAAAAAAGAGGTCTTTAAGACCTCTTTTTTTAACTGCAAACTTTTTTAATCATTGGCTTTTTAAAGATTTTGATTAGCATTGATACGACATCAAAAAATGCTATAGCTTTTTTGCCGGGGATTTTTAATAAGAAAATTAATAAAAGTACTACAATATTTTTTATTATAGCATTTAAAATATTTGATTTTTGATTGGCAACAAATGTTACTGCTTTGTTATAACCTTTTGTTATATATTCGACTGAATTTTTAAATTTCGTCAGTATTTTACAAATTTTCGGTTTAACTTCCAAAACTTTCAGATTTAAATCACATACCTTTTTATCCCATTTTCTTAAATGAGAAATCAACCAACCTGCAATTATCAATTCCGCAATAAATACAATTGTAAAAAATAATTCTAACATCTTT
>JAFUEV010000078.1 GCA_017470245.1 bacterium | reverse complement strand
ACAAAACCGGAGCACAGAACTCCGTTCGTAACCAACTGTAACGCTCAACTAAAGGCAAGCAAACTCGCTTCGCTCAAACAATGCTTGCCTTGATATTGTTTTGCGTACAGTTGTTAACTCACTGCGTTGAGTGCTCTTTTTATATTTTATGTATTTATGTAACTAGTTGTTTTACATGTTTAACAAAGAGTACGAAACCCAAAGAATCTCATAATATTATTTTATTGTGCAAATTTATATTGATTTTGTTTTGTAAAAATATTGTTTGAATTATTAAATGTATATGTTGAATCTGCATACGGATTTAGTGTGCCGTTTGTAAACGTTCTATTGTAGAACATGTCGTTTGAATACGAATTAGGCAGACTTTGCGAACCAAACATCATTGTATTATATGCTTGATTTATCGGTGTATTTAAGCTTGATAAATTCAAATTCTGTAAATTTGCCATAGGATTTGTTACAGTCGTTGAAGTTTTTCCGTTTGCAATTTTTAATGTTTCCTCAATTTCTCTAACTGTAAAGCCGTTTTTCTGTGCTTGTGCAATTTGAGCATCATCTAGCCTGTATGATTTTAATTTTGTAATTTCTGCATCTGTATATTTCATTGGAATCGGGTGTCGGTATGATGAATTATCAACTCTGGTTGATACAGGTTGTTCTGTTCCAAGAAGTTCCTGTTCGACTGCTTCATACGGATAACCTTTTTGTTGAAGCATAGTGATTAATTCATCAGGAGCACCGTATCGTTTAAGTGCTGCAACTTGAGCATCTGTGTATTGAACCGGTTGTCCGTTGCCTTGAGCAATTTGTTTTGCTTCTTCCTGCTTATCTGTATAGGTTTTGCCTCTGACAAACATTCCTACAATACCGCCTATTACGCCGCCTATAGCAGTTCCGATTCCCGGACATATAGCTGAACCTATCGCAGCACCTCCTGCCATGCAGCCAAGTTCAACACCTGCTCCGCCGATTTCTTTCATTCCTGCCATAAATCCGCCGTCTCTAAATGCTCTATATATGTTTGGAGCTTCACAAGCTATTGTTATAAGTGAACCAATTAATGGCATACGCTTGCCGACTGCTTTTGCAAGTCCTTTAATGCCGCCGGATTTAAAGCCGTTAGCTAAAAATTTTGGCAAGCCTACTGTATTTTTAAATAGTCTTGTGAAAAATCCGCCATTTTTTGCAGATTGCCTTGCTACATTTTTTTCAAGGGCAAGCCCGCCTGCTTTGACTTTTGTCCAAATAGAGCCTTTTGTATGCCTTGCAGCTTTGCCAATGACTTCGCTGCCTGTCCCAAGCAAAAATTCAGGTGCGAGTTTGAGTGCTCTTAGGCCGTAGCCAAATAATTTTCCAATTCCCATGTTTTCTCCTATAATTTTTTTTCTTTATCCCCTATATTTCTATAAAGTTTATTTATTAAAAAGAATTGTCTTTTTGTAAACAAATGTTAAATAAAAACAGAACTTTAGAAATAAAGTTCTGTTCAATAAGGGAAATTATATGATTATGATTCTATTATGCCATTATATTGAAATTCATTCCTTGCATCATAATATCATCAGCATAGGGGTTTACATATTCGTTATTAGAGAATGGATTTGACATTGCAGTGTTTTGGCTGAACGGATTTCCTTCAAATGAAGGTGTCTGAACTTGCGGTTGAGTTTGTGCTTGTGTTGCTTGAGCAATTTGCGCCTGTTCTTCTGCTTCAGCTTTTTTTTCAGAGTATGAGCTGCCGACAATTTTCTTAGCAAGCCATTCACCCGCTAACCACCCGATTAAACTTCCTACACCCGGACATATTGCAGAACCGATTGCTCCGCCTATTGCGCCGCCGCCCAATCTTGCTCCGGTTTTTACAACCTCTGTAACACCTTGACCAATTCCTTGTTCTGTTGTTGCTTTCCAAATGTTAGGTAATTCAAACAATACCATTGGAAGTGCTGTTAAAAACGGAACATTTTTACCTAAACCTTTGAAGAAACCTTTAGGCCCTGCAAAAAATGATGCAATAGGACCTTTCCCTGAAATTCTTGCGGCTCTTGCATATTTTTTTGTTAATTCAGGTACAAATTTTAAATTGCTTGTCACTCTTGTAAAGAATGAACCGTTTTTCTGTAAATCTTCAACTGCTTTAAATCCGGCTTTGGCTTTTGTCCAAACAGAACCTTTAGTTGAACGCATAGCTGCTCCTGCAATATCGGAACTTGCCCCAAAAATTGCATCAGGTGCAGCTTTTGCAATTCTGGTTACATAACCCGTCACTTTTGGAATGAATGAAATAACACTCATAACTTACCACCTTAAAGATACACTTTTCCTAACCTACATATTTATAAAAAAATATGGTGGTACAAAATTGACAAGGTTTTAAATTTTGTTAACAAAATTTAATAAAGTAAAGGCGGTATTTCTACCGCCTAATTAACCAGATTTACACTATGTAAGTGTTCAGAAAGGAACTTATCCGCGTCCGTTTGGACGTTATATTTAACCTTCTCCCAAATTCAATTGAGAGAATTGTACAATCTTATTTTTACCGCGTTTTTTAGCGTTATATAAAGCATGTTCCGCGTATCTTATTATTGTATTTGCATCTTCTTCCGTGTCAGGAATACATGGGAATGTAGAAATTCCGCCTGAAATTGTTATAGGGTGGCGTTCTTCCTCTCCCGCAGGAATGAATTCCATTTTTTCAATATCTTTGCGGAATCTTTCCGCAAACAAAAATGCATTATCTTCTGAAGTGTTTGGAAGAACTACGATAAATTCTTCATCACCGTAACGAGTCAAAATATCTTCTTTTCTTATAAGTTGTTTTAATTTATCAGCAATTGAACGCAGAAGAACATCTCCCCATTCATAGCCGTAAATATCATTTACAACTTTAAAGAAATCTAAATCGAACAACAATACAGAAAGTGCATTTCCGTAACGTTTTGAACGTGAAATCTCTTGTTCCATACGTTCAAGCAAATATTTTCTGTTATGCAAGCCTGTTAATTCATCAGTTGTTGAAAGAGTTTTTAATTTATCTCTCAATTCTTTAATTTTTAACATGTTTTTAACACGTACAACCAATTCCTGATTATCAACAGGTGTTTTTATATAATCAAAAGCTACCGCACGAACTGTTGCACCTTTAAAGGTTTCGCCGATAAACAAAATAGGAAACTTAAATTTAGTTACCATTAAAACATCTTTTATATCCGGAACACTTTCTATAATAATTACTCCGGGATTTAAAGTTTCGTAATCCTTCAAATTAGAAGCATTTTCCAATCTTACATTAGAATCTTCAATATTTGAAATAACATCTGCAATAGATGAAGATTTTTTATCTGTATATATAACAATATTCTTCATGAACTACCCTCTTTGTTACAGATTACCATATCATTTGCCCCTCGGCAAAAATGTAAAGTTTGTTAATATTACTTGAGTATGGTATACTGATTAAAGCTTGTGAGGTTATATGGATTATTCGGTTGAAAATAATAAAGAGAGAGATTATTTTAAAAAAGATTTTTCGTCAATAAATATTTTATTAAAAAAAATACGTACGGCGTTAGTAGAGGGAGAGAAGGTTTCGACAAGTAATCTTGATTTATCTGGAATTATTGATTATGAAAAAAATCTGACATTCGTTTATATAACATTATTTCAAGAAGGTTTAAAACCTATTCGGTGGGGTTCTAATCGGTCAAATCTTGACGAAACAATTAATCGAGATATCGAAAAAATAAGATTATATAAAACTTATTCTGACTTTCAAGTCTCAAATCCTGATAAATGTCGAATTATGATAGAATATGTAACCGAGCAAATTCCGGCTGAAATTGACAAGATTAAATATGCTACTTTTGTTCCGGCAAGATTTGAACCCGGTGTAACAGGAATAAAGATTGTTTTGCAAAATACTTCATATTTATATATGCCGACTGATGCTTGGGTTAACAGTCAAATGGATTATAAAACCGCTCTTAATTCTCTCTTGCGTAAAACTTATATTAAAAATCTTACAAATAAAATTTCGGAACGTTTTGCTATTTTAAAAAAGACACCGCATCAGTGTTATATTATTAAAAGTCGAACTTTTATTACTTATAAAGATGATATTTTACCTCTTTATAGAGGAAATTTATTGTATGAGTATTCTCCTGAAGCAATACGCGATATTGCAATGGACGGTGCGGATTGGACGCTGAAATATCAGCAGGAGAACGGGAAATATTTATATTATTATGATGCAAAGGAAGATAATTATGTCGATCATGAGCACCCTACAAGACCTTTAGATAATCTTTATTACAATGATTTACGTCATTGCGGCGGAATTGTTACCTTAATTCGTGCTTATCAGCTGACCAAGGACAGAAAATATCTTGAAGCTGCCAAAAAAGGACTTGATTATAGTGTAACACTTACAAAAGAACACGATTATAACGGGCAAAAGGCAGGTTACATTTTTTGCAACAGAAAAGCAAAACTTGGCGGAACTGGCATGATTCTTGTTGCAATGATGAAATATCGCGTTGAAACGGGTGATAAATCTTATGATGAATATATAAAAATGTATGCAAGACATATTCTTTCAAGAATTTATAAAACCGGAGAAATTATGGGATATTATATTCACCCTGATTTCCAGAACGGTCAGCCTTTAATAAATATGTCAGATGAAGAAAGACGTGCGACATTTTCATTCTATTATCCGGGCGAAGCTTTGTTGGGTCTGGCATTGTTTGCAAATTATTTTAAAGATGATGAACAATTACGTTCAGAAGTTATTGAAAAATCCGAAATTGCACTTGATTGGATTGTAGATGAACGCCCTAAAATTTATGCTGATTTGTTCACAGCATTGCCTTCTGATGCCTGGTTAATGCAGGCAATTGAAGAATGGGCGACTATTCCTGAATTTAGAAAAGAAAATTATATAAATTTTGTATTCGGTGATGCCGAAACAATGATGAAAAATATGTATAAAAAAGATGACTCTCCTTTTATCGATTATGAAGGAAGTTACTATTATAATCATGGAGATCATTTTTATCCTGACGGATCGCGTTCTGAAGGGTTAGTCGGAGCATATTATTTGGCGAAAAAATTGGGTAGAGAAGAAATAGCGGATAAAATCTTAAAGGCTTGTCGTTTGGCTGCAAAATCTCAAATGCTTCTTTATAATAATGAATATAATAATTATGCTCATAAAAATCCGCAAAAATCTAAAGGTGCTATAAGATTTAAAGCTACAAGACAGTGGATTAGAGTGGACTCAATTCAACATGTTGCATGTTTCTATTTTAGACTATATTTTGCGGAAATCGGATTAGAAGCGAAATAAGAGCACGACCGATAAGACCGTTGAGTCCGTTAAGACCGTTAGGTCGGAAACGTAAATTATCAAAATGATAAATGTACAACATTAACAAAATTAATAACCCCATAAATGACTTTCAAGCTTAGCGGACTTAGCAGACTTAACGGTCTAATTTATAATATGTAACAATTCCTTAACATTATCTCTTAATTTTCTAAAGTTAATCAATGCATGTGCCGTAAACAATAATACGGAACGAAAATTATTGAAAGGAATTGTTCAGAACTATGGGAATGGCAGCATCACAAGCCAGATTACTAAGTATCACAGCTCGATTGTCTAACAATGAGATGGAACAACAATCTCTTGCTTATTCAAAACAGCGTTTGTCTGATAATTCAGAACAAATTAATGATGCTTATCTTGAAGCTTTGAACAAAACTAAATATCAAGTTTTAACAGGTTATAATAATTCTCAGGCAAATTATGCCGATTTGACATATTCTCAAATTACCGGAAGTAACACTGTTGCAACAGGAAAACAATATCTTGTTAAATCTAAAGACGGACAAGTTTTGGTTTCTTCAAAAATTGCAAGTGCTTATAAAAAGAATAACGGTGATTTTAACAGATTTTTAAGAGATTTGGGATATACTCAATCTGATATTGATGTTTCTAAATATTCTGATTCTGAAGAAGCAGTCCATAATGCTTGGGACAGATATTTGGCAGCTGTTGGTAAAAGTATTGATAATATCGACAGTCAACATATTTTGAATTTCGGCTACAATTCTTTCAGTACAGAATCTTATGATGGTTATCCTACATACGATACTGCATATATTTCTGATTCTTCAGGTGAGCCTGAATATATTTACAGAGATGATACAGGTTACTATAAAGAAAGATATACATTAGGTGCAAGAACAGTTGAAGATGCTTATGGTAATATTTCTACAATAATTTGCTATCAAACTGCAGATCAACAAGGTACTGAACAGTATACAGAAGTTACTGGTGCCGGTATCAATTACAATACCGAAACTAAAAAATTCTCTTACATAAATGAATACGGAGAAACAGTTGACGCTGATGCTTTATATATTGATCCGAATGAAAATTTTGTAAGTGAAAGCTATAAAAATTATTTAACATTTGATGGTGAAGAATTCGTATCAGAAGGCGGATTGGTTTATGACATTTATAAAGAATCAAGAGCTTTAAATTATGAAGGAACCACTCAAGCTCAAAGAGAATTGTATGATTATGCTACTGCCATAACTGAAGCATTGTACTGTAAAGAACTTACAAATACTGCAAATAATTTAACATATGATGCTCAAATGGTTACTTATTACAAAAATATTTTCAACGAAATGACCAAAAACGGTTATACAACTTTAGCTGAATCATATGGACAAAAGTTAGCAACAACAGTTGCGAGTGATACGATGTCAAGTGAAAGTAAAGTTTTCCAAGATCCGGATTGGTTTGTAAAACAATTAAAAGCAGGTAATTTAACGTTATCATACTTCTCAACAGTTGAAAAAAGCTTTATTAATACAACACTTGATGATGACGAATCAATAACAGAACGTGAAGATACTACTGCAATGGCTATTGCAGAGCAAGTCTATCAAAATCAGATGGATAAAATTGAAAGTCAAGACAAACAAATTGATCTTCAATTAAACAAGTTAGAATCTGAACATAATGCATTACAAACAGAATATGAGGCTGTTAAAAAAGTAATTAGCACAAACGTAGATAAATCTTTCAATATATTTAACGCATAATAATTTATATTTTATATTTTTCCCTACAATTAATTTTCGTAACTTTTCCCTGCCGCTTGTCAAAGCGGTATTTTTTTAGGTAATTATATAGAAGCCTACTTGAATAATGTTTCAAAACTAATACCCACCCTAACCCTCCCTAATCAGGGAGGGAAAATTTTCAAATTGAACGAATGCGAAATTTAGAAATTTGGGTGGGTTATTTTCATAATAGAGTACAAAGTTAAAATTTATATATCCCAAATACTATTATCAGGATTTTCTACCCAAATTACCGTAACCTCCGGTTGTTTATAGAATGGGTTAAACCAGTGGGTGTCATCTGCAAAATCTATTATTGCATCATAATATGAAATTCTATCTGCAATTTTTTTTGTGTAACTTAATAAATCTGCCATAAAATTCCTAACTATCATAACAATTCTATTATTTATAATTCACCAACGGAAATTATTACCAAAAAGTTTTGAGTTTAATAAATTTTTATAGCCGATAGGGTTAATCTTTAGTTTGTACTCAACTAATTTAACGATTGTATTTATTTTTCATCTTTTATATAATACTTGTAATATGAAAAGAGAATGGAAAATTGCGACAGTATTGGGTAGTTTTGCGATGGCCTGCGGTTTATATGCGTGGGGAATACCTGCTGTTGTAAATCTTCCTGCTCATAAAAATTTTATAGAAAATAAAATATATGAAACTTCAGGCTACAAGGTTGATATTGGTAATCCAAAATTGTCTATGGGGTGGTTCCCGTCTGTTTGGATACAAAGTGATAATATTTCACTCTTTAATTATGATAATACCAAGGTTTTATCTGTGGATAATCCCAAGTTAAAATTAAGACTTTTGCCTTTATTGAGTAAAAAAATAGAAATAACTAATCTTTCTGCAACAAGAGAGTATGTAAATTTTGTATTTAAAGATTCTGATTTTTATATCGGGCAATATAAGCTTGAACCTCCGAAATCTCCGTCAGAGTTTAAATTGGCGAAGATGAATTTGAATATCGGTGAATATAATATTTTACTTGACGATAAAAATAATAATCAAAAAGTAAGTTTGAACGGACTTTATTTCAGGCATGGAAAGTATATCCAAAATAAGCAGATGCAATTTGCAACTGAGGCAGTTTTTAATTCAGGAAAGAAAAGTGCAAATATTTTTGCAGATGTTGATATTAATCTCCCTATAGATAGGTTATCTGAGGATAAATTAAGAATTGATGCTCAAATAAATAATTTTGATTTGGCATCAATATCAGATTATGTAAGTTCTTTATCCGGAGGGAAAATTAAATCTTTAAGCGGATTTGTAAGTTTTAATGCCGATACGGTTAATGACAATTTTGGTCATAAAAAAGTTACTACTCGTCTTGAAACTGATAATTTAAAAATTATTGGTGCCGATAGAGCATCATCAATAATTTATGACGATAAATTGACGGCAGATGTTAATTTCTTAACCGTTGATAACGGAATAATGTTTGAAAATACAGAGTTAAATGCCGATAAATTACATGCAAAGGTTAACGGTAAAATTTTTGATTTAGGTCATAAAGAACCTAAATATGATGTTGAAGCGGAAGTTTATGATACGAGAATAGAAAATGCCGTTGCAATACTTCCGGGTAGTGAGAAATTATTGCCTGATTTTAATTTATATAAACTTAAAAAATATGTGTTTTACGGCGATGGTCAAGGTAAATTAAAATTTAAGGGAAAGGGTATAAAACCGAATGTAACAGGAGAAGTTAAGCTCAGAGATGCATATCTTATTAAACCGATTAAGGGTGCAAATGCTAATGCAAGTATTGATTTGAAATTTATAGGGCAGAAAATGTTGTTAAATGTTTTTGTCCCAACTACAAATAATCAAAGTGTTACGGTTAAAGGTAATGTATTGCTTGATGGTTCAAAATATTCCGAATTAAATATTAAAAGTACGGATAGCGTATTATTAGAACCAGCAAGAGAAGTTTTAGTTCCTTTACATGAGATTTTAAAATTTCAATTGGGACCTGTCCCTTTGATGAATATTGCAGGTATCGGAAATATAGATTTGCGTTCTTCAGGTACTAAATTAGATCCGCATATTTGGGGAAATTTTAATTTTAGAGATGTAATTTTATCTTTTATTGACATCAATAATTTAGAGCTTCACAAAGGGGCAGGGGAAGTTCTTTTTGATGATAAAAAAATTACTTTTAAAAGTACGCAAGCATTTATTGACGGAAAACCGGTTGAAGTTAATGGTGATTGCGTTATTTTGGGAAAATTGAATGTTTATGTAACTTCAAAATCTCAGGATATTAAAAAGTTAATAAAAGCAGTTAATTCTTCTCCATTGCTTGTTGATATTCAAAAAGTTGTGAAGCCATTTACAAAACCTGATGGTACGGCTGATTTATTTATTCACGTGTACGGGTTAGTTAAAGATGCTGAAGAAATGGTGTTTAATCAAGATTTATTTGCAAAAGGTACAATAAAACTGCATAATGCTAAAACTGTTATGCAGGATACATATTTACCTTTTACTGGTGTAAACGGTATTGTCAATTTTGATCAATATAATTCAGATTATGATGTTACCGGTAATGTACGCCAATCAAATGTTCATGTTTGGGGGACAGGCACAAATTCTCAAATAAATTTGAAGGCTCATTCTGATAAACTAAAATTAGCTGATGTATTTGAACTTTTGCACCCTGATATGGTTCTGCCTTATAAAAAAGAAATAGGTGAAATTTATACTTCATTTAATGCTTCATATAACGGAAAAGCTGAAGCGGGAAAGATTGATTATAATAAAATATCAGTTGACGGTAAAATAATTTCTAATATGACTGCTAACAATCCGATAAAAACAGAAGGCGGGACTTTTACAATTAAAAATGGTTTGTTGAGTACGTCAAATTTAAAAGGTTTATTTAATAATAATCCGTTTGCCCTTTCATTTGTTATGAACAATATTGATAAAGGTCAGATGAGTATAGCTCAAGCAAAATATAATTTTAAAAATTTTGATTTGAGTTCAATTAGTACAATTAAAAATCAAATTAAACTTCCGAAAGAATTGGCCTCACAAATTGATAATATAGCTAATGTGAAAGGTAATATAGATATTTCCGGAAGTATTTCAAATAATAATATAAATGCTGATACAAATTTGAAATCAGTTTCGTTTGTTTATAAACCATTTGATGCGGTAGTGAAAATTATAAACGGGAATGCCAATATTCGAGGAAATGTTTTATATTTGGATAAAATTAATTCTACAGTAAGCTCTATGCCCGTCTTTTTGAATGGTAAAATCTCTAATATTTATCAAAATCCGAATTTGAATTTATTTATAAGTTCTAAATTAACACAAAACTTTTTTGACAGATTCTATAACTCAAAAGCTGTTTATCCTGTAAAAATTAAAGGTGATATAAACTTTTATACAAGGTTAAATGGTGTTTTAAATTCTTTGAATGCAAAATCTAACCTTAATCTTGCCGAAAACGCTTCGATTTATTACATGGGTGCAACAATTGCAGGAGCACCGACCGGAACTTTAAATTCAGACGGAATGACAACAAACCCTGTTTCTGTTATTTCGGATATAATACTTTATCCTAACAGATTGAGAGTGAATTCGCTGAATTATAACCAAACAATTACTTCTCAAAATAAGAAAAAATCTGAACAAAATCAGGTTTCTATGTCCGGAGATTTGTATTTATTAAAAGATAAAATTGTTGGCTTTAAAAACTTTAAAATTAAAACTGCAAATCCTACGAATGCGAGAATTTTCAATGTCTTATTCAAAAAACCTACTATAAAACAAGGAGTATTTACTACGGATTTATTAATTAACGGTACTTCAGAAATTCCTTATATATTAGGTTTTCTAAATATAAAAAGTGTGGATATTCCGCTTTTTAATTCTACAGTCAGAGATATTAACTTAGATTTTCAAAAAGATTATATTAATCTTGATTCTAAGTCTATTGTCTTGACCAATGATATATTAATGCAGGCAAAAATAGTTAATAATTTAGTTAAACCTATAAGAATTGAAGATATAAATATACAAATGGACGAATTAGATTTGAATGTTGTAGCATCTTCAATAAGTGATTTGGAGGCTGACAGTACAAGAAAAAATCGTAACAAATCTGATGAAAACACTCAATTATTTGCTCCTGATACCGTTATAATTAAAAATGCTCAAATTAATGCGGATAATGTTCTTATTAAAAAGGCCCAAGCTAAAAATTTTAAGTCTCATATTACATTAGGTAGTGAGCAAAAATTAAGGATTGATAATTACAGTTTCGATATTGCTAATGGGACGGTAGACGGAAATATTGTTTATGACTTAAAAAATCTCAAAGGTGATGCTGATATGAACATCAATAATGCTGATGCTCAGATTATTGCTGAAAACTTCTTTGATATGACAGGTCAGGTTTACGGTATTGTAACAGGGAAATTGAATGCTTCTTGCTCCGGTATTACAAGTGTTGATTGTGTAAATACTTTATCAGGAAGCGGAGATTTTGAAGTAATTGATGGCAGAATGCCTAAACTCGGTTCTCTTGAATACCTGTTAAAAGCAGGAAATTTAATTACTGGCGGAGTTACAGGAGTTTCAATTAATGGTATTATTGATCTTATTACTCCTTTAAAAACCGGTAATTTTAACAGTATTAGCGGGAATGTTCATGTAGAAAACGGTGTTGCTGACGATATAAATGTGTATTCAAACGGTAATGATTTGAATATGTATATGACAGGCAGTTACAATTTATCTACTCTTGTTGCCGATATGGAAGTATATGGAAGTTTATCAAAAAACATTTCAACACTTTTGGGCAGAATTGGTAATACCTCTTTGAATACTTTATTTAATACTATTCCCGGAGTAAAAATAAATGAAATTAATCCAAAATCCACAAGTAATATAAATAAAATTCCTAATTTTGATAAGTCTAATATTTTGAGAGTTTTTAAAGCCGAAATTTATGGTGATATTAACGGGAATAATTATGTTAAAAGTTTCCGATGGATAAAGGATTAGTATAGTATAAAAAAGTGGCGAGGCTAAAAGCCTCGCCACTTTTTTTTATTTGAATTAGTTTTGGTTATTTTCATCATCAAGCAAACTTGTTTGCTGAACTTCTTCTGTCGGTGTTTCAACTTCTGTTGATGAAGAAGATTTTATTGTTACGTCGTTTTCATCAGGATTAATAATCTTATTAACTGATACGACATAATCATTATCATTCAAGTTTTGAGCTCTAACACCTGTTGCAGGACGTCCTTGTTGAGAAATTGAACCTGCATTCAATCTGGTAACAACTCCGTTTGCAGTAACAAGCATTATATCATCAGAATCTCTCACAATGGTTAATGCGACAAGTCTTGATGCACTTGTTTTGAATTTAGTTGCAATAAGACCGATACCACCTCTGTTTTGTGTTCTGAATTCTGATAATTTTGTACGTTTTCCAAAGCCGTCAGAAGTTACAACAAGTAAATCTGCATCATAGTCTTGCGGAACAATATCGCAGCCTACAATTTCATCACCTGAACGTAATTTCATTGAAATTACCCCTCTTGCACTTCTGCCTAACGGTCTTAAATCTTGGATTGGGAATCTGATTGCCATACCGCAAGATGTACCGATAATGATTTCGTCACGAGCGGTTGCAAGTTTAACCCAATTCAAACTGTCTCCTTCATCAAGTCCGATTGCGATAATACCGTTACGTCTGATATTTGAGAAATTATCAAGCTCGATACGTTTGATGTTACCTTTTTTAGTAAGCATAATTAAGTTCAATTCTTTAGAGAAACTGCTTACAGGTACAACTGCCGTAATCTTTTCATCTTGATCTATAGGAAGAACATTTACGATAGGTAAACCTTTAGCCTGACGTCCGCCTTCAGGGAAATCATATACATTTAAGCTATAAACTGTACCTTTAGATGAGAAGAACAATACTTTATCGTGCATCATTGCGGTAAAGAAATGTTGAATATCATCATCTTCTTTTGTTTTAATGCCGGATTTACCTCTTGTTGCACGGTTTTGACGTTCAAACGTATCAAGAGAAATTCGTTTTAAATATCCTTGATGAGTTATAAATACTGCCATTGGAGTATTTGGAGTTAAGTCTTCGATTGTAACTTCTCCTTGTTCCGGCAGAATTTGAGTTTTTCTGTCATCGCCGTACTTTTCTTTGTCTTCAAGTAATTCAGTTTTAATAATTTCAAGAATTTTTTGGCGGCTTGCCAATATTGATTCATACTCAGAAATTTTCTTTAATAAGTCATCATATTCAGCTTTAACTTTATCTTGCTCCAATCCTGTCAAACGTCTTAATTGCATTTCAAGGATTGCATTTGCTTGATCTGTATCCAGTCCGAACCTGCTCATCAAGCCATCTCTTGCATCATCAGTTGTTTTTGATTTTTTAATAAGTTCGATAACTTCGTCAATTGAGCCTAAAGCAATGATTAATCCTGCCAAAATATGAGCTCTGATTTTTGCTTTTTTCAGGAAGAAAATTGTTCTTCTTGTAACAATTTCAATTCGGTGTTCAACAAATTCGTTTAATACTTCGTACAAATTCATTAAACGCGGCTGTTTCCCGCAAAGAGCAACCATATTAACACCAAAGGTTGTTGCTAGTTGAGTGTATTTATACAAATTGTTACGAACAACATCAGGTTTTGCATCACGCTTAAGTTCAATAACAATTCTCATTCCTTCTCTGTCGGATTCATCACGAATATCTGAAATCCCTTTAATTCTTTCATCTTTTACAAGTTCTGCAATTTTTTCAATCAATTGAGCTTTGTTAACTTGGTAAGGAATTTCAGTAACGACAATAGCAGTTCTGGCTTGTCGTCCACCGCCGCCTGCAATTTCTTCAAATCCAGATACGGCAGACATTTTAATTGAACCTCTGCCTGTTTCGTAAGCTTGTTTGATATCATTTAATCCGATAATTGTTGCGGCAGTCGGGAAATCCGGACCTTTTATGTATTCCATAAGCTCAGGAATAGTAATTTTCGGATTATCAATCAATGCAATTGTACCGTCAACAATTTCGCAAAGGTTATGTGGAGGAATATTTGTTGCCATACCTACTGCAATTCCTGAAACACCGTTTAATAAGAGCATTGGAAGTCTTACAGGAAGAACTGAAGGTTCTTGTAATGAACCGTCAAAGTTTGGTTCAAATTCAACAGTTTCGCAATCAATATCGGCAAGCATTGATTGTGTAATTTTGTGCATACGAGCTTCTGTATAACGCATAGCGGCTGCCCCGTCTCCGTCAACAGAACCGAAGTTTCCATGCCCGTCAACCATCAAATACCTTGTAGAAAAATCTTGAGCCATACGAACCAGTGCTTCGTAAACCGAACTGTCACCATGCGGGTGATACTTACCAAGAACTTCCCCTACGATTCTTGCACATTTTTTAAATGGCTTATCAGGATACATGCCAAGCTCGTTCATAGCATATAAAATACGTCTGTGAACAGGCTTTAATCCATCTCTAACGTCCGGCAATGCGCGTCCTACAATTACACTCATTGCATAGTCAATATATGAACGTTTCATTTCTTCTCTAATATTAACGGGAACAATTTTCCCATGTTCAAACATGTTTTGTTGAGTCACTCCTCTTTCCCTCCAGTCCTTAACTATTAACATGATTATAGCACAAACATCATTGTTGTGGCGAATATCTTTACAAGGGGTAAAGTTTTTTTACAATAAAATAGCTCAAAAAAGCCTATAACGATTGTATTAATTCTTGATAGCCTTTGTGGTTGGAGTTTTTGTCGTATCTCATAAGCCGGCGTTTAGCTATTGTTTTAAGGATTTCTAATTTTTCAGGATTTCCGTTTTCTATAAAAAACATCATGGCTTGTTTTCGGTGTTCAAACAAATCATTTTCGGGCATTTTTGCCAGAAAATCTCCAAAAGTTTCAGGACGGCTTTTTCTATCCCACTCATAGAACGGGGTATTTAAAAAGCAGAAATTTTTTGCATAAGACAGTATGCATGGTGTCCAAGAAACATCTTCATATTTTAAAATTCCGAGCGGGTGGGCTTTGACGATAGATGCTTTATACAATTTATTCCAAATTGCACAGTTGTAATACCCGGGAGTATATAAAATTTCAAAATATTTATCTATGTCAATCGGAGTATCCGTTTCAAACGGAAGCTTGCAATGCAGGGTGTAGCCTTTGTCAACAAGTCTGTATAGAGGAGCAATTGCAATGTCACAGTCGTTTTTTGTTATTGAGTTATACATACAGCTCATCATATTCGGACGAATAACGTCATCATTGTCCATAAATGCTATGTATTTCCCTTGTGCTTTTTCTATGCCGACGTTTCTGGCGTGAGCAACTCCGCCGTTTTCCTTTTGAATGGATACAATATTTTTGTAATTTTTTGCGTACCAGTCTATGACTTCTTGGGTTGTATCCGTACTTCCGTCATTTATTATAAGTATTTCTAAGTTTTCAAAATCAGAGGCTAAAGCACTATCTATACTTCTTGCGATATAATCTTTCGCATTATATGCAGGTATTATCAATGAAATTTCCGGTGTTGTATAATTTCTTGAACTTAATTTTACCAAAGCGGATTCAGATATAACAAATTGCCCGTTTGGAGTATTTAAGAATGCTTTTATCTTAAATTCGGTATCTTCTTTGTAATTGTCAATATAAGCGTAATGACATTTTCCGTCATTGGTTTCAAAAATCGGATAATCAGAATTTTTAGCAAATACTGCAAATCCGTCAGCATAGCCTTTAAAGTTCCACGAAATAAACATTTTATTTTCAAAAGATTTATGGATTGTAACTTTTTCAAATTTATTTACATCAGGATTTAATATTGCTGATGAATTTAGAATAATTCTTTCATTGTTATTAACAGAATAAGGTTTTATTTTATATGAAATTCCTTTTTCATAAGGTGTTTGAGCATAATTTTTTGCAAAATTTTGCACCCCTTTAAAATTTATACCATCTTCGCTTTTATATAATCTATAACCGTAAGAATTATGATATTCGCTGCATAAGATTTCTGTAATATTAGAATTACTACAAGTGATTGCATCTATATTTTCAATTCCAAAAAATATTGTAGGAGATTGATCAACAATTTGACCGTTTTTTATTGCTCTGATAAATGCTTCGTTTTCTCCATACGGCATAAGAGATAATGTCGTGAAGTTTTCATTTTTTATTTGTGCACATTCTGTATAATTATTATCTCTACGTATAAAAATTTTGTAGAAATCAACATTTAACTTATCCCAAAAAAGGTGCAATTTTGAATTTTTAATTTCCAATCCGAATTTCATATTCAGTCCTTTTATATTGTTATTATAACAAAAATTATTTTTTATGGAAAGATTTTTCAGTCATTTCAATCCATTTTGAGTGGTTGTAATTGTCGTAACTTTTGGCAAATTTTATTAGTGCACTAACCAGAATTCTGCCGCTATCTGATTTTCCTATGATAACGTAATCTCCTTGAGGATTTTCGCAGTACATTATTTCTTTGTGAACTATTTTATCGGTATGATTTTTCGGATTTTTATTTATCACCTCTCGAAGCCATTTGTGTAACAATTCCAGCGGTGTAGTTTTTCTTGTTAATATTTCATCATTATGTGCTTGTAAATATTTTGCAAATTCGGCTAATATCATTTTTATCCCCATGGAGTAGTTGTTGCAAAGCAAATTATATCATAAATTCCGGCCTTATTAAAGGCTTTTATCATTTCTTCAAAAGTTGAACCTGTTGTGCATATATCATCTATTATTAGAATTTTTTTCTTCAAGTCTTTGCTTTTGTCAATTTCAAACGCCTCTGAAAGATTAATCATTCTTTGTGCTTTATTTAATTTATATTGCGGCTTTGTATCTTTTATCCTTTTTATCAGTTCAAAATTAATGTCGTATCCTGACAGTTTCGAAAATTCTTCTGCGACAAGCTCCATATGATTGTATTTTCTTTGTTTTTTTCTTTTTGGGAAAATTGGGACAGGAACAATTTGAAAATCATCTTCCAAAAAATCCATTTTTTGCCAATATTGCCACATAAATTTTGCCTGATAGTAAGCTAAGTCTTTTTGATTGTGGTATTTTAATCCCCTAATTAATTTTTGCAAATTTTTCTCATAAACTCCGGCACAATATATTTCTGTGTTAAAAACTTTCCGGTTAATTCCGACAGGCAAAAATTCGAGCTCATCAAAACATTTTGAGCACATTTTTACTGATTCTTTAGAACTTTTGCAGAAATAACATTTCTTTTTATAAATCCAATCCAGCAGCCCGATTAAAAAATTTTTCATAGTTTGATTTTAGCATAATATTGTTAAATCCGAAAAATTTTTATTTCCAATATACTTTAAATTTTTATAAACCAATAAATACCCTTTTTTTGTCCGTGTGACGGTTTGTAGTTTTTGTCATTGTGGCGGACAATTATCGAATGGACAAGCAATTATTAAGAAAGTTAGCGAAAAGAGTGAAAGAATTGCGAAAGTTAAACGGATATACTCAAGATGATTTATCTGCTTGTTCAAATATTGCTCGCTCAACATTAGGAAATATTGAAACTGCATCAAATGATATTACATTTTCAAAAGTAAATCAACTTGCTAAGGCTTTTAATATGTCTTTAGCTGAATTTTTAAACTTTTGATTATTATAGTTTAAGTTTTTGCGAACACTAAATACAAATTTGCCGGATTTTGTGCTAAACTTTTTGTTATGAAAAGGATTTTATTATTTATTTTTGCATTGTTGATTTTTCAGGTTTCAACACCGGCGCAGGATACTAATCTGACTTTTTTATATATAAACGGCTCAAATAATAATGATAAAAAAATGAAGGATTGGTACATAAATGGGGTTAATAAACTTCACCCTGTAATGAAACGAAAGTTTGAAAAAAATTGGGCTATAAAAAAATGGACTAAAGATAATAAACTCGTTATTGATGAAACTCCTCAGATTTTTTTCTGGGGTTATGATAGCAAAACAGATTTGGATTTTGTAAAAGACAGATTGAATATCTCAAAAGCAATAAGTTCAACTCTTGCTTATGAAATTAGGAGTTTGTTAACTCAATTTATGCATGATGCTATTTGGGTGCAAAAAACTCACAATATGCTTCCTATTCTTGATGATTTGAATGAAGAAGTTAAAAAACAAGCACAAAGCGGGCAGAATGTTATAATGTTCGGATATTCTGCAGGAACATTTGTAAATTATCAGTATATGATATACAAATTTCCCTATATTGATACTTCCGAACTTTTCAAAGCTTTGAAAGCAGATAGTGAAATTTTAGAATTCGTAGAGAATAATCCGCGCAAAAGTACCTGTTTATCTGCATTAACCTATGAAAAAGGTAATTTAGGAGTAATGTCTGAAACGGGACATTTTGTTATGAATCAGAATAAAGATTTGTTAATGAAAAACTACCTGAAACTTGATGAATATACTGAAAAATATTGCGCACCAAAGGGATATGTTAAAGGAATAGTAAACTTTGCAAGTCCTATACCTTTGTTTTATTCGGATATGGCTGATGAAAATTATGAATTCACCTATTATACAGGATATATGGTTAAATATTTGTTGGAAAACGGAATTTACTTTTTAACAGTTAATTTCAGAGAGGATCCTTTGGGTTTTCCTACAAGCAGGAATTTTACAATTGCTCAAATAGAGGATATGGCAGAGTTAAAAATTGAAAATCCTACAGGAGTTATGTATGATAATTCAAGTATATGGTCCAGAAGATCTGCGTTTTTAGCACATACTTCTTATTGGTCAGCGAGAGGAACTTTTGCTAACGGAGTTGTTAAAAGTTTTGTAAACGGAACAAAGTTTTTATATGATGAAAAATATCAAAATAAAGTTTTAAAACGTAAAAGCAAAAAATCAGAGGTGTTATAAAATGACAAAAACAGAAGAAAAAACAGTATTATTTGATCCGGGATATGCTCAGCATACAACGATTTTGTCAATTAGTGCAGAATATATTTATGCAAATCTTGAACAATTTAAAAATTTCGGACAGAAAAAGTTTCAATTTAAAATGGCTTATCCAAAATTGACTCACATGGCTGATAATAATGTCGGATTTTGTTTGGGAAGTTTACTTTGGGCAGTTTATATAAAATCTTTGGGGAATGTTCAAATAGAAGGAAACCCTTGTCTTGGCGGCGAATATGACGAAAAAGAAACTGTAGAAGAAGCAGATTATTCAATCGAATTTTTTAATAAATTGAAAAAAGATGCAAAGTATTACATTGGTGCGGATTATAAAATCGACTCAAGATGTGTAAAAGTTCTTGAACTTTATAAGGAATTTTTGATATTAAATAAAGGTTTTGTTGATACAAAAACAACAAATGATGTGCTTCTCCCGCAAGGTTTTGTTATTCCTTCGGAGGAAAATTTAGAAAAAATACATTCAAAAATTCAAGAAGTTATAAAATCAGGTAAATTGCTTGATTTGTTTGAAGTTTTTGATTTAGCTTATATTGGTTAAAATGGCAGAATTAAAAGAAAAACTTTACCAAATGTTTATACTAGGGCTTGAAGGCGGGAATTATGAAACTGCGCTTCAAAAAGGTCTTGGCGGTGTGATATTTTTCAGCAAAGATATTTTATCCGCAGAACAGTTTAAAAATTTAATTAAACATATTAAGCAATTATCAAAAAGTATCCCTCCTTTTTTGTCAATAGATCAGGAAGGCGGTCGTGTTGAAAGAACCGAAAATATTCATAACGGTAAAAAATATTTAAGTGCAAAGTATGCGTTTGAAAGGGGTAAATGTTTTCTATCCGAACAAACTAATGAAATTGCTCGGGAGTTAAAATCTTACGGTATAAATTTAAATTTTGCTCCTTGTATTGATGTAAATACTAATCCAAATAATCCTATAATAGGCGAAAGAGCATTTTCCTCAAACCCGAATGAAGTTGTTGACGGAGAAAAAGTTGTATCAAATGTGTATAGAAATAACGGAATTATTCCATGTGTGAAGCATTTCCCGGGGCATGGTGATGCAAACGCAGATAGCCATTTAACCCTGCCTGAAATAAATTTATCTGTTGAAGAAATGGAAAAAACTCATATCTTACCTTTTAAATCAGCAATTGAAAATGGGGCTGATATGATTATGGCTGCTCATCTTCATTGTAGTTGTTTTGAAAAAGATAAAATCCCGACATCACTAAGTAAAAATGCAATTTCTTATCTTAGAAACAAATTAAATTTTGGCGGGGTAATTATTTCTGATGATATGGTTATGAAGGGTGTGGCTGAATTTGGGCCTGTTCAGGCATGTGAAATGGCAATTCGTGCAGGCTTAAATATGTTCATATATCGTTTTAGTGATAAAGAAACAATTGATGTCATTGAAAAAATATACAAAAAAGCTTTGTCTGATATTGAATTGAGAAACAATATAGAAAATTCTTATGATAAAATAGTGGCATTAAAAAAGAAATATTTTGGAGAGTTTTTAAATGAAAATTAGTACTTTTGATAAAATCATAATCAGTATTGTTTGTTTGTTGGTTATTTGTGCAGGAATAGCAATTTATAAGACTTATTTTAATAAAAACAGTTATTATATCCAGATGCGTAATATGATGGAATTGGCTCCTGCTACGGCAACTCATAAAGAATTTCCTGCCGATATAAAAAAGTTTTCTAAAAAGTATCATGCATTAGAAGAACTTTTCTTGTCTGATAAAAAAGTATTTACATATGGTTATAAGCCTTTGTCAATTGAAAAAAATATGGACGAAAGATTTTCTCAACACCTGCTTGCAAGAATTTCAGAGAATAATCTTGATAATTATGAAGTTATTCCTTATGAAAATTGGGAGAAACTTAGGGATAAAATAAAAATAGAAAATTTTCCGGGATTAGAGTCTGAGGCTTGTACTATGGTTTTGCCTGAAGAAAAGGATTTAGACAGTGTTTTGCAAGTGGCTGATGAATGTGTTATGAATTCTTGCATAATTGATGCTCCAAATAATGAATATTTTGTTCTTACAAGAAATATTGATTTTATTGTGCAGACACTTAAAGAACAGGATAATTTTCGAAAATAGATTAACAAACTTGCGTAAATTTCATTAAAAAGTATAATCATAAAAAAGGGAGAGTATGTGTATGAATTTAGAAAATATAAGAAAAACAGATCCGCAAGTGGCTCAGCAGATAGAGTTAGAGCTTGAAAGACAACAAAATACCATAGAATTAATTGCCAGTGAAAATTGTACATCACTTGCAGTCATGGAAGCATGCGGAAGTGTTTTAACTAATAAATATGCTGAGGGAAAACCTCATAAACGTTACTATAACGGCTGCGAACACATAGATGTTATAGAAGAATTAGCTCAAAAAAGAGCATGTGAACTTTTTGGTATGGATCATGCTAATGTTCAGCCTCATAGCGGAGCACAAGCAAATATGGCAGTCTTTATGGCTACAATGAAGCCGGGTGACAGAGTTCTGAGTATGGATTTGTCAAACGGAGGACACCTTTCTCATGGTTCGCCTGTTAATTTCTCAGGGCTTTACTATGATGTAAAAAGCTATGGAATAAATGAAAACGGAGAAATAGATTACGAAGATGTGCGTCAAAAAGCAATTGAGCACAAACCTCATTTGATAATTTGCGGAGCAAGTAATTATTCAAAGATAATTGATTTTAAAAAGTTCAGAGAAATTGCTGATGAAGTAGGAGCTCTATTGCTGGCTGATATTGCCCATATTGCAGGTCTTGTAGCAGCAGGAATTCACCCGTCACCGGCTCCTTATTGTGATTTTGTTACTACAACTACTCACAAATCTTTAAGAGGTCCCAGAGGCGGTATTATTATGTGTAAAGAACAATATGCTGCCGCAATTGATAAAGCGGTATTCCCGGGACTTCAAGGCGGGCCGTTAGAACATATTATCGCAGGAAAAGCAGTTGCATTATTAGAAGCTTCAAAACCTGAATTTAAGGAATATGCAAAGCAAATTGTAAAAAATGCAAAAGCTCTTGCTCAAGGTTTGATGGACGAAGGTTTGGATATTGTTGGCGGAATGACTGAAAACCATCTTATGACTCTTGATTTGAGAAGAACTGGTAAGACCGGTAAAGATATAGCAAATGTATTGGAACGTGTTGGTATTACTGCTAATAAAAATACTGTTCCTAATGACCCTCAAAGTCCTTTTGTAACTTCAGGAATAAGGCTTGGGACACCTGCAGTTACTACAAGAGGGTTTAAAGAAGATGATATGATTGAAGTTGCAAAAATTATTGCATCTGCGGTATTTTCATCAGATAATGAAATCGCACTTAACAATTTGAAAGAACGTTCTTTGAAATTGTGTGCAAAATACCCGTTATACAATTAAAATTCCTAAGGAGAATAACAATAATAATCAAGTTGGCACATTCGCAAATAATCGGAACAATAATAGCCTATATATTCGGGGTATTTCTTGTTCCTATGGTTATTAATTTTTCAAAACGCGAAGGTCTTGTAGATATCCCGAATGAAAGGAAGATTCATACAAAGCCAATATCAAGAATTGGTGGAGTTGCAATTTGGGCAAGCACAATGCTGACTTTTTTGTGTTTGGTTTTGATGAGTTACTATCCTTATGGGAAACTAATGTCAGGAATATTGCTTGGAAGTTCATTAATGTTTTTGCTCGGATTAATTGATGATGTGTATGGACTTGGTGCAAAATTTAAACTTCTCATTCAGGTATCAATTGCTACAATTGTTTATCTTTTGGGAGTTCAAATTGACAGCGTTCCGTTTTTTGGCGGAATTGATTTAGGTTGGTTCTCATATCCGATTACGTTGTTGTGGATTGTAGGTATTTCAAATGCTCTAAATTTCATTGACGGGGTTGACGGACTTGCAGGTTCAGTTGTTACAGTTAATGCTATAACTTTGGCAATTCTTGCTATAACCCTAAGTCCTCCAAATCCGATAAGTGCATTGATTGGTTTTATTTTGGCAGGTTCTATGCTTGCATTTTTAACTTTTAATTTCAATCCTGCCAAAATATTTATGGGGGATAGCGGGGCATTATTTTCAGGATTTTTGCTTGCAACAATTTCAATAACAGGGGTTATGAAGGTTGCAACCCTTGCAATTTTGTTACCGTTTGTTGTTTTGGCGGTTCCGATTATTGATATTACATATTCAAGTATTAGAAGAATTTGTAAGGGGCAGTCACCGTTTGTGGCTGATGCTGAGCATATTCATCACAAATTATTACATGCCGGCTTTTCTCAAAAGAAAACTGTTGTAATTCTTACTTCTGTCGCTATTTTAGCAGGCGGATTGGCTTGTTTATTTGCAAGCCATAATGCTATTAAGTATGATTTCTTTCTTACTTTGGCCCTTGTTGGAGTAATGCTTTTGTTAAATTTGGTAAGGGTATTGACAAAAAAGTAAGTTTGGGTTATAATACCTTTTGAAAGTTAGGATATGATTACTCAGTTTTAGGAAGGTAATTTCTGCAGCCTGAATAAAATATTTAAGTGCATCTCCTTGTATATAGTAGTAGTGTTAAGCATTATAGCTTGACGTGAGTCAGGTGAGTACGGGTGCTAACAAGTAGAGGATTATATTTATGAGAACAGAAGCAGTACAAGGAAACAACCAAAGACATAGTGTATTCTTCCCGATGGCAAAAGGCGCAATAGTTGGTGCCGCAGCAGGATATGCTTTAAAGTATGCAACTCCGTTAACTAAAGAAGAAAAACTTACAGATGAATATATTAAATTCAGCAGTGATGTGAAATCGCAAAAAAGTCAATTTACCAAACATACCGAAAAAATGGTTGGCTTTTTGAAAGCGAAACTTGAAAAGAGTTTTGCGGAAAGTGAGTTTATAAGACTGTTTGAAGGTTTAAAACATGGTGATCAAGTTGACAAAAATGCAATCAGAACTGCTACTGCAGAAATTGAAAAATCACACCCGAAAGAATTGTTTGAATTTAAGAGATTATGTGCAAAAGCTGCCGGACATGCTCAAGTCGCAGCAGAACGTAATATGAAGGCATACAATTTGGTTACAAAAATGATAAGACCTACCGGATTTTTCTTAACTGCCGGTGCTATTGTAGGTGCTTTCTTTGCGGGTTTAGATGATATATTAAAAACTGAGATTAAAGATGTGTAATATAAAATTTATTAATTGAGTCTAATAAATTAAGACAGGATTCACACCCTGTCTTTTCTTTTTATAAATTAAATAATTTGCAGCGATTTTCAGCCATATTTTCTTGAATTTCCAGTTCGTATTGTTGAATTTTGTGGTTTAATTTCCTGTCAGTTTTAGGAAAAAGTTTAAATAATTGGCTTAAATCAAAAAAACAAATAGCAATTTCGGGCATACACGCATCTCCTTATATAAACTTCACGTTTATATAAAAACATTAGAAAATGTAAGATTTCACAAAACGAAAAATTTTTAATGTTTCTTAACAGAATTCTTATTTAATATTATTGTTATTATTCCAATAAATCCAATTATAAATAAAATAATTGATACGATTTGGGCAATCGGGAATGAGCCGATATTAAGGGCACTATCAACTCTAATTTGTTCAATAAAAAATCTAATTACTGCATAAATTGTAAAATATGAAAATAAAGTTATTCCTCTGTATTTCCTTCCAAATTTTTTATAAATATAGAGCAAAATAATGAAGGCAATAATATTTGCTATACTTTCGTATAAAAAAGTAGGGTGAAAAAGATTAAATTCAGTATAGTTTGCGATTCGATATTTTTCGGGGATAAATAATCCCCAATTTTGGTTTTCTGTGGGAATTCCATATGCTTCCGAATTGAAATAATTTCCCCATCTCCCGATTGCTTGTCCAAGAATTGTTGCACATGCTAACGAATCAGCAATTGATAGAATTGGGATTTTTGATTTTTTGGCTACAAAGATTATGCTTAAAATTCCGCCTATTACTGCTCCATGGATAGATAATCCGCCTTGTCTTATATCAAGAATTTCTATTGGGTGGGTTATGTAGTAATGAGGATTGAGTGCACAAAAATATAATCTCGCTCCGATTATTCCCGCAAAAATCAACCAAGGTGCATATTCTATTATAATATCTTTTCTTATATCAGTATTGATTTTATTGAATAAATGATTCGCACAAATCATTGCAACAAAAATTCCAAAAGCCATGATTATTCCATACCAATAAATCGGCAATCCGAATAAATGAAAAGCAACAGGCTCTATACTTGGAATTATAAACATTATTCCTCTATTTTGTCATTTCTGCCGGATATTTTTTCTATTTGAGCTTCAACATCGGCTTTATCTTTTGCATTTGGATTTAATTCCAAATATTTTTGATAATTTTCAATTGCAGAATTGTAAAGTTCTTCAATGAGATGATTTTCTTTATCAGATAATTTTAATTTTTCATCAAAATTTATATCTTCCGGTTTTGGCGAATATAAAGAGTCATCTTCATTCATTCGGACTCTGCCTTGTTCCATATCAACGGCTAAATTGTTTTCTGCAGTTGCTAGCGAATAATATGAATCTGCGTTATTCGGTTTCATTTCAATAACTTTTTTATATTCTTCAACTGCATTTATATAATCTTCTGCCTGAGTATAGACTATCGCAAGATTATAATGAGTTTCAAAAACAGACGGATCTAAGTCTATACTTGATTTCAAACGTTCTATTGCTTGAGTGTAATCTCTCTTATCAGCGTAAGCCTTTGCTTTATTGTTTAAATCTTGTACTGCTAAATTATTTATACAAGCGGTTGAAAATACAGCAACAACCAGAATGCTTACAAGTGAAATAACTTTCTTCATTTATATCCCTCTTTACAATGTTAAGATGATGTTAAACTAATTATAAAATATAAATAAAAATATGGCAAATAAAATTAATTTAAGTTACAATAGGGGAGTAAAAAGGAGAATTTATATGTCAGAGGATAAAGTAGTCAGTTTAGGTGCAAAGAAAAAAGCAATTGCTGATGAAAAACAACAAGAGGAAAATTCCTCAAATATTCAAGAACCTGTATATTGCAGTTTTTGCGGCAGACCAAATACTCAGGTAATAAAAATGGTAAAGGGTCCGGGGGTTAATATTTGCTCAGAATGTGCGATGATAGCCGTTCAATATTTGATTTTACAAGATAGAATGCCGAGTGCTGAAGCTCAGCATATTTTAGATGCTTTCTGGGGAAAGGCAAGATAATATAAATGGCAGATACTCAATTTAGACAACTGAATCCTTTTGAATTAAAATCTGCAGTTACTAATTTGTTAAATAAAATAAATTCAGTAGAAGATTTGCAGGGGTGTTTGGCTGATTTTGATTTGCTTGATGCGCAAGATGATAAAAAAATAATTTCAAAAATTTTGTTTAAAGAGCTTGTAAATTCTTCTGCTGACAAAATACCTGTTATATGCTTTATGTTAGAGCATTTTTTGCCTAAAGAAGAACTTATAAATAAACTTTGGGAAACTTTAAAAAATCAAAATCTTCAAACCGAGGTAAAAATAACTGTTTTAAATCTTTTGCGTGATTTAGATTCAGATTGGTCATATGAAAGTTGTGAGGAGTATCTTGATGATGCGGAAAGTTTGCTTGACGAAAATACAAAACATCTTTTAAATACCGCAGTTATAAATCCTGAAGTTCAGATTGATTTTATGGATTTTATGGCATCATTGAGAGTTCAGGATAAGATTACTCTATTAAATTCTTTTGGGGAAGATTTTTCATCTGATGCTTTAGCAAACATTTTAATTCCCGTTTTTGTATCGGAACCGGATAGTCCGCAAGGTCGTGAAGCTCTCAGACTTTTGGGTGATACCAAATCTCAGCTTGCCTTGCATGCATTAGAGGAAATGAAACCTCTTGCCACGGGAGAATTACTTTCTTTAATTAAAAAAAGTCTTTCTACCATAAAAATTTCAGGTATGAGAGAAGATAATACAAAAGCTTTTTATAAAGAAGTTTTATCAAACAGTAAACCTCATAAATTTTATATTACATACCCTGATGGCCGAGGGGATCAAGCATTAATTTTTACAAGAATTACTGATAATAAAAAAATAAGATTTGTTTCTGTTGTTATAAATGTTGAATCTGGAATTAGAGATTGTTTTGGTTTTTTTGAAATCTCAGAGTTTGAATGCAGTAAAATTCTTGAACGTTTCCTACGTGATGAAAAAACCGTTGATATTGATCCCGAATCTTTTAAAACCATTCTTTATAATGCAGAAGTACAAACGATTAAAGCAAATCAAAATAAGTGGAAGCTTCCTTATGAATATGTCTGCTGGAAAAATTTGCTTATTGATGTAGATTTTGATGCCCAATCTGTAGAAGAAATTATAAATGAACAGGTTATTCCTTCAAATGTTGACGATTCGGTTTTTGAAAAATTAGCACAAATGAAGGTTTCTGCTCATTGGTTTATGGATTGTCAATACAGCAGTGAATTTGAAGAAGTTTTGGCGAAGTTGAAATCTTCCAATAATTTAGATGAACTCGTAGAAAATAATTTGAATAAAGTATTTGATGAAAAAGAGCAAGCCGAGTGGATAAAAAAAATATATGTTTCATCATATATCAAATACGTAATTGGAAAAGAAGATGAAGCCGGTTTGATCTTGGGGATAACTAAAGATGAAAAAGTCTTGAAAAACTTCTTTGCAGAAATTTTGAAACGGAGTATTTATGAATATTTGATGCTTATAAAATACAATACGAGCGTTGATAATCATAACTTGACTCATGATGAAATAAACGATAAAATCAACTATATTGAAAGCAGGTGGGTGCATAATGTATAAGGTTATGGCACTTGATATAGGAACAAAGCGTATTGGTATTGCGCTAAGTGATTACTTGCTAATGCTTGCAAACGGTCATTCTTATATTGCCAGAAACCCTGAGAAAAATGCACTTGATGCCATCAATAAGATTGCTAAAGAAAACAATGTCAAAAAAATTGTTGTAGGAATTCCATATAATATGGACGGAACAAAAGGTTTTCAGGCAGAAAATTGCGAAGAATTTGCTTCAAAAATTAAAGGTTATGAGATAATCTATGAAGATGAAAGGTTAACCTCTGATGCGGCAGAAGAAAATCTTCGTAATAAAAAAATAGATTTTAGAAAAGATAAAGGTTTGGTAGATGTGGAAAGTGCTTGTATAATACTTGAACAGTACCTTTCACGAACAAGATAAGGAGACATAATTATGGCAGTAAATGAAGATAGTATTATAGAAATTACAGATGATGACGGTTCTGTAATCAGATGTGAATTGTTTGATATCATTGAATTTGAAGGTAAAAATTATGCATTGCTTGCAGAAGTTGATAGTACTGAAGAAGGCGAAGAACCTGAAATTGTATTGATGAGATTTACTGAAGAAGGTGAAGAAGAAGTATATTTTGAAACTATTGATGATGATGAAGAATTTGAAAGAGTCCAAGCATATATTGAATCTTTGCCGGTAGCTGAAGAAGACGAGGAAGACGAGGAATAAAAATTTGTTTGAAAAATTTACTGAAAAGGCAGTTAATGTAATTGTAGAAGCTCAAAATATCGCAATTTATGATCATTCGGACAAAGTTTTAGCCGAACATTTGTTGTTGGCTTTAGTTAAAGAGACTAAGGGATTTTGCGCTAAAATTTTCAAAAATTATAATATTACTTATGAAAGATTAGCACAGGAAATTTATTTTAGTCTGAATATAAGTGACTCTGATATGACTTCTTCAGTGCCGTTCGGTGAAGATTTCAAACGTATTTTATCCAAAACATTGACTTTAATTGAGCAATCAGGAAATCCGACAGTTCACTATGAACATCTTGTTTTGGCTGCTATTACCGATAAACAATCAAAACTTCCTCAATATTTAGAAAATTTAGGTTTTGATATTGAAAAATCTAAGCCACTAATTGAAAAATTAGTTCAGCGTAAGGTTAAAAAGGATTTTCACCCTGAATTGGACGAAAATAAGGAACCTGAAATTAATTTAACTCAAGAAACAGATTCCCTTTTTGATAATGAAAAATCCTCAAAAGTTTTTGAAAGAGCAGTGTCTAAATTATCAACATCTAATTACGAAATTTTGGGAACTGAACAAATAATATCTTCAATTTTGGAAGATAAAGAATCTGATTTAGCTAAAATTTTAGCAGATTTTGGTATAACTAATGAAATTTTTGAAGAAAAGTTATCTCATGTGAATTCTCGTAAAGCAGAATATGAGGGACGGCAAATTGTCTTTACTCCGAATGCTTTTATTGCTATGAGTTTAGCTTTGCAAACCGCTAAAGAATTAGGTTCATCAGAGGTTTTGCCTGAACATATGATTTTAGGCTTGTTAAAGACTAAAAAGGGTGTGGCTTATAATATTTTCAAAGAACTGAATATTAATGATGATGACTTGGCTCATGGCATTATAAAACCTATTGAAAAGCAAATGCCGGAAACACTTACGATTTTGCGTTTGGCAAAACAGGAAGCAAGGCGTATGGGACGTGGTGTTGTCGGAACTGAAATGTTTTTACTCGGAATTATCGGAGAAGCTACAGGAATTGGTGCTATTGTCCTAAATGAATTAGAAATAAATATTAAAGATGCCCGAATAATTGTTGAAAGAATTATCGGTCCAAGTAATGAATATTTTGATAACGAAGTAGTATTTACAAAGCGTGCAAAACGAGTTTTAGAAACTGCTTGGGAGCATGCAAAAAAATCCAGCAAAACTAAAATTGAGTCTTCCGATCTTTTATGGGCAATAACAACTGAGCCGACTTCTCTTGCAATGCAGGCTTTAGAGCAATTGGGTACTGATGTTGTTGAAATTCGTGAAGGTATTAAAAAACATTTAAAATAGTGATTAAATTAAAAAATACAATCAAATCTTTTCTAAAAAAATATAGTATTGATAATCCAAATTTGACATATTTGGTTGGGTTTTCCGGCGGATATGATTCAATGTGTTTGTTAGATATTTTAAGAAAAACAGCCCCAAAAAATAAAATTGTCGCTTTGCATTTAAATCATAAATGGCGCGGAAAAGAAAGTGATAATGAAGCTATAAATTGTGAAAATTTCTGCAAATCTTTGGGTATAGAATTTTACAAAGAAAATTTGTCTTTTGATGTCCCTCACAATGAAACTGCTGCTCGTAATGCAAGATATGAATTTTTTGAAAAGTGCAGTAAAAAGTTTGATTCAAAAATTGTTTTTACTGCTCACAATGCAAATGATAATGCTGAAACTTTAATTTATCGTATAGCTAAAGGTACGGGTATTTCAGGATTACAGGGAATTAGTGAAAAAAGAGATATCTTTTACAGACCTCTATTGGCGATTTCAAGAACAGAAATTGAGGAGTATTGCAGAAAAAACAAACTAAACCCTAATTTTGACAGTTCAAATTCTGATACTAAGTATAAAAGAAATTTAATCAGAGCAAAAGTAATGCCTTTATTAAATGAAGTTAGTTGTAATTCTCTTGAGGCTATAAATTCTCTTAGTGAGATTGCAAAAGAGGATAATGAGATTGTTGAAGAATATATTTCAATGCTTTGTGATAAAATTTCCGAAAATGATGGCTTTTTGACAAAGAAATTTTTAAACTTGTCAAATGCGGTTCAAAATAGAATTATTTATAATCTGTTTATAAAATACGATTTGGATTATGACAGAAAGAAAATTTCATATATATTGGATTTTATAAAAGAGAATTCAAATTCAAAATCCGGAAAAACTTGTTCTTTGACAGATAATTTGTGGATTTTTGCCAGTGAAAAAATTATAAAAGTTATTACAGATGAAAAGATAGAGCTTCCATATTTTCATATATTAAAAGAAGGTAAATATGAAAGTAAGGGTTATATTTTTGAAGTTGAAAAATTTAGCAAGGAAGTCAAAAAATTTCCAAAAGAAAATGAAAATATTGCGTATGTTGATTTACGAAGTTTTGAGATGAATTTTGAAGTTCGTACAAGACAAAACGGTGATGTGATTCAACCATACGGTATGAATGGTTCTCAAAAATTAAAAAAATACCTTAATTCCAAAAAAATTCCAAATCACGAAAAAGATAAATTGTTATTTTTGACTTATGAAAATGAAATTTTGTGGGCAATAAATTTAGGTATTAGTGATAAAATAAAAGTAGTTAAAAATCCTACGCACCGTTTAAAATTTTTAAAGAAAGGCTAATGATGGAGATAAAAATTGAAGATTTAAAGGTCCTTTTTAGTGAAGAACAGATAAAAGCAAAAATAAAAGAACTTGCAAAAGAAATGAATGATTTCTATAAAGGTGAAGAAGTTATTGCAATATGTGTTTTAAAAGGTTCTGTACTATTTATGTCTGATTTAACAAGAGAGCTTAATATGCCGTTAAAGATGGAATTTATAAGGCTTTCCAGTTATGGTTCATCAATGACAACTTCGGGTAAAGTTAATGCTGTTGATATAAAATTGCCTGATTTAAACGGTAAAAATGTTTTAATTGTTGAAGATATTGTAGATACAGGTTTAACTGCAAAATTTCTGATAGATTTTATACATATGAATTTTCAGGTAAAAACTTTTAAATTTTGTTCTCTTTTGGACAAAAAAATTACCAGAAAAACAGATGTAGAACCTGATTATTATTGTTTTGATGTTGATGACAAGTTTGTTGTGGGTTATGGATTAGATTACGACGGATATTTCAGAAATCTGAAATATATAGGGTATAAGGAGTGAATTGTTAACACTCCCTCGCCCCTTGTGGGAGAAGGTGCCTGTAAGGCGGGGGAGGGGGCAAGACCCGCGGACTCGTCATTGCGAGGGAGGAACGACCGAAGCAATCCAGTCTGCTTCGTCATTGCGAGCGAAGCGAAGAATCTCAATATTGTTCAAAGACTGTTAAGACCGCTAAGACCGTTAAGTCCAATACGGTGCTGAAGCACAGATTAATAAATCGTAAATGTCATTGCGAGGAGCAAAGCGACGAAG
>JAFUEV010000077.1 GCA_017470245.1 bacterium | reverse complement strand
GCTAAATACTTGTCATCTTCAATTTCTTCACGCAAAAATCTTACATTGTTCAAATAAAACTTCTGCTGACAATGAATTAAATTATTTAAAGCCGAAGGAGACAACGTAGATGTACCGTTATTTATAAATTTCATCTCGTTTATATCAAAATAATACTCTCTTTGGTTACCTCTCAAGGTCTTAACTGCAGTTAAATTTTTGTAATTAATTTGTTTATCAGTATTTTTAAGTTCTTTAAATTCCGTTTCTATTTGACGGATAAACCTACTTTTTTCTTTTAATTTGTTTTCACTGCCGACAGTTGTATAAACATAATCTACACGTTTAGCATGGTGCAACAGACGATAGAAATAATAGGCAAAAACTCCTGCCTTACGGTCGGCATTCATCATATTATAAGCCTTTCTAAAAGAATAAGGAATAAAAGATGTGTCTTTGCTTATATCAGGTAAATTATCATCGTTAGCACTCAACATTAAAATATAATCAAAATCCAAAGCACGGGTTTCCAACATACCCATAAGTTGCACTCCTCCTATTCCGTCTGAAATAATATCTACATTCAGAGAAGAAAGTTCTTTTTTTAATACATTTTTTACAATTTCAGCAGATAAATTCTGCTTGTCAATTTTCTCAATTACCTCTATAAATTTCAAAAGTGTGTTACAAATCTTTTTAAGTACAGCAATCTGCCATAAATTCTCGTGCTTCTCGCCTTGCGATATATTATCGGCAATTTCTTTAATTACATTAAAAACGTCCTCCTGTGAGAATTCATTTTTATCCGCCAATTTATTTAATTTTTCCAACACTTCGCCGTACAACCAAGTTTGGTTAAGCGGATATCCCATAGTAATATTTACTTTATCCTTATAGTCTACAGGTAAAGATTTGATAACTAAAGGAACTAAACTCTCATCATTTAAAACTATTGCAACTTTGCTAAATTTAAATTCGTTATCGGTGTCATTATTTTTGCTCTGTTCTATTTCTTTCAGCCATTTTTCTATATAGGCAAGAGAGGTCGTTTCGTAAGGAGATGAAATGATATTTATAACTTGTGAATTTGTCGCAATATTATCAAATTTTGCTTCTTTTAGATCTTCACTTTGAGCAAACAATTTTAAATTCTCACGTATAAATATTCCGGCTTCGTTTTGTTGGTCATTCAAATAATATTCATCATAATCCCAATAAAAATCCGTAGTATAATTCTCACGCAAAAGACGAAAGATTTTAGACTCCACATTGTTAAGAACGGAAAAACCGATTATTTTTATTTTCTCACAGGATAAGTTTATTTCGC
Organism: bacterium; assembly: GCA_017470245.1. Taxonomy (GTDB): domain Bacteria; phylum Cyanobacteriota; class Vampirovibrionia; order Gastranaerophilales; family Gastranaerophilaceae; genus Avigastranaerophilus. Next base: position 2,651 of record JAFUEV010000077.1, on the reverse strand, counting down.
CTTTTTTCAACCTTGTAGCAAATTCTCTATACATTTTACCCGAATATGCTAAATGTTTTTCGTCCAGAAGTGAGTTAAAACGGCTGTAAATATCGTATAAACAATTCCATATCTTAACAAAATTCTTACGCATTGACAAATTGTCATTCCCTAAAGATGTATTGAATAAGCGATTTATTAAATCTATTTGGTCTTTTGTGAGGTAGCCTGTCGGATCTGCCTGCAAATCTTTATAATCCTGCAAATTTCTAAACAATGCTTTAGCATCTACCAATTCTTTGTCAATTTGATCAAAATCGCTTAATATTACATTGCCCCAGAAATAAAAATCATCGAATGTTTCCTTACTATTTTCACCTTTTTCATCACTTGTAGAAGGAGTATTCGCATTGTTTTCCGACATAACTTCACAATATACGGTATAGAGCAAATACAATAATTCCAAATTGTCTCCTTTTTGTATATCCGTCAAATTTCTGACAACCATTTCATCAATAGAAAATATCTCGGGGACAAAAAATAATGAATCACTGTCCGAATATTGTTTAAGGTATTCAAAGAAAAAACGTATTGCACGGCGATTAGGGAATAATACCATAACATTGTGCATATTATTCTTCTCCGTTTCAAAAATCTTTCTTGCGACCTGCTTTAAAAATCCTTCATTTTGCATATTCACATTTTCTATTATTAAAAGTTAAAAAAGCGTTGCTTGTTCTAATATGCTATTTAGTAAGAATGTTCTCTCTTTTTTGGGGGAAAGAATTCGGTGAAAATTTTTCAGATTCATAAAAAAATAAATCCGATTTTCTCTGTATCAACAATTGTCAATTATACTTTCCGTTAAGTTTTCAGTGTTTATATAGAAGATAAATCCCTTAAAAGTCTTATTTTTAAAATAATTCATACGCTTAATTAATTCTATATATTTTCCGACCTGTTTTTTATATTTTTCATCTCTCTTTCCGAACTTATAATCAACGACTATAACCTCGTCATCATTATACATAACTCTGTCCGGTCGTCTTATAATCAACTCATTTGTTTCATCAAAGGAAACTATTGCCCTTTCGTTGAGTATATGATAAGTCCCGTCATACCAATGCAATTCTTTGGTCCTATTGACTATATATTGTAGAATATTTTTTATCCCGGTAGTATTTTCTTCAGATCTTTCTGCAGATAGAATTATACTGTCAATATCATCTTCTGTAATAAGGGCAGAAACAAATGAGTGATACTTGGTACCACGTTGCATTTGAGTAAGTTCTCTGTACGATTGAGAGAAATATTCATCCAATTCATCCTTATCCGCCACGGAAAAGGTTACATTATTGTCGGACAATGTTATCTTATCTATCGTAATATCTTCTGCAGAAAGAGAATTTTGTTTACTATTCGGAACAGGTACAATATCGCAATCACGATAAACAAACAGATTTCCGTCTTTCAGAACAAAGTCTTTAGGATTTTTTTGTGTAGCATATTTAACATATTTATATAGCAAAGTATGTAAAGCATTAGTTTCTTCCTTGAGTGCGTTTGTTGAAGGTAGGGAAGAAATAACGGACAAATTATCCTTACTTCGTGTGAATGCTACATATAATAAATTGATGGTATCCGTCATCTGTGCATACTTTTCTTCCGCAGTCAATGCGTTGTAACGAGTATGTTCAAGTCTCGAAGGTGTTGTAGAAAAAACAGGTAATGAAGTTTCTCCGTCTTCCGTTTTTATCCAGATTTTGTCGTTTTTATAGTATTTGTTGTTACAATAAGGAACGATAGCTACTTTATAAGCCAGCCCTTTTGACTTGTGGATGGAAGTTAATTTAACACCTGCTTTAACACCGCTCATATCTACGCTTTTGTTCTGCAATGTTTCTTCCCAATAAATAAGAAACTCCTGCAAATTTCCTCCTCTTGTTTTTGTATAATCTTTTATTGTATCATAGAATGCCGGTAAAAATACCGCATCATCTTCAATCCTTAAAATATCGGCAATTTTCATAACTACCTCCAATAAAGATTTTTCTCTTTTGTAAGTTATTGCCAAATTGTCTATTGCCTGCAGTATTGCCGATTCTTTCATTGATTGCTTCTCATTACCTTTATTATCTTTCAATGGAGAACTTATTATTTCTTTTGATATTTTTCGCTGAGAATTATCAATATATTTAAGTGCCTCTATTATTTTAGTTACCGCGGGAGAAGAAGAAAATTTGAAAGCGATATCACTTATCGGGTTGTAGTCAAATTCTTTGCAGTTTTTTAATTTGTTTGCCGTTTCTATAAGTTTATCGTTATTGCGAAAAAGTAATGCTATATCACTCAAATCATAACCTTTTTCTATGTGATAATAGTCTATCTCTTTTTTTATACATTCAAACACATCATCATCTTTCTTTAAAAAGTTTAAACGAACGATACCCGTATTATCTTCTCTTCGTACTTCCTGCGGTATAAAATCTATACCGATGCTATCATATACAAAGCGAAACAAATCATTATTGAATCGCACGATATTACCCAACGAGCGAAAATTTTTTTTTAAAGGCACGACACTTTCCGGATTATTCCTTGTCAATTCCTGCATTATTCTCATATCTCCTCCTCCGAATCGATAGATACTTTGTTTTATATCTCCGAATATT
>JAFUEV010000076.1 GCA_017470245.1 bacterium | reverse complement strand
TTCATTTGATGGTATTGAAGGTATACCGTGTGTTGCTTGCCCATGTGTTACGGAACCATTTGAATAGCCGCCACCTGAGCTGCCTTCATTAACACCTTCATTTTCATTTGATGGTAATGAAGGTATACCGTGTGTTGCCTGTCCATGCGTTACAGAACCATTTGAATAGCCACTGCCTGAACCTTCTTCTTCTGCATCATCAGGTAATATTTCTGAAGGTATTCCTATAATCGGAATATCATTAGATGAAGAATGACCGGAACTAAAACCGCTACCTTCTACATTTGCATCACCGGAATCTGTTTCAGCAGGTATACCAATAGAAGGCGAATTAGACTGTTCATCTTCCATCGCTGCAAGTTCGGCTTCAGCTTGTTGAATTTTTGAATCGAGTTCAGAGCATTCTGCTTTTCCTGCTTCTATTTCCGTATTTAATTGTTGAATTTCACCTTCCAGTTGTTCAACTTGATTTTTCGCTTCGTCTAATTTCTCTTTAGCCTCTTTTATATTATTTTCATATTCTGCCTTTTTAGATTCATATTCTTCCAATTTAGCATTATATCCATCAGAGTCAAAAACTTCATTACCTTTTTCATCAGTTTTAGTAAATTTAGATTTATCCGGAACTTCCAAAGAAGCTAATGCTTCTTCGTTTTTTCTAATTGTTGCCTCACACTCACTAATTTGGGATTGTGCTTTTGTTTTTTCACTTTCATTTTCAGATAATTTACTTTCTTTCTCAGTACAATCTGCCTCTTTTGTCTCTTTCTCAGATTTTAAAGTATCTATTTCTGATTGTTTTGAAGAAATTTCCGCAGAATTATCATCCTCTTCATGAACACCAATACCCGAACCAGAACCTGAATCATTTAACAAATCACCAATTCCGGAAAAACCAAATTCGGAATTTTTAGTTTCCTTATTTCCACTAAATACACTTTTCATTTGTTCTTTTGCATCGGATACGGACGTATCTCCGGAAAAAACACTATTTATGAGTGATTTAAGGAAATCAATACCATTATTTCCGTTAACATCTGACATAACTATCTCCTTTTGTTCGTAAAATTATATAATTTCATTTATCGTTCACTAAAAAATAAACTTTAAAAAAATATAAATAAAATTTACAAATCTTTAATAAAAATTTATCCTCTCTTTTATATAAAAATTTTTAACTATAATAAATTGATAGATTTTTTATTTATTTTCAAAACTTAACAAAAACTATTTATCATTTAAAAAATTTTTAAATTCTTTATTGGGTTCAAAATAAAAACCGCACCCATCAAGTGGCTTACCGCCATTTATTAAAAATTTAGTATTTTTTTTAGGATACATTCTACAGCCTAAGCCTCTGAAGAAATATACTTTACACCTGTTATTATCGTCTATTTCGCTACAGGTAAATAACAATGCCCCTTTTTCATCTTTCCCCGATATATAAAAATTACGATAATGTTTTTCCCATTCTTTAACTTTTTCAAATTGTTCTGCCGTTTTTATAGGCTCTTCTTCTATATATAAAAGTATATTACGACAGCAATTTCCGCACATGTTACACTTCCCCTTCTTAACATATTTAGATGAAGTGTACTTTTGAAAAAAAAATTTGATATATTTAAACATTATTGTACCCAAAATTCCGTATGAGCAAAGGGATAACTTTTTTTATTCAAATAAAAGAACTGTAAAATATAATGTCCCGGTTTCTGAATATATACATAATCTTTATATGAATTTTTCGCCATATCTACAGTGAAATCACGGCTTTGTATGATTGAAAAGCCCCAATTTGATGTTTTTTCATCCTGCTTTGATATTTGCATTCTTATACCCGGATATTTAAATCCTTCAGGCGAAACTAAAACATAATTTATACGTTGTCTTACAGAATAGAACCCTGTAGAAACAGGCGAATTATTCAAATTCGCAATATCTGTATCAGCAGTCAATATATACGCCTTTTGAGCACGTTTAAAGCCACAAAACAACAATAAAGGAACTATTAACAGTATTAAAATTATTTTTTTCATTATTCTGTCTTTGGTAATTTTTTCTTTAAGTTATTAATTTTATTTTGAATATTGTTTTTTAAATTTTTATCTTGACTATAAACAACAAACTGTTCATAATTTTCTATAGCTTTTTCTGTATTGTTTTCTTTTTCAAAAGCCAATCCCATTGCATAATATGCATAAGCATAGTCAGGTTTTAATTTAATAACTTTTGAAAAATTATCTTTTGCCGCTGTTAAATCATTCAATTCAGCAAGACATAATCCACTGTTAAAATACGGATCGGGATTTTCAGGATTTATCTCAATAGCTTTATTATAATACTCTATTGCACTTTTCAAATCAGAGATACTTTTATAAGCATTACCTATTTTTATATTAATTATTTCATCATTAGGTTTTACATTTAGAGCTTTTTTATATTCGGCAACGGCATTTTGGTAATCTTTATTTTTATAATAATTGTCACCTATATTTAAATAATAATCATACTTATCATCAGAAGATGTAGCAGATGATGACATTGCCTTATCATAAAGTAATTTTGCATCTTCTGCCTTGTCATATTTAGTCAATATTTTTGCATAATTAGAAAGAACATCATTGTTTTCAGGTGCAATTGACATTGCTTTTTCATAGTACTCAACTGATTTTGTCTTTGAACCTAACTTATCATAAGCATTAGCAATATTTATATATAAAAGCGGATTCTCTTTATCCATTGCAAGTGCTGCTTCATAACTATTGATAGCTTTTCTGTAGTTTCCGTCTGTATATAAAGCATCGCCTTGTGCACTATATGCTCTTAGAATATAGTCTTTCGCCGTCTTATTAGATGAATCTTTTAAAAGTATAGCTTTATATATATCAATGGCTTCAGCATATTTTTTCTGTGCATGATACGCAATACCTTTATTTAATGCTACTTCAGTATTTTCAGGTTCTACAGCCAATATCAAATCGTATATTGCAACTGCTTTATCATACTGTTTATTTAAATGATATGCCTTTGCCAATTCTTTTTGGATATCAAGGTTTTTAGGTGCTGCCGTTTTACCTTGTTCCAAATATTGAATAGCTTTAGCGTAATCATTTTTCTTTGAACATATTATCCCAGAATTCAAATAAGCCAACGGATTATCTTTATGTTCGGCAATATATTTTTCATATTGAATCAATGCTTCATCAAACTTTTCTCTATCCGCAAGTAAGTTAGCATAATCAAATCTGATTGATGACATTTCAGGTTCCAGTTCTATAACTTTTTCAAATTCTTTTAATGCCATTTCATCTTTCGACTGTGCCAAATATACATAAGCAAGGTTTGCTCTTGCGACATAATCATTTTTATCCTTTTCAATAGCCTTCAACAATATTTTTTCAGCTTTATCATAATCGGATATTCTATATAATGCCAAACCATAATTTGAAAAATCTTTAAAATTACCGGGATTTTTGGTGTAAAGGTCATTATATATTTCAACCGCATCCTTGGGTTTATTCATTCTTATATATATAGAAGCCATATTTTCCCTTGCATCAAGTGCATCAGGATAATAAGAAAGAAACATTTGATAATATTTTATTGCTTCATCATCCTCTTTCATGTGTGTTTTTACACTTGCAAGATTCAAATAATTGTATTTGTATTCGGGAAATATTTTCATAGCCTGATTATAAGCATTAAATGCATTTTTATAGTCTTGCAACTGTTCATAGATATTACCCATACTAATGTATATAAATGCATCATTCGGTCTTATCTTTAATGCTTTTTTATAAGATTCAACAGCATTACCCCATTGTCCCAATTCTGAATATACACCTGCCAATTTAGTATGCAATAACGCATCTTCAGGAGAAAGTTGCAGTGCTTTATTTAACATTTCTGCAGCCTGTTGATACTGTCCGTTTTCAGAAAAAGTTATTGCTTTATGATAATATTGGTTTGCTTCCGGTGTCATAGCAAATGCAGCTGAAACAAGTCCGGATATAATAACAAACCCTATAAAAAAATTCTTAATATTAATGATACTATCCTCCAAATTTACATTTAAATTATCTTATTTAATTATATAAAAATCAATTGATTTCGTATAATTTTATACAATTCTACACTATTTAAATACTACCTTTTTACCATTAATAAAAATATCATCGGTATACTTAAAACTTGGATTCATTACATATTGTTGTTTTATATATGTTTTTAACTGCTCTTCATCAGGAACATTAATATATTCATTTTTTAAATTTTCTTTATATGCGTACAAACAATCAGTTTCATCTTTATATATCAATTTATAATCATCAAGTTGTATCAAATAGTCATTAACCAGTGCATTTGAAGGCACTATAACATATTCTGGTTTATCATCCAAAACTTTATAACCTTCATTTTGTACATTAAAGAAATCATCTAAAAGTTTTTTAGTGGAATTAAAATATACTTCTTCATATCTTCCATCCATATATATCAAGTTATTAGGATACAATTTATATGCAAGATAGCTGCCATAATCAAAAGGGGCAAGAATTTTCCCATTTAATTTGTTATTTTGTATAAACAAAGTAACCTTATAAGGCTGTTGCGAGAGATAATTCCAACTGTTAGGTATTTTTAATAAAGAATAAACATTATATAAAATTAAAACAAACACCAATAATACTGATATATGCCTTGTTTGAGAAATTTTATTTATTCCTTCTGGCAAATATTTTTCAATCAAAAATATTAAATCATCATATAAAAAAGCTATTGATGTTATAACAATAAATGGCGTATTTTTAACGTATCTGCACGATAAATAAGCACATACACATAATATAAGATACTTTGTATAATCATATTTTATTTGCTTTACCGAGAATATAAATAGAACGAAATTAAGAACAAAAAACAGCTTAAAATATAGCATAAACGTAGGTACAGGATGCAAAAACGGACTTATCCACTCTGTTACAAATGGTCGTTCCATAGTTGCAGCCATAAAAATAAACTTAACATAATCAATACCGTACGGATTAATAAACATTATAATAATGCAGCCAATTAAAGTATAAACATATTTTGCACATAATTTTTTATTTAAATATTCACCAACTGCATACAAAAACAACAGTCCAAGTCCTGAAACACAACCGCCATGGCAATTACACCATATTAGCATTACAAAAGGCAGGATAAACAATAATCCGTTTTTATTTCTTTTTCTTACAAGCTCCAATATATAAAGAAATAAAGTAAAAAATAGAAATGTTAAGAAATGACATCTTAATCCGGACATTGAAATAGTTGGAATTGCATATAATGCAAATATGAAATATAAAATACTATATGCATTAAACTTTATGCCACTACGTATTTTTATTATTTTATATAAAAGAAAAAATATAAGAAATATAATGAAAGCCCGAAAAAACAAAACCATATCAAAAGAAAATGTATTTTGTATAAACGAAAAAATAACACCACTGCCCCATTCGTGATCTAACCAAATATGAGTTGGAGTATAAGAAAACGGATCAAATTTTAAAATATGACCCAACTGCAAAAATGCATTACCCTGCAGCAATCTTGCCCAATAATCCATATCTATTGTATTATTTCGCAAGCCTAAAATGTATATAAAAAATAAGGATAAAATACAAATATATAACTTTAATTCTATCTTTTTAAATAATTCTTTCATAAAAATATAGTATCATTTATTTTTTGAATGGCATTATATTAAGTTTTGTGAAGCATCAAAGTCCAATAAATATAAGGAATTTTACTTTTTCTAAAAAATAATTAAATCAAAAACTAAAGTTAAAAAAAATAATGTCGATTATAAATAATGTCAAGGGCATTAGCCCCATAAAACCTCCCTCCCCAAAAGTCTAGTAGCCGCCTTAGTTGACGGCTTTTTTTTTGCTTATTTTAATCATTCAAAAGAGAATTGTATACTTCTCTGTATTGTTTAGCGCTTTTTTCCCAAGAAAAGTTAGCATTCATTGCAGTTTTTATAATTTTATTCCATTCTTTTTTATTTTTATACGTATCTATTGCATATTTTATGCAATTCAACATATCGTGAGCATTATAATTATAGAATTTAAATCCATCAGCATCTTGATTTGGATAGCCGTTAACAGTATCATCCAATCCGCCGGTTGCCCTTACTATAGGTATAGTTCCGTACTTCATCGAAATAAGTTGTGATAAACCGCAGGGTTCAAATCTGGACGGCATCAAAAACATATCTGCCCCTGCATAGATTTTATTACTGATATCTGCTCTGTATTCAATTCTTGCTCTTACATTTTTTGAGTTATAACTCATCCAAACAAAGAAATCTTCGTATCTTTTTTCACCTGTACCCAGAACAATAATATCAGCATCTATTTCCATTAATTCATTTTGAACAAACTTAATTAAATCAATCCCCTTTTGTTCAACAAGTCTGGATATTATTGCTATCAAAGGTCTGTCTTTTTTATACTCAAGCCAAAACTCTTTTAATATTTCCTGTTTACACTTTTCTTTATTTTTTAAACTTCTGACCGAATAATTATATGAAATTAATTTATCTGTTTCAGGGTTAAATTGTTCATAATCTATACCGTTTAAAATACCTGTTAATTTATGCTTATTAATATTTAATGTCCAGTCTAACCCTTCACCGTAGTCATAAGTCAATATTTCCTGAGCATATTTAGGAGAAACCGCAATAATTTTATCGGAATAATTCAAAGCACCTTTCATCCAAATAAGATTACCATAATGTTCCAATCCGTATTGATGGTATACTTCATCTTTATTTATGCCTGCAAAATCCAATATTTCAGGGAAATATTTACCCTGATAAGCTAAATTATGTATTGAGAACACTGTTTTAGTATTTTTATAAAATTCATCATTTTTATATGAAGTTTTTAACCAAACAGGAATCATAGATGTATGCCAATCATTACAATGAATGATATCTGCTTTAAAATTTAGAAGTCTTGCATATTCCAATATAGCCTTAGAAAACGTAATAAATCTTTCTTGTTCATACCAACTGTCGATACCTGAAGGATAAACAACATTAAAACAAGAAAAGAATTTCGGATTATCAATAAAAAATACATTGATATTTGTTCCTGGCAATTTGCACATTTTTAATGTAAAAACATATTCTGCCCAACCAAAATGCATTTTTAATTGAGAATTTGGAATATCTTTGATATCGTATTTTTGCTTGTCTATACTTCCGATTAAAGGAGTAAAAATAGCCATTTCCATATCATCAGACTGTAAATATTTAGGTAATGACCCCATAACATCGGCTAAACCTCCGACTTTTGTGAACGGAGCCAGTTCAAATGTAGCAAATAATACTTTCATAATATGCCTCTTTTATACCATTTTTGACAAATATTCAAGTGAAGATTTTAATATATCTTCTGTCTTAGACAAATCTTTTTTTGATGCTAAAACAGCTTTTATAGCATCTTTAGCTTCATTTACGGAATATCCCAAAGAAATCAGAACACTCTGGACTTCAACAAGTGCTTCTTGGTCAACATCTTTTGTTTTAATATCCTCAACATCAACAGGGGTAACATTTGACCAGTTCACAAGCTTATCTTTTAGTTCTATAATAATTTTTTGGGCAACCTTAGAACCAACCCCTTTTGCCCTTGAAAGTTCTTTTGCATCTTCTCTTATCATAATATCTATTAATTCTGAGATAGAAAACTCATCTAAAATTAATAGAGCTAATTTTGTACCTATACCTGAAACACTTTGAAGAATGTTAAATATATCACGTTCTTCTTTTGTTAAAAAACCGGTTAAACTCATTGAATCTTCTTTATGACTCAATGAAACATATATTTTTATTTCCTGTTCATCATTCAGTCTGCTTATAGTAGTTTTACCAGTGTGAACAAGATAACCGATACCGTTTACATCAACAACAATATGACTGCCACGATATGAATTTAGTTGTTTAGAAACAAGATGTCCTTTTAAATAATCATACATATTTATATTTCTTCTTTGTCTTTATATTTTTCATAGTTTTCTAATGCAGTTTTCATGCATTTTTCATCTCTTAAATTTTTACAAGCAAAAGCTAAATTATAATAGAAATCTGCAACATTGCTTTTTAGTCTTATTGCTTTTTCAAAAGATGACTTAGCTTCTTTATAATCTTTTAGACCTAAATAAGCACAACCTAAATTATAATAATAATATGCGAAATCCTTCTTATACTTTATTGCTAATTTGTATTCCCGTATAGCACTATTGTATCTTTTCTCTTTTAGATATACATTTGCCAAATTATAATGTGCCTTGTCAAACTCAGGATTCATTAAAATAGCCTTTTGCCAGAAGAAAGCAGCATTCGTATCATTATTTAAATCCTGAGAAAGGTTTCCAAGCAGATACCAAAGCTCATAATCTCTCTCATCTTCTGCCATTTTAGAAATCATTTTATATGCTTCTTCCGTATTATTAGAATTATAAACGGCAACAATTTCTTTTTTCTTGTCTTCAAAAGACTTCTCAGCAAAACAAGTATTTGTATTTGCTACAAATAAAAAAGATAAAATAAATAAAACTAATATTTTTTTCATAATCTACCCGATAAACATTATAGTTTAAGAATGAAAATGTTTCTATTTTAAAGGAAGAATTTTGTAAATTTTTATAACATTTTTAGGATTTTCTACAATTAAGAACCTCAAAAAAACTTTATTATAATATAGTACTATAATTATACACGGGCGCTTATGATTACATTGGATTTGGATTTAGCATATTTAAGCAGTCGATATAACATCGGCTATAGTGCTATGCAGCAATATCAGAACATGAGTGTTGTCCAAATCATGCAAGCCGAAGCAGCAAAAGGTAACGCCGAAGCTGCCGGATTTCTTGTCGAAATCACAAACAATCCGGAAGAACTTGCGAAAGTTTTAAGTTTGGTTGATCCCAAAAACAGATACCTGATTCTAAGCCACATGAATGAAAAAGATTTGATGATGGTTATGAGTTATCTTGATCCGAAACAAATGGTTTTAGGTTTAAGTATGTTTACTCATGATGCTTTAATTGAATTAATGCAAAAGCTTCCACCGGAAACACTTTCTATTGTAGTACTTAGCAAAATGGATACTTCTAAATTCTTAAAATCTATACCTGAAAAATATTTGGATGAATTTTTATCTTCTGATAAATTAGATCAAAAAATGATAATGAAAGCTCTTCAAAATGTTGATGAAGAACAACTTCAAAAAATGATGGAAAATTATACCGGACAATCCTGTTATGACGATAGAGATACAATTTTACAACAAATGGGAGGACTTTCCGAAAATAACTTCATGCGTTGTATTTCTTCCGCAGAAATAGAAGGGAAACAACAAATGATAGAAAATCTAATAAAGGAAAAACCTGAGTTATTTCAGGAATTTTCTGCTGAAGCAATGACTCATCCTTTTACTACAATGGAAAAAGATGAAATATTAAAATCTTTACTTGTATTAGAGACAGAGCAAATGCTTCCAATGGTAGAAGATTTACCGCAGGAAGTAATGGCATTAATTGCTACACAAATTGATCCCAAAGTATTTGCACAAATTTTATCAGAAGACTTTGCAAGCGTTATTGCTCAATGCGGTATTAATATGGGATAAAACAAGATATTATAAAAAAAGAAGGAGCGTTTGCTCCTTCTTTTTTTTATTCTTCTACCATTTTTGATTTTACTTCTTCTAAGGCTTCCGCCACTGAGTCAACAGTTGTATCTTCTTCTGTTGTACCAGCCATACTAAATGCAGCATTTTCAGGTGCATTTTCTGTAAATATCATTTGCGGATTAAACTCATTGGTAGATTTTGTATCATCCTTCTTTTGTACACCGTTTAATTCATCTATTTTATCTTTGCATTTTGAAATTTTATCGGAATAAATATCATCAACAGCCTGACGTTTTTCTTTTATTTCGGCACCATCATCTTCCATTGGTCTACTTATATATTCTTTAGTAAAATCGGTATAACTGTTAGCTTTACCTGTTGTTAATGAATTTATTACCATTTGATAACACTTTATTTTATCTGTTTTTTCCAAATCTGCACCATCGATAACAGAGAAAATTTGTTCAAGAATACCGTCCAGTTGTTCAGGAGAGGCTTCTTTCAATTGTTTTAATAATGGTTCCAATTTTTTCTTTGCTGCATCAAATTTTGACTCTTGTATTCCTACTGAGCCTGACGAACTTCCAACAGGAGCGCCTCCTCCGGCATTTTGTTGGACTGGAGTTTCTTCCTCATTTTTTCCCAATATTTCATCTCTTAAAGCTTCTATTTGTTTTAGTATTTCAGCTCTTTCTTCATCGGTTGTTGCATTTCTTAATGCTTCATATAAAGAAACAAGTTTTTCTTTTACTGTATCATCTGAATTTGTTTGAGCACAGAAAATATCAATATTGATTTTATCAATTGTTCTAATAAATTTATCTTCAGTAGATTTTATTGCTTCGTTTAATTCTGCACGTTTATTATTATCAGTTGTTTCTGACAACTGTTTATATATATCTACGACGGAGCTTTCACAAGCAACACTATATGCTAAACATTGTTGTTGTTTACTTAGTATATATTCAGAATTATTGGAACTTCCAAAATATTCTTGTTGAAGAGCATTAATTTCATCATTTATTTTTTCTGCTTTATCATAACTGTCTGCCTTTGCCAGTTCTTTATATAAAGACATCAACTTGTTTGACTGTTCTTCAGGCAACGTACTTTGCATTTGATTAATTTCAAGTTGAATATCGACTGAAGTTATTTTTTCCTGAGATTTTCTTTCATTAATTTTATCAATAATTCTATTTTTTTCATCATCAGTCTTTGCATTTTTTAACTGTTCATTTAAGCCTGTTATTTCTGCCTTAAAAGAAGCTTGAATTGCATTATATGCACTTTGTAAGACTTTTGCTCTTTCTTCTTTCGATAAATTATTTTCAGAAAGTAAACTTGTTATTTGAGCAAGTAAGGAATCCCTGCTTGCATCATCAGCTGCAATAGAAAGTTCACTTATACAAGTTTCAAAACTTTTATTAGATTCCTTATTTGCACTATTATTTGCAATATCATCGGCCTTATCGGCAGCTTTTAATGTTGAATTATAAAATGATTTATATGTATTCCAATATGTCTGAGCTTCCTTACTGTCACCACCAAAAGCAGCTTTAAATTCGGCTTCTGTTATTTCACCGTCACCATTTTTATCAATTTTTTCAAGTTCACTTAACGAAAGACCATCCGTCAAATCTGTTTCTTCTGTTGCAACTGCACCATCTACAGCACAAATTTGTGAAGTACCTGACAAACCCAGTGATAAATAATTAATTGAATCCATATTATAATCTCCATCTACTATTGCATTATTCATCGGTCATTTTTTATTTAAACTTTATTTTTTTTAATATATTTTTACAAAAAAAAGGAATATCCTTTCAGGATATTCCTTTTTATAGAAACTATTTATTAGAGTCCAAAACTCTGTTTAATTGCATCTATTTTTGCTCTAAACTGAGCTTCTACCTGAGCCTGTTCTGCTCTTATTGATTTCCCGTCATCTGCCATTGAACGGAATCTGTATCTATCAGTATATTCAATACTTTTGTTAATTCTTGCAATTTCTAATTGCTGTATTATTCGTTCATTAATGCTTTTTAAATCTTCACTTCTTAATGAACCACTGTTTTTTATTTTGTTAATATTTGAAAGTAATGAATCTATATTATCAAGCGAGGCATGAGATAATTCTTTAAATGTAGCACTTATTTCTCTGTTTATTCTATCTCTTGTTTCTTGATATCTTGTTTCTGCAGTTGCACCTGTTGTACCTGTTGAAGCAGTCGTTCTCGTTGAACTTGTTGAGCCCGTTGAAGCTGTTGTTCTGGTTGAACCTGTTGAAGCAGTCGTTCTCGTTGAACTTGTTGAGCCCGTTGAAACTGTTGTTCTGGTTGAACCCGTTGAAGTTGTTGTTCTCGTTGAGCTTGTTGAGCTTGTAGTTCCGGTTGATCCCGTTGAAGCTGTTGTTCTGGTTGAACCAGTTGAAGCTGTTGTTCTCGTCGTACTTGTAGTACTTGTTGTTGTACTACTCAACAACTTACCATCTTTATTATAAGATTCTTTTACTTTTTTACCATCTTTCAAATATTCTTTTACAAAAGAACCATCTTTTTGATAAGTATATGTTGTCTTTTTATTTGATGAATCTACAACAACTTTTGTTTTAATTTTTCCGTCATCATAATATGTATAATCACTTGTTGTTTTTGTAGATTTTCCGCTAACTATTTTTTCTACAACTTCATGAGTAAGTTTTCCATTAGTATAGTTTCTTGTTGTAAATTTATTACCTTCATCAATATAAGCTTTTGTTATTTTACCGTTAGAATATGATTTAGTTGTAACTTTATCACCTTCAGTCGTAACGGTTTTCTTTAAATTAGCGGTTGTTAATTTTGATTTTACTTTTGATTTTTCAGTATCATATTCATAGGTGCGTTTTAATGTAACTTTACCATTAGCATCTTTAACTTCTTTTTCAAAGGTATTACCGTATCCATCTTGAGCATAAGTTGTTGTACTAACCTTTTTACTCTTTGATTCATCAGTATACTTTGTAACTGTTTTTGTTACATTATTTTTCTTTTTATCTGAAGTATATTCGTATGTTTGATAACCGGTAACTTTTCCGTTTTCATCATAGAATGTTCTGGTATCCCAAAGAGCACCTGTTTGATGAGCATAATAGTTCTTTTTAGTTTTTGTTTTATATGTTTGTTTGCTGGTTTTTACACCTTTACTGTTAAAATCTTCGGAATAATCTAACTTTCCTTTTTTATTATAATGATATTCTCTTTTTTCACCTGTAGAACAAGTTTGTTTAGCAACAACTTTACCTTTTTCTTTTCCTTTTATTCCATAGGTTTTTATTTCAGTAGCTTCACCTGTTTTATTAATATTATATTCTTTATATTTTTTGCCATCTTTGTATTCGATAACATATTGTTTACCATCTTTATCAGTAGTAACTTTTGCTACTATTTTTCCGCCTTTTTTAACGGTCTGAGTTACAGTACCTGTTTTATTATTTGTTTTAGTACTGACTTTGGTTCCTTTTACTGCTTTGCCGCCTATTGTAACGGTTGCATTTGTTAGTTTTCCTTTGTCATTATAAGTAAATGTTATTTTATCTGTAGTTTTACCGTTTTTATCCTTAGCCGTAACTGTAGTCAATTTTCCGGTTTTGTCTTTTGTAACAGATGTACCGTCTGTTTGAGTTTTTGTTACAGCACCTGTTGTAGAGCTTGTAGTTGTAGATGTTTTTCCGTCTGCTGCCGTAACTTTTTTACTTTTTTGTGTTGCAACACCATCTTTTACAGTATAAGCAATCGTCGTTTTCTTTCCGGTTGAATCTGTAGAAACAACCGAATAGCTAATCAATTTACCATTTTTATCATATTTGGAACTGACGGTTTTACCATTTACGGTTGCTGTTGATGTTGACGTTCCATCTGATTTAGTCTTTGTTGAAGCTTTATAAAAAGACTTATAAGCTTTCCAATAGGTTTTGTATTCACTTGAATTTTTACCATTGAATGCTTTCTTAAATTCGGCTTCTGTTATTGAACCATCACCGTTTCTGTCAATTTTCTTTAATTCTTCCAATGTCAAGCCATCGGTCATGTCTGTCGACCCTGTTGTCCCATTTGTTGTACTACCTAATTGTTTTGTACCGCTTAAATTTAACGATAAATAATTAAGTGCATCCATTGTTTTTTCTCCAAAATAAACATCTACCTATTTATTCTTCGGCATTATTTTAAATAACTTTAAGTTTTTTAGAAAATATTAAATTTTGTTACAAAAACATAATAAAACGGATTTTATTAAAAGTTAATCGCTATACTCATAACTGAAATCTTCAATAACTTTACCATCAGCATCTGTAACACGTTTTGTTTTTACTTTACCATTACTATAGTATTCGGTATAAGTTACTTTACCATCAGCATCTTTTACTTTTTTTGCTTTTACTTTGCCATCATCATAGTAAGAATAATCTGAAGTAGTCTTTTTAGCTTTACCGCTTTCTATTGTTTCTGTTTCTTTATGAGTAACTTTACCTTTTGAATTGTATGTTTTTGTGGTTGTTGTATTTCCTTTTTCTACACTTGCTGATTGAAGTTTTCTGTTTTTATAATTTTTTGTAGTTGTTACTCCATCTTTCTTTGTAACCGTCTTTTTTATGTCTTTACTTGTTAATTTTGATTTTATTTTAGAAGCTTCTGTATTATATTCATAAGTTTTAGATTCGGTTACTTTACCTTTTTTATCTTTGATTACTTTTTTAAAGGTATTACCGTAGCCATCTTGAGTATATGTTCTTGTTTCAAGCTTAGAACTCTTAGATGCATTTGAATATTTAGTAATTGTTTTATTAACAGTCTTTTTATCCGAGCTTGATGAGTAACTGTATTCTTGATATCCGGTAACTTTTCCTGTTTTATCATAGAATGTTCTTGATGCCCATAAAACACCTGATTTATTTGCATAATAATCTTTTGCCGTTTTCGACATATATGTTTGCTTGCTGGTTTTTGTTCCGTTTTTATCATAATCTGTTGAACTTGATAAATTACCTTTGCTATCGTAATCATATTTACGTTTAACACCTGTTGAACAAAAATCTTTTTCTATTATTTTACCTTTTGTCTTACCGGATGTTCCAAATGTATATACTTTGGTAGCTTCACCATTCTTATTTGTTCTGATTTGTTTATATTTTACACCGTCTTTATATTCGTTAACTATACTTTGACCGCTTTTATTAGTATAAATTTTTGCAATTATCTTTCCGTTTTTGTCTTTTACGGTTTGTGTAATAGCACCTGTTTTACTATTTGTTACTTTTGAAACATTTGAGCCTTTATATGTTTTATTACCAATTTTAACTGTAGCATTTTTAACATTGCCATTACTATCATATCCAAATGAAACTGTATTGTTACCGTTATTAGTCGAAATTGTTGTTACTTTTTTATCTTTATTTCTCGTTACTGATGTACCATCAGCTGTTGTTTTTGCAACAGCACCTGATGAAGATGATGTAGTTGTAACAGTTTTTCCATCAGAATCAGTAGTTTTCGTATTTTTAAGTTTTGCAACTCCATCTGTTACTGTATAATTTTTTGTTGTCTTTTTTCCTGAAGAATCAGTTGTAACAACCGAATAACTAATCAATTTCCCGTTTTTGTTATATTTAGAATTAACGGTTTTACCGTTAACAGTAGCAGTTGATGTTGATGTACCGTCAGACTTTGTTTTGGTTGATGCCTTATA
This sequence comes from bacterium, assembly GCA_017470245.1. Lineage (GTDB taxonomy): Bacteria > Cyanobacteriota > Vampirovibrionia > Gastranaerophilales > Gastranaerophilaceae > Avigastranaerophilus. The sequence goes on along the minus strand of JAFUEV010000076.1, from coordinate 26,085 downwards.
AAATGATTTATAAGCCTTCCAATAGGTTTTATATTCACTTGAATTTTTTCCGTTAAATGCCTTTTTAAATTCAGCTTCGGTTATTGCACCATCGCCGTTTTTATCAATTTTTTTCAATTCTTCCAACGATAAACCATCAGTCATATCCGTTTCACCGGATGATGTTTTCGTAGTTCCAAGCTGTTTTGTTCCACTCAAATTTAACGATAAATAATTAAGTGCATCCATTCTCTAGTCTCCAAATTTTAAACCTACGTTAAGAGCTTTATCGGCAATTTTTCTAATTTCTTTAATAAAAAAAATATAATATTAAGTAATATTAAATTTAATATTATTATTTACCTGTAGAAAACGAAATATCTGTTAATTTTGAAATTTTAACTTTTAATTCTTCACTTTCTTTTAATAATGATTTAGTCAGGTTTTGGTATTCTTCACTATCTTCATCAGCAGTGCAACTATTTAGTTGAATCTGTTGTAAACTGACTAAATGGCTATATATAGCAGTTAAATATGTTTCTTTATCAGTTGGTAATAAAAATGAAATTTTAACTTTATCTATAAATTGGTTAATAATTTCAGTTCTTTTTTCTACGGTATTATTTTCATCACTTAATGATAAAAATTCTTGTCTTTTATTTTCCAACTCAGCTTTTGCAGCTGCTATATTAGCTTCTTCCTGACTTTTGCATTCTAAAATAGATTGTACAATATTTAACTTTTGCTCGTTCGCATTTTCTCTGACATTTTTATCCTCAGACATTATTGAAGTAAAATATATTTTATATAAATTATAAATGTCTGATTTCTTATTATCAGGAGTTGATGCAGGCAATTCAGAAAACTTTGTCAGTAATTCATCAAACTTGTATAATTGTTCAAGTTCTTTACATTTTGCTTTTCTTTTATCCAAATCGACTTCTTTTAAATACTCCGTAGTTTTATTACCAAACAGTGTAGCTATTTGTGCTTTTAAAGATTTAAAATTATCGTCATTAGGAGAATTATTGAAATTAGTTAATGCCGTTTTTAGCGTTTCATTTAACTCCGGTTCTGCGGGTTCCGAAGTCGCTTTTTCAGCTTCTAAACTATATTTATCAATAATAACTTGAAATTCATCTTTATATTGAGAAGCTAATTCGGATGAAACCTTGCCCATTATTGAATCACGACTTTTTACCAATACATTTATAATTTTTTGAATTTCTTCTTTAGACATATAATCAGAAATATTAATTTCTGACTCTTGTACCGGAGTATAATTAATTTTACTTATATTTTCGTTTATCTTATCAAAATCTGCTTTATATGAAGTTCCAAATACTTTATCAATATTTTCCAGAATTGATGTATCTATCTTATTAAAAATTGCAGAAATGGACTCATAAGATTCATTATTTACTTTATCTGTATCAATAGCAGTTAAAAGCTTTTTGATTTCTGCAGCACATTCTCTATCTAAACTGCTTTTTATTTTATTAATTTTAGTAATAAGCTCAGAATCATTATCACCACTTTGCTTTAATTGATTAATCCTATAGGTTAGGTCATTTACTATTTTGGTCATCGCATCTGCAGAATCATTTAAACTAGAAAGCGCTGTTTTCTTCTTAAAATTTGTCTGTCTTTCTTCTTCACTATAGAAAGATTCTCTTTTGGAGTTATTTATATAAGAAAGATATTTATCAACTTTTACAAACACCTCACTTATATAATTTAAATTTACATCGGGACTTTTTGATATATTTAATATATCTGCTAAATAATTGGTAACTTTAGATTCTGCTTTATCTTGTCCTTTAAAATCCAATTCTTTTAAGATAGATTTATATTCATTTATATATTTATCAAAACCTTTTGTATAAAGTTCTTTTGAAACTTTCAACGCTTCTTTCCCAATTTCAGTACCACAAGCATTCATATTTTTAGATAATTTTGCACAAATATTAGATTTCGTAGAAGAAAGTACATTAACTATACTTGTTAGACCTTTATATCTTTGAGTTATTGTCAAATTAGAATTACTTAAACCGGTTTCAAAATCTTTAATAATATTTTTCAGTTGTGAATCAAGTTCTTCCCAAGACTTTATGGCAGGGGTATTACCAAAACTCTTTATTTGTTGAACAAAACCTTCAAACAATGAATTAGATGATGTAGAAATTAGATTATATATTGTAGTTTCAGCAATACTGTATTCAGAATCAGAAATTTTTCCATCCCCATCCAAATCATAATCGGAATTTGTTGCAGATGTGATAGATTTTACATTTGATACAAATGTATTATTAGATATATTTCCGACATTTTGTATATCCATCCGATTCTCCTAAAATTGTTACATATAATTTATCGGAATAAATAACTAAAACTTTAGGTTTACATTCTTTTTTTAAAATTATATGTTAAGTTTTATTAAGAAAAATTCATCCAAAAAGGCAATATATATCCGAGTATATACTTTATATATACAAGAGGATAAATCAAAAACATACAACTAAAACTAAATACAAAAAATAATCAAAGGCTCTATTTTCTGAGTTTATGGTTAAATTTTGAAATGAAAAAAGGATAAATGAAATGCTTTTTATACATTACCCTGAAAGGGTATATGCCTAAATTGCAGTACAAAAACGAGGATAAAATGAAAAGAACAACTACGAAACGAGGAATACAAAATGGCTTATAAAGTGATAGATTGTAAAAATAAAGAAATATATTATTATAGTGCACTGCAGCCTGCTTTGGAAGAACAATCACAGATTAGTGCAAGATTTACATTTTGGGCAAGGATGGAAAACATTGCAATGCAAAATATGATGATTCAACAGAGGAAGATGGAAGCATAATTATTTTAAATGCCATTTTTGCTTTAATTCTTTTACTGTTCCGTCTTTTTTCATTCTCGTTACAATAACATCTAAAGTTTTTTTCAATTTTTGATCATCATACTGTTTTATACCAATAGCATAAGGTTCTTGAGAAATACGATTTTTTAATATTCGATAATCATTATGGTCATTAATAAAGCCTGAAATAATTGTATCATCAGTACTCATTGCATCGCCTTTTCCTTGAAGAAGAGCATTAAATGCAGATTTATAATCTTTATATCCAACTATTTTAGCAGTAGGTATTATTTTTCTTATATTTTGTTCTGCGGTTGTTCCTAATACAACAATCGTTGTTTTTCTTTTTAAATCAGAAAATGTATATATATCACTATCTTCTTTAACAACAGCAGTTTGACCTGCTATATAATATGGTGCAGAAAAATCAACGAGATACTGTCTTTGAGGTGTAACTGTCATAGTTGCAATAACCATATCAACCTCGCCTGAGGTTATTGCCTCAATCCTTTTATTTGGAGTAACTTCAACAAATTTTATTTTTCTTTCATTACCCAATATATCTTTCGCAACGTATTTTGCAACGTCAATATCAAAACCTTCCAACTTACCTGTTTTAACATTTTTATAGCAAAACGGCTTTGAATCGCTTTTTATGCCAACTACGATTTCATCTTTTTCAATTATTTTTTCTAGGGAATCTTTTTCTACTTTTTTTCCGCAGCCTGTAAGTAAAATTAATAATAAAATAAAAAGACTTAAAAAATTTTTCATATAATCCCTTTTTAATAATATTACAACACAGAGTCAATAAACTTTAAATCATTTTTATAAAGTAATTATTCATCCTGTTTTTCTTTATTCAATTTCTCATACATTCTGGAATTAATCTCGCCGCCAATCAACATTATTATTGACGTATAATAAAGCCAAACCATTAATATTGCCACTGCCCCAATTGCACCATATACTTTGTTATATGCATTCAAATTGCTTAAATACAACGAGAAACACCAAGAACCCAACATCCAAAAGAAACTGAAAAATAAGGTTCCGGGTAATACACTCTTTAATCTGACTTTATCATTACCTTCAATAGCAGGAAGAATATAATAATTTCCTATTGATAAAAACGCAAGGGCAACATAAGATACCGGCCATCTGGCAATACCGATTATATCAATAGATAATTTTGATAATATAGTATTTGTAAGCATAAAATCCATAAGGACTCTGCCCAATACTATCATATTTACAACAAGAAACAGAACTAATGCATTTATAAAAACCATTAATACGGCAAGGGTTCTTGTATATAAAAAACTTCTTGTTTCTTCAATTGCATAAGCTCTGTTTAAACCTTTTATCATAGCCGCAATTGCGTTTGCAGATAGTGCTATCGTAATTACCAAGCCAAAAACAGCAATTAACGTACCTTGTTTGAATATCATCGCTTCATTTAATGTATTTACAATCAATGAAGATACATCTTTAGGAGCAATATTTGTTATAAAATCTATAATTGGTGTAATTAGTGTTCTTTTACCCATCCAAGCAAAAAGTGAAGTTAAAAATAACAGAAAAGGAAACACTCCAAGAATAAACCAGAACGCCATTTCTGCAGCAACTCCGTAAAAATCTTGATCTATTACTTTTTTCACCAGAGATTTTATATAATTAATCATTCTAATTCTCTTTGAACACGATTCAACAACTTATCAAAGGAAATTGCAATAGGTTTTTTTATTGTACATCCTGCAGCAAAAGTATGACCACCACCTCCAAATTCAATTACTATCGAAGTCAAATCAACCGTTTTGCTTCTTAGACTAACTTTTGTATAACCTTCTTTTGTTTCTTTTAAAATTGCCGCAATTTCTACATTCTTAGATGTTCTTAGAATTTCTACTATACCCTCTGTATACTCATCTGTAGCATTAAATTTACTCATATCACTTCTTGTTATTTTTGAAAAAGCGATTTTACCATCATTATAGAATAAAGTATTTGAAACGACATAAGCCTGAAACTGGACCATAGATTGTGGTTTTGTTTCATAACATGCTCTAAACTCATACGTAGGAGAAACACCCAGCCGTACAAGTTCTGCTGCAAGCATAAATGTTTCCGGAGTCGTATTTTCATACTTAAAGCCGCCTGTATCAGTCAATAAAGAAGTATAAATACATCTTGCAACGTCTTTTGTTATTTCAAATTTCCATTCTTTAAATATCTGAAACAATATTATTCCAACGCAAGCTGCACTGCCGTCAATTATATTTATATCCCCATAACCTACATTTGTTTTATGGTGATCTATATTAACTTTAAATTTAGCATTATCATATATAGATGTACCTGAAACCATTCTGTCTTTTGAAGCAACATCAACAGCAATAGCCAAATCATATTTTTTATCTTTATCAATCGACTGTACATCTTTAAAACGATTATAATTGGGAAGATAAGAGTATAATGCAGGAAGAGCCCCTACAAATACGGAGTCTACTTTTTTATTAAAATATTGTTCAATAACAAAACTTAATGCCAAATTTGAACCTAATGTATCGCCATCAGGACTGACATGAGAAAATATAATAATACTCTCTGCCTTTTCTATCTCATTTTTTAACTCTTTTAATATTTTTTTCATACTATCAATTCCCAATATGATTATACTATAAAATACTAAGGTAGAAAATAATCGTTATGGATTATTCGGTTTTATCAATACTTTTATTGCCCGACCGTTCATATGTTTGATTAATGCCTCTTCCGTATGTTCCAATGTTGTTGTTTCTGTAATTAATTTTTCAACAGGAAGCTTTTCTTCATGTATTAACCTTAACGCTTCTCTAAAATATAATGGCGTATGATGAAAAATGCTTAATACTTTTATTTCATCATAATGCAATCTTTTTGTATCAATATTAATTGATGTTCCTGAAGGACAACCGCCAAATAAATGGACAGTTCCACCTTTTCTGACAAGAGTAAACATTCTCTCCCATATTTCAGGCAACCCTACACATTCAACTGCAACATCAAGTCCTTTTTTCCCTTCAGAAAAATCTATAAATATTTTTTCAGGATACTTATATTTTGTTAAATCTACAATTTCATCGACATCTGCAAATTCTTTTGCCATTTTCATTTTTAAAGGATTTCTGCCGCCGGCAATAACTCTGGCACCTTTCATTTTTGCTAATTTCGCAAACATCAAGCCTATCGGACCTAATCCCATAACACCAACTGTTTGACCTGCCTTTATACCTGTTTTTTCGATACCATGTACAACATTTGCCAATGGTTCAGCAAATGCTGCACGTTCAAATGATAAATCTTCAGGCAAATACAATAAATTTCTTTTAACAATTGCTTTTGGAACATTTATATATTCGGCATAAGCCCCATTTAAAAATTCAAGATTTTCACAAAGGTTATAGTCACCTCTTTTACAGAAAAAACATTCTCCACAAGGTGCGGAATTAGCGGCAACCACCCTGTCACCCGCTTTAAAGCCCGTAACATTTTTGCCGATTTTAGTAATAATTCCTGAAAATTCATGACCAAAACCTGACGGAATTTTTTTAATTAAAACAGGATGTCCTCTTTTGTACGTTTTAACATCAGTCCCGCAAGTTAATGCTGCCATTATTTTTATTTGGACTTCGCCTTCCTTAGGATCATTTATTTCCACTTCTTCATAAGTAATATTTAATGGAGAATAAAATTGTATTGCTTTCATTTTCATAATTGAATATATGCTTTCATTATTTTATTAGACATTGTATCATTTAATGCATCATTAATTTTTTCCAACGAATATACTGTTGAAATACCGGAAACTTTGACTTTTCCTTCTTCAATTAATGACATCGAATCTTCTAAATCCATCGGAGAAGGTGAATAACTCCCCAGTATATTTAATTCTCTGTAATAAATATCATTGTTTTTAAAGCCATCATTATCTTTTATACTTGAGAATACAACGATTGTAGCACCATCTCTTGCTGCTTTTACAGCAAATTCTGTTGCAGACGATGCACCCGCCGTCAGGAATATTGTATCGAACCCTATAGGCGCAACCGACTTCATCTCTTTTAATAAAGTTGCTTCATCTTTTAGCAGAAAGGATTTATCAAATCCAAAATTTTGAGAAGTACAAATTCTTTCATATATCAAATCACATCCGTACACTTTATGCCCTAATGCTTTTATTGCTTCGCCCATTAATATACCGATTGAACCCAATCCAACAACAAGACATTTTGAATTATCTTTTATTTGCGCACGTTTTACAGCTCTTATACAACAAGCCAAAGGCTCCAAAAAAGAAGCTTCTATTGTTGAAAGATTTAAATTCACATTAAAAACAGTATTATTAAGATGTTCTTCAGATACAAAAATATATTCGGAAAAGCCGCCGGGAAATATATTTGTCTCTTTAAAATGTCTGCACATGGAATAATTTTCACCCCAGCAATACTGACAATGAAAACAAGGAACATGGTGACCAAGTGCAACAATATCACCAATTTCGAAATTAGTTTTTGAATTTATTTCAACAATTTCTCCAACAACCTCATGTCCCAGTACCGTTCCGTTTTTAGCTTTTCCGGTACGCATTTTCACTATATCACTACCGCATAATCCGCAACCTATAACTTTTATTATGGCTCCTTCACCATATTCATCCAATATTGGTTTTGGAATTTCTTCTATTACGAATCTATTGTCCTGTAGAACAGCAGCTTTCATTTCTCATCCTCTTATATTCTTTGATATTATAGTTTAAATATAAGAAAAATTAAATTAAATTATTCTTTTTCAATATTTTTTTATCATAATCTGATATTTCTGATTTCAAAAACTTTTTAAACAAGTCAGGTCGCTTGTTCTTTGTTACAAGAAATTGCTGCAATCTTCGCCATTCTTTTATTTTTTCGTGATTACCGCTAAGTAATATTTCAGGAACTTCCAATCCTTCATATTCTCTTGGTTTTGTATAATGCGGATGTTCCAATAATCCATCATAATGAGAATCATATTCTGCAGACTCATCATCTCCAAGTACGCCTTTTAAAAGTCTTGTAACACTATCTATAATACATAAAGCAGGAATTTCACCGCCGGTTAGAACGAAATCCCCGATAGATATTTCTTCCGCATTAGACTTTTCAAGTATTCTTTCATCAAAACCTTCATAATGACCGCAAATTATTATTAACTGCTCTTTTTGAGAATATTCTTTTGCAAGTTCCTGATTGAAAACTTTACCCTTGGGAGACATTATAACAGTTTTTGAATTTTCTATTTTTTCAATTGCATTTAGTGCATCCAAATATGGTTGGCATGATAATAACATGCCTGCACCACCGCCATAAGGAGTGTCATCCACTTTTTTGTGCTTATCTTTAGTATAATCACGAGGATTAATAGCATTTATTTCAATTAAATTACTTTCCAATGCCCGCTTTATAATACTAAAATGACAAGCATCAGTAATTGTTTCGGGAAATAAAGACAGAACATCAAACCTCAATTTATAAGTCCTTCTATATTATTTATAACAATACGCTTATTCTTTAAATCAACAATTGGAACTATTTCTTTCACAAAAGGTACCAGATGCTGTTTATTATTATTATCTCGAACAGATAATATATCATTTGCTAGATTTTCACCAATTCCTATTACTTCCCCAAGACAGCAGTCATCAGTATCAAACACTTGCATCCCAATTAGATCACTAACCAAATATTCATTATTTTCCAAACTTTTTTCTACTTCATTTTTGTTTAAGAAAATATCGCATCCTTTATATTCTTCAACATCATTAACCGTAGAAAATTCTTTAAATTTTATTATTGCAAAATGCTTATGAAATCTAACAGAAGAAACATTCAGCTCTTTATAGTTATCATCTTTTTTAACAAAAACCTTTTTAAGCAATTCAACTTGTTTTTCTCTGCCTTTTGTAAAACCAAGTTTTGCTTCGCCTTTAATACCATGAAAATTAAGAATTTTGGCTATGGATATCAATTCTTCATTCATAACTATTAATTATTTCTTTTTATATTCGGCAGGAGCATCTTCTCTTTCTTGATTCCAACGATCCAAGCCCATTTGTTTTCTTATCAAACCAATACCGACATGGACTCTCCATTCATCCATTCTCAATTGTGCCGCAATAATTTTATGACAACCTATAGGAGGAAGCGGTAATAATGGTTCGTATAAGTTTTTAATTGCAAATAACTGATCCGGAGATACGGCCAACTTCCTTTTGGGGAAAGGCAATTTGGGCAACATTAACTTTTGTCTTACCAAATTTATACCAAAAAATACTTTTCTTGGTTCAAGTCCTATAGCCTGTCCTATTACTTCATGGACATCCGGATTTGGCAATGGCAATGCTTTTTTATACAATATTTCAATTTGCTCAATTTGCTCTTTACTAACCAATAATTGTTTTTGTCTTTTTGGCTTTTGATTTGGACGAGGTCTGTTAAAACCTCCCGGGCGATTATTAAAGTTATTACGAGGTCTTTGACCTTGTCTGTCATTATTATTTCTAAATCTGTTATTATTGTATGGACGTTGACCACCATTATTATTTTGTTGATATCTTGGTCTATCATTATATCTTTGACCATTATTTCGATTATATGATTGTCTTTGTCCATTATTTCTGTCATAAGGTTTGTAGGGACGTTCTTCATTCTCAGACCCAAAAGAATATGAACCTCTCGCCTGAGTATCAGACTGAGAATGAGAAGCATTTGCAGCTTCGTTTGACAAATCTTCAGTATATTTTTTGTCCGAATATAAACAATCCGGACATATTACCCTCTTAGGATTCTTTGTTTCGAACTCTTTACCACACTTAATACACTTATTTACGTACATCTAAAATGCCCCTTTTATTTTTAAGCAAAATTATTTTATTTCTCCTGCGCCGGATTTTGCTTCCTTTTATGTTGATTAGAAAAATTGCTCTACCTGATTCATATATTGTGAACTTCACAAAAAATAAAAACATGCATGAACTACAATAATATTCTAAACATAAATTTTAAATCTGACAAGTGATTATAATAAAAATTTTACATAAAAGAACTATTGTTTCATTTTGGCACTAAGCTGACCGCAGGCAGCATCTATATCTGCACCTCGTTCCAACCTTATTGTTACTTTTTTACCGGATGCTTCCAATATGTATTTAAATTTTTGTATTGTTTCTTTTGTCGGTTTTTTATATTCACTTTTTTCATTCTGATTATATACAATTAAATTAACATTGCTTTTTAGTTTAGAAATGGCAATGGCCAACTGTTTTGCATCTTCAACCGAATCATTTACACCCTTCATCAAAACATATTCAATTGTAACTCTGCGTCCTGTAGTATTTGTATAATCTTTTAAGGTTGAAAGTAAATCATTAAATTTATATTTTTTGGCAACCGGCATTATTGACTGTCTTTTTTCTTGATTTGGAGCGTGAAGAGAAATTGCAAGAGTAGATTGGAAATCAAGCTCTGCTAATTTATTTATTTGAGGAATCAAGCCACAGGTTGATACAGTAATTCTTCGTGCACCAATTTGAAATTGTTCTCTGAATATTTTAATTGATGCAATAAGATTATCAAAATTCAACAAAGGTTCTCCTTGTCCCATATATACAATATTTGTAACTTTTAATCCTGTATCCGCCTGTATTAAAAATATTTGTTGAATAATTTCATCTGATTGGAGATTTCTTGTAAAACCAAGTTTTGCAGTTGCGCAAAAACTGCACCCCATCGGACAACCTACCTGAGTACTAATACAAGCCGTCAAATTCGCCCTGTTATCAAACCTCATCAAAACTGCTTCAGCATAAGTTCCGTCTTTATGTTCAAATAAATATTTTATTGTTCCGTCTTTACTTACTTGTTTATCTTTTATTTTTATAGAACAAAGCTGTGTTTTATCTTTTAGCATTTCTCTTGAAGAAAGTGGTAAATCTGTCATAGAATCAATATCCCTGACAGATTTTAAATACAACCAATTATATACCTGTTTTGCACGAAACTTTGACTGTCCGTTCTCAAGCATAAACAGTTCAAGTTCTTCTAATGATTTTCCTACAAGAGTTACTTTTTCGTCCATAATTATTCCCAGTAAAATTCTAACATAAAAGAATAAGAGATTATATAACTCAGATTATATTTGGGGAAATAATACTTATTTAAAAATCTTAACAAACACTCAATTTTTGTTAATTAATAAGAAAAATATCTTTTTAAATATATATTAATTTTATTTTTGAATTACGGATAGATAAGAGCGAGAAACAAACAACGATGCAAAATATTAATTCTTTACAAAATGCTTTTAAAAAAGCAGAAAATTACAATCCTCAAACAACAAAAGCAGAAAAGGAACAAGAAAAAGGAATTTTTCAAAAAGAATCTGTTAATAACGATTTTGATTTTCAACGAGATACGTACTCTTTAATGAGTGAAGATGATATTGACTTTTCAGAAATTAACATTGGAGATTTGAATATTAATAGTAAAACATCAATAATGGAAATATTGAGGAAATCTCCTAACGACCTAAAAACAGAAGACGCAAGCATTCAAGAAGTAAAAGACGGCAATTGTGAATATACAACAAAAGTATCAACTGACGAAGAAGGAAATACAGTTGAAGAACGTGAATACAAAAATGGAGTCAAATACACAATCACAACAAAACCAAACGGTACAAAAGAAACGTATATACTAAATCCAGCAACAGGAAATTATGAAAAAGAAACCGACTATACGGGAAATATAATTACACACGAAATAGGTAATACAGAAACTGGAGATTACGAAACAGAAACATATAGTGCCGATTTTTATTCATCAAATACTTATTATGAAAAAGGGAATAAGAAAACAGGTGATTACGAAGGCACAAAAAAAATGGTTGATGGTTCGACAACAGTTAAAAAAGGAAATACAAAAACAGGCGATAGTGAATATACTTATACAGGCGCAGATGGTACATTAGAATATGAAAGAATTGACAATTCTACCGGTAAATACGAATACTCTTATAAAGACCCCAGTGGTGAAGAAGTTCATAAAAGTGAAAACAGACAAACCGGTGAATATGAATACATTACAAAAAAAGCCGATGGCACAGAAATTACAGAAAAAGGGAATAAGCACACCGGCTTTGAATATAGTGAAAAAAGAAGTGACGGGTCAAGTTCAACATATAAATACAATATAGAAACTCAAGATTATGAATATTACGAAACATCAGCAGATGGAACAACAAAAAAAACTGCAGGAAACCGTGAAACTGGAGAAGTTAGTGAAACAACAACGACTCCGGATGGAACTGTAACTGTTATTACAGGAAACGAAAAAACAAATGATTTAGATGAAACAATTACTCAATCTGACGGCACAGTTATAACAATTAAAGGTGATGGTGCAAGCGGTGATTATACAAAACATACAGATTGGAATGACGGTGACGTAACGGACGAAAAAGGGAACATTCATACAGGTGATTATACAAGGGAAACACAATTTAAAGACGGAAGCGTAAAACATCAAAAAGGAAACAGAGATACAGGCGATTATGAATCAGAAAAAACATATCCCGATGGCACAGTTGAACGTAGAAAAGGAAACGAAAAAACAGGAGAATACGAAGTTGTAATTACTTATCCTGACGGAACAACAAAAGAAGAACATTCATAATTTCATTCATAATTTGTAAAATAAGATTTTATTACATTAGTGAGTACGGAAACGCTTCGGATGACGATAAAACGAAGTGCAATACCCAAAGCTTGACTTGCTAATCATCCTTAATTTTTTTAGCTTTTATAAAATAATAAGCGCCATCTTCTACTTTTTCCAGTATCTCACAATTTTTTAAATCAGCTTCAAAAAACTCATATTCATCATATTCTTCTGATACATACGCATATATCGTTGAACCTATAGGAATATTAAATTCATTATTATATGATATATTACTTGTATTTATCAAATTATCTTTATCATACAAGTCAAAAACCAATTTATCAGCCATTTTTGCAATTATATAATCATCTTTTGTAATACCATATTGTTTAAACCATTCTAAAGCACGCTCAGCATTTGATGTTTTTTCCTTTTTCCAATACACTTTATCTGTTATATTTGTATATTGTTTTGTCTTTATATTTTGTACTAATTGTTGTATTTCAAGAATATTTAATGAACATAGAAAAACTAAAATAGTAATATAATAAAAAACATTTCGGATTAACTTATTTTCAATTTTTAAAATAGAATCGATAGATTTATTTACAAGTAATAAAAATATAGGAATAAGATATAAAATTACACGTTCAGGCAATATTGGGTATTTTTTAAAATAAGCCAAAATAAATGCAACAATAAATGGTAAAAATAATACTCCAAATGAAAATCTATCTTTAAAAACGAGAAAAATACCAGCAATAGTCATTATGACTAGTGCAGCTATTGGTTTTAATATATATCCCATTAATAAATTTAGAGTAAATACAATATTTTCAAATGTTCTAGGATAGAATTCTCCCCAGCCAATTTGAAAAACATCAGCGTTTGCTGGCGATTTCATATTCACAAAATAATACACAACAGAAAATATTCCATAAATTAAAACAAACAGCAGACTTTTTTTCAACCATTCTTTACGCTCTGATTTATTGTACTTATACAAAACAAAAACTATAAAAGTACTTGATAGTATTATTACAGATGTATATGACATTAACAGACATAAAATAGCCAAAATAGCAAGAATACTTACATCAACTTTGGACAAGATTCTATCTTTATAATGATATGCAACAAACAAAATTAAAATTGAAACAAATGCATCACTTATATAGTGCTTAAAAAACATTGTATAAGTTAAAAGCCAGTATGAAAAAGCAAACATAAAGTTAGATATTATAATAGCAACTCTGCTTCTAAACATTTTTAATGATAAGAATGTAAATAAAATTAATGACAATAAAGAGAAAACAAATGGAATTGATTTTATTGCATATAAATTCAAACCAAAATGCGTATATATAAATTTCCCCAAAATCATAAAAAGGGGAGGACAACATTGTTCATAATCAAGAGGCAAAAATAATTGGCTATATGTACGCTCTTTTATATTAAGTAATAATGCTGCTTCATCATAAAAAATATTATGCGTATGTAAAAAAGCATGTATTCTAATAAAAATGCCAAGAGCAACTACAATTAGAAGTATAATAAAAAATACTATATTAAACAAACCTAATTTTTTCAATTAAAGACTCCATAACAATATCAGGATAATCACATTAAAAGACTATACATTAATTTATTATATCAACGCAATTCATTCATAAACTTTTAACAAAAAATCAAAAAAGGATATATTAAGAGCAAGAATTAAAAATATGCAAAAATTTTGCTCCGCTAAAGGTAAATATTTGTAATTATTATGTTTGTATTTAAAAATGTTCATGATAACATTTATATTGTATAATTTAACAGGTCAAGGAGAAATAAATTGAGAACTTACGAATTATTATCAATAATTAAACCTAATATCGATTCTGAAGAATATGATAAATTAGTTGAAAAAATTGAAGAAGCAATAACAAGCTTGGACGGCAAAGTTTTATCTACAGATAAAATGGGTCGTAAAAAATTATCTTATGATATAAAAGATTACAGAGACGGCTATTTCAGTGTTCACAACTTTGAAATGGCACCTGAACAAGTTGCAAAATTTAACAGACAATTAAGATTAAATGAAAACATCTTAAGAGTTATGTTACTTGAAACAACATCTGTAAAAGCATAATAACGGAGAGAAAAATGTCATTAGCTAGAGCGGTATTATCAGGAACAGTGTACAGAAAACCCGAAAAAAGATTTACGGGCAACGATATTCCTGTTACAACTTTCACAGTTAACATAGATGAAAGAGAACAATCTCTTATAAGAGTTGTAGCAAGAGGCAACAACGCAGATGCTGTTGAAAGTTCCGTATCAAAAGGTGACAAGATTGTAATTGAAGGCAGACTTCAAATGTCAACTTTTAAAAATGAAGACGGTACCGAAAAGAAAGTTATGGAACTTGATTTATCAAGTTTTGAAGTTGTAACATCAACAACTTCTTCGGAAACAAAAACATCTGCAAAATCAGAAGAAGTTGTAAAATTCGGTGAGGTCGAAATGAACAATGATGTTCTAATCGGCGAAGAGGAAATCCCGTTTTAGGCTAAGAACCTTCAATAAAAAATATAAGTAGAATAGAGGAAAATATAATGGCAAAAGAACAATTAGACAAGAAAAAACGTAAAAACTGTAGTTTTTGTGCAGATAAAATCGATAATATTGATTATAAAGATGCACAAAAATTAAGAAAATATTTAACTGAAGCAGGTAAAATTCTTCCAAGAAGAATTACAGGTACTTGCGCCGAACATCAAAGAATGCTTGCTAAAGCTGTTAAAAAAGCAAGAGAAGCTTCTTTATTATGTTATGTTTTTGAATCATAATTTATTAAGAGAGTTAGAGTAAAAAAGAGAACCCCGATTGGTTCTCTTTTTATTTTATTATTTTAATTATAGTTATAACTATTCCAGTTTAAAGACTATTATTTTTACTTTGAGTTTTATAAATCAAATCAGTAAGTTCTCTAACAGCACCTCGACCACCTCGTTTTGCGGATATAAAGTGGCATATATTTTTTACTTCACTAACAGCATCATTAGGGCAACATGCCAAACCTACTTCCCTTAATACGGAGATATCCGGCAAATCATCACCCATATATGCAACTTCTGAAGGTTCAAGATTAAATTCTTCCATCATTTCTTTTAATGCAAGCATTTTATTTTTTTGAGCCATATACAATTTCGTCATTCCCAAATCTTCAAAACGATGCTTAACTGCATTACTTTCTTTTGCCGTTATAATTGCAGTTTTTACACCCAACTTTACTAACATCGCAATACCTTGTCCGTCTTTTGCATTAAATGTCTTATATTGAATACCGTTTTCATCATATATCATACTGCCGTCAGTCATAACACCGTCTACATCAAATGCAACCAATTTTATTTTCAATGCTCGGCTTCTTAAATCAAGATTAAGTTTTATCATTATGCAACACCTGCTTTCAACAAATCATGAATATGTATAATTCCTTTAGGGTGGTTATTTCCATCACATACGGCAAGTGCTGTTATAGAATATTTTTCCATATATGCCAATGCTTTTGTTGCCATAGCATCTGCCGTTATCGTTTTAGGATTTCTAGTCATCACTGTTTTATTTCTTAATACAGAAACATCTGGATATCTCAACAAGATTCTTCTTATATCACCATCAGTCAATAATCCGGTTAATTTATTATCATTATCTACTATTAAAGCACAACCCAATCGTTTTTTAGATATCAAATCAACTGTTTCCAGGAATGTATCATCTTCATGAGCAATTGGCATTAAAGATTCATCTTTTAACATCAAATCACCGACAACATATAATACACCTTTTCCTAAAGCACCTGAAGGATGGTACAATAAAAAGTCTTCTTCAGAAAAACCTCTTTGTTTTAACAAACATACAGCAATTGCATCACCCATCGCTAATGTAGCAGTAGTACTTGCTGTAGGAGCTTTTCCCAATGGGCATGCTTCTTTTTCTACAGATATATCAAAATAGATATCCGCACACTTACCTAAAGTGGAATTTTTATTACCTGCAAGAACAATTAAAGGGACTTCAAATCTTTTTATTAAAGGCAATAAATTAAGCAGTTCTGTTGTTTCACCACTGTTAGATATTGCAATAACAACATCTTCTCTTGTTACAATACCGGAATCACCATGAGTACTTTCTGCAGGATGTAAGAAATATGATGGCGTTCCTGTTGACGAAAGTGTAGCAGCTATTTTCCTGCCTATCAAACCCGATTTTCCCATACCTGTAACAATAACACGTCCCTTTGATTTCATTATTACAGATATAGCTTCTTCCAGATTTGTATTAATTCTTTCTTTTAACTTTAATACAGAATCAGCTTCTATCTGAAATACACTCTTAGCTAATTCAATTAATGATGAACTTGTTAATATAGCCACTATTTATTTCCCTTTTTACATCAATATATTAAAATTATACAATAAGAATTAATAAAAAAATCAAAAAATTTAGTATAATAGATTTAGGAATTATATATTATGACCTAAATTTATTATAAAATAATTAAATTATATATTTTTAACGGATTAAGTATGAAAACAGATAACAAAAAAAATAATCAAAATTTACAAAAAAAGCCAAAAGAACTTTTTAAAATAAATATGGCAGTAGTTGGAATACTTGTCATATTACACATAATTTTATTTTTTGTTTGTAACATTACAAAAAACAACTATACTCTTATAAGTTTATTCATTAATTTGTTTGTCTTTCTTGGTTATCTTTATATTTTATTGGAAAAGACAGAAAAGAAGTTAGAAATATTAAGACGAGAAGTCTTATACATGAACTATCCTCTTAACATATTATTATTTCTTTTATTTCTGACTCTAACGATATTATTCAGTACTATATGTCTTGTAACCGTAAACCCTGATGCTGCGAATGTAACGTTTATATTCACATTCTTTATGTCAACCATATCAATGTTAATGCCATCAATACTCCTGCTTGTTTTCATATTTTTCGTCGTACCTGCTTTAATTATCCCTTCATTTAAAGCAAGAAAAAGACAAACAGCAGCTAAAACAATTATTATAACTCTGATTGTTATATTATCTATAATTTCATTATTCAACATTATTAACAGAATTCAGATTGCACAAAATTTTGATAAGCAGGGCAGATTTAGAGTTTCAAGACTCACAGTTAAATACGCAACAAATTTCTTAAAAATTCATAATAGTGTAAGCCCAAGAGCTAAGCAATTAATGTCTGCAGATACCTTGAAAGTTCCTTTCCTTTATACATCCGAATCAAATCCGTTTGATGATTATACCAGAGCAGACAGATTTTGCAGAGCTTTAAATGCATCTGTACCCAATTACTTAGAAGCATATCATATTGTATTTAACAGGTTTGATACCTTTGGTGAAAAATATTACTGGACAAGTGATAAAGATGGGTTAAATGAAGAATATCCGCTTGTTCTACATTATAAAAATATGTCTTATGAAATTGTCAGGAAGCCGGCTAATGTACGTCCGGAACTATATTGTGTTGCTCCGGCAAGTGAAAACTACGGAATAAAAGATGAGCCGTATTTCTACAGAAATTTTGATTTAGAAAGAAAAGAAGATATTCAAACAATGCTAACTAAGAAATTCAACAGAAACTTCTTTAACGAAATATCAAAAGTAGACAATAATCATCGCCAAGTAGTACCTCCGCCACCTGAAAATAAAACAATTAGAGGCGAGAAAAAACATGTTAACTTTAGCGTAAAAGAAGTTAACCAAGAAGTATTTAACCAGTTAATTCAAGCAGGATATGCATATAATCCGACTTTATCAATATCTCAAAATTATGAAATTCCTGAAAATTCTATTTCAACAGGAATAACAGAAAAAACAAAACACATAAGACTATGCTTTTATCCGTTTATGGAATATGGTGATATGGGAATATTCAAAGAGAAAGAAATTTGGGAACAAAACTTCTGCTCTCCTTCTTTTGATGTTATAAGTATGCAACCGGAATTAAAAACAAGACACGAAAAAGATTCATATTGTTTTTCAAAAGGAGGAAGACTTCCTAATATAGCAGAATTAACAGGGATACTTAAAACGTATGGAATTAATCAAACAAATGTAAGATTTTGGACAAATATAAAAGTAAGAGATGCTGCAACGGGTTCAACATTACCTGTTTATGTATTCTATAAAGATTCTCGTTTTATGAATGTCGGATATTCTCGACCACAAGATAATGACAAAGGCTATGTTTTCTGTGTAACGAAATCCAAAACACCTTCTTCAGTAATAGCGAATTACAAATCAAGATTTGCAAGTACTGACGGTAATTTTTATGCAAGACAGCAATGCCCGTCCTGCAAATACTATGAAGTACCGGATGTAATTCTAAAGCAATAGTATATATAGATTATTGTTATAAATATAAAAACTTGATAGTATAATTTCGAGGAGATTATACTATGAGTTTTGAATTAAATTTATCACTTGAAGAACTAGAAAAAAGAACAAATAAAGATTTTCTAATAAGAAAACCTATGCTTAATGAAGACGCACAAGAATATTTAGCGTTGGAAGAAGGAGATAAAATAGCACTAAAACATCTTGTTAAGGCTGCGAATTATGCAAATATAGTATATATGAAACAGGATAATGAATTAAATTTACCATTCAAAAAATATCTTGATGAAGAAATAAAAAAAGGCAATAAATCAGCCGAATTAACAAAAATTTTATTTGATGCCCAATTGGGGATTATAGGTATAGATTCTGAATCAAAACCGGTTGTTTTGTTAAAAGGTGCAACAGTCCTTGACGGGAAAGCATTTTTTCCATCTGATATTACAAAAGAAGAATTACATAATATACTAAAATCTATGATTAAAAATGGAGAAGTTGAAGAAGTAAAAGAAATTTTAAACCAACGTTCAATTGTAAAAAGAGAAGGAAAAAAGCTTAAAGGAATTGATTATACAGTAGAATTCAAGCAAGAATTTGAGAATATAGCAAAAGAGCTTGAAGAAGCAGCTAAAACATCAACGAATAAAGATTTTAACGAATATCTTTTATTACAAGCAAAAGCTTTAAGAGGAAATGACCCGATGTTAGATGCACAAGCCGATAAGAAATGGGCAACTCTCCAAGATACGCCATTGGAATTTACTGTTTCAAGAGAACAATATGCCGATTTATTAACAGGAACCGTTATAGAAGACGAAGAATTAAAAAAATTACTCGAAGAAAATAATATCGTAGCAACATCAAAAGATTCTATAGGTATAAGAGTCGGAATTATTAACAAAAAAGGAACTGAAGACCTGCTAAAAATAAAAAATTATCTCCCTTTAATGGCAGAAAATATGCCGTTAAAAGATAAATACGAACAAAATATATCATCAGATGAAGATAATTTACAAACAATGGTAGATGTTGATATCGTTTCATTAAGAGGAGATGAAGGTTCATACAGAGGAGGAATTACAATTGCTCAGAATCTGCCTAATAACGACAAATTATCATTAACTATAGGCGGCGGAAGAAGGAATGTGTATCACAGACAAGTAAGAACGAGTAATTCTCCCGAAGCATTAGAAAGAAGAAAAAAACGTTTGAATGCAACGTTAAATTCAGAACTACATAAATTATATAATCCTGAAGCTGACCACTGGTTTACGATAGGTCACGAAAATGTACATTCATTAGGACCAAAATCAGGAACAGAAGCACTTGGGAAATACAAGAATATAATTGAAGAAAATAAAGCTGATATGGGCTCCCTTGCGTTGCTTGATTGTTTAACAAATGCAGGAGTATATACGGAAGAAGAGAAAAAACAAATTCTGGTAACATTTGGAGCAAACTGCTTTTTGAAAGCTAAACCCGAACTTTCACAAGCACATAGGGTTAGAACCGTAATGCAAGCATATTTCTTTATAAAAGAAGGGGCAATATCTGTTAATAATGAAGGAATTATTGATATGAATATAGATAAAATGATTCCGACAGCAAGAAAAATGTTAACAGAAATAATTGAAGTTCAATTATCACAAGATTTTAACAGAGGTGAAAAATATATTAACGATTACTTTAAGTGGACAGATGATATAAATAGAGTTTCGCTAAAATTAAAAGAAACTGATAAATCTCTAAACGGAATGATTGTAACACCTTTAGCAGATTTACTAAGTAAATAAAGTACAAAAAAGGACTTCATTAAATGAAGTCCTTTTTTTAATCTTAAATGTTTATTTTACTGTAAAAGTAGCCGTAACTGTTGAAACTACTTTCTTTTCAATTGATGAAGTATCATTTATCCCATAATCATTAACTTCTGTTGAATCAACGGGAACAATTTGGAATACACCAACTTTTGCACTTGTCATTACACCAATTTTACCGTTAGTTCCTTTTACAAGACTCTTTGCTCTTTCTTTTGCATTTTTAGATGCTGCTGCAATCATTTTAACTTTAATATCATCAAGATTTGAAACAAAATACTCAACGTCATTTACTGACAAATCTATATCTTGTTGAATCAACTCATCAACCTTTTTTGATATTTCAGTTAATTTATTAATGTCATTAGATTTTACAGTAACATATACAGATACGTTATAATGGTCAATATCATTAGAAATTGAACCGTTTGGAAATCTTCTGTTTTCTTCATAACTGTTAATTGCAGCAAAATTTATATTTTTTTCTTCAATATCGTTAGCAATTAGGAATTTTTTTACTTTCTCACTATCCGACTTTATTCTGGCATATCCTTGTTTTAAAGTAGGTTGTTTTGTACGAATATTAAATGACCAAGAAGCAGAGTCAGCTGTAATTTTTTCACTGGCACTACCTGTTACTCTTATTGTTTGGTTTTGCAATTTTTGAAATTCTACAATTGATTTTGACAATACATAGGTTGAAAAGATACTTCCTAAAGCAATCAACAAACCTAAAATAACTATTTGATAATCTTTAATCTGCATTATTTATATTTCTCCTATAACTAGCTCAAATAACTTTTTGGTATTCCGCCTTCTTCCATTACACGTCTTGTAAATTCCCAACAACAATCCTGTATTCCCATTTCTTCTATACGCTTCTTATAGTGAGAATATATATCATAATAATGTGGAGGTACTGTCGGATTACTATGATGAAATTCGGGGAAAAACTTCTTAAAGTTTACATCAACTTTAGCTTTTTTAATTCCCAAATCGTTTATTACATTAAGCCATTTATCAATGGCTTCAACACTGTCATTTAATCCGTCAACCAAAATATACTTGGCAATAAGAGCATCTTTTGATTTTTCTGATACAGACATATATCTTCTTATATTCTCAACAACTTTATCAAATGCATCAATGCGTTTTATTTTCTTATATAATTCTCTTTCACCACTATCCAAAGAGAAATCAAAGTCAACATCAGGTGCTTCTTTTAATGCTCTTTCTATACCTTGTGAATAATTGATACAAGAAGAATGGAAAGACATTCTTCCAACACCATGATCCAAACATAAATTTATTATATTGTCAGCTTCATCAAGAACAGTTAAATCACCACCAACGATTTCAACATGTGCATTAGGTGAAATCATATTATGGTTATACATTTCTTTCAGATGTTTATAAACTTCATAATATCTGCTTGGTTTCTTTTCCGTTTCAAGATATATACCCTGATTGCCGACAACACAATATACACAACCGCAATTACAGTGATCCCAGTGATTTATATAAATGTCATCTATTTGATTATGTTCACCCCAATCTCTTTTTTGAAGATCAACACAACCTTTACAATTATCAGGTAATATACCTCTTTTACAATCTTCAATTAATTTTTTTCTTGTTTCTGCAATTTTTTTCCAATCAATAGGTTCACCCTTATAGTTATCAACAAGCGTTACACCTACCTTATTCGAACAACATACCCTAAACGAGCGATGCATAAAGGTGATACCCCCCTGTAATGATTTACATGAAACATATTCTTTCACATCAGGAACAGGCATCTCATTTTTATTGTCTTTTTTAAAAAATTTATCTAAAAAACTAAACATACTCCCTCTCTTTCACAATGAGTATATCATATAAAAAATAATAAACAAAGTTGTAATGAAATCGTATATATGATAACATTCAAAGGAAAGAGGGAATTATGCTTTTTTGTTCACAACCTTTTAACAGAATAGAAATATATGAAAACGGGGATGTATATAACTGTTGTCCTCCGTTTGTAAAGTATTATACAATAGGAAATATTTTTAATACTCCGTTTCAAGAGATTTGGAATGGTGAAAAGGTTCGAGAACTAAGACGAAAAATTGCAAATTCCGATTTTTCATTTTGCGATGATATTTGCAACAGAAAAAACAAAGAAGATGAAATCAAACCAGAATTTAAAGAATATGTTGATAAATATCCCGAAGAGATTTCCGTAAGTTCTGACAATTCTTGCAACGTAAAGTGTAAAATATGCAGAGATGAATATTACAAGACACCATACAATAAGGAACATTTAGAAGAAGAAATAGATAATATCTGGCTGCCTATATTTAAAGATGCAAAGTTATTAAGATTTGGTTGCAGCGGAGAACCCTTTGCCAGTTATAAAGAAACTATGATTATAAAAAAAGCTGCAATAAAATACCCGAATTTAAAATTTCATTTTCATACAAACGGTATTTTAGGTAACGAAGACAAGTTAAAAGAGCTGGGGGTTTTTGAAAGAATTGATACTATAACTTTATCTTTACATTGTGCTTCCAGATGGACCTATCATAAAATAATCAGAGGCGGAAAATATGATAAAGTTATGAAAAATATCAAATTATACTCTGAAATGAAACAAAAAGGATTATTACAACATTTTAGAATGATATTTGTAGTATATTCGGAAAACTATAAAGAAATGCCGAATTTTGTTAAACTAGCGAAAAAGAATAATGCTATTGCCGAGTTTTGGGCATTAAGAAAAACCGATAATACAGAATTGGGAAATAATTTTGATAAATATTCGCTTTTAAATGAAAATAACAAATATCATAAAGATTTAATCAAATTATTAAATAAACCTATATTTCAAGATGAATCGGTTATTTTATATCCGGAATTAAAAGAATTAATAACAAAAAAATAAGAAGATAAATAATTATCTTCTTATTTTTTATTGAAACAAAGTTATTATTCTTCAACTGCTTCTGTTTCTTCCGCACCATTGTCAAGAGAATCCATATCTTCTTCATCAACGGCATATTCTTCCTGTTCTCTGATTTCTTCTGCGATTTCATCTACTTCTTCATCAGCAGGTTCTTCATCTACTTCTTCATTATGTTGAGCCTGAGGTGCATATTCCATTTTTGCAGCTTGAGATTCGCTCTTTATGTCTATTTTCCATCCTGTTAATTTATGAGCAAGTCTTACATTTTGTCCGTCACGACCAATAGCAAGACTTAACTGATCATCAGGAACTATAACAAATGCTTCTTTTGAATATTCATCATCAGCCAATATATCAACAGAAACTATTCTTGCAGGTGATAAAGCATTAACAATGTATTCAACAGGATTTTCGCTATATCTTACGATATCTATTTTTTCATTTTTAAGTTCACCAATTATAGTTTGAATACGGCTACCTCTTGGTCCTATACAAGCACCAACGGAGTCAACTTCAGGGTCATTACTTGTAACAGCAATTTTTGTTCTGTAACCGGCTTCTCTTGAAATAGATTTTATTTCAACAATTCCGTCTTCAATTTCAGGAACTTCAAGTTCAAATAATTCTCTTACTATTTCTGCGTGTGCGTGAGAAACAATAACCTGCGGTAATCTTGATGTTTCTTTTACATTCAAAACAAATACTCTTATTCTTGTTCCGGGTTTATAATATTCACCCGGTATTTGTTCTTTTTGAGGCATTATAGCATCTGTTTTACCTATATTTACAATAACATTTCTGTTTTCTACACGTTGAATTATCCCAGTAGTAAGGGTACCTTTCTTTTCCATAAATTCATCAAGTACAAGTTTTCTTTCAGCTTCTCTGATTCTCTGAGTAATAACTTGTTTTGCACTTTGAGCAGCAATACGTCCAAAGTTTTCCGGAGTAACTTCAATTTTAACTTCATCTTCAAGTTCAACTTCATCATCCAATTCTTTAGCATCTTCCAATGAAATTTCCATATCAGGATCTTCAACATTTTCAACAACTAATTTTGTTCTGAATACACCGATTTCACCTGATTGTTCATCTAAAATAGCTTCAACATTCGGAACTTCTTTTTGTTTTATATGCTTTTTATATGCAGTAACAAGTGCGTCACATAATGATGAAACTATAACTTCTTTTGATATTCCTTTTTCTCTTTCAAGTTCTTCACAGGCTTCAAATAAAGCTGTACCTATCTTAATCATTGTGTTTTCTCCTATATTTCATTGTAATATAATTTAGCTGATATAATATTTTCTTTTGGTATAATAATGTCTTTTTTATCTTTGTATGTATATACAGTAAGTCCTGCGTTGTCATCAAAATCAACTATTTTAGCGACAAACTGTTTTTCTCCCGATTCATCAACAGGCTCTCTTAATTTCAAATTAATATCTTTACCCTTAAAAATAAGATATTCTTTTGTAGATTTAAGTTTTCTTTCTACCCCCGGAGAACTAACTTCCAGATAATATTTAAAAGGAATAAGTTCTTCCAAAAAATCAGAAAGACTTCTTGAAACACGTTCACAGTCATCAAGATTAACTTCCCTTTCAGTAGAATATATATATATACGTAAAAACCATTTATGATTTTCTTTAACCAGTTCTGTTTCAACGGGAACCAATCCAAAACGCATTAAAGTATTATCAACAAGAGGTTCCAGTTTTTCCATTAATTCTCTTTTATTAACATATTCAAAAGGAGCATTATCATTTTGTTGAGATTTTCCGTGTTTATCTCTTTTCACAATTTACCTCCTTTTCTTGCGAACAAAACCAAATTAAAGGTTTTACTAAATAAAAAAGAAACGGAAATCCGTTTCTCTAATCAACATATTATTATAATAGCATAATAAAATTTTTTTTAAAGTAAATTTATATTAAGTTTACAAACTATCAGATTTCATAACAGTTAAAAAGAAGATAATTATATCATATAGTAAAGTAAATAATAAAAATTAGCCTTGACTAATCTATAATTTTCATTAAAAAATATATAAAATATTGAATTTATCCAATAATAATATATTTTTTAGTCAAGACCTTTGTTGAAGATTAATGGAAAGAAAGAAATTATAAATATAATTATGAATTATAATCATCTAATTTATTAATATTTCTATTTTTGCTAACTAGGGAATTTAAAATACAAAAGGGAATAATGCTTAATGAATAATAACAGCGCAATTTGTAAAGAGATATATGATAATTTAGAAAAATTTATAAAAAAGAGACTAAAAAAGAAAAAATTAAAAATTAAAAAAAT
>JAFUEV010000075.1 GCA_017470245.1 bacterium | reverse complement strand
GAATGTGCTTGCAGTGGCAGTTTGACATCAGAAGAGGAATTGAGAAGAAATCTTCTCATTACTACACAAAGTATCACGTTGGCAAATATCCGAACAAGTGGTTTGCTGACTTGAAGGATTGCGTTGTTGACAGAGAATATGTTATCAACAAAATGAATCATATCTCAGAGGATAGAATGAAACGTGACAGAAGTCTTGGTATCAATAGTAACAAGGTTGTTATCAAGCAGGTCGAAATACCGAACTATTCTATTAGACACAAGACAAGAGGTGTTAAAGTAAGTGATGACACTATTGTAAAGAACGTAGCAAAAAGCAAAAACAATGGATGAATTAAGCAAAAAAATGGAAGAATCCTTAAAGGAAATTAAGCAAAAGGAAGAAAAAAGACAAGAGTATAACATCAAATGTCTTAAAATTGTTAGCAATATGGTTTTTAACCAACCATGTTTAAGATTTGGTCAGATATTGGCAAAACTTAAATTGGACGGTGACATCTTTTATGAAGAATCTGTTGACACATACGAAAGAATTAAAAATATTAAATAATATATAATTATGACACTTGAAAATATATTAGTAGCAATATTCCTTTGTTTTCTTTTTGCACTATTAACTGTTGGTTTACTTTTTTTAATAAAGTTTATTATCATTTATCCACTTTCGTGCTATTATACAAAAAGAGGAACGAACAAGTTGCAATGGAAAGCATGTGAAACCTCGTCTTCAAGGGAACTTAGGATTAACGGTTGTATTGATGAAGATATGATAAGCCAATTCTACTTGGAGTGGAGAATACTGCCATCAGAACTACCTTATATCGTAAGAGTATACGGATTTAATGATTGGGAGAGTTTCAGACAAGAAGAATACCTTAAGTTCAAGAACGAACAGGAGTTTAAACACTTTGTGAGTGATTTCAAAACATTAAAAGACCTTAGAGAATATTATAACAAGATTGATGATAAAATCGTGTGGTACGAACCATAAAATCAAAAATTATTTTGGCTAAAATACTATTTTGCATTATATTTGCAAACATAGCATAATAATAAAATATACTCAGTTTAAATGAAACCTTTAATAAAGTATACGGGTGGAAAATATAAAGAATATCAGCAAATAAAAGAATATTTCCCATTAAAAATAAATAACTATTATGAACCGTTTTTTGGCGGTGGTGGTGTATTTTTCAGATTGAAAGAAGAGAATAAAATCATCGGTAATTCATTTCTTTCTGATATATCTGAAGACCTGATTGATTTTTACAATTCAATTGGAAAAACGGAGTTTGAGACAGAAATCAGAAAAATCGAAAACGCTTGGGAAGAAATTCATGTTATTGCAGACTTTTTCTGTGAAAAATATGGTGATATCTTTATGGATGTAATTACAAATCATCTTAATAAAGACTATTTTGTTAATGAAAAACTGAAAGACCAAATTTCTTGGTATATTAAAAATACCCAAACATTGAAGAATTTCAATTTCCACAGATTCTCACTCACTGATAACATCTATAACTGTATCAATGATAAAACAAAACGTTTTATTAAAAAGGATATAAGCGAGGATGATGATATAATTTCCTGTAAATCTTTGGAAACAGCCATGCATCAAGGTTTTTATTTCACAATACGTGATATGTACAATGATTGGCTGAAAGATAAAAAAGATTATACAATTTACGAAAGAAGTGCTCAGTGGTATTACATCAGGGAGTTTTGCTTTGGTGGTATGTTCAGATTTGGAAAAGACGGTAAATTTAATATACCTTATGGTGGTGCAGTCTATAATGATAAGATTTTTGGAAATAAAACAAAAATGCTATTCACTGAAGAAACAGTAGAAACAATAAATTCGGCAACATTCAAAGTGTGTGACTTTGAAGAAGCATTGAATACTGATTTCAATGAAAATGATTTTATATTTTTAGACCCACCATACGACAGCACGTTTTCTGAATATGATAACAATAGTTTCACAAGGGAAGACCATAAACGTCTGCATGATTTATTATCAAAGGTAAAGTGCAAGTGGCTTATGGCAATCGGTAAAACTGATTTCATAGAAGATTTATATAAAGAATATGATAAAATAGAATATGATAAAACTTACGCTTATCAAGCAAGGGGTACATATGATAGTAAAAGAACAACACATTTAATAATTAAAAATTTTTAATGTTAAAAAAAAATATGGAAACAAAATTTATTCCCGAACCAATAACACTTACACCAATGTATATACATGACTTATTTGGCGTAAAAAGTAGAGATTTAATCGTTGTATTTGAAGACCAAATACAAAGACCATTTATGTGGACTAAATATAATATAGAAAACGATTTTATGTATGATGTATTTGATACAATAAAACATAATATTATCGAAGAAAATGAAAGAAAACACATATACAACGAAATAGGTGAATTAGTTGTCAGTGAATTAGATGAGTGCAGTAAAAAATATTTTAGAGTTGACAACCCACAAGACAAAATATATAATAAATCTAATATAGATGCAGGACACAGATTTAAATTATCATTTGCCACTAAGTTTGTTTTGGAGGTATTGTCTCAAAACGATGATGATATATTTAATGCAACACCATTTATTAATAGTGATAAATCTCTAAAAATAGATGGTACAAAACAAAAAGAATTTGATGGTGTTAAAAAACTAATTCAAAATACCTATAAAGTAAAAGAAATAAAAAAACAAATATCAAAGGTGAATAAAAAACTATTTAATACAACCAAGGATAAAACCTTATTAGATGTTATTTGTTTTGTTTACGGTTATATAAAAGAAAAAATAGAAAATGATGAAATATTATCGAATGTTGATAAAAATTTAATTAACAAATATTTTGATGAATATAATTTCTTTTATTTTTCAAGTGTACCATTGTCACAAAAATGGTTTAATTTTCTAACAAGAAACACTGGTGGACAACAAGCGACAAATGAACAGATGATTCCCAGAGATATTGGTAACTATTTTAATAACTTACCAGGAGCAAATGAGGAAATTGTAAATGAGTCAAATAAAGTAAAAGAAATAAGTGAAAAATGTGAAAAAGAAAGTATATTTGTACCTACTAAAAAGGGATATGGTATGTTTCTATATGGAATGCAAGAAACACTTAAAAATGAATACTATAAAAAGGGAGTTTCGACTCTAAAAGGTGATATTATAGAAGATGAAAAATATAATATTATTTCTGCATTAAAAATACATAATATTTTTAAAACAAAAGAAGACGGTATCCTCTTTTTTAAGAAAACTTATGATTTTGTAGATTTTGTTTTTAGAACAATAAATTTTGATGAAAAAATAGAAAAAACATATACTTTCTTTTTAAATGAAGATAGAGTAAAACCTTGCGTTTGGTGGTATTTCTTGATGCCGTTTTTCTTATTAAGTAAACTAAACAATACAGAAGTAGAAAAAAAGGTACATGATATACTTTTAAGGGGAAGAGCATTTTATATGCTATATAAAAATTTTGCCACTGAAACCAACGTTCAATATTTCATTGACTTTTTGGGAAAAGTATCAAATATCATTATTAGATATGAACAAGATACAGACTTAATGTTAAATAAAATTGAAGAATTATTGTATATTGATGTTCTTTCTCATGTCAAAAATGTCAAAAAAGAATACCCAAACAAATCTAAAAAAGAGTTATTTAATATGAATATAGATGTTTTTAGATATGGCATAGTTGATTTAAAGTATGGAAATGTATCACAAAAAAAATTAATGAAAAAAATATTGTTCTATAATGAATATATAACAATAAAAGAAAATGAACTTTCTCATTATAATTTACATAAAATGTTGATTTCCAATGATAGCGTTAATTTAGACCACATTATCCCTTATTCGGTAATAAAAACAAATTTTCAAAAAGAAGAATATGATGAAACACCGATTGGTAATCTTGTTTTATTAAACGAATATTCCAATAAACAAAAGGGTGCTGATATTTCTAAAAATGATTCTGTTTATAGAGAAAGTAATATATATACAACATGCTTATTAGTAGAAGATGTTAGAAATGGTTTATCAAATGACACTTTAAAAAATATCAAAATGAAAAGGTATTCAAAAGACGAATTGAATTCTGAACATTTTGATTATAAAAAAAGAACAGAAGAAATTACTGATAGAGTTGTCGAATGGATTTTTAATTATAAAAGAGACAATATTGATGAATTTTTCAATAACACTGAAAATGAAATAATTGAAGATACTGAAAACGAAGATTTTTATGAGGAATAACAAAAAGGTGGGCTAATCAACCCACCTTTTTTCGTTTCATATATCTGTATCGAACAAATTACCCGTTAATTGGTTTTACCTCATAAACCTTGTGTTCTACACCATCAATTGTCTCGGTTGTCATGACACTCTCATAACCCTCTGCAACGAATGATACAGGACCGTTAGGTTCACCGTAAGATACAGCAGGATTGAAGTCATAGAACTTACCGCCCTTTACGATGATATTCGCACTGCCGTTGGTGTAGTTTGCATCATAGCAGTTAATCAAGAACTTAAGGTTTCCGTTTGCGTCCTTTTCAGCATCTGCCCAATTGGTAAGTTTGAATGTACCACCATTGATTTCAATAACGCCCTTCTCAGCATATACAGCATGAGTTTGTGCCTCAATTGTTACACCGTCATTGATGATAATCTTACCGGTTGTACCATTATTCCACAAGCCATAAGAACCTTCACAATGAATAACACCATTACCTTTTACTTCAAGGTTTGAAGAATATCTGTTAAGATAAACACCACTTTTTGGTGTTCCCTCAACTGTAATGTTATGACCGTTCAAGTTCCATACTGCATCATATGCAGGTGCCAATGGAGCAACGATTGAAGATGTTCTTGTAATATCCTCGTCAAGAATCATTTCACCAACGCCACCAAGTTTTGAAGAGTTCTCATTTGTAATATGATATACTCTGTGTGACAATGTATAACCGTCTGCTACTGTGTAGTTTTCAACAATACCTGCAACTTCCTCTGCACGTGCAACTTC
>JAFUEV010000074.1 GCA_017470245.1 bacterium | reverse complement strand
TGTTTCGATACTGTTCAATCCATTTGCGAACAGAATCTCGGAGTATTTCATCGTCCGTTTGAGATTCAATTTTTACAGGTGCAAATTCCAATGCGTGTGCTAAATCTCCAATAAGTTTTAGCATTTCCACAGCGTTTTCTGAATTCGGTTCGGCTCTTGGGCGTTTTGTTAAGTTACAAATTAAATTGAAAGTTTGTTGAATTAAATCAACATCCGCATGATTAACAATATCAAACTTATCTTTCAACAACCACAACAGTCTATGTGTTTTCAGTTCTTTGCCTAAATCTAAAAGACAATGCGTTGCCACAATATCGTTATTTTCAACGACTTCGGTATTGACTTCTTCAACGAAGTTTTTGACTTGTGGGTTGTCAGTTAGTTTCATTGCTTTTTCTTTACTGTTCTCGGCTTGCTGGGTCATTTTTTAATCCTTTTTCTCTGTTTAAGTTTAATATTCTTGGCTAATATATTGAGCCAGTTTTATGTGTATTACGCAACACTAAATTTGTTTATCAAACTTCTGAAAAAACTTTTTCTATTTCCATAACTTCTATATCTATTTACAATTTCTTTGTCGATATATTGTTTTAATTTTTTCCAGTTTTGATTTTTAACACATTTTTCTATATATGAATATTTTTTCAATGCATTATAATAACTGTCGTCATCGCCATTCCAAACAATATATTTTATTTCATCATAATGATACAATTCTTTTAATTTATGAATTAAGAGAATACCTGTATTTTCAATATAGTTCATAGGAATTGCAATAATTGTATCAGGATAAACATTTATTGCGGTTTTAATCGGTTTTTTAATATATTCTTGAATGAGATATATAAATAATTTTTCGTAATCATTGTTATATTGACACCATTCCATATATAAATATTTGCGTTTGGATATAAGATAATCTTCATAATTACCTTTCCAGTAAGAAGTATTTAACTCATTAAAGCCAAGTTTTCTTAATGAATAACACAAATCAAACAATCTTTCTTTATTAGGAACAGCAATAACGGTACTTGTTTCACCGATTTCAATGGTTGGGCGTGCGTATTCTCCATATTTGAAATGTTCGTTTAAGAAATTACGCAACTGTGAATCTATGTTTGAATCGTTATTAGGTTCAATAAATAATGCTGATTTTCTTAATACACTGTGTAATTTATTGCAATAAATTGTGAATGGTGTTTTTTCGTTTGTATTCATTATGATACCTCTTCTGATAAATGAAATAATTTCAACATTTCTCTTAATTTTTCTTCGTCATTTCTAACAGAATATAATTCAACCCAATGATTTAATGAGCGTTCTTGTGTAGATTCAAAATAATTATCATATTGCAAATAAATACCGTATTTTTCTTCTACAAACTCACAAAATTCAAATCCAGCCCATTTATTAGGTATTGCACATAATGGTTTTCCTTTGTAATCAAATAAATACCAGTTTTCACGATATTTTAATGTATTGTTTTTTAGATTTTCTACCGCTAAATCAAATAGTTGTTCTTTAATTTGTTTTATTTCAATTTGGTCATATTCTGATAATTTATCGCATAAAAAATCTATGTGTTTTTTAATTTCTTCATTATTTTCTTCATTGTTATCAAAATATTGGGTAGCACAACCTGTATTCCATAATTTACAACCTCTCTCCAACATAATTTTTAATAACTCTGTGGCAGTTTGCATTATTGTTCTCCTTGGGTATTAACTTCTGTTTTATTTTTTATAAACTTTTTGAGTTTTTGTTTTTTCACTTGGATTAAACCTTGCGTGTCGGCAGACAGGGTAATGGCGTGTTTTTTTGTGCAGAACACCAAATCGCCGCTACGCGGAACAATGCCAACATTTTTAATGCGTTTGCCTTTGAGTTTGGATAGAGCTTTGAGTTTTTGCATCAACATAGTTATCTCTTTAATCTGCCGCAGAAGAAAGGCTTTCTTGGCGTTGTAAATGTTTGTAGGTCAGATGACACATAGCACAGGCAAAGCCGCCGCCGATTGCCACAAGAAACATTGCCACAAACGCTCCAAATGCGTTTTTTTCGTGCCAGAT
>JAFUEV010000073.1 GCA_017470245.1 bacterium | reverse complement strand
TCATATAATGTAGAGGATATCTTATGACAGAAACAATGTATGAAGTTGAATTATTAAATAAAGACTTGTATAAGTTTTTTACAGGGGTATATAACGATTTTAAAGAAAAAGCAGTAAATGAATATAAGTTTGAACTTGCGCCTCTTGAGTATGAGGAATTTATTGATGCAGTAGAAAAAGATTATTTAAAGTGTATTATTCTCAAAGAAAATGGGATTCCAACCGCATTATTGGTTTATACAACATCTATTTCCGAATCAATTGAATTGAATTTAATTCATTGTTTGGGTGCGGAAGATGAAGTGAAAAAAACGAAACTTTTGATTGAAAAATTTTTGGAACTTACTTCTATAGAACGTCAATCAAAAGTTGTTTCATATCCTATGTTAGGACATCAATCTGCTATCACTGCAGATATTGCAAAATATGGATTTAAATTTGTGGGACTTGCAGTTTTGAGATTTATTATGGGAAATGCGTCTTCTGAAAGAATTCTCGAAAATATAAAATTATCAGAAAAAAATGAGGACTATAAAATTGTAGGATATTCTCCGGCATTTAAAGAAGAAGCTGTTAGAATTATACACGAATCTTTTAAAGATACTCCTGATGCTACATATGATACAAGATATAAATCTATTGAGGGGACAAAAGACATCATTAATAAAGTAGTAGAAAATATTTATGGTGAATTTTTGCCTGAAGTTACTTCAGTTCTTTTATATAAAGATTCTCCTGTCGGTTTTGCTTTTGCAAATGTTACGGGCGGAAAAATTGCAAATATACCTCTCGTTGCAATAGAAAAAGAGCACCGTGGGCATGGTTTTTCAGAGCATTTGCTTGTTCGCTCTATCAGAACGATTGTTGATTGGACGAAGCTCGGTAAAAGAGAGTTTGCAGAAGTTAATGTTACAACCGAAACCAACAATTATAAAGCATTGAAAATGTACAGAAGAATAGGTTTTAGAGAAGATTATTGTTATCCGCAAGCTTATTTGACGATTAAAAACAAATAATGTAAAGAAAAATAGAAGGAGAGAGTATGAAAAATAGACGCAAACATTTGTTGTGTTTAAGCTTTGTGTTTATTTTGTTATTGTCGTTCTTGGATTTATATATTTATAAATTACGATTTATAACTTTTAGGCCAATGCCGGATTTGGAATATAAGCTTGATATCATAAAACAATCAGAAAATAAATTTTATAATATTGAGAGTTTGAGAAATTTAGTTGGAGAAACTGAATTAATTGAATTTATAAAAGAACAAAACAGTAATCCGAGTATATATACACCAAGCATAGAAAATATTGAACAAGGAAAATACAGAGCAACGCTTCATATGCATACAATAAATTCTGACGGAAAAATGACTGTAAAAGAAGTATTAGACAGAGCTCAAAAATATGCGCAAAAATATATTCCCGACAATGGTTATATGTATATTGCAATTACAGACCATAACACTGTTTGGGGTGCAAAAGAGGTTGTACAAGTTCTTGAAAGAAATCCATTCAAATATAATAGAATAAAAGTTATTCCCGGCATAGAGATTTTTACTAAATATAACAACAGCGAAGTTGCATCGCACCCAATTGAAATACACGTTTTAACTTGGTGTATAAACCCATATAATCCATATTTAACTAATGAATTTTGGAAAAACAGTTATGAAAATAAGTGGAACCGAAATTACCCCGATAGGGATTTTGATTGGACAATTAAGACAATGTCGGAATACGGTATTGTAGGTATTGCTCACCCTGCACGTTACAATGTTTGGTTGAAAGAAAAAAAATATGCGTATATAACAGAAATGCTTACAAGGTATAAGAGTCTTACAAACAAGTTGGCATTTGTAGAAGGGTATTACCAGTCGTACCATAAATTGCCTGAGAAAGACGAGCTTGCTTTGGAATATGACGAATATTTGAAATATATAATAGAAGAGGCGAATAGATTAGGCATTTATAATACAGGAAGTGTTGATGCTCATCATCATTCAATTTTTTATCAATAAAAAATATAAATAAAAATATTTTGTTGAAATACTTTTTTATGCTACAATATAGATATGTAGAAGCATATACAATTATTGAGGGGGATAAATGGCACAGGGGTATGACGCTAGTAATATACGTGTATTAGAAGGTTTGGAAGCCGTAAGAATGCGTCCCGGAATGTATATCGGGTCAACTTCACAGAGAG
>JAFUEV010000072.1 GCA_017470245.1 bacterium | reverse complement strand
CAAATCCCGTTACCGCCGTTTAAAATTTAGGATTATAGATATTGTCAAAAAAGGAAGAACACGGAGGTTCGGTCATTGAATTCACAAATTCTGTTTGCAATATGCAAGTTAAAATTTGTAACTATATATTATAAAATAGGCAATTGAGCCTATTGATGTCTATTAAATGAAATATGAATATGATAAATAATAATTTTCATAATATATCTTTTGGAAGTAATTATAGATATGATGTTACTTCCGATAACTTATCCCAAAGCGCAAAAATTGAAAATCAAATATATCATAAAGCTGGTAATAAAGTTTCATTTTTTGCGGACTATACTCCTTTTGAAGAATCTGTAAAAACAGGGGTTTTTGAAAAAGTTCATATTAGTGCTCCGGATGAATATGACGATTTTATTGAATCTGTACTAAAACAACGTAATATAAACTTTGTAAAACAGACAAAGCAAGAAACATTAAATTTGGATAATATATATTCAAGAATAATACTTAGTGATGTCAGACCAAATAATATATTGGTAAGCCTTGATACAAAAAAGGTTGATGAATTATTAAAACAAGAAAAAGATTTTTATATAGCACCAAATGGAACATCAGGAACGATAAGTGACAGATATGAAGGTGTAAAACAATATTTATTAACAGGTAGGGATATACACGCTACTGAATTGTACTTGAGAGAAAATAATGGGCAACTTTCTGCGACTATTGGTGACGGTAGACATAGATTTGCGGTTATGCGTGATATGGGAATGCCAAAAATAAAAATTTCACTTAATAAAGAATCTTTGTTTCTTGCGCAAAAATATGGTTTGGTAAAGTAGTTTTAAAAATTAATGAACTTTTTCTTTAATGGTTCGTTTTAGTAATTGGTAGTGGAGGTATATTATGTTATTGACAGTAATTACATCTTTTATATTATTGATTGCTATTTCATTTTTTTCAGAAGACTTCAATTTTGGTTCAAGAAAAACAGCAGAACAACACATTGAACAAGATTTCTAATTCGTGTAATATATTTAACCTAATATGTTATATCCATATTTGTTAATTTTCAAGAACTATAATATCTTTATGTCATTGGTATATAGGCATTTCCTCTATATGTTTGATTTAATTTTTTAAAATTTCAAATATTCTAATTATAGAAAGAGGTAACCTATGGCTTTCGATTTAAAAGATTTTCAAAATAAATTATGGAATACGGCAGATGAACTCCGTGCTAATTCAAGCTTGAAGTATAACGAATTTTCAACTCCTGTTTTGGGTTTGATATTCTTACGTTTTGCCGATTACAGATTTCAAAAGGCAAAACCAGAAATAGAAGCAATGAAAACATCTTCTCGCAGAGCATTTGACGAGAAAAACGCATACCAAGCAAGAGGGGTTTTGTATATACCTGAAAAAGCCTCATTCAATTATTTACTACACTTACCAGAGGGAGAAAGTATCGGCAAAGCTCTTAATGAAGCAATGTCTTTGGTTGAAGATGAAAACCCTATTTTAAAAGGTGTATTGCCGAAAGGCTATTTGAGAATACCTGACGATTTGCTTGTTGCAACAATGAAAGTATTTAACGATGTTGAATTTGACCGTGAAAACGGAGATGTTTTCGGTAAGGTTTATGAGTTTTTCTTGGGTAAATTTGCAAGCAAAGAGGGGCAAAAGGGCGGAGAGTTTTATACTCCGACTTGTTTAGTTAAACTGCTTGTTGAAATAATGAAGCCGTTTCACGGTAATGTTTATGACCCTGCGTGCGGTTCAGGCGGTATGTTTGTTCAAACAGCAGAATTTGCAAAAAGGGAAAATCAAAATCCAGATAGACATGTAAACGATTTGATAACTGTTGAGGGGCAAGAAAAGACCGAAGAAACCGTTAGGTGGTGCAAGATGAACCTTGCAGTACATGGTCTTGAGGGTGATGTAAAACAAGCCAACAGTTTTTATGAAGACGTGTTTGATTCTGTCGGTAAATATAACTTCTGCCTCGCTAATCCGCCATTCAATGTGGACGGTGTTGATAAAGAAAGATTAAAAGGCGATAAGAGATTTCCGTTTGGTTTACCAAAAGCTGATAATGCAAACTACTTGTGGATACAGATGTTTTATTCTGCTTTAAAAACTCCGCAAGAGGGTGAAAATTCAAGAGCAGGATTTGTTATGCCGAACTCTGCAAGTGACGCAAGACAGACCGAACAAACAATCAGAGAGAAAATAATCAAAGATAATGCAGTTGATGTAATGGTTTCAGTCGGAAGTAATATGTTCCACAACGTAACCTTACCGTGTACGCTTTGGTTCTTGGATAAAGGCAAGAAAAATACCGATAGGAAAGATAAAGTGTTGTTCCTTGATGTAAGAGAAATTTACACTCAAATTGATAGGGCACACAGAGAGTTTACCGATGAGCAGATTGAATTTATAACCAACATTGTAAAACTTTACAGAAACGAGAAACCTGAATACAAATGGGGTAGTGAACAACTTACCAAAAAATACTTCCCAGATGAAAAATATCAAGATGTAAAAGGTTTATGTAAAGTAGCAACTATTGATGAGATAGAGCGTCAGGGTTGGAGCTTAAACGCAGGACGTTATGTCGGTGTTGCGGAAACAGAAGAAGAAGATTACGTTTTTGAAGATAAGCTCAAAGAACTCAATACCGAACTTGAAAAACTAAACTCCGAGTCCAAAGAACTCGAAGATAAGATTGCACATAATATTAAAGAGTTGTTGGGTGTTTAATATGAGTATATGGATAACTGACACAATTGAATCTTGTATAGATAAGGTAATAGATAACAGAGGTAAAAATCCAAAAAATTATCTAACTTGTGGGCAATACCCTGTTATTGATAATTTTTTAATTCAAAATGAAAAATATCCTAATTTGTGTAATGTTACTAGGTATCTAGATAAAGATTTATTTAATAACTTTCTTAGAAATTATCTTGAAAAAGATGATGTTATAATAACTCTAGTTGGAAATGGAATTGGTAATGTATCAATGTCTCCATCTGCAGATGTTGCAATTGTGCAAAACACCATAGGTTTAAGATGTAATAATAAACTATTAAACAATTTTTTATATTATTATTTGCTTAAAAACAACAAGAGCATAAAAGCACTGGATAGAGGTGGAGCTCAACCAAGTATCAACAAAAATGATGTTTTAAATTCATACATATATTATCCCGAGTCAATAGATACTCAAAATAAGATTGCCAAGGTTTTATCAAACTATGATGATTTGATAGAGAATAACAACAAGCGGATAAAGATTTTGGAAGAAATGGCTCAAAAAATCTATAAGGAATGGTTTGTTGATTTCAAATTTCCAAACCACGAAACCGCAACTTTCAAACAAACCGACCTCGGTGAAATTCCAAGTGATTGGGAAGTAGTGTTAGTGGAAAGTTTATTAAAACGATTAAAAGCAAAAAACAAATATACACAAGACAATGTTATTTCACACGGAAACACAATTGTTATAGACCAATCAACTGCTGAATTTTTAGGGTTTCATAATAATGAACCTGATTTCTATGCAAATCCAGAAAAACCGTTAATTATTTTCGGAGACCATACTTGTAAAATGCAAATGTTAGTAGAAAATTTTTCTATTGGTCCAAATGTAATTCCTATAACATCAGATACTGTTCCTATCGCATTTCTATACTATTTGATAGATAGTTTAATAGAAACAAAAGAATATAAAAGACATTGGAATGATTTAATTGCTAAAAAGGTAATATTGCCTACTAATAACTTAACAATATATTATTCAAAAATAATAACGCCGATAATGGCAACTATAAACCATTTAAAACACAAAAATATGAATTTAAAACAAACACGCAACCTACTTCTTCCCCGCCTAATCTCCGGCGAAATTGATGTTGAAAACTTAGAGATTTTGTAATTTTTTAAATTATTCTTTGTTTTGCTTATAATATAAAACATGAAACGCAAAAACATTTTTGAAATTTTAGCAGATAAATTTGATATTAAAGTAGAAATTAATAAAATTGACACTTTATTTTCTAATGCTCTTTTGTATGTTACTAATGGTATGACATTTCAGCAACAACAAGGTAATATTGAAGCAGTTGTTGGTGAGCTATTATTTTTTAACTGGAAGCAACGAGGTACATGCTTAAGTTGCCAAGAAATGCGAAGTAAATTAGGAATCGATACAGAAAAACATGATACTAAAAATATCTTGATACGGCTTGAATATTACTTAAATATTATTAATTTGGCAAATACAAAACTTACATTTCCTAACTTTCAAAAATCACAGCAATTTTTCATGCTTGAAAAAAATATTGAAATTATACTTGATCATTTGAATTATGAATGTCTAAACATAGAAAAAGAAGATAAGGTATTGCTAGTTCCCAAAAATCCGGCGACAACTTCTGTTGCAGAAATATCTTCAAAGGATACAGCTATTGCTATTTTAATGTATAATCACGCATCATTAAAAGGCGATTTAAATCAAAAGCGAAACTTATTACTTAAAATATATTTAGAATATGAAAAATTACTTAAAAAAGGGGTTGCAGGATTTTCTGAATATTTTGACAAAACACGCGGTCTTGTAAACAAACTAAACATCAAGCATAACAACAAAAAAGAAATAGAGAATCTTGATAATAAACAACTCGAAGAATGGTATGACGAACTATACCAGCTTTTATTATTCTGTGTCCTAATTAAAGACAACAAAGAACGCAAGGAAAAAGCCGAAGGATTTTTAAAAAGTTTAAAATAAAATTACTTGACTTGACATAATGGATAAAAATGGATATAATTGGATAAAATAGAATAAAAATTGGATATCCAATTTATGATTAAAACTGATGATATTAAAATCACAAACCAAATGCTCACAATAATTTCAGAGATTGATGAATTTAAAATCACTTGGAAATTATTGGGTAAGATGACACCCGATAGATTAAAAAGTTTAAAAAAAGTAGCAACGATTGAAAGTGTTGG
Source organism: bacterium (assembly GCA_017470245.1). Lineage (GTDB taxonomy): Bacteria > Cyanobacteriota > Vampirovibrionia > Gastranaerophilales > Gastranaerophilaceae > Avigastranaerophilus. The sequence goes on along the minus strand of JAFUEV010000072.1, from coordinate 86,109 downwards.
CTCTTCTAATCGTATTGAAGGCAATAAATTGTCAGATAGTGAGGTTGAAAAGCTTTTATCATCAATAAACAAACAATCTTTTGCAACAAGAGATGAACAAGAGGTTGCAGGTTATGCAAAACTAATGGATACAATCTTTGCAGATTGGGAAGTTATTACTTTATCTGAAAATTATATTAAACAATTACATAAAATACTTTTGCAATATTCATCAAAAGATGAAAGGCACAAAGGCGAATATAAAAAAGTATCAAATGCCGTAGCTGCATATTCTCCAGACGGTAAAGAATTAGGTATTGTTTTTGAAACCGCAACACCTTTTGAAACGCCTTTAAAAATGGAAGAATTGGTTATTTGGACAAGAAAAAACCTTGAAGACAAATTTTTTCACCCATTGATTGTTATTGCAGTATTTATAGTAGAATTTTTAGCAATACACCCTTTTGAAGACGGAAATGGCAGATTATCAAGAGCTTTGACTTGTCTTTTGCTATTAAAAGCAGGCTATACTTATGTACCTTATAGTTCAATGGAAGCAGTAATTGAAGATAATAAAGAAGGTTATTATAGAGCCCTAAGGCAAACTCAAACCACTCTAAGAAACGAAGAACCAAACTTTGAACCTTGGTTGGAATTTTTCTTAAAAACATTACAAAAGCAGAAAGTTAGATTAGAATATAAAATTAACAATGAAGGTAAAACTACATTAAATAGTGATTTAACAGAGTTAGAGGAAAAAATATTGTCTTATTTTAATGTTGAATCATCAGCAACCACCGCTAAAATGGTTGAATATACAAACGCAAACAGAAACACCGTTAAAAAAGCATTGCAGACTTTAGTTAATAAAAAAATACTAACCCTACACGCCAAAGGTCGCGGAGCGTGGTATTCAAAAGGAGATAACTAATGCACAAACTATCAGAAGAAGCTTTTGAAAAAGATTTAATGGAAAAATGCAAGGAAGAACTTGGATTTGAACTTTTTGATGCAACTTCTGAAATAGTTGGCAGAGATAATTCAACTTTTGGCAGACAAACAACTAATGAAGTTATTTTGTCAAAAAACTTACGTTATGCATTATTAAAACTGAATCCAAATTTACCGCAAGAAGCTTTAGATAATGCATATTATGAATTAACGCAGGACTTATCTTCTAAAACTCCCATTGGAGCAAATAAGCAAATATATTCGATGATTAAAGATGGCGTTAAGGTTCAATTTAAAGACAATGACGGCATTGATACAACTGATATTGTTAAGGTTATTGATTTTCAAGAACCACAAAACAACGAATATTTACTTGTTAGACAATTCAAAATATCAGGCGAAAGATATAATTGCAGAGCTGATTTAATACTTTTTGTTAATGGTTTACCACTTGTATTTATTGAGCTTAAAGCAAGCCATAAGCACATTGAAAATGCTTTTAATGACAATATTACGCATTATAAAAAAGAGATACCACAAGTATTTTGGTACAACGCATTTATTATTGTTTCAAACGGTACAGAAGCTAAATTTGGTACATTAACCTCTAAATGGGAACATTTTTCTGATTGGAAAAAGATTGATAATGACGGAACAAAAGGTATAATTCCTGCTGATACTTTAATGATTGGTATGTGTAAGCCGGAAAATTTGTTAGATATTGTTGAAAACTATACTCTTTATCAAGAAACAAAAGGCGGAACAATAAAGATTTGCGGTAAAAACCATCAATTTTTAGGGGTTAATAGTGCAATAGAAAGATTTAAAACTAATACAGACGGAAAACTTGGTGTATTTTGGCATACGCAAGGAAGCGGAAAAAGTTTTTCAATGATATTTTTTGTTCAAAAAATACTACGAAAGATAAAAGGGAATTGGACATTTGTAGTTGTTACGGATAGAACAGACCTTGATGAACAGATTTATAAAAACTTTGTTTCAACAGGTGCGGTTACAGAACAAAATATTCAGGCGACATCAAGAGAACATTTGAAGCAGCTATTAAAGGAAGATCACCGAACTATTTTTACAATGATTCAAAAGTTTGGAACAGAAGAAAAAGGTCAAAGTTTTGAACAAATATCTGATAGAAACGACATTATCGTAATTACTGATGAAGCACACCGTACACAATACGGAACATTAGCAATGAACATGAGAGAAGCTCTGCCTAATGCGAAATTTATAGCATTTACAGGAACACCTCTTATGAAAGGTGATGAAAAGACAAAAGTCGTTTTCGGAGATTACGTAAGCAAATATACATTCAAACAATCAATAGAAGACGCTGCTACTGTTCCTTTGTATTACGAAGCAAGAATACCTGAAATGCAGATTACAAATGGTGATTTAGAAAAACAACTCCAAAACATTATAGACTCTGCCGACTTTACAGATGAACAGGAAGAACAATTTGAAAAAGAATATGTAAATATGTATCAAGTAATTACAAGAGAAGACAGACTTGATGCAATCGCAAAAGATGTTGTAGAACATTTTATGAATCGTGGTTTTATGGGAAAAGCAATGTATGTTGCAATTGATAAAGCAACTGCGATTAAAATGTATGATAAAGTTAAAATTGAGTGGGATAAATATATTAAAGTTCTTGAAAACAGATTAAAAACTGCCAATGAAGACGACAAAGAAGTTTTGCAAGATAAAATCAATTATATGAAAGAAACCGATATGGCAGTTGTAGTGTCTTCTTCTCAGAACGAAGATGCACAGATGAAACAAAAAGGTGTTGATATTGTTCCACACAGAAAGAGAATGAAATCGGAAGATTTAGCTACCAAATTTAAGGATAAAGAAGATAAGTTAAGATTAGTGTTTGTATGTGCAATGTGGGTTACCGGATTTGATTGCCCGACTATCTCAACTCTTTATCTTGATAAAATTTTAAAAGAACATACCCTGATGCAGACAATAGCAAGAGCAAACAGAGTAGCAGAGGGAAAATATAACGGTCTGATAGTTGATTATATAGGCATATTTAAAGCATTACAAAAAGCATTGGCAATATATGGAGAGCCAACAGACGGCGGAACTTCTGAAGAAGATCCAGCGGAAACAAAAGCAGAATTGATTAAGCTTTTAGATGCCGAAGCTAAAAAAATGATAGAACTTCTAAATTCTAAGAAAATTGACGTTGATAAAATATTTGATACAAGGGCGTTGGAATGTATAAAAAGAACAGAAGAAGCCGTTAATACAATATTAGAAACAGAAAAGGATAAAACAGAATTTTTAAAAGGAACACAAAACCTCAAAGCGTTATTTAAGGCAATTCTACCTGATAGTGAGGCTAGAAGATACGCAAAATTAGTTTTTGTTTGTTCAATTCTTTACGCAAAAATCAGAGAAGTTACAATCAAGTCTATTGATAATACAGAGGTTAAAAAGCTTGCTCAACAAGTGGAAGAATTGCTTAATGAATCTATAAATCTTAAATCATACGAAATAAAAGCCGGTGAAAAACTTGATTTAAGTAAAATAGATTTTGAAGAATTGCAACGTAGAATTCTGAAAGAAAAGCAACGCGCATTATTAGAAAAACTAAAATCAACAATTGCTTCTAAACTTTCAATGATGTTAAAACTCAATGATATGAGAAAACATTTCCAAGAAAGATTTGAACAAATTATTGATGAATACAATGCCGGAAAACTAACAATGGAGCAAATGTACATTCAGTTAGTTGCATTAACTAATGATTTAACGGCAGAAGAAAAACGCCATCTTGATGAAAATTTAACAGAAGAAGAACTTGCTATTCTTGATATACTAACCAAACCAGAGCCAAAACTCTCTAAAAAAGAATTTGAAACAGTAAAAGCTGCAGCTCAAAGATTAGTTAAGGTAATAAAAAAAGAAAAACTTGTTCTTGATTGGCGTAAAAAACAATCAACAAGAGCAAAAGTAAAAGAAGCAATAGAAACTATTTGTGATGAAGCTTTGCCTGAAATATACAATAAAGATTTATTCCAAGAAAAATGCAATAATTTATATAATCACTTCTATGACTGTTATAATAGTGCAAATGATAATATTTATGATAATGTAGCGTAGATATTATGTTCTTTTGTAAAAACTGTCAACGATTTTAGATTCTCTGATTTCTTTCATTTATTTTATTTCCTGATATTTTACAATATCGAGAGTAAAAAATTGAGGTTAAATGGTTCTATTGTAATAAAAATGAAATAAAAAAAGCCCCAACTTTACATTGGGGTCTTCAAGTGGCTGGGACGGAAGGATTCGAACCTCCGAGATGCCTGGACCAAAACCAGGTGCCTTACCACTTGGCGACGTCCCATCAACCAACATTTATATATTATTAAGAGAATAAACAAAAGTCAAGAATAATTTTTCATATTGTGTATACTTTTATTTTTTTTTATGTCTTAATAATGTTATTACAACGATTAAATAAAAGGATTTAGATATATGCAAGCAAGACGTGCAGCAAGAGAATTAGCTTTAATCTTATTTTCTCAATTAGATTCTATTCAAGGTGATTTTGATTTCCAGGATATCATTATAAAGTCTGTCAGAACATTAACTAATAATTCAATTGAAGAAGTTAATACTGCCGCTAATTCGATTATGGAAATAAAAGAACAAATAAATGAGTATGAAGCTAACCATCCAAGTAATATTGAACGTCCGATTGGTATTTCTGATAAACCGGTTCCTATTCCTACAACGGAAGATATGAGAAATAAACTTGATGGTTTATTAAATATTGCTGATAAAACCGTGCTTGCTCTTGAAATTGCTGAAATGGCAGCATTGGAAGAAAATTCTGACGTAAAACAATATATCAAATCTATAACTGAACAATACAAAATCCATAAAAATGACATTGATGAACAAATTAAGAAATTTGCTTTGGGCTGGGATATTAACCGTCTTGTTAAAATGGACAAAGATATTTTAAGAATTGCTATTTGTGAGCTTTTATATGTTAAAGAAGCTCCTTTAAAAGTTATTATAGATGAAGCGCTTGAGCTTGCTAAAAAGTATTCAACAGATGATTCCGCTTCTTTTGTTAACGGTATTCTCGGTAAAGTCGTACTTGAAAATAATTTGAAATAATCAGAGAAAATAAATGTTTGATTTTTTTAAGAAAAAAGACAATCAAAATAAAGAAACGCAGCAAAATGAAGAGAAACCGAAATCATTTTGGCATTTCTCTTTTGACGGATTAAAAAAAACAATATCAAATACGACTCAAAACCTTGTAGAAAATGTTGTTTCAAGTGTTGAAGAAGAAGAAGAATTTGATGATTTTATTCTTGATGATATGGAAGATTTGCTTATAAAAGCAGATTTAGGAGTAAATCTTGCATCTTCTATAACGGATAAATTAAGAAAACAAACTAAAGTTAAGCCTTCCCAAATAAAAATGTTTTTAAAAGACGAGTTTTCGGAAATTCTTAAAAGTGCAGGTTCTTCAGCCTTAAATATAAATGAAAACGGTTTAAGTATTTTCTTTATAACAGGTGTAAACGGAGCAGGAAAAACAACATTAATTGCGAAACTTGCTAATAATTTCAGGTTATCAGGGAAAAAGGTCTTATTGGCTGCAGGTGATACGTTTAGAGCGGCAGCGGAAGAGCAGCTTGATATCTGGGCACAAAGAGCTCAGGTTGATATATATAGAAAAGATGGTATTGATTCTGCTGCAGTAGTCTTTGACGCAATAAAGAAAGCGCAAAACGAAAATTATGATATTCTTTTAATAGATACGGCAGGAAGATTGCATAACAAGAAAAACTTAATGGAAGAATTAAATAAAGTTAAATCGGTTATTGATAAACTTGCTCCGGGATGTTTGACGGAAAGTATGCTTGTATTGGATGCGAATACCGGACAAAATGGCTTGAGTCAGGCAAAATTATTCTCTGAATGTGTAAATTTGACCTCTGTTGCGCTTACCAAATTGGATGGAAGTGCAAAAGGCGGTATTATTATTGCTATAGCAAAAGAATTTAATTTGCCCGTAAAATTAATCGGTGTTGGCGAAAAAATTGATGATTTAAAATTATTTAATCCTGATGATTTTATAAATGCTCTTTTTGAAAAGAAATAGTATATATTTATGGACACCTGATTGTAATTCGTTTAAAATCAATATATGGATAATAGATAGGGAGATAAAATGGGACAAACAATTGCAGAAAAAATTTTATCTGCTCACGCAGGAAAAAAGGTAAAACCGGGAGAACTGGTAATCTCAAATATAGATGTTGTTATGGTACAAGATGGTACAGGTCCTTTAGCGGTTAATGAATTTAAAAAATTAAATAAAGATAAATTATTTAACCCGAAAAGAACAATATTATTTATTGACCACGCAGCACCCAGTCCGAGAAAGGAACTTTCTAACTCTCATACAGTATTAAGAGATTTTGCAAAAGAATATGGCGCTGTTCTTTCGGAAGTTGGAGAAGGTGTCTGCCACCAAAGACTTATTGAGGAATTTGTAAATCCGGGGGAAGTTCTTTTAGGTGCAGATTCACATACTTGTACGTCAGGTGCTTTAGGTGCATTTGCAACAGGTGTTGGTTCAACCGATATTGCAGTTGTTATGGGACTGGGTAAGACATGGTTAAAAGTTCCTTCTACATATAAAATAGTTGTTGAAGGCAGTTTCCCCAAAGGTGTATATGCAAAAGATTTGATTTTACACTTAATCGGCTTAATCGGTGCAGATGGTGCAACATATAAAGCATTGGAATTTACCGGCAGCGGTGTTAAAAATATGACAATGTCCGATCGTTTTACAATATCAAACATGGCTGTAGAAGCAGGCGCAAAAGCAGGGCTTTTTGAAACAGATGAAAAAACGCTTGAATACTTAAAAGAACACAACAGAGCTGATAAATTCAAAGAAATAAAAGCAGATGAAGATGCGGTTTATGAAAAGGTTATAAAAATAAATCTTAACGAATTAAAGCCGACAATATCTTGTCCTCATACTGTTGATAATACAAAAACGATTGATGAAATGGAACATACCGAAATTAATCAGGTATATATAGGTACCTGTACAAACGGGAGAATTGAAGATCTAAGAATTGCAGCATCAATTCTTAAAGGTAAAAAAGTAAAAGAAGGACTAAGACTGCTTGTCGCTCCTGCTTCAAGACAAGTATTTATACAGGCATTGGAAGAAGGTTTAATTACAACATTTGTTTCAGCAGGTGCAGCGATTGTAACCTCAGGATGCGGTGCTTGTGTTGGCGTTCATGCAGGAATACTGGGAGACGGCGAAAAATGTCTTGCTACTCAAAACAGAAACTTTAGAGGAAGAATGGGAAATACTGAAGGATTTATATATTTGGCATCACCTGCGACTGCTGCATACAGTGCATTAAAAGGATATATAGCCGATGTTAGGGAGGTATTATAATGGAACTTAAAGGAAAAGCATTTAAATTTGGTGATGATATATCAACTGACCATATAGCACCCGGAAGATTATTTCATTTACGTTCAAATCTTCCCGAATTGGCAAAACATGTATTGGAAGATGCCGATCCCGAATTTGCTTCAAAAATGAGCAAAGGTGATTTTGTAGTTGCTGGAAACAACTTTGGACTTGGCTCATCAAGAGAACATGCACCTCAAATTATAAAAATAGCTGGTGTTGGTGCTGTTCTTGCAAAAAGTTTTGCAAGAATATTTTACCGTAATGCAATAAACATCGGACTTCTATTAATCGAATGTGATACGGATAAAATAGATGCAGGTGATGAACTTGAAATAGACATTAAACAAGGCTTTGTTTATAACAAAACAAAAGACATAAAAATGCCTATAACCCCATTACCTGATGTAATGATAAAACTTTTAAACGAAGGCGGATTAATAGAACATATTAAAAAACACGGTGATTTTGATTTGGTATAATCAAGAATTTAAGGAGATTTTATGCAAACAGTTACTTTAATTCCGGGTGACGGAATAGGACCTGAAATAACAAATTCTGTAGTAAAAATATTGGAAAAAGCAGGTGCAGCAATAGAATGGGATATTCAATCCGCAGGTGCAGATGTTGCGGAAAAGGAAGGTTCACCGTTGCCTGATAGAGTAATTGAATCGATAAAGAAAAATAAAGTTGCTCTGAAAGCTCCTGTAACAACGCCTATAGGAAAAGGCTTCAGAAGTGTAAACGTACAATTAAGAAAATCTCTTGAATTATATTCAAATCTTCGTCCTTGCAAGAATATAGACGGAATCAAGACAAGATATGATAATGTTGATTTGGTAATTGTAAGAGAAAATACGGAAGATTTATATGCCGGTATTGAAAGGCAAATAGATGAAGATACCGCAGAATCAATAAAAATCATAACAAGAAAAGCATCTGTGCGAATTGCAAAATTTGCATTTGAATATGCTGTAAAAAACAACAGAAAACTTGTTACAGCTGTTTCTAAAGCAAATATATGTAAACTTACTGACGGTTTGTTTTTAAATTGTGCAAGAGAAGTAGCAAAAGAATATCCAAATATAGAATATAAAGAAATCCTTGTAGATAATTTATGTATGCAACTTGTACAAAAGCCTGAACAATTTGATGTCTTGGTTTTACCTAACTTATACGGAGATATAGTTTCTGATTTATGTGCAGGATTGATAGGCGGGCTGGGAGTAGCTCAAGGTGCAAATATAGGTGAAGAAGCGGCTGTTTTTGAACCTGTTCATGGCAGTGCACCTGATATAAAAGGTCAGAACAAAGCAAATCCGACTGCTCTTTTATTATCTTCAATAGAGATGCTAAAATACATTAATCAAAAAGATGTTGCTCAAAAAATTGAAAAAGCACTATATAAAACTATAAAAGAAGGTAGAGTTTTAACTGCCGATTTGGGCGGACATTCAACAACCGATGAATATACTCAGGAAATAATTAAAAATCTTTAATCGTATTCCTATTATTTCAAATTTAATATATATGGAAAACTAATATATCTATTCAACATAAATTTTTACTTATCCTTTTAATTTATGGGGCAAATTGTTATGTCCTTTTTTGGCACAATAATATGTAATTATAAAAATATCAGGTAAATAAAATAAGGAATAAGATATGTCAAAGTTAATTATTCATCGAGGCACAAGAGAAATCGGCGGAAGTGCTTTAGAAATCAATACCGATAAAACAAAATTATTATTTGATTTTGGTATTCCGTTAGAATCTATGGAAAAAGAAAACTATAGTTTAGAAGATTATAAACTCCCTATAAATGGTTTATATAGGGAAGAAAAGCAAATGTTTGATGCCGTTTTCTTAACTCATGCTCATCCTGATCACTATGGATTAATGCAATTAATAAATCCTGATATTCCAATTTATGTAAGTAAAATTACTTATGATATACTTCTGAAAGTAGTTCCGTTATTACCGAAAAATATTGAGGAAAAGTTAAATTTAAGAATTATTGAAGATGAAATTGATTTTGGTGATATAAAGGTTAAAGCTCATAATGTTGATCATTCGGTTGCAGGGGCTTGTGCTTATGAAATACAAGCAGAGGGTAAAACAATTGTTTATACAGGCGATATAAGATTTCACGGTCGAGCATCTTGGCAAAGTTCTGTTTTTAAAAGAAAAATACAAAACCCTGATTATATGATTATGGAAGGAACTACGCTTGGTAGAACAGAACAGGAAATTGTAAGAGAAGAGGATTTAGAGCCGGAGTTTATTAAAATTTTTAAAAGCGGTAAACTTCCATTGGTTCAATTTTCTCCGCAGAATTTGGATAGATTTATAACCGTATATAGAGCCTGTCTTGCAACGGGAAAAACTCTTGTAATTGATCCTTATACATGTTATGTGCTTAAAATATATTCACCTATAAGTAAGAGTATTCCTCAATTTGACTGGAAAAATATAATGGTTTATTTTGCCAAAAGTACTATAAGCGATAAACTGGCAGAAACGAAAGAACTGTTTAGATATAAATCTAAAAAAATAACTATAGAGGAAATAATTGATAATCCTGAGAAGTATGTCATAAAAGGCAATGGTGTAATAAATAAACAAATATTAAATAAATTAGACAGAGATAAAATAAGTATAGTATATTCAATGTGGAAAGGATATCTGGACAAACCGGGGCAGTTTGATAATTATAAGGATATAATAACTCCATTGCATACATCAGGGCACGCATATATTGAAGACTTGCAAAAACTTGTTGAAAAAGTACAACCTAAAAATCTTATACCGATTCATACAGAATGCAAAGAAAAATATACGGAACTATTTAATTCTAATATTATAGAATTGGATGACGGACAAGAACTAAATATATAGATTACTATGTGTCCAAGTAAAAATTCACGATAAGCAAAAATTGTTACATAGTTAAGTATCTCAGTATAACAATTCAATAACAGAAATAGAATTGCGAGCCGACAAAGTCTGCTCACAATGATAAACAATCAATCAAAACGTAGACTGTCATTACGAGGAACAAAGTGACGAAGTAATCCTGTAAAACAATGGATTGTCAAGAAAATCAAAAATTTTCCGCAATGACAAATTACATTACGGAAACATTGTATAAATATTAGCAGTATGTCCCCCTTTTATAGGGGGACTGAATATGTTTATATACTTTGCCAATTTGCATTGTCAAATTGAGCAATTAATGTTGCAATATCACTTGCATTATCGTCAGCTTTACCTAAAACATTAGAGAATACCCCATCAACTGAAGTATATCCGCTATTAGATAACCAAGTTGCAACACTTTGACCAAGCGTTGCTATATCAGCACTTGTTAAAGTGTAGTCATCAGATGATTTGATGTTTTCTATTGCGTTATTTTTAATCGAAATACCCGTATAATTTCCGCCTATATTGTTTGTTTTCCAAGCATCATAATTTGCTTTTGTTGCAGTATCGGTAATTATTATATCCCCGATAGCACTTGCCCCTTGCTCTGCGGTATAAGTTGAAGAAACATTAAATAACACATGCAGATTATTTTTTGCTCCGTCTGTTGTGCTTACTGTATTAGTTAAAGTTAAGCTGTCATTATTTCCGCCATTATCTTGAATATATGTTTTTTGGTCAATGTAGACAAAGAAATTATCATTGCTGTCAGAATAATTAGAGATATTGTAGATATAATTTTCAGCAGATTGAGCATAAACATTCATACCCGAACCCCACCCGTTATAAACAGAAACTGTTGAACTTCCGGCATCCTTTTGACCTTCTTTGTAGGTATAAATTGCGGTTTTACCGCTATTATAATTTGTTATAATATCATTACCGCCATTACCTTCTATTTTTGCGGTTGTTCCTGTTGTAATAATATTATCGGCACCTACTGTTCCTGCTATTTCTTCACTGCCAAATATAAAACCAAAACCTTCGGATAATGTTTTAGAAGTTCCTGTCGAATCAATTATATTATAGTCATTATAATATCTTCCGATTTGGCTTAATTTCAAACGGCTGTTATTTTCGTTAAAATAGATATAATAATCAGACTCGCTGCTTTTTCTTATTGAAATATCAGAAAATGTCGTATCAACAAATTTAATGGTTGAATCAACATCAGGATACATTGAAAAAATTGAATTTTCGTCATGTGTTTTTTTAATCATATAAGTAACTTTTCCGCCATGACCATATCCTCTTAGTTCATCAAATCCACCATTACCAAAAACTACACTTTGTTGTCCGGTTGTATCGTTTGCATTTATTATGTCTCTTCCTTTTGAAGTCTCTGCTCCGACAAAAACAGAGTTTGAGCCTCCAAAGGTAGCATTCCAACCTGTACCGAGTCGAAGCGTATATTCTCTTTCGGTTGAATCTTTAATTTTAATTGTATCATCACTTGTTTTATAATTTTTTAGTGTGAGTTTGTCCGAAGTTCCGTAATATATATCAACTTCATCACCTCTTCTTACAAAATCCATATCTGTTACAACTGAATTTTTAAACCAAATAGTGTCATTTCCTGAAGCATAAGTTAAAATATCTTCGCCGTCTCCATCATTAAAGATATATGTATCGTTTCCCGCACCGCCTGACATTACATCATTACCTTTACCTGCTGTTATGATATCAGCACTACTGCTTCCTATTATTTTGTCATTATCAGCTGTTCCAGTTATTTCACCTTCTCCTATGGTAAATCCTAAATCTCCGAGAATTTGAGCGGAAGTTTTAGATGTTTCATCAGCACCTGTAACAGAAAATGCCGTAAGGTTTAACATATAATCTTGTAAAATAACTTTTTCAGTATCTTTTGTAATTTCTAAATTATTTTCATTAATTGTAAAAGTTAAATCACTAACTTTAACATCGGAAAAATTAATTATATCTTTTCCCGATGTAGTTTTAATAGTATCAGTACCTATTGAACCCGTTGTAAAGTTATAGATATTGCGTCCGTCTTTTCCTTCAAAGGTTTCATTTAAGGTGGAACTTGAAAATATATCTCCCATCTTTTTTCCAACGTATTCGGTTGTTTCACCATCGTTTTCTACAACATGTCTGCCGTAATCAGCAATAGAATAAACAGTTTCATCATCTTTAACCATAAATTTTGTAGCTTGATTAACAGAAGCACCTGCACTGCCGGGCCAAAAATATAGATTTACGAATACAGAATCCTCTCCGCCATTATATTTAACGGTAAGGTGATTGGAATCATTATCTATAAAGTCCAATTCTTCCATTGTCGAATCGGCAAATTTTATAATATCATTATAACGAGTACCGTATTTTACGGCATAAAGTGTGTCATTGCCGTCCCCTTTGTTAAATACGTATGTATCATCTCCATTAACGCCATATATAGTATCATTACCTTTACCGCCCGTTATTGTTTCATTAAGCGATGTCCCATAGATTATATCAGGGGTTTCCGTTCCGTTTATTATTGGATTTTCGCCATCTCCAAAGATAATACCGAGTTCGGTTGATACGGTAGAAGTATTGCCTTCGTAATCCAAAAGATTCATATCACCGTTTTTAATGAAATTTGAAATTCTTACTATTGTACTGTCGTTGTATTTAATTGTGGCATAATCACCATCCATAGCGAAAGTCAAATCTTCAAGTTTAACATCAACAAATTTAACTGTATCTCTTTTTGTCTCTGAATATATAGTTGTTGAAAAAGAAGATGTATTCTTAATTACGTATGTATTTGTACTTGTAGAATATCCGCCTAATTCATCACTCCCTCCGTTACCAAAGAAGTAGTTTTCTCCTTTTAATACTCTGATTGTTTCGCCATAATTTGAATTTGTACCGACTAAAATATGATTGCCTTCAGAACTTATATTACTTGAAGCGCTGTTCCACCCGTGAATTAATCCATATTGCTTTTCTGTTGAATCTTCAATTTTTATAGTTTCAATACTGGTTCCATAATCTTTTATCGTTACAACATCATTGTCGCCGTAGTGAATTTCAAGATCTTCACCGTTTCTGACAAAATCCATATCATCAACTGTTACATCATTAAATTTAATAATTTCATTTCCTGAAACATAATTTATTGTGTCTTCTCCATCCCCTGTGTTAAAGATATATTTATCATCTCCGCCACCTGCAAAAATTATATCGTTACCTTTGCCTGCGGTTATAATATCGGATTCAGCACTTCCTATAATTGTATTATCGTTATCGTTTCCAACGAGTTCTCCGTTTCCGATTATTGTACTATTAAGCTCATACATTCCTTCCATAACCGTAAAATGTTTAATTGTATTATTTTTATTTATTCCTGTTATTTTACCTTTTTTGTTTAAGGTATAATAATTTTTTATCGTTACGGAATCGCCCTCATTATCATTATATTTTATAATCAAATCTTTATTATTTTTGCCTTTACCTTGAGACATCGAAATATTTTTAATGCTGACATTTTCAAAGTTTAAAGTATCTTCGCCTTTACCCGAATAAACCGTATCTTTACCATCTCCTGCACTAAAATTGAAGGTTGTATTACTTCCTTTTGTTGTACTTGCATAAAGTTTATCGTTACCTGTTCCGCCAGTGATAAAGTCATCCGTTCCTGTGCCTGCTTTTATGGTGTCAGAATATCTTGAGCCTATTATTTCATCAGCTCCCGCTCCGCCATTTACGGAAACACCTTTTCTTGTTAATTTTGTATAGTCAACAATTGTTTTCTTTTTATCGGTATAAAGGTTAAAGTCACTTTTATCTATGAAATCATTATGCCAAGTGCCTTTAGAAGAAATTACTTGAGCAACGTTCCTTAAATCAACAAAATCGTTTTCCCCAACTCCATATACTAGGTTAACTGCAGAAGTATCGCTTGTTTTTTTTGTTGTGTTATTAGTTACATCTTTTGTTCCAAAGTTTATTATGGTAAAAGTTTCACTTGTGGTTTGTTGTTGCAAAACACCGTCAACCAAAACATATTTTCTACCTGTTACAGTAACATCAAGATTGTTACCTGATAGAGTATATATAACATTATTAGGGTTTGTTGTTATAGCAGATATATCAATAGAAAGTTTTTCGCCTTTAGTTAGATAAATCTTATCGTCTGCGAGTTCGTCAAGGGAAGTATAAATAATGTTGTTTGCTCCTACTCCACCTGTGATTTTATCGGCACCGAAAGAACCGTTTATTGTGTCATTCCCTTTTCCGCCATTAATTTTATCTGCAAAGTCGGAACCTGTGATTTCATCATTTCCTGCTCCTGCGTTAATAGTAAGGTCTGTTTCTACCTGAACTTTTTTCCCTTTTTTCTTTACTGTTTTATATTGCTGTTCAACACCTGTTGCATCTATTACGTCTGCTAAAGCCGAACCTGTCATTTTGGTATTAGCAACCGTTAACTTATCCATAGCTAAAAAATCAGCAGTTGTTTGGGTCAAGTCTTTTCCGTTTATTAATACGGTTGCACCTGTTTCTTTCCCGTAATAATTTTTTATGGTTATTGAATCATCAGTATTTTTCTCATTTGTTATAATTAAATCATTTATGCCTTTTCCCGTTCCTTTTGTAAATGTTAATGGAATCGGTTCTGTTGTACTGTCATTATTGTATGAAACATTTAAATTTAATGTTTCGCCTTTTGTTAGTTTTATTATATCTTTTCCAAATGACGTATTATCCCAATCATCATAACAATATTCAATTGTATTTATGCCTGTTCCACCTGTTAACGTTGAATTAGAACTTGATGCATATATTAAATCATTTCCGCCTGCAGCATTAATTGTTTGGTTAACGGCTCCTTCTTCTATTGTGTCATCAAATACTGTTGTTGTTAGTGTTTTTGCAACGCCACCCATCCAATTTTGTTTAGCACCTTTTATATAATTGTCATTGACATAAGTAACAATATTTATACTCGGAGTTTCTGTTGAATCCGTCTTTATTGTTTTTACCGGAAATTTTCCGTTTTTGGCAAAATAATCTTTTAATACTATTTTATGTTCATTTACTGTTATTGTAAGGTCATTTCCTGTATCTGAACCTTCAAAATTCAAACTTCCGAAATCTGTTAATCCTTTAAAATATATACCTGAATATGTTGTTTTTGCATTTATGGGAATGTCTTTGCTCAAAGTGGTAACATCAATTGTTTGAATTTTCGCTTTAGCCATTTTTTTTACCTCCAAATATAACATAAATGATTATACCAATTAAATAGGGGAAACGTCAAATGACAGTTGGCTTTTCAATCATTATTTTAATGTTTGTTAAACTTTTGTAAAGAAGATTAACATGTAAATCAATTTCTCCTTGAAAAAAACATTTATATATTTAGAGGAAATTCAGAGATGAACATTACTGCGTACATTCAAGGTTTTAATGCATATCTTGAATTAGAAGGTAAAAACGAGAATAAACAATATGCCACTGCAGGAAGCACTGCAAGCATTTTTATGTATTCTGAAGAATTTAAAGAATACATGAATAATGAAATTGGTGTAAATGTTGATTCTATGAGTATTACCGACCTCTTAAACATGGAAGTGGTAAATGGAAAACTTGTTGACCCGAATGCGGAAGATACAAGTGTATTCTCATCTCAAGAAGGTGAAGAACAAGATGCACAAGCACCTGAAGAAGGACAGGCTCCCACTGAAGGTGATGCAAAAATGTTCGATTTCATAAACTTATTCATGGAAGATGAAACATTCCAAAAAAGTATCGACACCGATGGTAATGGTGAACTAAACAAAGATGAAGTTAATTTCTTCTTAAACGGTATAAAAGGGTTGGATAATGATGCAGAAAACATATCAATGGATGATATATTCTCTGCAGCAAAATCTATACAAGACGGAACATTCGATTTAGAAGCATTAAATGCAGCACAAGAAAACCCTGCAGAAGAAACTCCTGCAGAAGAGGCTCCGGCAGAAGAAACTCCTGCAGAAGAGGCTCCGGCAGAAGAAACTCCTGCAGAAGAGGCTCCGGCAGAAGAAACTCCTGCAGAAAACACACCTGCAGTTGATAATACTCCTGCTGCACAAGAAACCCCTGCTTCTTCTTCACCATCAAGCGGTACTGCAAACGGTGACTATACTCCATCTGTTGACAATACAGACGGTACTCAAGAAAAAACACTTGATAATATGACAAAAGATGAGTTAAAAACAGAACTTTCAAGTGCAACAAGTGAAGTAAATTCTAAACAAAGTAAATTAGAAGGAATATTAAACGGTTCAGATTCAGGTTTGCAAGAGTTAAAAGGCAAAGTTGATAATGCATATACTGCATATCAAGACGAACTTAAAAAAGTTGATGAAAATATGGCTACTCAAGTTGATAATTTAAAGGGTCGTATTGATGCAAAACAAGCTGAAATTGATAAAAAAGATATTGCAATAACAAAACAGGAAATGACAGTTTCCGATTGTGAAAATAGTTATAATAATGCTATATCAAGCAGAGAAAATTTGGAAAGTGTTCGTTCTCAATTGAAATCTACTGATACATCTAATATGGATGAAGATAAAAAAGCATCATTGCAGTCACAAATATCAGAACTTGATACTAAAATAGCAGAAGCAAAACAAGCTGAAACAGACGCTAAAACAAAATGGGATGAAGAAAAAGAAAATCTTCAAACTTTAAAAGATGAAAAGACAGAATTAAAATCAGGTGACGAAGGACTCGATAAATTAAATGATGAAATGTCCGCACTTGAAACTCAAATAAATGATAAATATCCTTCAGTTATGACTACTTTAAATGCATATAAAGATGCAAAACAATCTTATGATGCTGCTAAAGAAACTGCAGTATCAAGTGCAAAAACGGATTTACAAACTGCAAAAGACTACGAAAATAAAGTAAAATCAGCATATAATAATGCAGAAAATAAAGAAATAGCAGCAAAATATAATCCTGATCCGAAAGATTTATATAATGCGGAAATGGGTAATGCTATTGCACAACTTGCATGTAACACAGATGGTACAGTCGGTTATTGTTTAAGAGGTGTAGCTAAAACATTAAAGAAATATTTCGGAAGCAAGACTGAATTGAGCCACTTGGGTTCTGCTTATATGGCTGCAAATGCATTAAGAACAGACCCTGAATTATCTAAGCACTTCAAAGAAGTTCAAGTAGACAGAAGTGAATTGGCAAATCTTCCTGCAGGTGCAATAGTTGTTTGGGATAAAGGTGCTCCAAATGCATCAGCAGCAGGTAAAAAACACGGTCACATCTCAATTGCTTTAGGTAACGGAAAAGAATCAAGTGACCATATCCAAAAACAAATGACAAACAGACAATCTCAATTCTGGGTATTTTATCCTGTAGGATAAACATATAGTTAATAAAAGGTACTTATATAATTATCTAATAAAATTAATACTTATATGAAAAATTTCATCTAAGTATTTTATGTTTAATATTAATTTATGTAACAAATGTTATATACTTCATAAATTTATATAGCTGAAAAAACTTTATTTATATAGAGGATAATATTAAGAAATGAATATTAATGCTTTAATCCAAGGTTTTGCCGGATACCTTGATGAATTAAGTCAAATATCAAATAAAAATTATAATACGCAGGCAACAAATGCCAGCATATTTATGTATTCATCCGAATTTAAACAATATTTAGAAAATGAAATGGGTGCTGATTCTTCTATTTCATCAATGAGTGTTTCTGATTTGCTTTCAATGGATTTTGAAAACGGTAAATTTGTAAAACCTGATGGAAATGAAGATGATAATGCAGGTATTAATGATATCCTCAATGACTTGTTTAATGATGATTCCGTAAAAAAGACCGTTGATACAGACGGTAACGGAGAAATCAGCGGTGAAGAAAAGAATGCATTCATAGATGCATTAAAAAATCTTGATAATGATGCAGAAAATATATCAATGGATGATATATTCGGTGCTGTAAAAGGGATAAAAGACGGAAGTTTCAAAATAGAACGAGAAACCCTTCCTATGGAATCTCCTGAAAATTCTGAAACACCTGAAAGTACCGATGAAAACGGAAATGCAGCTGAAGCCGCAAACGGGGCTTCCGGTGCTCAAAATTCAGGTTCAAGCGGTTCATCAGGAAATTCAGGAAATGCGAGCAGCGCAAACAATGCAGGAAATGGTGCTTATAATGCTGATACAACAGGTGCTCAAGAAAAAACTCTTGATAATATGTCAGAAGATGAATTAAAATCTGAACTTTCAACTGCTCAATCAACATTAACAGATAAACAAAATGCATTAAATGCAATTCTTGATGGCTCTGATGCAGCAATACAAGAACTTCAAGGTAAAGTCGATGAAGCTTATGATGCCTATCAAACAAAACTAAAAGAAGTTGATGAAGATATGGCAGGAAAAGTTGATGAATTAAAAAATAAAATTACTGCAAAAGAAAGTGAAATTTCCGCTAAAGAAGGAGAAATATCAACACAAGAAGGTGTAGTATCCGATTGTACAACTGCTTATGACAATGCCGTATCAAAAAGACAAAATTTAGAATCTATATTAGGTTCTCTTACATCTGAAGATGAAAATTACAGTAGTGTACAATCAGATTTAGCTGCAGCTAAAGCAGATGAAGCAGCTGCTTTAGCAAAAAAAGAAGAAGCTGAAGCAAAATTAGAAACTTTAAATGAAGAAAAAACTAAACTTCAATCAGAAGGCGATGAAAGTTTAGATGCTTTAAATACACAAATGTCTGCACTTGAACAGGAAATTTCTCAAAAATATCCTGAAGTTCAAGAATCAATGGATGCATATAACCAAGCCAAAGAAGCATTACAAACAGGTAAAGAAACAGCAGCTACAACTGCAAAAAATGAAGTTCAAGAAGCGCAAGATTATGTAAATAAAGTACAAACAGCAATTCAAAACTGTGATAATAAAAAAGATAATTCTAAATATATGGCATCCGGTGACAGTTCAAAAACTGTTGAAAATGCAATGAAATACTTAGGAATGTCAGAAGCTCAGGTAGAAAAATTAACAGGAAAAGGTTTTGTAAACGGTTTATGGTGTGCAGATTTTGTACACGCTGTACTTTCTGAAACATACGGTGAAGAAAATTTGCCTGATTGGTATAAAAATTGCAGCGGAAAGAGCACTTGTGCTAATGTTCTAAGTGCTGCACAAAGCGCAGGAAAAGCATTTAAAGATTCAAGCCAAGCAAAACCAGGTGACTTAATTGTATTTAATACAAAAAGAGGACAGGCTAAACATATAGGTATTGTTGTTAAAGTTGAAAACGGTGTAGTCTATACTATTGAAGGTAATTCAACAGGCGGTAAATGTTGTCAAAGACAATACTCTGTTACAAATACAAGCAGAATTAATTCTTATATTTCAATGTAAAAATTTTTATACGAAAAAAGGGGGCTTTCCTTATAGGGAAAGTTCCCTTTCGTTTTAATTAATAAAATAGCTCCTAAGAACTATTATTTCAAACGGAATAAAAAACTTTATATTCTTGGAAATAAAAAAGAAAGAGAGAGCTCTATGTCTATGCACAGGATTCATGGTAGAAATTTAGAACATACACATTCTATAAAAAACAACGACAGTAATTCTAAACGATATTCCACAAAAGATTATAATACTTCCATATTCAGTAAGAGTATTGCTGGAGAAAAATCGAGCAATAGTTCTCACCACAATGAGTATAATACACAATCAAAAAAGAAAAGCGGAACAAGTCTTTTTAGTAAAATTAAAGATTTTTTTAATAGAAATAAAAAGGATTCCTCAAACCAAGACAAATATAAATATTATGACGATTTTGTAAAAAATGCTAATGAAGCACTGAAAGATATTAATAATGCAGCTAATTATGCAACAACACCAACAAGTATAACATTTAAATCCAATGCCGGTACATCAAAAGACAGCGAAAAAGAAACTGATACAACTCTTGTAACTAATTCAAAAGACAAAAAAACAAAAACTAAAACAACGAGTAAATCTAAATCAAGAAAAACAAGTTCTGCAACAAAAAGCAGTTCAAAGAAGAGAACAAAAACATCTTCAAGAACAGCAACAACAGGCAGTTCAAAAACATCTGATTCTTCTTCAACATCATCAACAGGAGCAACATCTTCCACAAAAGCTATCGGAAGTATAAAAAGTCAACTTAATGATCCGCAAAAACTTTATGAAACATTGGGATTAAAGAAGCTCGGAATGAATTATGATGTTTTTAAAATGGCAATAGAAGGCTATAATAATTTAGACAGCAAATATAAAACAACAGGATATCTTGGTATATTTGATACAACTCAGTCATCTAAAAAAGAAAGGTACTATTTAATAAACTTAAATACAGGTGAAATACAACGCTCTGTTATGAAAACAGGGTCAGGAGATATGAGTAATGTAGCAGGAGCAAATAAAAACGGTTCACACGCAACATTATCGGGATTTCAACAAATAGGTGAGCAATATTATTCATCAAAAATGGGTAAAAATGCAAGAAGAATAAATGGTTTGGAAAGTTGTAACAGTAATGCAAGAAGCAAAAGTACAGTAGCCCATTATACAACGGGTGAACATACCTGGGGCTGCTTGGGCTTTACACCTGTATATAAAAACGGAAAAATTGACAAAACGGCAACTGATAATAAATTAAAGACATTATTCCCGACAGGTGCAATAACCTTTACATATCCGACTGATGTTAAAGAATATAAAAGTATAAGTAAACTTGTATAATTGAATTATATAAAAGGTGTATTTTTATAATGTTCTCTTTTTAAATTTTGTTAATCTTTTAAAGAATTCTGAAATTTCTAAAATTAAAAAAACTTTATATATATATTAAAGGATTAAAGAGTTTTTATATTTTTGCCGATATGTATAAATAAACAAAAAGGATATATTATATGAGCAAAGTAAACGGAGTTGGTCAGAATACTGATATAGAAAGACTTAACTCAAAAAAGGTTGATCTTAGTTATCAAAAGAAAACATATAACAATGAAAAAGCGGTAAAACAACAAGAGTTAGAATTTGCTTCAATGACCGTAGGTTCATTAATAGAAAGTAGTTACGATGATGATACTGATGATATGATGTTGCAATCAAATGTTGACGCTGCACAAGGTGAAGTTGATGCAGCACAAGGTGAAGTTGACGCAGCTCAAAATAACGTTGATACGGCACAGGGGGAAGTTGATACTGCACAAGGTGAAGTTGATGCAGCACAAGGTGAAGTTGATATGGCAACAAATGATTTGGGTCCTGCAAAAGCCGAATTGGCTTCTGCTAAAATTGAACTTGGAGCAGCTCATAGTTTACCTGATACAATAACTGAAACTGTAAACGGAAAAAAACAGCAAAAACCGAATCCTAAAAAGGCATCAGCAATTGCTGCAGCAGAAAAAAAAGTTCGTGAAGCCCAAGCAAAAGTAGATGCAGCACAAGCCAGACTTGATGCTGCGAATACTAAATTGGCAGCAGCAAACGGTGAATTGGATACTGCTAAAGGAAATTTAACTTCTTCTCAAAATGAATTGACAACAAAAGAAACTGAATTATCAACAGCACAAGCAGCCTACGATGAAGCGAAAGCAGAATTGGATGCAAGACAACAAGAGGATGAAGCTGCAATAGGAACAAATGAAACAGAAGATGAACAAGAAGTTGTAATGCAGGAAGCAGAAGAAGAAATTGCAGAACTCGATGAACAAATAGAAGAAACTGACGCAGAAATAGCAGAAGTTGATAGGGAAATAAGTGAAGCGGAAGCCGAACAACAAGCTGAAGGAAGTGAAGAACAAAATGCAGCTGATAATCCTTTAAGCGCTGCTTATTTAATTGCAAATGAAGGAAATAATGAGACAGAAGGTCCAAATGAAGCTGCAATCAACTATGCTTCAAACCTTGAACAAAATATTCAAGCAGCTATTGATGGAACAGATAGTAATGCAATGGACTTCCTGAAGGCTGAGGCAGAAACTTTGAGCCAATACACGGGTGATGATCCAACCATTTTAGCATGCAAGGAATTGGTTGATACGGCAATTGAAACAGCTGAAGATGCACAAAAAGCTGCAGAAGCTAAAGCAGCAAAAGAAGCAATGCTTGAAGAAGCAAAACAGAACGAAGATCATACCGAATTAGACGGAAACATGTTAATTCACTACGATGCTCAAGGCAATAAACTATACAGCGAAACCGTTTCAGAAGAAGAAGCAAAAGTATATGCAACAAACGGACAATTTGATTCTACTACTCCTATTAACGGAAATACATTAAATTTAAATGAATATTGGGAAAATAGGGGTGATATGACAAAGGATGAAGAATATTTTAACTCCGTTGCCCAATCAATTACCGATAATCTTGCTGAAAAATATGGCATAAAAGCTACTGCAGACAATGGAAATTATACGGTTGAAATGGAATCTGTATATCAACAGATATATGAAAATAATAAAGAAATCTTTACCCAAAGCGGATATGATTTAGGTGATAAACCTTCTGTCGCAGAAATAAGTAATGCATTAGCTCATTTTTCTTGGGATGGTGATAAAAGTTTAGATGGGAAAACTAAAGTAAAAAATGATAATATTGATTTATCAGGTATAACTCCAAAAGCATCCGATGTTACTTTATACGATGAAAAAGGATTACCAACCCTTGGTGCAAGTGAAGTTACGCAAAGACATACTATAGATGAACTTAATGATTTAAAAACAAAGCTTTATGAAAGTATTGGTGTATTTGAAATCGGTAAAATTCCTGATTCTATGATAGTAACTCAAGCAAATCAATACTATGACCAATTGGGTTTAGCTGAAACAGGCATGAGTCGTGAAGTATTCCAACAAGCTTTTGAAGGTTACAATACACAAATAAAATATCAAAATGCAGCTTTAGATTTTTTAGATCAAGCTGATTCAAGTACTTTATCAAAATTGCAACCTAATATTAATTCTAATTCAGATGTATACAAACAAAATGACAGCAACCCTATTTGGCAATATTATAGAGATAATTTGCAAGATTCAGGTATAGATTATAACAATTTTGTTCTATCTTGTGTTGCATATTCTCATGTTAATTCCGGTGGTCAAGAACTTAGAAATGGTGCGGTATCGAATAGTCGTTCGGGTCATGATAATAACACAACTGTAGATTTAGAAAACTCACGCTATTTAGGTATCTTTGATACAGATAATAAAAAATATACTTTAATTGATTTTAATTCAAATCCTCCGACACGTAAAGAGCCATTAGACATGGTTCTTGGCTCAGGAACAAATACTTCAAAGAGTGATACTCTTGGTGAAGCTAATACCTGGGGCTCCGGTTCAACATTATCAGGATATGAATTAGTTTCTTATTCATATGATAATGGTAATAGATATTCCAGATATGTTTTTGGTTTAGAATATGGGAAAAATGACCAAGCATATAATAAAGAAACCGTAATTCATCCAACCGGTTATAATACATCACTTGGCTGTCCTGCATATAGGGTACCAAACTATGATAGTCATAGAAGAACAACAGATAATATGGATGTATTAAATACATATTTCCCACGTGGTACAATAATGTATACAACACCACCACAATCAGTTCGAGACGAATATCAAGCATCAACAGAAATGATAGATTTTGAAAAATATAGAAGAGTATAGAAAAAAAGACCTGTTTAATTATAAAAACAGGTCTTTTTTGTGTAAATTAAATAAATTAGTGTGCAATCAATGATAGCAATACACCTGCTGCAACGGCACTACCGATAACCCCTGCAACATTTGGACCCATAGCGTGCATTAATAAGAAGTTCTGAGGATTTTCTTCCATTCCGACTTTATTTGATACACGTGCAGCCATAGGTACTGCTGATACACCAGCCGAACCTATTAACGGGTTGATTTTTTCTTTTAAGAACAAATTCATTATCTTTGCCATTATTACACCTGCTGCTGTTGCAAGAGAGAATGCAATGATACCGAGTAATAAGATTTTTAATGTTTCAATTGTCAAGAAGTGGTCTGCTTGTAATTTAGAACCTACTGTTAAACCTAAGAATATGGTTACAATGTTAATTAATGCATTCTGCATTGTATCTGATAATCTATCTGTAACACCGCATTCTTTACATAAGTTACCAAATGTTAGTGCACCAACCAACGGACAAGCCGAAGGAAGGAATATTGTACAAAGAACAAGTACCAAAATTGGGAATACGATTTTTTCTCTTTTTGAAACTTCTCTTAATTGGGTCATTTGAATTTTACGTTCTTCTTTTGTAGTTAATAATCTCATAATTGGCGGTTGAATAACAGGAACCAATGCCATATATGAATATGCTGCTACTGCAATTGAACCTAATAATTCTTGTTTTAATTTTGTTGTAACATATATTGAAGTAGGACCATCCGCACCGCCAATAATACCTATTGAGCCTGCTGCTTGCATATCAAAGCCTAAAACAAGAGCCAAAAGCAATGCTCCAAAAATACCAAACTGTGCTGCACCACCTAATAACAATGTTTTAGGATTTGCAATTAACGGACCGAAGTCTGTCATTGCACCAACACCCATAAATATTATTAATGGAAATAATCCTTTATCAATACCTGCGGCAAAGATTATACCTAAAAATCCGTTAGGACCTGCTATTTCTTCACCTAATGGCATTGGAATATTTGAAAGTAATCCGCCAAAAGCAATAGGAATCAACAATAACGGCTCAAATTGTTTTTTGATACCAAGCCATAATAAGAAACAACATACAAGAATCATTATCGGTTGACCGAAGTGAGCAAGAAATTGCTCAACTCCTGTACCTTCAACCTGACTTTGTGCCGTTTGAATAAAATTATATATACCGGTCGAATGCCATAATTCAACTAATCCGTCTGTTAATTGCATATTCAACCTCCTAACCTACAGTTGCCATTACTTGACCTGTAGCAATTTTATCACCTTGTGATACTGTTATTGAAGTAATAGTTCCTGCTTTAGGTGCTTTTATAGGTGTTTCCATTTTCATAGCTTCTATAACAAGAATTTCTTCATTTTCTTCAACGCTGTCACCAACTGCTTTTTCAACTCTTAAAACAGCACCCGGCATAGGAGCTTTAACTTCTACACCTTCACCTGCTGCAGCAGAAGTTGATGATGTTTCCTCAATACCGTCTTTAACATCAACAGTATATTCTTTGCCGTTAACAACAGCTTTACCGTTTTGGAATTTAACTGCATATTTTTTACCGTTAACAGTAACTGTACATCCGTCTGAAGATGTTGTTGTTGCAACTTGAGCTTTCGCTTTATTTGCACTTTTATCAACTGAAACAACACCTTTTCCAAGTAAGAAATCAATACCTTTATCAACATTACCGTCTTTGCAAGCTGCTGCTATAAACAAATTTTCATCTGTAACAGGAAGTCCTGCTGCTTTTAATCTTTCTTCTGCAGCTTTTAATCCTTTTTCAGGATCTTTTTCATTCAAATCAACAACGTGTTCTGTAGTTGGTTGCATGTGTAATTTTTCTTCAGCCCATTTTACAAGCTCAGGATCAGGTTCACAAGGTGTTTTGCCGAAATATCCCAATAGCATTTTTGCATAACCCGGATTAGCTTGTTCCCAAGGATGTTCTGTTATTGCATTTAAGAATGATTGTTGAGCATAGAATTGAGATACAGGAGTTACTGATGTAGCAAAACCGCCTCTTTCAACAACTTCTTTCATGTTAGCAATTAATTTTGGGAATTTATCAAGCATTCCCATATCTTTTAATTGGTTTACGGTTGTAGCTGTTGCACCACCAGGTAACGGAGCTTGAATTAATATTGGATTTACTGCTAATGAAATCGGTGAAATAGGATAATCTTTCATACATTCTTTAAAGATTTCTTCTGTTTCCATTACTTTTTTAATATCAAGTCCTAATTCATAGTCAGTACCTTTTAAAGCGTGCCACATAGAAATAATATCAGGTTGACCTGTACCGCCTGAAACAGGTTTCATTGCAAGGTCGATACCATCGGCACCACCTTCTAATGCAGCTAAATATGCTGCAAGACCTGTGCCTGCCGTTTCGTGTGAATGGAATCTTATATGTGCATCTTGACCTAAAATTTCACGTGCCATTTTAACTGTTGCATATACTTTTCTCGGATTTGATGTACCTGATGCATCTTTAAATGCTAATGAATCAAATGGTAAACCTGAATCTAATATATTTCTTAATACTCTTTCGTAGAATGCAACATCGTGAGCACCTTCACAACCATAAGGAAGTTCCATCATTGTGATTGTAACTTCATGGAGTAAACCGTGTTTTTTTATACTGTTTGCAGAATCAATAAGATTGTTAACGTCATTTAATGCGTCAAAGTTTCTGATAACATTAACACCGTGTTTCGCAAACATTTTTGCGTGCAAATCAATAACGTCACGTGGTTGTGAATTTAAACCTACAACATTTACACCTCTTGCTAAAGATTGTAATTTTACATCAGGACCTACTGCAGCTCTGATTTTATCCATTGTTTCAAATGCATTTTCATTGCAAAAGAAAATAGGAGCTTGAAATCTTGCACCACCTGCTGTTTCAAAATGTTTAATACCTGCATTAACTGCAGCTTGAAGTGCAGGAATAAAGTCATCTACTAAAACTTTAGCCCCATAAATTGACTGGAAACCATCTCTAAAAGAAGTATCCATAACTTTAATTTGTTTCTTAGCCATTTTATTTCCCTCTATAAACTATATATTATCTACTTACCTATCTTAGCAGCTGCTATTGCTATAGCAACTTCAACATCCTCCGAAACTTTTTTTACTGCTTTTGTAACTGTTTGAGCAGCTTCCGGAAATATTTTATTCAAATATCCTACTATTTTGCCCATTAATGAAACGGCAAACCAAAGTATTATGAGAAAACTGAAAACAGTTCCCATACCTGTTGCCATTGTTGCTAAACCTTCATTTAACATTGCAAATCTCCTGTTATTATCTTACTTCTATTACCAAACTCATTTTTTACTGTCAAAAATCCGTTATCATCTATGCTTTCAGCAAAATACTCTTTCTTTTCACCGTTTTCACTTATTCGTATATTCTGTCCTATAAAGAAGCATCTTTGAATATATTCGTCTTTAATATATGGAAAGCCATTTTTTACAAATTGTTCATATCCGTCAAAAAATTCATCACAAATTCTTCTTATAATTTTATCGCAATCAAAATACTTGTTTTTTAAGACAGATATAGATGTTGCTTTTTGGTCAATTTTGTCTATTGTTTCTTGTTTTAAATTAACGTTCAATCCCAAACCTAAAACGACCCCTTTAATAGAGTTGTTTTCCATATATGATTCTGCCAATATCCCCGAAATTTTACACTGATTAACAAGAATATCATTTGGCCATTTAATTACCGGATTAAAATTAAAATCTTTTTGCAATATATTACATAAAACAACTGATAAATATTGTGTAAGATTTGGAAAAGGGTATTCATTAATTTCATCCGGCTTTAAAACAATGGACATATATATATTTCCCGAATCATCGCCGAGCCATTTTCTGTTATAACGACCACGTCCGGATGATTGATGCTGCGTGTATATGACTGTTTTATCATCTAAAAAACGCATATTTTCTAAAGCATATCCGTTTGTTGAATGTACTTCGTCCAGTGTTACTATTGAATATTTCGACATGTCTAAATTAACCATAATCAAATTTATACTAACACAAACAAACTATTTTTTAAATTTAATAGGAATGTTCTTTTATTAAAAAAATCCGTAAAAATCATATTTGCAGATAGAAATGAAAAATAAAAACTTACATTTGAGTTAAAAATGGCATCAATTTTTCAAACATATATTTCATTAATAGCTTATTTTGAACAATCATTGATTTTGATATACATTCAACATTATATTTTTGAGCGATTTGTTCAATATTATACATACCTGAAATCATAATAATTTTGGAAGTTTTATATTCAGGAATAGTTTGCAAATTTTCGACAAACCATTCTCCTGCAAGTTTTGGATAATAATTGTTTTCCATTTGTAAATCAGTAATAACAACTGAAAACGGACTTTCTCTGTTCTCAAGTGCTATACTTAATGCAGAAGCTGCTGAAGCTGCCGTTGTTATATCAAACAGTTCTCCGTACAACTGTTTGATTAATATAGTGTGAAAAGCAAGCCATGTTGGCATATCATCTGTTATTAAGATTTTATTTTTCATATATATATTATACACAAGTATAATATTTTAACAAAATATAATCCTTCAGAGGAATACAATCTGATTTTGTATATTTCATAATTATTAAGGAAGTATGAATTATGAATATTTTTAATTATTTGAACGATATAAAAATAAAAATAAATAATATAAATTCTTTTCTTTTAAAACAAAAAGAATGCAATACCTACTACAATCCTTTTCTTTATACAATAAAAGAACCTGCTACTTATGTTTGGCTGGAAAAGGAAAATATTTAACCCAATTCTTTCTCAACAATGTATCTCGGTCGAGCTTTAACTTCTTGGAAAAGTTGACCTATGTATTCTCCTATAATTCCTATACATAGTATTTGTACACCGCCTATTATTCCTATTGTAACAGCCAACGTAGGCCACCCTGGTGCCTCACAATTTCCTATTAATTTCATAATATATGAATGTATACCAATAATAATACTTATAAAGGACATTAAAAATCCTATAACCGTCACAAAACGCAGCGGAATAATACTAAAAGAAGTTATTCCGTTAATAGCAAGCGTAAAAAGAGAAAATGGTGTGAATTTTGTATGACCTGCAAAACGTTCTTTTACATCAAAATAAACATAATCTTTTTTAAAGCCAAGTTCATTGAAAATTCCTCTTAAAAACAAATTGGTTTCGGGAAATGTTTGTAATACGGAAACGATTTCACGGCTTATTAATCTGTAGTCAGAATGATTTATTTTTATATGTACCCCTAAAAGATTCATAAACTTATAAAAAGTAAGTGCTGTAAATTTCTTAAAGAATCCGTCGGTTTTCCGGTCATTTCTTATACCGCAGACTATTTGGGTTCCTTTTTTGTATTTGTCTACAAATTCTTTTATCTTGTTTTCATCCTGTTGTAAATCTGCATCAAGAGTTATAAAACAATCGGCGTCATATTTATAAGATTCCAATAATCCTGCCAGAATAGCTTTTTGATTTCCAAAATTTCGGCTAAATTTTATACCTTTTACTTTTCCGTTAGTCTCTTTATTATATTTTTCTATTAATTCCCATGATTTATCCTGACTTCCGTCATTCACAAAGAAAATAAAACTTTTTTCAGATATGTCATTATTTTTTTCCAGTTCATTTAATACTTCAATTAATCTTTTTGTTGTACGGTCAATACAATCTTCTTCATTATAACAAGGAATTACTATTGCCAATATTGGAACTGTCATACCTAAACCACCTTTTATGCTATTATATAAAATAATAAAATATATTCGGACATTATGCAAATGAAAAAAGTAATAATTAATGCAGATGATTTCGGATATTCCGAAAACAACAACATTGCAATCAAAAAAGGATTTGAAAAAGGCATAATAACTTCTACAAGCCTTTTAGCCAATATGACGGGATTTGAACACGCTATAAAAGAAATAGTTCCTCAAATTGAAAATATTGATATAGGGTTCCATTTCAATATTATGGAAGGAAAAAGTCTTTCTGACTGCAATTTGTTATGTAATACAGAAGGATTTTTTCAAAACAGCTACCAAAAATTGATAATAAAATCAAAAGAAAAAATTTTTCTTAATCAATTAGAAAAAGAGTTTAGAACTCAAATTGAAAAAGTTATGGCACATTGCAAAATAAGCCATATAGATTCTCATGTTCATACTCACGCAATTCCTGATATTTTTAATCTGCTTTTAAAACTTGCAAACGAATATAAAATAGGTTATATAAGAACACAAAAGGAACTGCCGTATATTGTTCCCAATAAAGTGTTAAGTTTAAAATTCCCTGTTAATATAATAAAGAATCTCCTTTTAAATACATATACATATATTAATGAAAAAGAACTTATAAACTATGAAATAAAAACAAATGATTATTTTATAGGGGTTCTATATACCGGATATATGGATGAAAAATCTATAATTAACGGATTGAAACAAATTAAAAAAGAAAACTCCGTAACAGAGGTTATTTTTCATCCTTATTATGCAAATAGTATACCAAAAGAAAAACAACATAATTACGAAGAATTTTTAATAACGCAAAACCCACATCTCAAAAAAGAAATTGAAAATATGGGTTTTGTGCTCTCTGATTATTCGGCTTGATGTAATTTGTCTACCATTGCGATTATTTCATCGGACTTGTGTCCGCTGTCATAAAAAGCAATAATAGCTTTTGCAAGATTAGAGTTTATTTCTCCCGTATTCGTTTTACAGGAATTAATAACTTTTTGTATATCTTCAAATGATGTTTTATCCAGACATAAATCCCATAAGACTTCAGCTAAATCACTATTTACGAAACCATCTTTATCCTTGCAAATATTGAGTCCATCTGATATATTTTGCGGACTTTCGTGATTTCTGCACATAATGGAAATTATTCCGGCTGCTTCATCATCAACAATTTTTGTGTCAGGAGTTAAAGCAGTGTTAATGATTGCTTCTGTGTTTATTGCAAAATTTTCTTCAGACATTGAACCATGTTCAGAAATAAAGAAATTTACTGCCAAATTATAAATGGAATCAATAGCATTTTCATCAACACTATTATCGGGGGCTCTCAATAAATTAGCAATCGGGTGTAAAAATTCTCTATCCTTTTTAAATTGTGCCAAATAAATAATTAAATCTTTCACTTTTTCATTATTTTGGATTTTGGGAAGTAAGAGAGCAACATCTTTACCGCCAATTACTGAATCAGTAAGTTCACATGCCACTTGTACTGTATTAGTATCAAGGTCTCCATTTTCATCCTGAGAAATAGCTGATAATATTTCGGGTAAATCATCACTTAGTGCACCTGCTGTTTTCAATTCTTTGATGGCATTTAGACGATTTTTATTAATTATACTTCCTATTGTGCAAAAATCGGTTAATTTTAATATTTGTCCGTTAGAAATGCCGTTACGTCTTAAATTTCCAATAACCCTTACATACTTTGAATCTATTTCACCTTGTTTGTCATGATATTTTTTTGCAAATTTTACACAAATATCATCTTCCTGTTCTTTTAACATATTCTCATAGGATTCTTCCATATCGTGAACATTATTCTCTTCGTTAGAAGTATCTATTATCTTTAGTTCGCCGTTTTTATGAGTAATAACAAGATTTGTACCTACATGATATGTTTGAACATTAAGTTTATTGATTGGATTATTAATTTCTTTTCTGTCATTTTTTCTTGTAACTGATAAGGAATTTTTGACATTTACTACAGAATTCATAGCTGCAGATGAAACAATAGCTTTACCAGTTGTAGGATTTAAAATACTCAAAGTATGAATAATGTCTGTAATTTTATCTATATCAATTCCGCTTTTATACATTTGAACGGCAGAGTTTTTAACTGCTTCGGAATCTTCAAATCCGCTTTTTAAAAATCTCATTAGTTTTATTGTTTCATGTTGTTTTAATCCTGCGGAATTTAAGTCTACAAATCTGCTTACAGTTTCTTCCGGAAGTATTTTATCTCCAAGAATGCCATCGGGGCTTTGTGCAAATTCTTCCACTAAATTATTAATTATATTAGGATGAAATCCGGCACCTGCAAGTTTTGTTATGGAATCAACCATATTTTGTGAAATATTTTCTTCTCCGTTTCTGCATTTTCTCAATAAAGATGGCATTTGTGTAAGGTAATCATCACCAAATGCAGATATAATAGCTTGAGAAGCACCATCCAGTTCGCCTCTCGAATTTTTACAATCATTTATTATTTCATTAAAATCACTGCGATTACCGGATGATTTTGTGTGTAAAACCGGTTTATAAAAAATACTGCCTGTTTTTACTTCAGTTTTAGATAATGTTGATTTTATAGCTTCTATTTTAGCTTCGACTTCTTGTATTTTATCTTCTAATCCTGCTTTTTCGGCAGACGATTTCATTCTTTCCAATATGGAAAGTTCTTGCTTTAAGGCAACAGGAGAATTAGAAAAGTCGGATTTTGCCATTTTCTGCTTAAAGGCACTATATTCTTCATTTAGTTTTTCAAAATCGCTTTTTTGTGAGCTAATCTTGCTTTCGTTTCCAACATTAAAAGATTGTCCGATTGAAATATCTGTCATATTACACCTTTTCCCGTGCTAAACACACTTTTACATTAATCCGAATATTTTTATTTTCGGAACTTGCTAAAAAAACTTTAGAAAACAATAAAAGAAAGGTAACATTTATTTACATTCTTTATTTCAACCCAGAATAATTTTTATGTTAAGTTTTGTAACCATTCTATTCATTTCGGTAAATTTAAGAAATTGAGTATTCTTTTAAAAGATGAACATAAAGGAAGTAGAGGAAAAAGTCATGTGTGATAAAAAGAATGTAATATTGGAATATTTAAGTAAAACTGGAAATTCTCAGTCAGGTATATCAGAAACGATTAACATGACTAATCCAATCAAAAATTCTACGGCAAATATTTCCGATATGGTACAAAAAATCTTGGATAAAGAACTGCCGATGTTAAAAGATAATTCATTAATTCATGACCTTGTATTGTATAACCTGTTAGAGAAGGTCAAGACTGTACAAACAGTGGAAAATGTTCTATCATATATAAAGGGAAAAAATGTTAAAGAAATCCGAGATGTTCGATTTAAAAATGGAGAAATTTACATAAAATGTTCAATATAAATCGCTCAAAAACAGATAAAAATGCAAATAAAAATAAGTCAATATTAGACTGGCTTCAATTTTCATCGGGGAATAAGAAAGACGGACTTTTGGATTCTGTTATTTCCGATAATAAATTTTTACAAGATGAATTAGAAATCAGAAATATGGTGGAAGAAATGCTTGTGAAAGAATTTTCGGAAAGTATAAAAAATATTAAAGAATATGATTTCCTCGTCGACTCGGTTGTTAATAAATTAAAACAGCAACAACTTGGTGATATTTCAGAAGATGAAGAAATAAAATAAGATATTAATATTAAAGTATCGGGTAATGCTAAATATTTATTTTCTCTAAAAAATGATATTGAAATTTTTTAGGAGGAATTAAAATGAAATATTTAATAAAGAAGCCCGATACTTTTTTAAATACATTAAATGAAGATATTAATTCAATTATAAAAAGAAACTTTGATAATTTATTTCCCGAATATATTTTTCATCAGGAATTAAACGGTATGGCAATGCCGGTTGATGTAAAAGAGTATGATGATAAGTATTGCGTAAAAGTCGAGCTTCCCGGAATTAATAAGGAAGATATTAATATCGAGATAAATAAAAGTTGTATAAAAATCGAGGCAAATAAAACTTCATCAGATACAGAAGAAGAAAAACATAAGTATCATAAATCAGAGTTTCGTTTCGGAAGTTATTCAAGAACACTTTATTTCCCTTATGAAATTGATTCCTCAAAAGCAGATGCAGAATTGAAAAAAGGTATATTAAAAATATCATTACCAAAATTACAGGATAAAGATAAAGAATCAAAAAAAATTGAAATAAGAGAGTAATTATTATGACTGTAATTACGGGAATAAAACTTAATGATAAAGAAGAAAATTCACTGGAATTTCAAAAAATTTTATCAAAATATAATTGTGATATTAAATTGCGTATAGGTATAAATAACACCGGTTTTTTATGTTCTTCAACGGGAATTATTTTGTTACAAACAGATAATAATGATACTGAACTTAGTTTAGAAAAAGAACTATTGAATATTAGCGGTATAGAAATACAACGAATGATTTTTTAGGAAAAGATATGACAGAAAAAGTAGTAATAATAGGCGGCGGAGCAGCAGGACCAAAAACTGCTGCAAAATTAAGACGAGAACAACCTGATGTACAAATAGATTTATATACGCAGGAAAATATTATTTCATATTCAGCTTGCGGATTGCCTTATTTTATAGAAAATCTTATTCAAAGTCCTGAAACACTTATAATAAGAACGCCCGAAGATTTTAAGAAACAAAATATAGATATTCATTTGTATCAAAAATGTGTAAAAGTTAATCCTGATGAGCAGACTGTACTTATACAGGATTTAACAAACAATAATATATATGAAGTTCCATATACGATTCTTGTAATTGCAACAGGAGCTATTCCTGTTATACCGAAAATTGATGGGATAAATTTAAAAAATATTTTTACTTTAAGAACGATAGATGACGGTATAAAAATCAAACAGAAAATGTATGAATCTAAAAAAGCGGTGCTTCTTGGCGGGGGATATATTTCTATAGAAGTTATGGAAGCACTTGTAAATAACGGATTAAATGTAACTTTAATAGAAAGAAATCAGCAAATATTAAAGATGTTTGATAAAGACCTTGCAGACAGAGTTACAGACTATATAATAGGAAGAAATCCCGGACAGGTTAATATTTTAACAGGAGAAGAAGTTATTGCATTTAAAGGAAATGAAAATAATGAAGTTGCAGAAGTAATTACAGCGTCAGGTAAAAGAATAGAAACAGATTTCGTTGTGCTTGGAACAGGTGTCAGACCTAATACTGATTTTCTTGAAGGCAGCGGAATAAAACTGGGAATAAAAAATTCCGTAAAAGTCGATACTACAATGAAAACTTCAAATCATAATATATATGCTGCAGGTGATTGTACAGATAATTATAATCTTGTTACAAATAAGCATACTTGGGTGCCGTTAGGTTCAACAGCAAATAAAGAAGGCAGATGTGCCGCAATTAATATTGCAGGAGGTAATTGTCTTTTTGAAGGTATTCTCAATTCTACAATTACAAAATATTTTGAATATACAATATCAATTATCGGTATAAGCTATAAAGAGGCTGTTGAATTGGGATTTCAGCCTGAATATGCAATAGTTACAAAACGTGACAAAGCAGGCTATATGCCTGACTCTGAAGCAATGACTTTAAAAATGATAGTAGATAAAAATACACATACAATACTTGGGCTGCAAGGTATAGGTGAAGGTGATGTTAACCAGAGAATAAATACGGTGCTTCCTGCAATTTTAAGTAAAACAAAGCTGGAGTCGTTTATGAATTTGGACTTACCTTATTCACCTCCGTATTCTCCAGCTATTGATCCTGTATTAAATGCTGCGCAGATTATTTATCAAAAACTTAACGGTTAGCAGACATTTTTTCATTTGCTATCATTTGAAGAAGAACTTCTTCTGCTTTCTTTAATTGAACATCATTTTTAGCTTTAATATCTTCTTCTGTCAGTTTGACTTCTATATCAGGAGCGATACCCTTTTTATTAATATCTGTATCATTAGGTGTTAAATATTTTTGAACAGTTATATTTAAACCTGCACCAAATGGAGCAAGACTTTTTACCTCTTGAACAAGTCCTTTCCCAAATGTATTTTCACCTACAAGAATTGCTCTGTTATTGTCTTTTAATGCACCTGACATAATTTCACTTGCAGAAGCACTTCCTTTATTTATAAGAACAACTAGCGGTTGAGTTGAAAAACATCTTTTACTTGATTTGGATATGTCTTTATATCCGTCTCTGTCAACAGTACTTACAATAACTTCATTGTCTAAAAATAAATTTGAAATTTGTATTGCATTATTTAAAAGTCCGCCGGTATTTCCTCTTATATCAATAATAATACCTTCTTTATTCTTGTATTTAATCATTAAGTCTTCAAATTCATTACCGACATTTCTGCCCATAAAAGAACTTAATCTTATATAACCTATTTTGTCATCAAGTTTAATGTCATTAGGAACTTTTTGAGATATTGATTTTATTTCTATTTCATCTCTGACTATTTTGTACAGTTTATTAGGTACATCTTTTCTTTTAATTAACAGTTCTACGATTGTACCTTTTTTCCCTCTGATTTTATCTGCTGCTTTATCAATAGACATGTCTTTTGTAGAAACTCCGTCTATCTCAAGAATTTCATCTTCAGCAAGTAAACCTGCACGTTCACCTGGAGTATCTTCTATTGGCGAAATAATTAATACTTTCCCGTCTCTTAGTCCGATTTGGACTCCTATACCGAATAAAGAACCTTTTATCATGCTTTTTTCTTCTTCAAATTCTTTAGGCGGTACAAATCTTGTATACTTATCATTTAAACTTGCAATCATTGTGTCAATTGCAACATAAGCATCTTCCGGTGTTTTTATCTTATCATCATATTTGTGGCGCCATTTATTCCAATCCTGTCCGTTATTTGTCTGGTCAAGGAATTTTGAATTAACAATTTTCCAAACCATATCGTATAACATAGCATCTGATTCCGCCATTGCGGTATTGCTTTTGCAGCAGGTAATACTTGTTATTACTAAGGCTAATGCAACTAAAGCAAAACTTTTAAATATTTTTTTCACAACTCTCTCCTTATTATCCTAATTATAATATAAAATCTTTTATTTGTTTATCCTCCTTTACGGTTATTAGACTCTTAATAAGAAATAAAGTTTCACGACTTTAAAAAATGTTACAAAATTCCTTGTTCTTGTATATCTTTTCTGATTTTATGCCGTATTTCCATAACGTTTTATATTGTGTCCTATACTGTCATATATTTATTTTAATATAAAAGCATAAAAGGAAAGGAACGAAAAGATGAGTATTATTAGTGTTTTGGTAAATCTGTTTTCAAATTTTTATTCAAAAAATCCTGTAGAAAATGACAATGAAATAATTAAAAGTATGGATAAATACCTTGTAAAATATTGGGATTATTATGGTAATTATGTAGGTACGGAAGTTTGTGCATTGACATCCGCAGTAGCATTAAATGCTGTCAGTCATAGAGCTGATTGTAAAAGTCTTATAGGATGGGAAAGGATTAAGGTGTAACCTTTTTCCATTCACATTTAAGCATACATAAATCTTCATTTGTAATTGAATGTTTTAATGTATGTATAGTTGTGATTTCATCCAAAAACTGAACCTGTGAGATTAGTTTTTCTCCGAATTTTATTTCTTTTTTATAAACCATATCTATGGTTTTTAGTCTGTGATTAATTCTAAAATCAAAACTTAAAGGTTCTAGTGCCCAAACAATGTAATTTCCGTTGTTTGCGTGATGATTAACATCTATATCATTATATCGGACTTCAAATTCTTTTTGAAAATCGACTTTGGTTATTATAGGTATTTTGGAGTATGATAAGTCATCTTCACTCTGTTTAAATTTGGATAGGTAAGGACTATTTATTGCACTATCAATACTGACAATAGACATATCATTTGATTTGACAAGCGACCAAGCACTTGAAGCTCTTACAAGACGCTTATTACCCGACAATATTTCAAAATTACGATAAGCAAAGATTTTATTATATCCCCTTGGTTGTGTTCTTAAAATAATCATTTCATTATCTGTAGGGTATTCGTCAAACTCTATTCTGTACTTTATAAGTACCCACATAAGATTTTTAGGTGTTATGTAAGAATATCCGAATCCCAATGATTCTGCATTATCACTTGCAATGTCCTGAAAATAATTTAAAAGTGAATATGGTTTTAAACTTTTATCAAAATCCATTTCTGAATATCTTACATTTACATTTTTTTCTAAAATTAAATCAGGCATTATAAAAACCTCAAAATCGTATCATTTTAAAACATAATAATTTAAACAAAATCTCAAGGTCAAGAAAAAAGTAATAATGATTGAATATTATTATAGTCATGTAGTACAATAACCAAATGTACAGAAAACCATATATTGATGCATATTTAAAATATAATTTCCCGTTTGATGAGGCAAAGGCAGAAGTTGATTTTGCACTGGATACTCTTTTTAACTATACATATAAAGATTTTATGCTCGGTAAAACATTAAAAGATTGGCAAATTTCAAAACTATGGAAAGTTATAAAAGAAAGAGTAACAACGCACAAACCCATACAACAAATAATTGGTATGGCATATTTTTGCGGCAGAAAATTTTTTGTTGATGACTCAACATTAGTTCCCCGTCCTGAAACAGAAATATTAGTTAAGGATGTTTTGGAAATATCAAAAGAAATTGAAAATCCTAATATTCTTGATATAGGTACAGGCAGCGGATGTATACCTATTACATTAATGCTGGAAAACAAATTTATATCGGCTGATTCTGTGGATATATCATTGAATGCAATAGAAATGGCTAAAAAAAATGCACTTTTTCACAATATTCTGAATAATTTAAATATATTCAAATCAGATTTGTTTGAGAATATAAATAAAAGCTATAACATAATAGTTTCAAATCCTCCGTACATACCGTTAAAGGATAAAGAAACACTTCAAACGGAAGTTAAAGACTTTGAACCTGCAAATGCATTGTTTACAAATGATGAACTGGGAATAGAGTATTATAAAAAAATTATTGAGCAGGCAGAAAATTACCTTACCGAAAATGGTTATATTGCTTTTGAACTCGGGATTAATCAAATAGAAGCCGTGGCTTCTATATTTAAACAGAATAACTACAAGGTAATAAATATCGATAAAGATTTAAATTCAATAGAACGTGTAATAATTGCTCGTAAATGATATTAATTATTAATTTTAAAAATTAAAAAAATATAGTATAATCAGATAGTTAGACAAAAGGAAAGATAGAGGTAGAACATGGCAAAATTTGTATGCAGCGTATGCGGATATACTGTTGAAGGAGATAAAGCACCTGATAAATGTCCTATGTGCGGAGTCAGTGCAGATAAATTTAATAAAGTTGATGATACAAAAGGATTAAGCTGGGCAACAGAACATGTAATCGGAGTTGGTAAAGATGTTGATGCTGAAGTATTACAAGGGTTAAAAGATCACTTTGCCGGTGAATGTACAGAAGTAGGTATGTATCTTGCAATGAGCAGACAAGCAGAAAGAGAAGGATATCCTGAAGTTGCTGAAGCATACAAGAGATATGCATTTGAAGAAGCTGAACATGCTGCTAAATTTGCAGAATTATTGGGCGAAGTTGTTACAACGTCAACAAAGAAAAACTTAGAAATGAGAGCAGAAGCAGAAGCAGGTGCTTGTGCGGCAAAAATGGCTATTGCAAAAAGAGCAAAAGAATTGGGCTATGATGCAATCCATGATACAGTTCACGAAATGGCTAAGGATGAAGCTCGTCACGGTCAAGGTTTCCAAGGTCTATTAAAAAGATTATTTTAGTAAATAATAAGTGAGCAACGAAACTGCGTTGTTGAAATGGCGGTATGTTGCAATATTGGATTATATAAAAGTATCTAAAAGGAGTTGTTTTAATACAACTCCTTCTTTTATTAACGATTGTAACAAAAAAATTTAATGTTGAAATTCGCTTACAAAAAATGTGTTTATAAAAATGTAAGTATAGTAGTGGAGGTAGTTTTTATGTCAACAGTTGGATTTAATGCCGTCAATTATCAACCGGTAATTTATAGACAGCAACCGAATGCTGAAAAAGATTTGGATAGAGATTTGGATTTTGACCGAGATTTAGATTTTGACCGAGATTTGGATTTCGACAGAGATTTGGATTTCGACAGAGATTTGGATTTCGATAGAGATTTAGATTTCGATAGAGATTTAGATTTCGACAGAGATATGGACTTAGATAGAGACTTAGATTTAGTTGCATAAGGGAATTGACTTAATGGTAAACGGTATCGGTAACAGACAAATATCGGAACAAAGAGCTTATATAGCTGCAGGTGTAAGTGAAGAATTTGAAAAAAATATTTTTCAAAGTATAGAAAATCTTACTAAGTTTTCATCTGCTTCAAATCAAGCAATATCAAATTTTGATAATGTCATAATATTAAAAAATGCCGATTCTGATATGCCTGATTCTTTTACCAGAACTCAAGAAAAATTAGACAAATATGCACGTGATGCATTCGGTTTTGTTTCAAAATCAGAAAGAGCAATAGTTCTTGTAGAAGATAATCATAAAAGAAAAAATACACGCCTTGAGGGGGATGTTGTTTCTCAAGGCGGAGATACAATAACACACGAAATAGGACATTTGCTTGATAAAGAGTATTCAACAACTAATGAATTTAAAGAAGCATATCTACAGGATTTAAAAGCTATTCATTCAATGCTTCAAGATGAAAATGCAGAAGTTTGCGGTGAAAATCTTGAAGAAATGATTGTATACCTGAAACATTATATTGAAGGTGTTAATTTTGAAGATGGCATTGACGAAACAGATATAACAAGAGAAGGACTCAGAGAAAATTTTGCTGAATGTTTTTCAACATTGGCTGATTCTAATCCTACAAAGATAAATGAAATATATTCAACATTATTCCCTCATACAATGGAAGTAACAAGACAATTTGTAGCATAATATAAATAATGCTATAATTGCTTTATGAATAAACTTGTTTGTATGATTATAATTTGTGTTGTCATTGTTGTTGCTTTGATGTTTTTTAAAACAGTCAAGGATATTAATTCAATGGGGAAATATAATTTTACGCTTCCCGATAATATAGAACTTCCTTCAAATGAGGCGTTGGAACATTTTAGCAATGGATTAAAAATACAAACAATCAGTAATCCGGATTATAGTGCAACCGATTTTAGTAAGTTTGAAGAATTTATAAGATACATCCAAAGAACATATCCTTTAATTTTTGAAAAATGTGAAGTAAATTATGTTAATAATTATAATATTGTAATTAAATATAAGGGGGTAAATCCTGAATTAAAACCCAATTTATTGTCTGCTCATTATGATGTGGTAGGTGTAAAAGATGAAACGAAATGGGAATATCCTCCGTTTTCCGGATTTTTTAATGATGAAAAAGTAGTTTCAAGAGGAACAATAGATGATAAAGGTTCTGTTTTTGCTATTTTAGAAGCAACAAATGAACTTTTGAAAAAAGATTTTCAACCTCAGGCTGATTTATATATTGCTTTTTCCCAAGCGGAAGAAACAGGCTCTATTGAAGGGGCACCTAAAACTATTGAATATTTTAAAAACAATAATATAAGTTTTAATACAGCATTGGATGAAGGCGGAAGAATCGTTAATAAAAACGGGAAAATATACGCATTTGTCGGGATTGCCGAAAAAGGCAGACTTTTAACTAAAGTTACAGTTTACGGACAGGGCAGTCATGCTTCAAGTCCTGCTAATAATCTTGCAACGGATAAACTTGCAAAACTTATACTTGCGTTTAATAAAAATAAAATTAAACCGTTTATGTCAAAAGAGATTAGTGAATATTATAATCAAACGTATGCAAGTTACGGATTTTTAACACAGTTCTTATTATCAAATAAAACTATTTTAAGTCCTTTTTTGTATAATCAATTATCAAAAACACAGGAAGACAATGCAAGAATACATTCAACAACTGCAATTACGGTTATAGAAGCATCAGTTATTCGGAATGCTGTATCAAAAGATGCATCAATATTGATAGATACAAGAATCTTACCGGGACAAACAACAGAAGATATAAAAACACATATCTCAAATATTATAAAAAAGACTTTGCCTGATGAACAGGTTGATGTCGAATATTTGAGCTATATGGAGCCTTGTAAATCATCAAATATAAAATCAGATGAATATAAACAACTTATAAAAAATATTCAAAAATTGTACCCCAATATAACAGTAGCCCCATATTTAACTCTAGGCGGAACTGATGCAAGGGAATATGCGGAAATTTCAGATAATACCTATAGATTTTTACCATGTGTATTAACTCCGGAAGAAGCCGCATTAATGCATTCGGATAATGAGTTTATAACAATACAAAATTGGGGCAGAATGATTGCTTTTTATAAAGAATTTATTCTGGACAGATAAAACGTTATTTTATTAATCTGTTTTATTTTTACTATTATTTTTGTTTATACTAAAATAATACAAGGTAATATATAACAGGTGGATAATATGACGGAAACGACGAAAAAGGACTATAAAGACAGTATAAACTTACCAAAAACGACTTTGGAAATGAGAGCAAATGCTACTCAAAAAGAACCTATGACGCAAAAGTTTTGGGAAGAAAATAAAATTTATGAAAAGATGCTTGCACAAAGAAACAAATCAAAATCTTTTGTATTGCATGATGGCCCTCCGTACTTGAGTTCCGACAAAATTCACGTTGGTACTGCATTAAATAAAATTTTAAAAGATATATTAAATAAGTATAAATCACAAAGAGGCTATTATACTCCTTATGTTCCCGGGTATGATGCTCACGGATTGCCGATTGAAAATGCCGTTGTAAAAAATTTAAAAGGTGGCAGACACTCCGTAACTGAAGGTGAATTAAGACAGTTATGCCGTGAATATGCAAAAAAGAGTTTGGCAGGTCAAGAAGCTGCTTTTAAAAGACTCGGTGTTTTAGGTGACTGGGAACATCCTTATTTAACAATTGCTCCTGAATACGAAGCTGAACAAATCAGAGTATTTGGAGAAATGTATAAAAAAGGATACATTGAAAAAGGTTTAAAACCTGTTTATTGGTGTGCTTCTTGTGAAACAGCACTTGCAGAAGCAGAAGTTGAATATGCTGATCATACTTCAACAAGTATATATGTTCGCTTTAAATTCAATGAAACAGACAGAAATAAAGTTTATTCGTTAATTAGTTCTGAAAATACCAAAAATTTATATGTTGTAATATGGACAACAACTCCTTGGACAATTCCTTCAAACCTTGCTGTATGTTTAAATGCAAGGCTTGAATATTCCGTATTTGAATATAAAAATGAAAATTATATTGTTGCAACCGAATTATTGAATAATTTCTTAAAGGATGTTAAATGGGAAGAAGCAGATATTAGGGTTATAGGCAATCTAAAAGGTGCGGAACTTGAAAATATGAAAGCCTTCCATCCTTTATATAACAGAGAAAGTCAAATAATCTTAGGTGACCACGTAACGCTTGATGCAGGTACAGGATGTGTTCATACTGCTCCGGGACATGGTCTTGAAGACTGGGAAGTTTGCCAAAAATATAATATTCCTACATTCTCACCGTTAGATTCTAAAGGTGAATGGCAAAATGTTCCGGAATTTAATTTCGATGATGCTGATTTGATAGGAGTTCCTTATTACAAAGGAAATGAAATTGTTATTCAAAAACTCGAAGCAAATTCCGCTTTATTAAAGAAACAAGATATATCTCACAGTTATCCTCATTGTTGGAGATGTAAGCACCCTGTTATTTATAGAGCAACACCTCAATGGTTCGTAAAAGTTGATAAATTCCGTGATAAAGCTATGGAAGCAATCAAAAATACAAAATTTATTCCTGCAAGCGGAGAAAGCAGAATAGGAAATATGGTAGAAAGCCGTACAGATTGGTGTATTTCAAGACAAAGAGCTTGGGGGGTACCTATTCCGATATTCTATTGTGAAGATTGCGGTGAAGTTATTTGTACGGATGAAACAATTGAAAATGTTGCCAAAATATACGAGAAAGAAAGCTCTGATGCTTGGGTAAATCATACGGCTGAAGAATTATTACCTGCTGGATTTGTATGCCCTAAATGCGGAAAAAGACATTTTTCAAAAGAAAAAGATATTATGGACGTTTGGTTTGATTCAGGTGTTTCTTGGCGAGCAGTTGTTGAAAAACGTTCTGAAGAATTAGGTCATACGCCTGTTGATATGTATCTTGAAGGTTCAGACCAACATAGAGGTTGGTTCCAATCTTCATTACTTACAGCCGTTGCGACAACAGGACATGCTCCGTATAAACAGGTATTAACTCATGGTTTTGTATTCGGTGAAGATGGCAGAAAAATGTCTAAGTCTTTAGGAAATTATATTCGTCCTGATGATATAATTAAAAACTACGGTGCGGATATTTTAAGACTTTGGGCAGCTTCCGTTGATTACAAAAATGATATTAAAATTGGTAATAATATTGTAGGCCAGCTGGTTGAAATATTTAAGAAAACAAGAAATACTTCAAGATTTTTGCTAGGTAACTTATTCGACTTTGACCCTGAAACAGACTATGTAAAATATGAGGAATTAAAAGAAATAGATAAGTTCGCACTTCATAAATTAAATATTTTAATAGAAAATGTAACAGATGCATTTGAAACTTATGAATTTTATCGTTATTTCCAATATCTTCAAAATTTTGCGGCAGTTGATTTAAGTTCATTCTATTTGGATATTGTAAAAGACAGATTATATACAAGCGGAAAGAAATCTTTAT
This sequence comes from bacterium, assembly GCA_017470245.1. GTDB lineage: Bacteria > Cyanobacteriota > Vampirovibrionia > Gastranaerophilales > Gastranaerophilaceae > Avigastranaerophilus. The sequence goes on along the minus strand of JAFUEV010000072.1, from coordinate 41,293 downwards.
CAAGGCGTGCTTGTCAGACTGTATTATATGAAATGGCACAAGCATTAACAAGAATACTTGTTCCTGTAATGCCTCATCAAGCGGAAGATATTTGGCAAAATATGCCTGAATGTCAGCGTGGGGGGTTACAAAGTGTATTGCTTTCTGATTGGCCGACAGTTGTTGAAAAATGGAATAATCCTGAATTAGAACAAGAATTTGGTCAAATATTAAAGGTAAGAGAAATAGTAACAAAAGCTATTGAACCAATGAGAGCAGAAAAGAAAATAGGAAGTTCTTTAGAAACGGCAGTCTATATAATTACCGAAAATTCTGCAGTTCTCAAGAAATATGAGAAAGAGCTATGCAATATATTTATTACCTCTCAAGCTTTCGTTGTATCTGAAAAACCAGAAGATATAATGAATGAATATTCTGAAGACGGTTATAATGTATATGTAACAAAAGCTCAAGGGGAAAAATGCGAACGTTGTTGGAAATACAGACCGCTTGGAAATCAATCTGGATATGAAACAATCTGTGATGATTGTTACAACGCAGTAACCGGAAAAGATTAATAATAGGAAAAAATAACCCCGAACAGTTTATTGTTCGGGGTTATTTTTATGTTTTCTATTTTTTTATATGTCCCAATTTTTTATATTTAAATGCCTTAAATTTATTGCCTGTTTCGTTATATATATTATAATATAGCCCGTATGCTTCACGTTTTTCTGCCTTATCATCAGAATTCTTTAATACTTCATCGGTATATTCCAATGCTTTTTCGTAATGTTTCTCATTTAAAGCTGTTTTGGCATTTTCTATATTGGCATCTCTGCCCGTTACTTTTTTATCACCGGTAATTCCTACGTATTCTACTATATTATTAATTTCATTAATTAGTGTTTTAGCTTCATTCTCAAGTCCCATGTCTTTGTACAATCTGTATTTATCCATTTTAGAATCATAGGTTTTTGAAGAACTTTCGCCATAACATAAAATATTTTTATTAATAGCTTTATCTATATATATTTTAGCATTTGTATTATCACCTTTTTTATAACTTGTATAGGCGAGTTTTCTGTATAAAACTGCAGCATCATTATCTCTTTGAGCATTGAGTGCGTATGTTAAAGCCTTATTGTAATGTATTGCAGCTTTATTAAAATCTTTTGTTGAATAATAGAAATCACCGTATGCAATGTTTAACCAAGCATATTCATAAGAATTAATAGGAATTGACTTCTGATAATATTCTAAAGCTGTATCTAAATATGCTTTTGCGGCAATTGTATCCTTTAATGCGATTTTGTTTTCAAAAGCTCTCTTTAAATATTTAGCATATAAAACAGGAATGTCTTCCTTGTATGGTTCTAATTGCTTTAATATATTCTGTGAAATTTTATCTGCAGTTTGAAAGTCTCCTGTTCTTTGAGCCAAATTAATTTCGTATTCTTGATAGAATAATTTCCCGACAGAATTATCAGGATAAGACTCATAAGACTTTTTAATTTTATTCAAATATTTTGTATAATTTGCTTTGTCTTTTTTATTTACATAGTAATCTAAATAAAATATATTAAGGTCATCTCTTGTTTCGCCTGCAAATATTTTTCTTGTTTCATCCAATTTCTGTTTAGCTAATTCTAAGTTATTTGTATCTTTAAAATATTCGAATTTTAAATAATTTATTTCGAGTTGAGTCCATTTTAATGTTTGATCATCAAAAGTACTCGCAATAGTCTGAGCTTGAGCAATCTCTTTTGCAACCTGATTTAAATGACCTTGGTTTAAATATAATGTAGCCAGTGCTTTATGATATAAATATTCATTATAATCATCTTTTCCTTTTATTTCATTGTAGAACTTGTTGTAGTACTCCAATGCCTTTTTATTATCTTGTAAACCTGCATAATCTTGAGCAAATTGATAATATTTATCGGAAAGATTATCATATTTTATTTGTTTTTTATAATTTAAAGAAGCTGCAGATTGTTCTAGCGTCATGTATAAATTAGCAAGTCCTGATAAAGCATCTTGTGTAAGCTCTGCATTATTATTCTTTTTTGCTGCATTTAATACATAATTAAAATCTTCTTTTGATTCTTTAGCCATAATAATTGCAGATTCTATTTTCCCTCTTATTATTCTTGCTTTTAAAGTTTCGACAGCATCTTTTCCATAAAATTTTTCACTTAATGGAACTAAATATTCCGCCGTTTTTATTGCATCTTTAGTATTGAATTCTTCATATTGTGTTTTTGCAAGTTCATAAACACTGTTTATGTAGTCTGCTGTTACTTCAGGGGTCTTGTTTTTTACTACATATTGATAAAAAATATTTTTATTTTTGTCAGTATCATTTTGTTGTTCTGCAAAAGCAGGAACAGCGAATAAGCAAACCAAAGTAAAAATCAATAATTTCTTTTTCATACTTATATCCTCTTTTAAATAATAATTTTTTAGTTCCACGATATATAAAAAAATTAAACGTGAATGTTTAAAAAAGTTAATAAAATTATTCTAAATTTTTATGGTTTGAATATCCATACAGTAAATACATTAAAATATATAATCTAATATTTATATGGTATATAAACATTTAATTTTTCTACATTATTGGTTGTAGTTTTGTTGCCTAAAAAAGTATTTTAACATATAATTTTTTTATATTGTGGAATACGTATATCAAAACATATAGTTTAAGTGAGGTAAACATGAATTTGAAAAAGAATTTGGCAACAATTTTCCTTAGCGTAACATTGTTGTTAACAAGTGTTTCTTCTGCATTGGCAAAAAGCTATACTGATGTTCCAGATGATTACTGGGCAGCAGAAGAAATTGAAGATGTTGTTACAAAGAACATCGTTCCAACTTATGGTGACAGTACATTCAGACCATTGGAATTAGTACCGAGGGTTGATTGGACAGAATGGTTATTGAGAGCATTAGGTTTAGCACAAGCTCCAATAAATACAGAACCAAATTATTATGACGTTAATCGTTCAACATTTGGTTATCAATCAATCGCAAGAGGTGACCAATTCGGTTTAATATATGGTTATACTGACGGTGAATTTAAACCACAAAGATTTATTACAAAGGCAGAAACATATTCAATATTAAGCCACATTACAAAAGATACTGATGTTGATACAGCAGTATTAAGTCAATTTGCAGACTCTTTTGATATTCCTGATTGGGATATTCGTCAAGTTGCAAAAGATATTAAATATGGCTTGTATGTTAACTACCCTGATCAAAAATATTTAAATCCAAACAGAGAATTAAACAGAGCAGAAGCTGCAGTTCTTTTGGCTAGATTAATGAGAGCTTTAAATTTAGTAGAAGATCAATATAAAGCTGAAGAACCTGCTCCTGTTGAAGAACCATCAGAACCTAAAGAATATTTATTATCTGTTGAACACTTAGATGACTGGGGTAGAGCAGTTGTTGACAGAGTTAACATTACAAACTTGAGAAAAATAATTTTAGCTAAGAACGTATTCAAAGTATCATTTGTTGATTCATTCAACTCTACAAAACACCAAATCGGTGATGTTATTCCTTTCTACTTCAAAAAAGATGTAGTAACAAAAGAAGGAACATTATTAATTCCTGCAAATACAAAATTATATGCATCAATTGAAGAATTAAGAGATAAAAAATGGATTAACAAAAATACAGAAGTATACTTACACTTCTTCAAGATGGTATTCCCGAACGGTCATGAATATCCGTTTATAGCTAGAGTATTAAATAATGACGAAGGTGTCTTAACTGAAAACAAATGGTTAAAACCATTAGAATACACAGTAGCAGGTGCTGCAATCGGTGGCGCTGCAATTGGTCTTCCGATAGGTGAACACAACGGAAGATCCGGTGATGGTATGGCTATAGGCTTCCCAACCGGTGCCGGTGTTGGTTTATTAGCTGGTTGGTTAACACCTGGTGTAAACTACAAAGCTAGAGCTAATGAAGATATCTTTGTTGAATTAAAAGTTGATTGCAGTTTAGATAACGACTATGTTACAACTAAAACAACTACAACAAGAGAAGAATATGTTTATAAAAAATAAACATAAATAAAAAGATAAGAAAAACCCCGAAATTATTCGGGGTTTTTTCTTGTCAATATAATAATTTAACTTTATAATTGTTGTATGGAAAAAGAAGAGTATTTAAAAGCATTAACAGGTAAAGACGAAGCAAAAGCAATGGATGCGGCATTATATTTGGTGAATACCGCTGATGTTGAGTTATATAGAATGCTTGTCGATAAGTCTGATTATCTTTTTGATTTTATAAGAAATAATATATGTAAAAGGATAGAAAAAGCTGTTTCAAAAGATAATTTTAAGAATATAATAAAGTTTTTTGATATTTATTGCATATATTATGATGAATTATTTGCAAATATACTGGCAAAACATGCCAATCAAGACTTAACAGATGACATATTTGAATTACTTGAAAAAGGTACAAATGCTCAAAAGGCTTATGCTGCTAAGTATTTCTATTATATTCCTGACACTGTCGCATTAGAGCCTTTGAGTAAATATGCATTTAGTGATGATGAGGCATTAAGTTATAATGCTGCAGAGGCATTAGGACAAATGAGGGATGATATTTCTTATGATATAGCTTTAAATAACCTTGAATCCGATGATGATTTTGAGAAATTAAAGTCAGTAAAATTCTTTTGTGCATACGGTCAAAAGTTTCCTTTTCAAGATATTTTTAATGCAATGAATACCTCTAAAATGCCTGAAAATATTGCAGGACAAATTCCTTACATGGAAAGTCTTGTTTCATTGTTAAATTCAAAATATAAATCTGAGGCATTAAATACTATTGATTATATTTTATCCGGATTAGGAGAAATATTGCCTTTAGCTGATATTTTTCAGTTCGAATTGTATGAAGTTATAAATATTTTGATTAACGAAAATAACAAACAAAATGAATATTCAGGAAAAATAGCAGAAATATTATTAAATGCATATTCAAAATTTAATATGTTTTGTGAAAATCAGGAATATGTTTTTGATGAGGATAAAGATACTAAGTATGAAATTTCTGCGGTTTGGAAGTTATTACAGAGTCAAAATTCAGAATTTTGGAATAAACAAAAAGAGTATATAGCTGCAGAATTGTCATCTGATTCTAAAAACAGAATTTTATCTGCATTGCATGTGATTTCAGAATTTAATATAAGTTTGCTTGTGCCCCAAATAAAAGCATTACTTCAAAGTAATGATGAAATTATTTTATGTGAGGCATTAACATCATTGAAACAATTAAATAGTCTTGATTCTCAGGATATTGAAACGACTCTAAACAGAATACAAAATCCAAACATCAAGGCTATAATTGAAAATTTAAAATTATAATAATAAATATTATACAAATAAATGCGGTTGAGTAATGAAGTTATTATCAACACGTTTCTTTAAATTACCAGTTGGCATGTAATATGGTGTTACAGTCATTATCTTTGCAGCGATATCAGGATAATAATATATAAATTTTAATTCACTCTGTGTTAAAGGCTTTTGGGTATGAACATTAGCATAACGGGCTAATTCAAGAATGTTTCTTGCTTCATCTTCATCTTGAAATTCTATTTCCATTTTTTCATAAACATTTCTGAACCCTTTAATACCGCCATATTCACCTGTTGTAATCATTCGGCCTGTTTCAACTATTTCAGGTTCTCCTCTGCCTAATTCAGCATAATCATATAATTCATAATTAAGTCTGTCTTTTAGTGCTCCATCAGCATGAATACCGGATTCATGAGCAAATGCATTCGCACCTGTTGCAGGTTGGTTTATCGGAATTGGAACATTAAACGCATAAGCTGTATATTTTGCAAGTTTCCATGTTTTTGATAAATCAATATTAGGATCTATTTCATATTTCCCCTTCATGCCGCTGGATTTTAAAACAGCAAGTAAACATGATATCAGGTCAGCATTTCCAGCTCGTTCGCCCATTCCGTTTATAGCAGTATTGATGTATGCATTTACACCTGCATCTATTGCTGCTTTTGCACCCATTACTGAATTGCCTGCAGCCATGCCTAAATCGTTATGAAAATGTAATTCTATATCCATTTTAGTAGCTTGAGCAATTTTGGAAATTCTTTCATAAGCACTAATTGGATCATCATAGCCTAAAGTGTCACAATATCTGAATTTTTCCGCACCGTGTTTTTTTGCTTCAAGTGCAAAGTCAATTAAATATTCAATATCACTTCTTGAAGCATCTTCGGCATTTACTCCGATAGATTGAGCACCACATGCTCTTGCTGTGTCTAATGCTTTATTAGTTGATTTTATAATATCATCTTTGGTCTTTTTCCCTCCAAATTTACCTTTTATCATTTGATCTGAAGTGGAAACAGATAAATTAATATATTTTAATCTGGGAACATTTTGAAAAGACAAAAGAACATCTTCTTCTATGCCTCTCATCCAGCCCGATAATCTGGTCTTAGTAATAACACCTCTGTCAACAAGCTCTAGATTGCCATTTAGATAGTTTATTTCATGCCTTGTTGTAGGGAACCCAAATTCTGATTGTGTAATTCCTATGTTATCAAGCATTAAGTTTATTATTGTTTTTTGTAGTTTTGCTAAACCGAGTCTTGATGTTTGTACTCCGTCTCTGTTTGTTACGTCTACAAAATATATGTATTTTTTCGGCATTTTCATTCCTCTGTCTACTAATATAGATATAATTATATCATATATTTTAACTTATTCATCTTTTTTAGCAAAAGAACTATTGCGTAAGAAAATAAAACTGACCGTTTTACTGGCAAAGGTTATAATTATCCAATATTACATATATTTTATTTTATTTCTATACTCTTCATAAGACAAATCGGAAATTTGTCCTTTCATGAATGCTATTGTAATAACAATTGAAAAGAATACAACATCTAGTATAATTGCTACAAGAACAATAATATCCATTGGTAATGGAATTGGGGGCTTTTTCACAAGACAATATATTGTAAAAATTTGCCAAAATATAGCAAAGCCTATAATTGCAGATATATTTCTATAGCCTTTTGCATCTCGTGTCCCGAAAACATCAAATAATCTTCTGTCTATGAGTGAAAAGAATGTAATCATATATCCGCCATAAAATAACCATAACAAGCCTTTTGAAATTATTTTAAATAATTCGGAAGTTGTATAAGGAATAATATATGTACATAAAACATACTTTGTAACTGCTGTAATAACTGCAAGTAATACTATATTAATAACATACCATTTTCTGCCTATTGCGTTATTAGATGCAAATAACCTATCATCACTCATAATTTTATCCTTCATATTTATTACAAGAGTATAAAATATTATTGTATAAATGACAATAACCGAAAAACATTATTTTGATTTAATAAAACAAATAATTATTGAAACAATAATTCCTATTACTCCGAGTATAAGAGATATAAATGCAAGACAATTAGCTATAATTGGCATAAACATTAAGAAAGGAAATACAATGTATAAATATAATATTGGGAATACAATGAATATTCCGAACGATGACTTAGCAATTTTTTGAAATTTATACGAACGTCCAATTGAAAAATCAGCTATTCGTCTGTATATAACAGATAATACGGACATAACAATAATGAATTTTAAAAATCCGACAATGAATAATAATATACTATTAGTAATTTTTTCAGGTGCAATTACATCAAAATTTATCAGCGATAAGCCAATAAACAATGCAACAAGAATAAACATGTTTATTGCATAGTCTTTTCTTCCAATAGTACCTTCCCAACTAAAAAAGGAATTGTTTGATTCATTAAAAGCCATTATATTAAATCCTATAGATGTTTATTTAGTGTATTAACGATAATATTTTTAGGTACGATGTTAACAATTCTTTCAACAGGTTCACCGTTCTTAAAAATTAAAAGACTTGGAACTCCACTAATAGAATATTTTTGAGCAGTTTGCATGTTTTCATCTGCCTTTATTTTAACAAATTTAACTTTGCCGTCAAATTCTGTCGCCAATTCATCAATAACAGGAGATAATTTTCTGCAAGGTCCGCACCAAGTCGCCCAGAAGTCCACCAAAGTGAGTTGTTGCTGATTAATTACCTCTTTTTCAAATGTATCATCAGTTATTTCTAAAACATTAGCCATATTATATCTCCTATACATTAAATTATGGTGATTATATATTATTTTTTTGTCGCCTTAGAACCATGAAAAGGTTCACTTTTTAGTGCATGACATTCAAATTTCATTTAATTTTTTTTAGAGTTATCAAGAAATTTGAATTGGTACTTTCTAAATAGTTACCAAAGTTATTATACAATAACATTAAATAGTTTGTGAATAGAAAAGAGGAGATAATTTTTTGACAAAATAAACAGAAATAAATAAATTTTTCTTGACAATGAGTTATGTCCCATATATTATACAAATTAGCATAAGAGATATGCCGGTGTAGCTCAACGGTAGAGCAACGGTTTTGTAAACCGTAGGTTGTAGGTTCGATTCCTATCACCGGCTATTTTAAGATTTTGTACATTATAAATATTATGAATATGGGTAGATGGCCGAGTGGCTAAAGGCGACAGACTGTAAATCTGTTGACGCGAGTCTACGGTGGTTCGAATCCACCTCTGCCCATATTAAATATATGAAATGAGCCCTTGTGGCGCAGAGGTAGCGCATTCCCTTGGTAAGGGAAAGGTCATGGGTTCAAGTCCCATCAAGGGCAAATTTAAAAGAAACAAAATCAGACAAGTAGAAAATAAAAAAGAAAAAGGAGTTTAAACTCATGGCACGCGAAAAGTTTGAAAGAAACAAACCGCACGTTAATATTGGTACTGTAGGTCACGTTGACCACGGTAAAACAACATTAACTGCAGCAATCACATCTTGTATGGCAGCTGTTGGTAAAGCTCAAGCTAAAAAGTTTGATGAAATCGACGCAGCTCCTGAAGAAAAAGCAAGAGGTATAACCATCTCTACAGCACACGTAGAATATGAAACAGATGCAAGACACTATGCACACGTTGACTGTCCTGGGCACGCTGATTATGTAAAGAACATGATTACTGGTGCAGCTCAAATGGACGGAGCTATCTTAGTTATTGCAGCTACAGATGGTCCGATGCCTCAAACAAGAGAACACATCTTACTTGCAAGACAAGTTGGTGTTCCTAAATTGGTTGTATTTATGAACAAATGCGATATGGTTGACGATGAAGAATTGTTAGACTTAGTTGAAATGGAAGCTAGAGAATTATTAACAAAATATGAATTCGACGGTGACAATACTCCATTCATCAAAGGGTCTGCTTTAAAAGCATTAGAAGCAGTTCAAGCTAACCCAACAGTAGCTCGTGGTCAAGATAAATGGGTTGATAAGATTTGGGAACTTATGGATGCAGTTGATAGCTGGATTCCAACTCCTGATCGTCCAACCGACCAACCGTTCTTAATGCCTATCGAAGACGTATTCTCTATCACAGGTCGTGGTACAGTTGCTACAGGTAGAGTTGAACGTGGTAAAGTTAAAGTTGGTCAAGAAGTTGAAATTGTTGGTTTCGGCGAAACAAAGAAAACAACTGTTACAGGTGTTGAAATGTTCAGAAAACTTCTTGATGAAGGTATTGCTGGTGATAACATCGGTGCATTGTTAAGAGGTGTTGATAAAACTGAAGTTCAAAGAGGACAAGTTTTAGCTGCTCCCGGAACAATTCATCCGCATACAAAATTCACAGCTAACGTTTATGTATTAACAAAAGATGAAGGTGGTCGTCATACACCATTCTTCCCAGGTTACAGACCTCAGTTCTACATCAGAACAACTGACGTTACCGGTTCAATCAAATTCAACGGCGAAATGGTAATGCCTGGTGAAAACGTTGTAATGGACGTTGAACTTATTGCTCCGGTTGCTATTGAACAAGGTATGAGATTCGCTATCAGAGAAGGCGGACGTACAGTTGGTGCCGGTGTTGTAGATAAAATTAATGCATAATTAATTTATACACTATTTAAAAATAGACTGGACTTAATGTTCAGTCTATTTTTTATGTTAAATATTATTAATTTAATAACAAAAAAAAACTTTTTTAACTGTTTATGCTAATGACAGATTTTAAGAGAGTGATAGTGAAAATAACGGCTATAAAATATAATCCGATTAATTATTATAAAAACATTTCATGTAATAATGGAAATGTTGCTATTTCTAATAATAAAGTTTCTCGGCAATCTAATTTTAATGATAATTCATATAATTTCCCCAGTTATAATCAATTTCTTATAGGGAAAACTTTTAGAAAAGATAATGTAAGTTTTTCTTCTAAAAATTATGATATCAGTTCAATAACAAATCCAACAAACCATTGTGCATATTGTGGCTGTAAATTATATAATGAAACTCAAATTGATTCTATTGCTAAAGAAATTTTAAATTCAAAAGCGGGACGATTAGAAGGCAAGGTAAGAAGTGTTCTTGAAAAATTATCAGATGCAAAGCACTCTCAGGAAATTGCAGTTGCAAAGCGAATAGAAAATAAAGATGAGATTGATTTTTTTAATAATTTTTTGGATATTGCATCTAAAAAGTCATTTTTAAAAGGTGAAGAGATATTTTTGCAGGTTTATCATCAGGATTCTGAGCAGGCACAAAAAACATTAGTTAAAAACATGCATCCGCTATTAAAAACAGTTGATCATGTTAGTCCTCAAAGAGAAGATAAAGACAATTGCAATACAGATATAAATCTGGTTGAGGCGTGTTCTTGTTGCAACGGAAAATTAAAAAAAGGAATATCTTTTAATGAATTTTATGCAATGTTTCCTACAATAAAAAACAACATGCCCAAAGAAAAATTCCAATATGCAATGTCTCAGGTACTCGATACATCACAAAACCAAGTATTAAAAAGACTTTCTGCCGTTAACATGTTAAAGTTTTTAGAACGTTTATTTGTACAAAGAACAGAAACTCAAAATGCGCTTGATTCAGTTGATTATAGAATAAAAGATTGTAAATCAGGGATACAAGACTCTATTGAAAAATGTAATCAGGAGATAGCTGAAAAACAACAGGAAAAATCCGAATTAGAAGCAAAATTTGAAGAGCTAAAAAAAGATTCTGAATATGTTGCAATGCTTAAAAGGTCTGAACTTCAATCTAAATTAGATGCAGTATCAATTGCATTAGATTCAAACAGAGCAAGGCGCACCAGACTGAATGATTCAATAAATTCTTTGAAATCTCCTCAAAAAAAGAATAAAAAGAAACCCGAAAAGGCTTCTATGACGGATGAAGAGAAGGCAAAGAAAATAGAACAGTACAAATCTGATATACAGATTTTATCTGCACAAATAGAAGAACAAGAAAATCAAAAATTTGAATTTGAAATAGCAATTGAAGAATTAAATACAGAATTTCCGACAATTGAAATGCTCCAAATGAAAAAATCAAAGGCAGATTCTGTTATTAATGCTCATGCAACTATAGAAAAAGAAAGTAAATTATTGCAGGAGCGTCAAGAAAGATTGTCAGAACTTGAAACGGAAGAACATGAAACCGAAAAACAAATAGAGGAAATGCCTGAAAGTTCATCATCTTTTATTTTGGAAAGTTATACGCAAGAAGAACAGGAAACTTTTAAACATTATAACGATTTGGTGGAAGCCCGTACTTTTATAGAAGAACATCCAAATGGCGGCAGTGTTAAAATTATAATTAATTCAAGAGCAAAAGCCCCTATAGATAAAGAAATATCAGAATTGGAAGAAATGGATATCATAAAAGATTATAAGGCAGCAAATAAAAGAAAAGGGCTTAATGCTAAATTGGAAAGAATCAGAAAAAATAAACATGATGTAATTGCATTAATTCATAATTCTGAAAAATCTATAAAAAATTGTAAAAGAACTACTGAATATATGACAAGGGAAGAGGCTGAAGAACAAAGCAGCATGCTCTCAGAAAAAATAAAAAATCTTACAGAAAAGCAAGGCAATGTTCGTATTCCTCAAATAATAGTTTCTATAGAGGCTGAAATACTAATGTTGACTAAAACAATAGAAGATTTAATTGCTCAACAGAAAAAAATTGAAGAAGCATACAGCACAACTTAATAATTGTAAAATATTTGTCTGTTTTGTGTTTCTACACTATTATTTTAATAGGAGCGTGTATTTTAATGCAATTTCCATACAAAATATTAATTTTAGATGATGATAAACTTGTTACGGCATCATTGAAGTCATTGTTGATGCTGGAAGGGTTTATTGATGTTGTTTTGTATAATAATCCTAATGAAGCAGTAGAATATTTAAAAAATAATCCTCGTGATGTAATTATATCTGATTTTATGATGCCAGAGATGAACGGGCTTGAATTTTTATCACAGGCAAAAAAATTATATCCTAATGCCAGTATGATTTTATTAACGGGATATGCAGATAAAGAAAATGCAATAAAAGCAATTAATGAGGTAGGTTTATACAAATATATTGAAAAACCTTGGGATAATGATGAGCTTGTTATCAATATAAAAAATGCTTATGAACGTGCTCATCTTGTTGACGAATTAGAGAAAACGAACAAGGAGCTAAAAAAATATTCACAGCATCTTGAAGAATTGGTAAAAGAAAAAACTGCTAATATTATTGAAATGAATGAAAAAATAACGGCAGTAATAGATAATTGTGCAGACGGGATTATTACTCTGGATATTGACGGAAAAGTGAACGATATAAATCCTGCTTGTGAAAGTTTTTGGGGATTGTCGGAGAATATTTTAAAAACGAAATCTATAGAAGAATTATTTGAAACTCAAGATATCAATTGGCAGGAAATTTTAAAAGATACAAATACAAAACTTTTAAGAGAAATATACATAATAAATGTCGTAAACGGGAATAAAATACCTGTGGAGATAAGCAGTTCTTATATTCCTTCAAATAATGAAAAAGAAGCTCCAAAACATGTATTTGTAATCAGAAATATTAATTATCAAAAAGAAATGGATAGATTACGAGAAGATTTTATTGCAACATTAACACATGATTTAAGAACTCCGTCTTTAGCTTCAATTCAAACTTTAGAATACTTTTTAAACGGTAAATTGGGGCAATTGACGGATAAACAGCATTTACTTCTTTCTACAATGAAAAAGAGCCAAGAAGATATGCTAGGATTGGTTAATACTTTGTTGGAAGTTTATAAATATGAATCCGGAAGACTAAAACTGGTAAAAACTCAATTTGATTTTGAAAAATTGGCAGATGAATGTATTGAACAGGTTATGCCATTAGCCCAATCAAAAAAACAAATAATAGAAAAGCATTTTGTAAATTTAAATATAGCGCCTGTTTATGCGGATAGAAACGAAATTCGCAGAGTTATAATAAATTTACTTGGAAATGCGGTAAAATATACTCAAGAAGAAGGAAAAATTGAAGTTAAAGCTGAAATAGACGGTAATGATTTAAGATTTTCCGTAAAAGATAATGGAGAAGGAATATTTAAAAAAGATATTCCTAAACTATTTAAAAGATTTTCTCAAGGTACACAAGAAAAACGCTCAATTAGTACCGGTTTAGGGCTATATCTTTCAAAACAAATTATAGATACTCACGGAGGCAAAATTTGGTTGGAAAGTGATAAAGGAAAAGGCAGTGAATTTTTCTTCCTTCTTATAGATTCGGTAATAACAAAAGAAAAGGATAAAGTATGGGCAGTTTAAAGGTTTTGCTTGTTGAAGATCATACAATGGTAAGACTTGGGCTTGCTCTTGTATTTGAAAATACAGAAGGTATTAAATTAGTAGGTGAAGCAGAAAACGGCAAAAAAGGTGTAGAACTGGCATTGAAATTACTGCCTGATGTTGTTTTAATGGATATCGGTCTGCCTGAAATGGATGGAATACAGGCAACAAAATTAATAAAAAATTCCAACCCAAAGATAAAAGTCTTGATTTTTACGTCGAGAGATTCTGAAAATGATGTCTTTGATTCATTAGCTGCAGGAGCGGACGGTTATATAATGAAAGGTGCTACTGAAGAACAAATGATTTCGGCAATAAAGGCAGTTGCAGAAGGTACGGCGTGGCTTGATCCTGCTATTGCAAGACTTGTTCTTTCCAATGTAAAGAAACAACCTATTGTTAATAAAGAAAATCAATCAGCCAGTTCCAATAATAAAGCAAAAAATATGTATGGACTTACAGACAGAGAAATAGAAGTTTTAGCTCTTATTGTAGAAGGTCAAAATAATGAACAGATAGCTAAAAATCTTGTTATTACTCTTTCTACTGCAAAAGCACATGTACACAGTATTTTACAAAAATTATATGTTGAAAATAGAACACAAGCGACAATACAAGCAGTAAAAGAAGGTCTTATTAAATGAAAAAATTACTTCTGTTTTTTCTGCTTCTTTGCTTTATTTTAAACCTGCCTGATTGTTATGCAAAAAAAGACAAAGCAAAATCTTTACCTGACCCGTTATATTTAAATTCTGAAGTAAAGGATTTTGAACAAATAGAAGAAAAATCCCAAAAAGAGCCTGACCCAAGAACTTTGGATGAAAAAGTCAGAGATAAAATGCACATTAAGCGCTCTAAAAAAATTCATTATCATAATATAGATAAGTCAAATATTCCTGTAACGGTTGATGATTATTATGAATTAGCTCAGGATAAAAAGAGAAAAGACTTTGAAATTCCTGAACCTAAATTTGAGCATAGTCCTGATATCGTTTTGCCGGATTCTCATTTTAGAGTTGTCAGTTATAATGTTCCACCTGGACAAAGAAATATAGACTTAACCAAATTAGTGGGACAAAGAACGGTCTCATCTCCCGGAATATTATCACCCGATAAAAAGAAAATGGTTTATACTCAAAGTTTCTTTTATCCGAGATTTCAACAAACTTCTTCATCTGCTTATGTTATAGAAACAAACGAAGGTGATGCTTATGATGTTTTATTGAAAACGAATGTAATGCAGGGTGATTTTAAACCTATAGTTTCTGTCGGAATGGATTATTTACAGCAGTTCCAATATAAAACACTTTTCCCTATTGATTTTTCAAAGGATAGTTCTAAAATTGCATTTAAAGAAAAAATAGGTTCTAACATATATGAAACTTGGCAAACGAATGTAATAATATATGACTTTAAAACAAAAAACTGGAAACGCTTGACTGCTGTAAGAGAAGCAATTATATACTGGTGGCGACAAAATAAACAAATTGAATTAAAAGATTATATGTGGGATATCTATCCAATCGGTTGGGATAAGAATAATCCTGAAAGATTGATAGTTTATGCTTATGCTTTCACAAAAGAAAGACCTTTGTTCTTAGGTACATGGAGTATTGACTATGATGAACAAAAATCACAATTGATATCAATAGACTCAACGGACGCAAATATTGATTTAAACGGTTTTGGACTTAAAGAAATTAAATTTGAAAATTAAAACCGAGTCAAAGCAATATTCTATTCAATTAAATATATTTTCTAATATACAATCTTGCTAAAGTCAGCTATTTTCGCAAATTTATTTTTAGTTATATTCAGCATAGCAAGTCTGTTTTGTTTGATTTTTTCATCATTATCCATTACAAGAACTTTGTCAAAGAACTCTGATATATAAGGAATTATATTAACGAGAGCGGTTTCTAAATCGTTGTAAGAAAGTTTATTTTCATCAATACTTTTTACTACTCGCCATAGTTCTTTTTCTGCATTATTGTTAAATAAAGCTTCATTAACAGTTGCAAAATCTTTTTCATTTTTAATTAAGCGGATTATTCTGTTAATTCCTTCATGGAATTGAGCATAGCTATCTTTTTTAACAATATCAGTTAGAATTGATAATCGTTTAGTGAAGTCTTTCAAATCGGAAAGGACATCTTTTTCACTTATACAAGCTTCTAAGATATCATGTTTATATTTATCGGACATAAAAACAATCAATCTTTGTTCTATAAATTCTTTTATAGTATTAAATAATTTTGTTTTATCCTCAATTTGAACAGGAATTAAGTCAATTGATTGTTTTAATAATTCAGTTATATTTATATCTAAGCCTTTTTGAAGAACTGTTTTCAAAATACCTAAAGTAGCACGTCTAACGCCAAGCGGGTCATTAGAACCTGATATTTTTTTACCGTCAGCAAATACTGTAACAACAGTATCTATTTTATCTGCAATACCGACAATTTGTCCTTCAATACCTTGTGCGACATCCGAATCTGCATTTAATGGAAAATAGTGTTCCATAATACCGGTTGCAACTTCTTTTGGTTCACCGCTTCTTAGTGCATAATCGGCACCTATATAGCCTTGAAGTTCTGTAAATTCAAATACCAATTTCGTAACCAAATCTGCTTTGCAAAGAAGGGCTGTTCTTTCGACTGAAGATAAAGGAGCATTGAGTTTCTTTGCTATATTTTTAGATAAAGTTAAAATCCTTTGAGTTTTATCGTAAACACTTCCGAATCCTTTTTGGAAAGTTACACCTTTTAGCTCATCAAGATAAGCCAGTAAGGGTTTTTGCGTATCTTCCTGAACAAAGAAAACGGCATCTTCCAAACGAGCTCTTACAACACGTTCATTTCCCGCTTTTATATTGTCAAATGTGTTACCTACATAATTGCTTATAGTAATAAATTTGTTTAATAATTTTCCGTCTTTATATAGAGGAAAATATCTTTGATGAACAGCCATAACTGTTACTGCAACTTTTTCCGGAATTTGAAGATATTTTTCTTCAAATGAACAAACAACAGGAACCGGCCATTCCGTAATAAATGTAACTTCATCCAACAGGTCATCATTCATTACAATATCTGCACCAATTTCATTAGCTTTTTCTTTAGCAAGTTTTACAATAGTTGCTTTACGTTTTTCAACATCCGCAATAACATTAGCATTTTCAAGTGCTGCTAAATATTCATCAGGAGAATTAATTATGACTTCTGTTTTAGAAAATCTGTGACCTCTTGTTATATTACTTGATTTGACATTTGCGACTTCAATCTCTACTTTATCATTGTTAAATAGAGAAACAATCCAGCGGATTGGACGTTGGAATTTAACATCCAAATCAGCCCAACGCATAAAGTGAGTACCTTTAAGTTTTAAAATAATTGAAGGTACAACTTCTTTTAAAAGTTCTTTTGTATTTTTACCTTTTTGTTGTACTTTTGCCCAAACGTAATTATCCTGTTTAAAAAGAGAATCAGGGGATATACCGTTTTTGTTAGCAAAACCTAATGCTGCTTTTGTAAGACTACCATTTTCATCATAAGCAATATTTGCAATAGGTCCTTTTATAGTTTTTTCTACGTCATCTTGTTTCTCTGCAAGTCCTTCAATAATAACGGCAAGTCTTCGAGGTGTCGCATATACTTTTATATCTGAGAATTTTATTTCATTTTCTTGTAAAGTCTTAGTAAATTCTGCTTTTAACTGTTCCATTGCAGACGGTATAAATTTATATGCAAGTTCTTCTGTACCTATTTCTAACAAATATTTATTCATAATAACCTCTTAAAGCTCATTTAATATATTAATTATATTGCAAAAAGAATATTAGTAAAACTTAATATGTAAACCATTGAAAACATTTAAATAAAACTATATATTGAAATAAAAAGAGAAAGTGGTATATGCAATTAAATAATGAATCTGCATTACATATAATGCAGGAGTTCTCAGGAAAATAAATAAAAACAGTTGCAATTTTTTTTTGTTATGATTATAATTATTTTGCAGTTAGGGAAAGCCCGATGCAATTGACAAATTAATAAGTGGGATCGTAGCTCAGTTTGGTTAGAGTGTCTGCCTGTCACGCAGAAGGTCGCGAGTTCGAGCCTCGTCGGTCCCGCCATTAAAAAAGAACCCTTTATGGGTTCTTTTTTAATGGCAGAATGATAGTGGCGAGAATTGCCTTTTCACGAGTTGCGGAATTTGCGTAGGGTGGAGTCGAACGAAGTGAGCGAACCCGAAGTAACCGAAAACCGTAATGAACGACAACGGTAGTGAAGTGAATGACAGGTTTTCGTGAAGCAAATTCAAAGACAAGAGCCTCGTCGGTCCCGCCATTTTTAAAACACTTCTTAAGAAGTGTTTTTTTGTAGGTGTAGTCTGTGTTTCAATTAGTTCGAATCCAATTGGTTTATTTTTCATTTACATTTCATTTAGATTTATAAAAAATTTGTTATAATTTAACAATGAAGTTATGAAAAAAGTTGAAAATATGCATAATAAAAACATCAAGAAATTTATTACAAATATTGTAGTTATTATATTTTCCATTTTATATATACAGGTTAGCGTCTTTGCCTCAGAAGTTCCACAATTTAATCCTAAAGAACAAAATCCAAAACCCGGTTTATATAAATTAAACGATATGCATTATGCAAGAGACGGTCATAAATTAGTTCCTTTAGATGATGGTAGAGTCGTGGTTATAGCTGGACATTCACGATTAATAGGAGATAAAACAAGCAATTCTGCTGAAATTTTACTTATTACTTCTGAATTTTCTAATTCTGACAATATTTCTGAAACTTCTTGTTCTTCAAAATCATCCATCGATAAAATATCATCTATAGTAAACTTATTCAGAATCTTTCTCAATTTTAGAATTTTCTGTTTCATTTTGCATTGCCTCCTTTATTAATATTTCGTCTATGGAACTTAACCCGTTTGATTTTGCGACCTGTTCTGCTTTACTGACAGTTTTTACCAATTGCCTGAATCGATTTGTGAGAGTGTATAAAAGCTTTTTGGCACAATTCGTAAACGGGACTTCTGATAATTGATCGATTATTGAAGTTATATCTTGTTTTGAGAACGGTTCAAATTTTATAATTTCTAATAATCTGTCATATAAATAGTAATCCATATCCATTGTTTTTAAATTTTTAAATTGTTATAATTACTTTATGAAAAAGCTTGTATTTATATCATTTTCTATACTTTTGTTTTTATCTTTTTTGGGTTATGGTTTTTTTATAAAAAAATCCGTTAATAATGAAGAACATAATGATATGAATAATAATATAGATAATTCTATAGATATAAAAGTTAAAAATAGGGTGGAAGCAAGCAATTGGAAAAAAATAACCGATTATATGTATATTGATAAAGACTCTATAGAAAAAACAAAATACTCAATATCTGCCTGGTTTAAAATGTATGATGAAGATAATCGTATAGATGCAATTTATGGCGTTCCTGCATATTATAAATTAATAAAATATGCGGCTTTTTGCCAAGATTACTCATTATGCATTGATGATAAGAAAGTATATGTTTATGATGAAAACAACAATTTAATATCAGATGAAGAAGGTTATTATGGTTACTGGTGTGTCGGACCTGACGGATGGCCTAACGGGGAAATAGCATACGAAGCTTTATGTAAATATGAAAAAGACGAAGAATGATATCACTCTTCGTCAGGTGTATAAAATAAATTCTTTTCCTTTGCTCGTCTATTAATTAAGCCCTTTAAAACTTCCCGTTTTCCTGTTTTTTTATTTGTCTGTTTAATGTATTCACCCATTTTATCGGAGGCACCTTTAAAATCTCCAGAATTTAGTTTCTTCACTACCGATGAGTCCTTATTAAGTACCCCAGGTCCATTGTTATATGCGAAACTTGCAAGAGCTATTTTTTGATTTGTAGTCAAAGGAACCTCTATATTTTTTAATCCAACTATATGCTTTTCAAAATCTTTTCTATATAATTCTTCTGCTTTTTCTTTAGTAATTTTCATCCCCGGGGTTATTGGTTTTCCATCTACCAGACCTGTATGCCCATAACCTATTGTCCATACATCATTCGGTGTTGGTTTATACGCTTCAGCTCCAAAATCTTCTGCACCATGTATAAATTCTCTTGCTTTTTTCAATTCAGAATCTGAAAATTTTGCATTATAACTGCTATTCCACGTTGGTGCAACTTCTAATGATTTATTCCGTAAATTTTGTTTAAATGTTTCTAACGTATTATTTTGATATCTTTTAATTGTATCAGTTTCATTTAGATTCTCAATATATTTATTCTTTTTCATAGTTGGAAACAATATATCTTCTCTGCTTAAATTTTCATTGTTAAAATTACCAAGACCAATATTTTTGTAGTCAAAATTAGAATTTATTGTTTTTTTCTCCTCAGTATTTGGGAACAAAATCTCTGCTCGTCTTTGCATTTTTTCTTCGTAACTTTCTTTTGTTTTTGTTGATGAACCACCGCCTTTATCAGTGAATCTTCCTATATCATCTCTCGGATGATCAGCTTCGTTCCAGTTTGCCATATTTACCTCCTTTTCTTGACTTACACTGATGAACGCACATAAAATACTGCTTAAATATTGATTTATATTTAAGTTTAGTCTATCCATATCCCCAAGTTATCTTGTATATAATACTTACAACCTAGTTCATATTCTCTGTATAAATCTTTTCAAGAATTTTGCAAGTGTATTTTATCGAAAAGCACTATTTTTACTACATGAAAACAAGTCTAAAACCATGTATTCATCATGGTTTTGATTATTTGTAAAGTTTTATTGCAAATTTGATTTTTGTTTTTTTATTATAAAAATTTTTCTAACGGATTATACACCTTATATTTTTTACACTTAGTTTTAGAAAACTCATCTTAAAGTTTTGGAGTTTATTTCGATAAAATCTTTGTAAAATAAACTTAGGGAAGCGATTTCCCTCTAAATTGAATTGGATTATTGCTTCACACTCCGTAGTCGCTCATTTTATTTTGCTTTGCAAAATTATATTCGCTATACTCCGTGTTACTTCGGCGTTTCGTTCGCTTTCGCTCACTTCAGCCTACGCAAAATCCAACTTCCGACTTAGGGGTAAATATAATAGAATTACGCAAAATAATTAAAATTCTAAAAGGCACAATTTGCGGGGTTCTTCCGAGCTAGGTATAAATTTTGAATAGCAAATTGCATAAAATGTCCGCTTTTTGCACTCGGATGTAATTCAAATATAATAAGGAAACTTGGCGATTTTATAAAATTTTATGGAAAGATACCGGACATTTTCGTCCTAATAACTGGACATTTCGGACTTTTCAAAGCTCCGATTCTCAGACTTTGGGAAGCGGGTAAAACTCAAGCGCCAAGCCAAACACAGCGATTAAGAAAAACAAAAACCAATTTCAAAAGTGTCCGAAAAACTATAACCATACGACTTGTTCAATTTTAACTGTCTATTTATAATTTGCTCGAATTTATATCGGACTTTTGGGTGACAGAATGTGGACAAAAAGAGTAGTTTAGTTACATTTGAGTCAATTCGTATAAAATCGCTATTACCCCAACGTGTCGGCTAACACAGGCTAATTAATTACAATTCAAATGTCCCAAATAAACCCCAGTAGTGAAGTGAATGACAGGTTTTCGTGAAGCAAATTCAAAGACAAGAGCCTCGTCGGTCCCGCCATTAAAAAAAGAACCTCATTAGAGGTTCTTTTTTTTATGGCTGAATTGTTGAGAATTGAACGAGCGACCGCAGAGTCGCGATGCTTCAAAAAAATTGTGCCAAAATCACATCTACTTGCTATGGACAACACTTATTATGCTCTGTAATCAAGTCTGTCAGGTCCGGAAACAAAATCACGTGATTTGCAGATTACGTGTCCTTCTGCCGTAGGATTAGCAATGCCTACAAGAATGCTATTATTGTCAATGGGTCTTCCACTGATTGCTTTCCAACCAGCATTTGCTGATTTCCCATCAAGTCTGTCAAGTCTTGAAATAATATCAAGTGCGGAAAAACTAGTTTCTTCATCATCAATTCCTGCAGGAATACTATTATTATCAATTATTCTTCTGCTTGTTGGAATATCAACTGTCGTTTTCATATTAGGATTACTATGCTTTAGTGGTGAAATGCCCATAAATATACCTTCCTTTCTTATACATTTACATAAATTACAAAATTTTTAAAATTGCTATTATTTTAGTAATAAGTTTACAAAAATTACAAATTAAATTTGTACTCGGACAAAATAATAGTATGTAGCTGGTAGCTGGTAGGGTGCGTCGTTTGACGCACCGAATATTTAATATATTTGATTACTCTAAATCAATGTTCTCTAAATTAAAATCACACCAATTCTGTTCATAAAATCCTAATTTGACAAACTTTTTAAAACTTGAATATTCCCAATCTCTCGGTAAAATTTTATAATGCTTGTATGAATTATAATGGATATAATCAATATGTTTGTATAAATCCTGTTCGTCTCTTAATATATGGTCGTAAAATCTTCTTTGCCAAACACCTGCTTCTTTCCTCTTTATCATACTTTCCGACAATGAATTTTTGTTTGGCTTATTACTTAAATTATATGAAAAATGCTTTTTCATAATTGCTATTATTTTTGTATAATTCTTTAATTCCTTTTCCTTTAAAATCATATGTATATGATTTTTCATTACACAAATTGCAAAAATTTCAAAATCGAATTTTATTAAACATCTTTTGAATGCCTCTTTTAATAATTCAATATTGTCTGTTAAAATCTCTTTTCGGTTATATGTTACTACTGTTATAAAAATATATGAATTTTCTTTCAAATAATATCGTTTGTAATTTGACATATATTGATTATTGCATTTTATTGGCGGTGCGTCAAACGACGCACCCTACAATTTATTATTTTCACCTTTCCTAAGATAGGAGAGAGGGGTTAGGGGGGAGGTCTGATAAAACAAATTTATAGTTAGACGGTGCGTCAAACGACACACCTACTATTTATTATTTTCCCCTCTACTAAGATAGGAGAGGGGGTAGGGGTGAGGTCTGAAAAATAAAAAACATTCACACCTCATCTGCCTTCGGCACCTTCTCCTATTCTTTAGGCGAAGGTCATAGTTTCCCACAGTCTAATATTGTTAAACGTCAGGCACTGCCTGACATAATGGACATTATGAACATTACGGATATTACCACATTGTCGGGTTGCGGAAATACGAATATTAATAATTAACTAATTTTTTATCAACAAACTAATTATTATCTCAAATTGATATTTCTGCAATATTTGTTTAAATGATTCTCTTAAATATATGCATTTGGTATAAACATCTGAGGTAATTTATAAAATAATTTTATAACATTATCCGTACTTCAAAAATATCAATTACCAAATGTCAGGCACTGCCTGACATAATGCTTGGCATTAGTCTATCTACCTATTTCTATCGTAATAGGGGATTCTTCTTTGAAGTTTTTTTGTTCTGTTAGATATTATTAGCTCTTTTGCGAAATTTAAAGTATTTGGAAAATATTTAGTAATTGTTGTTTGTTCTTCGCAATAACCTAACATAAGTAGTGTATAGCATATTGCAATCATTTCTTTCTTATTGTTTGATATTTTTTTTCGGGGATCTTGGATGTTTAACAGTTCTTCCTTATGTATTTTTATTTCTTCATCGAAAATTTTGCAAAATTTCTTGTTAGTTGCAGCAGAACTTTTATTTTCACCTTGTATATAGAGATAATCTACTGCATGTCCAAGTTCATGTACAATTGTTTCATCGGAACTATTTTCAAAAATAGCGATTGCATCAGGTGTTGGTTCATAAAAAGCTAATGCATTGATTCCCTTTCCCAGGTTTACATAGCCTTTTTTATCAGAGAGAATATTAAATGAAGATTGTTCTGCCGCAATATCCATCAAAATTTCACCAGGGAAATTTTCCATTCTATATACAAATTTTCTTCTTGAAGAAGAAGATTTAAAGTTCTTTAATAATGCAGCTAGGTTAATTCGTCTTGTTGACGAACCGGAAATTGTAATTATAGACCCATTTCTTACAACATCAAAAAATTCACCTTCCCAATAAGGATTTTTTATTCTTGTTTTTAGATGCTCAAAATGCAAATAGTAATTCAAAATTGATTTTATTCTATATTTTAATATTAAATGAAAATTCAAATACTGATTTATATCGTCTTGTAGATTATTCCCTTTTGTTATCTTTTCATACTCATTTATAATACAATCAATGTTCGCAGGGTCAGTTTTAAATCTTATAATATAAAACAATTTAGCCGGGTTGCTGTTTTTATTTTGTATAATGTCATAAAGTTTTCTTGCAATAACTTTTGATTCATTTGTTATATTATCTGACATCATTAATCTCCAATATAGATACATAGGTATTATAGCATTGAATAGCAAGAATTTTTGTCAGACAATGCCTGCCCACCTGATATATGAAAATTTACCCCCAGCGTCTATATATTGCTGCAAGTATAGCTCCTGATATATTATGCCAAACGGAAAATATTGCACCAGGTACTGCTGCTTCAGGCATTGTAGGAAATGTGCTGTTTGCAAGGCTTGTTGCGAGTCCTGAATTCTGCATACCTATTTCTATTGAAAATGCCTTTGTTTTTGCATTATTTAACTTTAATAATTTCCCTATAAAAAATCCGACAATATATCCTGATATATTGTGAAGGATAACTATTAAAAGTATTATGCCTCCTGCCGATAAAATTCTTTCGGCATTATGAGATACAACTGATGCAACAATAAAACTTATAGCAATAACAGAAATTCCGGGTAATATTTTAGTAATTTTTTTTGTGAAATTTGAAAAGAATTTGTTTGCAATAATTCCAAGGATTATAGGAACCAAAATAACATTTATAATTCCGATAAACATTGCCCATATATTTGTTTCAACGGTTGTTTTTAGCATTAAATATGTAATCAAAGGGGTTAAAACAGGTGATAATAAAGTATTAACACTTGTCATACAAACAGATAAAGCAACATCGCCTTTCGACAAATATGTAATGACATTGCTTGCCGTTCCTCCGGGACATGTTCCGACAAGAATGACTCCTGCTGTTAAAGTTGAATCCAAATTAAACAAATAGCTTAAACTTAACGCTAAAAGCGGCATTATTAAATATTGCGAAACTGTGCCAAATGCTATTTCCTTCGGATGAGAAAATACCAAAACAAAATCATCTGATTTTAGAGTTAAGCCCATTCCAAACATTATAATCATCAATAAATAATTTATATAAGATGTTTTTATCCATAAAAATTTGTTTGAAAATAATAGCGAAAAAAATGCAATTAGCAAGACTATGATTGCCATATTTTTCCCTATAAATTCAGATAATTTGCTCATTTTGTTCATATCAATAACTCTTTTTTTTACAAACACTTATTGTTTTTTATCATTTGCAATTATTTTAAGACTTTCTGCCATAGATATAAAACTGTCATGCATATTTATAACAAGATATAATAAAAAGTTGCACATAATAATAAATATAAATAATACAATAAAAGTCCCAATCCCTACAAAAATATTTAAACCATTAGTACTATAGTCTAATGAAGAAATGCAAATGCCAACTATAATTGAAATAAATAATGCCGCTATTAGTTGAATTATAATTCCTACATTAACAAAAAATCTACCTAATGCCAAAATAAAATTTTTCATAATTTCTCCTATTATTTTTTGATATTATCATAATAACATTTGTAATCTGATAGTGAATATTTTGTTATGCTAAACATTACCAGACTTCACATACTTGTTAATACAATATGCCAATAGGTTTTGCAACTTTTTTGCAACAGTAAAATTTTGTCGGGTAAAATTATATTTTATAAATAATCGGTTTCCTATTTGTTGTAAATATTATAGCTGATTTATTATTCTTTTTAAAAACGTATTCTTTTCCTTTGTAATCACAGGAAGTATTTTCCATTCGATACATTTTCTTTTGACGTATACTATATAATGCTGAATTAAAACATTTCCCGCTGTCATAAGACGTAGCATTAATGTCAGGCATCCTTATAATGCCTCTTTTCATTAAGATAGTATCAGAATTTAATAATGTTGAATTAATATCTGTTGCACTCGGGTTTAAATCGACAATTTTTCTAAATGCATTATTTTGCGGATAAAACTCAAATACAGAACCTTTTTCATTTCCGTCCCAAGTAATAAATAATATGTTTCCATTATCTAAAATAATAGGTTTATTTGACCAATTTAAAGAATCAGGAACGGAAATATCTTTAGTATCGTTTGTATAAGGGTTATATAATACAAAATTCTTTCCGTAATATTTTGCTATTCTGCCATCTTTTAATAAACAAGCATTGCAGACCGGTTTAAATTTGGAAAAATTTGTATTTGTTATATCTTCATCACCTGCAAGGCTGAAAGTGTTTGTTGAAGGATTGAAAATTTCCCCTTTACAATAATGCATGAGATAAATTCGATTATCTTTTAATGTAAAGATATTGCTCCAATGATCCCAATGAGTAAATATCGAATCATTAATTTGTTCAAATCTCTTTTTGGTAATATCATATACTTCTGCTGTATTAGATAAATTGTTGTTAATATCATTACCACCTGCAATTAAAACCTTATTCCCTGCTTTAGCTGCGACATAGTTATTTCTCGGAATTTTCATTTCTGTGTTTAAGTCAATAAACTTTTTCTTTTTTATGTTATATATTCTTGCAGGGACTACAATTCTGGAATTTTGACCGTTAATATTTGCTTCTTTCCATCCACCCGGGAAAAATATTTCCTTATCATTTAATTGTACCGGCAAATTATCAGTTTCCGGTACTTCAATACCATATACTACGTTTGAATATATGAAAATTAAAAATACAAAAATTAATTTTATTGTTTTTACAATCATATCCTGCCTCCTGGCATTATTATATGATTTTTTAATTTATAAAACAATAATGGAATGTCAAAATAAAATTCTATTTCTTTAATTCAAGTTTTTCTCTTTTAGCAGTACATACTGCTGTAAAAAATCCGCCCAATAAATTTATTATAATCCCATATTCCAATAATTTTAATGGATAAAATGGTAATACTTTTATATAATATATAAATGTTTTTGCATCTGAGAAAAATAATGTTTTGAAAAGTGATGCTGATGATTCCATATTAAGTACATATAATCCTATTGTATATAGTATCGTAATTATCGTAAATATTCCGGAAAGTATTTGGATTTTCCATCCCTTTTTCTTATTTGCGCCGAAGGAACACATAATACTAATAAGTAAACCTGAAAGGACAGAACCTACAAGGATAACCTCTTTTGTATTAAAATATTTACTTGCTATAATAATGCTCCAATAGAATAATACACCTATAATTATACTTGCAATAATACCTGATATTGTTGCTTTTACTAGACTTACATTTTGTGTGGCTAAATAATATTCTTGTTCGATTTTTTTAGCACAGTCATTACAAATATATTCGCCTCTTATACCATCATCACTTTTATATACTTTTTTATTTTCAGCAGAAACTTCTTTATTACATTTAGAGCAGATGTATGTATTTGAATCCTCTGATTCTAAATTATTTGAAACCGAAATAGCTGCTTTTGGGCTTAATTTGTTTTTTAATTTTTCAGTAAATGTTAATTCTTGACCTGTTTTATAAAAGTATTCTATCTCTTTTTTTGCTGATGGTTCGGTACCTGTTACACAATAAGAAAAATTAGGAATTTCATTACTATATTTTAGTAAATCCATTATTAAGTGATATCTGTTTCTAGTATATTGTCCTTCAGGATTTTCATAAAATTTTATTGTATTTCCGTCTTTTTTATCAATATATACTTCTGTATAACATTTGATATGTCCTTGCGCATTTTTATTTACATCAACAATTACTCTAAAATTTTTTATATCTTCTTTTTTTATAATAACGGTTGTTTGTCTTCTTTTTCTGATTTTGTATAATAAACTTATTTGATCAGGTTCTATGTACATATCAGAAACATATAATGATTTATTTATTGTACAAAAAAAACAAATTATAACAGGAATAATAAACGGTGCAAATTTATAAATTCCCTTATAATTATGCGTCCATATAGCTCCAAAAATAATAAACAGAACAAAAAGAAGCATAATTATAAGTATGGCTGATTGAAATATATATGATTTTTTTTGTACTACTATTCTAATCATAGTGTTATTATTAATAATTTATTATAATTTTAAATCATTTAAACAAACTATTTTGGATTTTAAATTATTGTTTTATAGCTTCTGTTATTTCTTTATAAAATATTTGATAAAAAATCATTTCCCAAGTCTTTTCATCTTGAGATTTTATACTGTCAGTCAAGAAATATTTTGGTATTAAATGAGTTTTTCCTTCTACTTTTACGCTTTCAAAATCATCATCTATTTTAAATTCTTTATCTATTATTAAACGATTTTTAGGCGTATCCTCAGCAACAAATATTTCTGTTTGTGCATTTTCTTCATCTGATTTGTTTTTCTTTTTCTTTTTTGCAGGGTAAACAAGATAAATTTTTACCCGTTCCATAAAAAAATCTACATCAATTTTAGTTGTAATTTTTTTAGAATTAAATTCGATGTTTCCGTCATCCGATAAATGGGAAATATTATCGCTGTAGTTATTAAGATATTCTTTTTCCAGCAGATATTTCTGTATTATTTTTATTTCGTTATTATCAAGATATTTCATAAAACAAAAGTTTCCTTAATCGTAAAATAAAACACTCACCTTAGTGCTATATTCTTTGATTATAAATAATATCTACGTCAGAAAAGGGCGGAGGTATTAAAAAATAAAAATGATATAATTAACAAAAATGGAAATTTAAAAAATGAACAGAACGAAATTCTATAAATATTACAGTAAAAGAAATGCAAATTAATTTATATTGTAACTCCGAACTCGTTTCGGAATCTTACAAATCAATAGATGCTGAAATAAATTTAACATGGTTTTAACGTTTTTACTACAGTTTTGTATATAATTACAATTATAAATTATTACCTCATTAACTACGGTCGTATATTCAACAAATCATGGTGCTTAAAATACATAAAAAACAATCTTTTATAAAAAAATTATGGGTAAAATTCTGATATATATTAAAAAATAGAAAAAGAATAATAAAATTTTCTTTTTAATTCAATTTTTTGTTATAATATTATCTATGGATGGGAGTATATTTTTTTATGAAACACCTTATTGTTATTCCGACATATAATGAATCAGAAAATATAAGTTTAATGGTAGAGTCAATTTTTAATAAGTATCCGGATAAGTTTATTTTGGTAGTTGATGATTCTTCTCCTGACGGTACGGGGGATATAGTTAAAAATTTACAAAAAAAATATTCTAATCTCAATTTATTAACATTAGAAGGAAAAGGTGGTCTTGCAAGGGCATATATAAATGGTTTTACTTGGGGCTTGCAGAATGGTTATGATTTATTTACGTCATTTGATGCTGACTTTTCTCATCCTATAGATAAAATTGAAGATGCGGCTAAATATATTTCGGAAGGTGCTGATATAACAATAGGTTCTCGCTATACAAATAAAGGTATAACAAAAGAAACTAATTTTTATAAGAACTTTATTTCTATAGGCGGTAATTTTTATACAAAAATGATATTGGGACACAGTCTTGATGATTGGACAGGTGGTTTTAATACGTATACAAGACCTGCACTTGAAAAAATTAACTTGGAATCTGTTAAAGCAAAAGGCTATGTATTCCAAGCTGAAATGAAATATAAAGCTCTTAAAGCAGGTTGTAATGTAAAAGAATTTCCTATCGTTTTTGAAGAAAGACAAAAAGGCAAATCAAAAATGTGTCTTGCTATTGTTTTTGAAGCTTTCTTTTCAATGATTAGAATCAGATTCGGAATGTAAAAACTCTATTAATTTTCAAGCTTTAAATCTTCTTCTATCATTTCTTTTACAATATCGTCAATTGTCATTTTCGGTTCCCAGCCCAAAATGCGTTTTATTTTAGAAATATCTCCGGTCGGATTTTTATGTTCATTTGGACGATGGAAATTCTTATCGATATCCAAAACTAATTTACCGGTTTTCTTATCGTAGGCTTTTTCTTCTAAACCTTCGCCTTTAAATTCAAGTTCTATATTAAGCATGTTAAATGCTTTAATACACAATTCTTTTAAACTTGTTGTAATGCCTGTTGCGATAATATAATCATCAGCATTTTCATGCTGCATTGCAAGCCACATTGCTTTTACATAATCTCCGGCATGTCCCCAGTCTCTTCTTACTGATATATTACCGAGCGATAATTTATCTTGTTTTCCTAATTTTATTTTTACTGCTGCTTTTGTTATTTTTCTTGTTACAAATTTGTCGGAACGTTTTCTTGATTCATGGGGGAATGCAATTCCGTTTACAATAAACATTCCTTGTTTGCGGTAACATTTTGCAAGTAAATATGCATAACATTTTGCGCAAGCATAAGCGTTTGAAGGATTTAATTCCGTTTCTTCATTTAACAAATCTGTTTTAGCATTACCAAATATTTCAGAAGTTGTTGCCTGATATATTTTTACTTTTTTATCAATGCCAAGAAATGTTACAACATTAATAATCCTTAATAACCCCATTGCATTAATGTTTGTTGTATATTCCGTAAAGTTTTTAGATAAACCAACGTGAGATTGTGCTGCAAGGTTATATATTTCATCAGGTAAAGAGGTTTTAATAGCATTATAGATACTGGATTCGTCCGTCATATCTCCGTATAAAATATGCAAATTCTTATTTGAAATAATATCCTTTAATCTTTGCATATTATCGTCAGATGACATTCTGACTAATCCGTATACTTCATAGCCTTTGGTTAAAAGTAATTCTGCTAAATAACTTCCGTCTTGTCCTGTAATTCCTGTTATTAATGCTTTTTTCATTTTGCCTCTACCATATATTATTATTTAAACAAGTTGTGAATTTTTTCTGATATAAATTCCAGTGTAGTTAATGTTAAATTCATTCCCATCGGAATGTAAAAACCTTTTTCATAAATATTTTCAGAAATTTCTCTTTTCTTATTATCCAATATTCCAAGTTCTTTGAATACAGGCTGATTATGCATAGGATAGAAGAAAGGACGTGTTTCTATATTTTCTTCTCTCATTTTCATAATCGCTTGTTTAGCATTTATTGGAACATTTTTATCTATAACTATGCCAAAAATCCAATAATGATTGTTTGCATAATCTGTTTTATCAACCGAAAGCTTTGCAGGAATATCTTTTAACATATTTTGATATATAGAACCAAGTTCTCTTTTTTTCGCAATGGTCTTATCTATGTTTTCTAATTGAGCACAAGCAACAGCAGCTTGAAGATTAGACATTCTATAGTTCCAACCCAAATCATTGTGGACAAATTTATTGCTGGTGAAACACAGGTTCTTATAATAATTGATTTTATCAAGTAATTCTTTATCTGACGTTAAAACTATACCGCCTTCACCGCAAGTTACATGTTTATTTGTGAAAAATGAAAAGGTTGAAACATCACCAAAACTTCCGCATTTTTTACCTCTATATGATTGACCGTGAGCTTGTGCCGAATCTTCAATTATTTTTAAATTATGTTTTTTTGCTATTTCAACAATAGGTTCCATATCAGATGGAAGTCCATATATATGTACAACTACGATAGCTTTTGTTTTGGGAGTAATTTGTTCTTCTATCTTTGTTGTATCTATATTCCAAGTGTTAGGCTCTGCATCAACAAATACTGGTTTTAATTTATTATATATACAACTTTGTGCTGCAGAAATTATATTAAAAGAGGGAATAATTATTTCAGAAAAGTCTTCCCATTTATATAAATCTTTCATAGCTCTTATTGCTACATCAAGTGCCGCACTTCCGTTTGAAACGCAGCTACCGAATTGTTGATTACAATATTTTGAAAAATCTTTTTCTAATTTTTTAATATATTGACCGTTAGAACCAATCCATCCTGTCTCAATACAGTCATTGAGATATTCTTTTTCTTTTTCTGTAAAGACAGGTTCAAATACCGGTATAAAATCAGTCATTTATAATTACCTTATCATCTGATATAGAAGGAAATCTTTCTTTATCGTTTACTCCTAAATAAGGTCCTTGTTTTACTTCCATCATTTCCACATCTTCAAGACATTTCAAACCATGCCCGCCATCTAAAAGCAGTACAATATCTCCTTCATTTAATACTGTACTTTCGATATATTCTTTTTCTCTTGTGTATAAATCAAGTCTTATTTTGCCTTTTTTTATAATAAGAACTTCCGGTGTTCCTTTTATTACACGTTGAATTTCATTATGTATGTGAGAGTCAATCTCTGTACCTTTTTTATGGCTCATATATCCGACTTGTTGGATATTATCGTCTTTTGTGAAAAATTTAATCCCTTCAGTAGAATAGTTACTTCTTATTACAAGTGCAATATGATTATTATTGTAATAGAAATTTTTGAACATAAAACCTACCTTTTATTTAAGTTGTTCATATTATATAATAAAAAAAAAAAGAGTTAATAATGTAATACAGGTTGGGGCGTTAATGGATAATATATTATTATTTATACCTTGTTATAACTGTCAGAAAGAGATTGTAAAAGTTTTAGAATCTTTATTATCATATTCTTCATATTTTACGGAAGTGATTGTTATTGATAACTGCAGCACGGATAACACGTTTAATAATTCTAAAAAATGGGCGGAAAATCATCCTGATTTTCCCGTATCGTTAATGAAAAATAAAAATAATTATAACCTTGGCGGTTCTCATAAAGTTGCTTTTAACTATGCTATAGATAATAATTTTGATTATTTGGTCGTTTTGCATGGTGACAATCAGGGTGATATATCTGACATTAAAGAAATATTGGATAATAAAATATATAAAAATTATGATTGTTGTCTTGGCGCAAGATTTATGAAAGGTTCTAAGCTCGTTAATTATTCTCCTGTTAGAATATTGGGAAATATTTGTTTCAATATCCTATTTTCAATTTGTCTGTTAAAAATATTATATGATTTAGGCGGCGGACTTAATATCTATAGCGTTAAGATGCTTAAAAATAAGTATTGGGAAAAATTTCCGGATGCTTTGACTTTTAATTATATTATGACTATGGCTTTGGATTTTTATAAGCAAAAGTATAAATTTTTCCCTTTAACCTGGAAAGAAGAAGGACAGGTATCTAATGTAAAGGTTACAAGTCAGGCGTTTGATTTATTATCTAAACTCTTTAAATATCTTGCAAGTAAAGAAAGATTTATAAAATCTGAATTAAGAACAAATATAATCGAAAGTTATGAGTCTGAGACGGTGTATTCTAATTTATCTAAGTAATATTGTCATATAACATTTTGGTTCCAAGAAAATACAATAAGTGGCAATACGGGTAGTGATGAAGAGCAGCTATGTTTAAATATATCAAAGCTGTTAATATTTTTACTTTTTTTACATCATATCCATTTTCGTCTAACCATTTATAATAATATTTTTCACATTCTTCAAGTATTTGTTTTCGTTTAAATGAGTATATTACTTTTGTCTTATCAAATTTAACAGTAAACCTGTTTTGTGCTATTAATTCATGACAAATAATTAAACCATGATTTAGTTTCGCCAAATCATAGTATATATCTCCGTATTCCAAAATTCCGCCAAAATTTTGACGCCAATCTAAAAATTTAAAGGTATTGCCTTTGGAGTTATATAAGATATTTTCAAAGTGAAAATCTCCGTGAAAGCGACCGGCTAAACCGTTAAAAATATTGTTCCAGTTCACTTCTTTTAAAATATCAGCAAGTTTCGGATATTTCTTGCCGTTGATTTCATATTCTTTGTCGTCTTTATCAAAGTTTTTATAATACAAATTTATTCGGTCAATAGTTTTAGTATAATAAAACTTTTTGCAAATTTCCAAGAAATTACTGTTCTCTTCTTCTGATAAAATTTTTGTTTCCCAAAATGCTTTAGAAAATGACAATAATTTCTTAAAAAGTTCAATGTCTTTTATTTTGGATAAAACGGTTCCTTCTATGTTTTTATAACAGTACATGTTTTCTGTATATGCTGTTATCTCAGGAACAAAACCTTTTAAATATTTTACTCTTTCAACTCTATCTTTTATGAAATTAGTATTGTCCGAAAATTTTATTACTTTGTCATTTATAAACCAAATTGCTTCATCAGGCTTTGGTAAAATATTGGGGGAATTTTTGTCTTTAAAATGATTAATAGTTTTTTCAAGTTCTTTGACATTCCCTGTATCGAACCACGTAAATTCTTTAGCATATAATTGATTTTGGTTTGCAAATTCTTTTAATGCATAAGATTCTCCGATTTGTATTGCTGTCTCTTTGCCTTCTTCCATATATTTCCAAAAATTTTCCCAATCTTTTATACAGGCTAAACCAATATATGGTTCGGAGTTATAATTTGATTTTTCTTTTTCCAGTAAGGAAATAACTTTATTGTCTTTTAGTTCTAATGTTCTGTACTCGGATTTATTTTCTCTTTTTGCGTAACCTGCAATATTTTTATCAGGAAACGGAATTTTTTCTGAAACAATTGTGTCGCAAGAACAAAAAACAAATGGTTCTTGAAGAAATTCTTTACAAGCTAAAATACTTAAACCAAGCCCTGAACCTTCACCTTTATATTTGTCTACCGTTCCGTATGAAAATCTTTTGTCAGGATATGCAAGAGATAAAAACTGTTTTACAAGATTGGCTTTATATCCTAATGCTATTACAAATTCCGTATTTTCAGGAAACATTTCTATAATTCTTGAAATAGCAGGTTTATTTTCTATGTTTATAAGTGATTTATTTATATATTTTGTTAAGTTATTGAGTCTGCTTCCTGTTCCTGCCGTCGGAATTAGAACTTTATATCTGTTTTTATCTGTTGTAGTCATCTTCAATTCTTACCGTATCATCAGTATCAGGAGTGCTTGCTTCCAAATATACACTTTCAGCTGCAGCTTCCATTCTATGTATAATCTTTGGTTCTATGGTTATTACATCGCCGGTTTTGTATATATTGCAATTCAAATTCTGTTTATTTGTTCCTTGTATTATTTTTAATTCTCCCGATAGAACATAGATTGTTTCTCTTTTTTTGTTATGATATTGTAGGGAACATCTGCATCCTTGCAGCATTGTAAGTCTTTTTAACATATATTTATCGTTTAATTCAAGTATTTCTTCCTGTCCCCAGGGCTTTTTTATAATATTTTGCATTGTTATCTTCTTTTTTTACTTATTTTTAGTGGTTTATACGGAACAAAAAATTTTTCAAGAATGTGCAGACAAGCTTCAGAAACAGCTCTGTGACCGCCGATTCTTTTAGTAATGTAGTTAGCTGCTTCTTGTGCGTTCTCATCTGAGTCAGATGTCGCAATTGCATATCCTACTTCATTCATAACCATACAGTCAAATATTCCGTCACCCATATATATAACTTCTTCAAGGTTATATTTCTCTTTTATCCAGTCAATTCTTTTTGTCGTACTTACAAAATCAATAGGATAATGCATATCTTCTATTCTTTTTTTTGTAATATTAAAACCTCTTTTATCCCCTGATACAAAACGGATTTCGATATAAGGTTCGAGTAATTTTAATGCATCATTGTCATCGGGACCAAATTTTTTTAATATTTTCCCTTCTTCCGAATAATAAAACCCGCCATCTGTTAATATTCCATCTACATCCAAAATAAAAACTTTAGGTATCACTCCAACCTCTTAGGTTATCTAATTTACGATAATAAGTATATATTTTTATAAATGTAAAAGTCAATGAATTAAAAAAAACTTTATAGCATTTGCCATAAAGTTTGTTGGAATTAATTACATTATTTTTAATAATGTATAGTTCAAATGGTATTTATATAATACATTGGGTTAGCCCAAGTGTATATTACTCTCTGGTATATATTTTAATATACTGTCAGATTTAAATTACAATTTTGATTACCAAGAGCCGCCACCGCCGCCACCACCGCCGCCACCCGAAAATCCACCGCCGCCACCGGAAGAATAATGACTTGCCCCTGAAGAAATAGGAGCAGTCGTAGTCTCAGACATCATTCGGGTTAAGTTTAAAAAAGTACGAGAGTTTATCCTTGACGTTCCTGTTATCCATTTTGGATTACTTTGTATTATATTCTCAAAATTTTTAAGCCATTTATCTTCAACACCTAAAACATAAGCATAAGGAATCATTTCATAACAATAATCCCTGTTCTCTGCCATTAAAACTTCTATTCTGTTTCTTTCTGCGACTTCGAGGAATTTTTTAAATCCAAGAATTTCGCCCAATAATATTTTTCCTCGTTTATTTCTTTTTGGTAAGTTAATCAGACAAATAATTGAAACAATAATACATATTATTCCGGTTAAAATTGTCGGATAATGAATATTTTGAGAATCTATTCCAAATTCTGAAAATATAATAATTGTTGGTATTCCGCCAAACATCGAACTCCAGACACATAAAAAAACTTTATTTGCGACAGGAGTTTTTGAAATTAGCCCTGAAATCAGTACGGTTAATGCAATTACAGGAAATACTAATAAAAACAATATACCTTTCTCTTTTATATCGGATATAAATTCCCAGCTAAAACCGCCCATTGTATATATTAATAAAGCCAGAAGTCCTAAAATACATCCGGATATGATTAATATTTTTTCAAATGTACAAGCATTTTTATCAAAAATACCTTTTTTTATGTTATCTTGAAGCATTTTTTGTATTTCTTCAGTTCTTTTATAAAAATCGAGTGCTATCAATTCTTCTTGAGTTACGGTTTCTCTTCCAAATGCGAATAAAATGTTCATTAATTTTAATTCATAAGGATTTTTCCCTTTATAATCTTTCAATTTTTTTAATTTGAAAGAAATATCATTATCCTCTATTTCAATATATCCTTTGCTTGCGAGATAGAAAATTAATGAAATAACATCTTTTTCTGATGATTTTCCTCTGTATTCTACGCCGACTTCCGCACTGTTTTGATTTAGAGGCGGGTAAAAATTTACAATGGGTATTACCGGTTCATCTTTTCCAAAGAATAACCAAATTAAAAAGGATACAAGAGCCAAGATAAACATACCTATGTTAATTGAAAAAGCTGTTTCGGATATATTTTTATTTTTTTCAATTTTAAAATAATCTTTAGGTAAGGATACTCTTATTGTTATTCCTTCTTTGTTATTTAGGGTTCTTGATGTCATACCTGAAATATTTAATCCTTTAATTGAAAATACTCCTGAATTATCAAATCCTACTAGTCCGTCACTACCTATTGATAATCCGACTTTATCTTTGTCAAATTCCTTTGGCATTTGTATATTAAATGAAACATGTTCTATTTTTGTATTCCATTGTGTTCCAACAATATTGTAATAAAACTCTTGACCATCTTTGTAATTAGGGTTTGGCAATGTATAAATATATTTTATCTCGTATGTTTTATCACCTGTTATAAGTTTATTGGCATTTCCCATCTTTATAATATGGAAACCGTTAGAAAGGGATACTTCGGGAATTTTTTCGGTTGCAGAAATTTTTGAAATTTTGGATTTTACTTTTCTGCTTGAACCGTCAGGGTACCTAACATTGTAACTTAACGGTATACTTCTGTATATTCCGTGTGAAGGTGAGGTAAAAAATACATCTATTTTCTCTTCAACCTGTACTTTATTAGTTTCAAATAATGTAATGTTTATATCATAATTTTTTATATAAAAATTTTCTGCATAAGCGGAATTTGTTGATAGAAAACAAAAAATGAATGCAGTTAACAATAAAAAAATTTTTTTCATAAAAAAGCACCCTCAATAACATTTATAATTATAAATTAGTTTTTAAAACCAACCTTGCATAAAAATTATATCAATTTATCTAAAACTATTCAAATAGAGATTGTTGCAAGTCTATATTAGAAATGTTGAAACATTTACAAGCCAACGGAGTTAATTTCCTTCCGCGAGGGGTTCTTTGAAGAAATCCTCTTTGAACAAGATATGGCTCATAAACATCTTCAATAGTTTTAGAATCTTCGCCTAATGCAGTAGCGAGTGTTTCTATTCCAACAGGTCCCCCATTATAGTTTTCTGCTATAATTTTTAACAATGACCTATCAGTATTGTCTAACCCGTATTTATCTATTTGCAATACATCAAGTGCTTTATTTGCGGTTTTTTCATCAATAATACCGTTTGATTTTACTATTGCATAATCTCTGACACGTTTTACAAGTCTGTTTGCAATTCTTGGAGTTCCTCTTGAACGTCTTGCTATTGCAATGGCACCATTTTCGTCGATTTTTATTTCTAAAATTTTTGAGGTTCTTTGTATGACTTGTTTTAGTTCTTCATCTGTATAAAATTCCAGTCTGTGAATTATACCAAACCTGTCCCTTAACGGACCGGAAAGGGCTCCGGCTTTTGTTGTTGCACCTATTAAAGTAAATTTGGGAATTGGTATTCTTATTGATTTTAAAGTTTGCCCCTTTCCTGTTGTCATATCCAAATAGAAGTCCTCCATTGCTGGGTAAAGAATTTCTTCGGATATTTTGTTTAAACGGTGTATTTCATCAATAAATAAGACGTCACCTGCTTTTAATGCCATTAATAAACCTATAATGTCTCTCGGCCGTTCTAATGACGGAGCTGATGTTATTTTTATATTTGAATTCATTTCAGTTGCTATAACTGTTGCAAGTGTTGTTTTGCCTAATCCGGGGGGTCCGTAGAACAAGATGTGATCCAGTGGAAGTTCCCGTTTTTTGGCTGCTTCAATTGATATTTTAAGAGTTGCTTTTAGTGCACTTTGTCCTATATATTCGTTAAATAATTTAGGTCGAATATTAGATTCAAAAGACATATCAAATGAAGTTTCTTCTGCAGTTGTGTCTTCATTTTTTTGTTTATCAAATTTTATGTTATCATCATCAGATATAATAGCCACTATAGAACCTCTTTTTAACTTATATAATAACA
Source organism: bacterium (assembly GCA_017470245.1). Classification (GTDB taxonomy): domain Bacteria; phylum Cyanobacteriota; class Vampirovibrionia; order Gastranaerophilales; family Gastranaerophilaceae; genus Avigastranaerophilus. The sequence continues at coordinate 2,355 of JAFUEV010000072.1, read as the reverse complement.
TCATTAATACAAAAATGAAAATAATGTACTAATTTTACGTCTTTAATTTATAATATAAAGAGAAGAGCATGAGAGGTATATAAATTGAATATTCGTGAATTAATCACAAAGTCTTCAAAAGAACAAAGGAAGGCATTATTAGATAAAGAAGTAAGTGCTGTAGAATTAACCGAAGCAGTATATGAACAAATAAATGCGGTTGAAGGAGAAATTGGTGCATATAACTCTTTAACAAAAGATTTTGCATTGGAAACCGCCAAAAAAGTTGATGAAAAAATAAAAAACGGAGAGGAAATTGCTCCATTGGCAGGTATTCCGCTTGCATTAAAAGATAATATTAATTTAAAATCATATCCGACAACAGCATCAAGTAAAATTTTAGCTAATTTTGTTTCGCCTTACGATGCTACTGTTACACAAAAATTAAAAACAAATTTAATACCTATAATCGGTAAGGCAAATATGGATGAGTTCGCAATGGGCTCCAGTACAGAAAATTCTGCAACAAAAATTACAAGAAATCCTTGGAATTTAAAAAAAGTTCCGGGCGGTAGTTCAGGTGGCAGTGCTGCAGCTGTTGCAGCAGGTGAAGCTACTGTTGCATTGGGTTCTGATACAGGTGGAAGTATAAGATTACCCGGAAGCTATTGCGGTTTAGTAGGATTAAAACCAACATACGGTCGTGTATCAAGATACGGACTTATTGCTTTCGCTTCTTCACTTGATCAAATAGGCCCTATTACAAGAACAGTTGAAGATTCTGCTCTATTATTGAATGCAATAGCCGGTCATGATGAAAAAGATTCGACATCTTTGTCACAACCTGTGCCTGACTTTACAAAAGATTTAAGAAATGATTTAAAAGGTGTAAAAATAGGTTATATAAAAGAATTATGCGGTGAAGGTTTAATGCCTGAAGTTTCCGAAGCTATTCAAAAATCATTGAATACATATAAAGAACTTGGTGCAGAAATAGTTGAAATTTCTCTGCCGCTTATAAATTATTCTATTGCAGTATATTATATCATTGCTACTGCTGAAGCAAGCTCAAATCTTGCGAGATTTGACGGCGTAAAATATGGATATAGAGCAAAAGATGTTGATACATTATATGATATGTACGTTAAGACAAGGGCTCAAGGATTTGGAGAAGAAGTAAAAAGAAGAATAATGCTTGGTACTTATGCTTTAAGTTCCGGTTATTATGATGCGTATTACAAAAAAGCTCAACAATTAAGACGTCTTGTTAAAAATGATTTTGACAATGCATTCAAAAAAGTTGATGTATTATTATCTCCGACTTGTCCTCATACGGCATTCGATATAGGTTCTAAAGTTGAAGATCCGTTAAGTATGTATTTGACCGATATAGCAACCATTACAGCAAATCTTGCAGGTATTCCGGCTATGAATATACCTGTTGGATTGGATAAAACGGGTATGCCTATCGGGTTACAACTTCAGGCTGATTGTTTGAACGAATCAAAATTGTTAAATGTTGCCTTTAAACTCGAAGAAGTTGTACAATTTAATTATAGTACTCCATCAATGACGTTGGTATAATGAAAAAGAAATTATTTATATTTAGTATATTATTAACAGGAATATTTATTCTTAATAGTAATGTTTGTTTTTCGGAAGACATAGAAATAACCGAAAGTGATTTGAACAGAGCAGTTACGGAATATAAGCGTGGTGTTGATATGATAAACATGAAAGCTTATGATACTGCTATTTCGCATTTTCAACAGGCGCTTAAATATAATCCTAATATGACGGATGCTTATTATAACATTGCTGCAGTCTATGTAGCTCAAGAAAAATATGATGAGGCATATAACATTTATGTTAAAATAATTGCTTTGAATCCTTATGACTATGATGCAATTTTGCAAGCGGCTAAAATTTCTTATAACAGAAAAAATTATGCGTTGACTATGAAATATTTGAAATATATTCCTGATGATTATGTACATTACGGTACTGTAAAACAATTGTATGCAGATGCAAAAGAGCAATTTGATTCACAGAGAAATAAAATAGAACGTTCGAAAGTAACTGTAGCAAATAAAAACAAACGTGTATTAATTGATAAATTTAATTCCCCCGCGGGTATGGTTGTTGATTCTGAAGGGAATATTTTTGTTGCAAGCTATTCTGATAATGCAATAATCAAAGTTGACAGAAACAAAAACAAAACAAATTATGTAAAAGACTATTTGTTGGATGGCCCTGTCGGTTTAGCCATAGATGCTTTTGATAATATATACATTGCCAATTTTGAAGCTGATAATATCTTAAAAGTAACAAAAAGTGGAAATGTTAGCGTATTTATGGATAATGTATCAAAGCCAT
>JAFUEV010000071.1 GCA_017470245.1 bacterium | reverse complement strand
TTCAACGGTGTTGGCTAATAAAAAAAGTTTTTCTTAATTATTATCATAATAACTATTATTATACTAATTATTATTTTCTTAAAATTTATCCTTTTTTCGTATTTTATATCGGCGGTTTTTATACCGCCTTTTTATTTTGTAAAAATTTGTAAACATATAACAGTTAAAAGTCAAAGTTTATTTTATGTTTTGATTTTTTATATATGTAAATTATGAAAATAAGTAACAATAGAAATTATCAAATAATAAGCAATAATTCTGATAATCAACAAGCAAGTAAAAAAACAAACATAGAACAAAAACAAGTTCAAGGCAGCGCAAATGAATTATCAGGAAACTATAATGTTGCATTTTTCGGATTGTTTAATAAAAAGGAAGCACATTCTACAATATCCGATGCAATGGACGTCAGATATCGATGGTACAATCACGTAATGAGACCAGGAGAAGAATACTTAATAGACGAAAACTCAAAGTTTACATTGGGTCAACAAGGATATACCATAGATTTATCAAGAGAGCCAATGAAAACAGCAATTAAAGATTTAAGAAAAAATGAATCAATAGTAATAGGACGAGAAGCATATAACCCAGGAAAATTCAATGAAACAAAAGATTGCCAGTATAACGGTTCTATAAATTCTATGGATGATACTGTCTCCAGGCGACACTTAGAAATTAAAAGAACAAAACGAGGCGAGCTTATTGCTAAAGACTTAAATTCAATGAATGGTACAATCATAAATAAAAATATATTTAAGCTTGAAGATGAAAATTCCTCGTTTCATCTAAATAGCGGAGATAAATATATTCTTCCTTATAAAAGTGTTCTTATGGTAGGAAACACTTCAATTATAATGCATGATTTAAAAGATAAAATTATGAGTTTAAAAGAAGACGAAGTTTTAACAGTAGGTTCAAAGAGAAAAGCCAGTATTGTATTAAAACATTCGGATTTAGAAGCGGAACACATAAGATTAAGAAAAGCACATGATGGTGTTATGGTCGAGAACATCGGCACACCTAATTCTGTAAAATTTGCAGGTGTAATTAACAAATATCAGACAGATTATTCAAACATTAATACAAGAAAATTTCTCATAAAAGGAATACCTACAAAAGTTCCAAATGCAAGTCAAATATATCTTGGATGCGACTTAACTCTTGATGTAAGAAACAAAAATCTTCTTAAAGAGCTTGAAAAGAAAGGAACTATTACTGTAGGAAGAGGAAAAGAATGCGATTTTGTCGTTCCGGATTTTTATAATCAAGTTTCGAGGAAACACTTAAAAATCGAAAAAGATGACAACGATATTATTGTAACTGATTTAGGTTCTATGAACGGGACAGAAATAATTCCGCAAAATTGTATTAAGCCATTTTATGGCGATTTAAGGAAATTGGCATTCAGACAAAGTAATATAGGTGATTGTTATCTGCTTGCGAATTTATACGCATTATCACAAAGCCGTGTCGGACGTAATTATCTTGAAAATATGGTAAGAGTAGATAATAACGGAAATTATATCGTTAAATTTAGTTTTGAAGAACCGATAACAATTCGTCCTGACGAACTTGACGGGCAAAAAGCAGCTAATTTACCGGAAAAGAAAAGTGTATCAGGAGATTTAGGTATAAAAGCTATTGAACGAGCTTATGGAAGAATGCTAAAAGAGAAAGAAAATACTTTCTATAGAAATCAAGATTTGAACCAAACATTATATAACGCTATTGATGAAGGCGGATATGTTGACAGAACTTTATTTGAACTCACAGGAATATCCAGCGATTCACATTGTCTAAGAAGAACAAATGTTGATGCGCTTTTATACAGCATAGAACGCTCCGGTATAGATAATAATATTATTACCTGTACAACACCGGAATACGGAAAATACGATAGATATGTAGATCCTGACCATAAATTTATAAGAAAACATGCATACGCCGTTAAACATATAGATTCTATAAACAGAACTATAAGTATTGTAAATCCGCATAATACGAAATTAACGGAAACTATTTCCTGGGATGAATTTTCTAAATACTTTGATTATCTTTACAATGCCTATGTATAAAAATTTTTATTTAGTATAATACTACAAGAAGATTTAGGGATGTAAAACATGGTAGGCAAATTCGGAACATTAACAAAAAAGAATAAACAAATATATAATATAAAGACATTATTAAACCAAGATACACTTGAGATTGAGTATCTTTTTGGAAATGCAAAAAAACAGCTTGAAAGAATGACTGTTATTGAAGCAGAACGTCAAATAGCACTCGATAATCTTCATGAAATGGCACAAGAGCTTAAATCAAGAAGACTTCAATACAATCAAAATGCCAAGTTAAACTATTTTACGAAATAAATTATCGTCTATCAACAGGAACTGTAACTTTAGCTAATTTGGCAATATCAAAAATATTTTTACCACCGCCGGAGCTGCCAAATCCGATGTATTTTTTGCTTTCTTCTTCTTTTTCTTCTGTTGTTTGTAAATCAACAACAAACTTAATCAATCTTGGATTCATAATCTAACCTACCCTATAATAATATAAATAACCACCTTACAAATAAATAAAGTATTTTTTATACAAGAAATTGCCTGATTTTTTAAAATTGAAACATAAATTTAAATTTATGGTATCATAAGATTATGTTTGCAGTTAAATTAATCAAAAACAAACAATATCCTGTTGATATACCTCCGGAAGCAAATGTAAAACACGGAGATATGATACTTGTATTAACGGAAAAGGGCGAAGAAGTTGCTCAAGCATACAAAGTTCCGCCACAAGTTGAAAGTATTCTTATCCGAAAAAAAGTTCCGTCTGTTCCTTTCCTTAGAGTTATGACAGAGGATGATTTAAAAGAATACGAAAATATAAAAAAGATGGAAGAACAAGGCTACAAAGATTGTCTTGTCCTTATAAAACAACATAATCTACAAATGAACCTTATACAATGTAAATATACTTTTGATAAAAGAAAAGTAACTTTTTATTATACAGCGCCTGAAAGAGTCGATTTTAGAAATCTGTTAAAAGATTTAACAAAAGTATTTAAAAGAGTAAGAATAGACTTAAAACATATTGGGGTTAGAGATGAGACCTCTTTATGCTGCGGAAACGGATTATGCGGAAGACCATTCTGTTGTTGCACTTTTAAAAGACAATTTGATTCTATAAATATAAAGCTGGCTCTCGACCAAAGTATGCCGATAACTCCGAGTAAAATTTCTGGAACTTGCGGCAGACTTTTATGTTGTCTGAATTATGAATATAAAAATTATATTGAAACAGCAAAAGAAATGGTTCCAATAGGTTCAGGTGTTATGACAGAAGACGGTGTCGGAAGAGTTTGTGCACTTAATATTCTAACAAATAAAGTATCTGTTAAACTTTCTGACGGAAAAATCAAAGAATTTCCAAGCAATGAAGTAGAAATGATTGATGCTGATGTTAATATCGAAATTGATGTTAATTCATCAAATTATAAATATGCTTCAATGCAGCAACAATCAGAAGAAAATATTGATATAAAACAATTTGAAGATGACAGAAACAGTTCAACAGGAAATATATAAAAAGTAAGTCTTTAATGAACAATTCTTTTATGTTTTTGTCTTATATTTTTTAGTCCTAAAGTACCAAAAGATATAGCTCCTTTTCCATATTTATATTCTATTTTATCAACAACAGATGAGATATTTGAGCATTTATTTTCTGTTTTTTTCGGGAATAAACATAATTGAGCCTCATCCCTATCGGTTAAGCAACCGGCATAAACTCCGGACGAACGATAAATTACATTTTCCAAAAATATTTTATCAAACAATTTTCTTATGTATTTTATCAATAAAATTTCTGAATCTGTATTAAAATCAAGTTTCTTTTCCAAACAAAAGACTCTAAAATCTTTTGTTCTCAACATCACATAAATAAGAGAGGTTTTTAACCCGTTCTCACGTAATTTTTTGCAAACATTATGCAAATGAAATTCCAACTCTGTCATTATATAATTTTTATCTTTTGAAAATTCAGGGAAAGCTCTTGTTCGTTGTATTGACTTAGGTTTTTCAACAATACTCGACAAAGGGATTACACTTTTCCCCATTAGCTCATACTTCAATTCTAAGCCTTTTTTACCATAAATACGACGATAAAATTCATCATCTTTTAAACAAATTTCATTTGCATAAAAAATTCCGTATTGTTTTAAACTGCGTGCTATATTTTTGCCGACTCCCCATATATCTTCAACAGGAATACCTGCAAGTTCTGCATTAATTAAATTCGTTTCAATAAAATAAACTCCGTTTAATTTTTTTGCCTTATGAGATGCAACCTTTGCAAGAACTTTAGATGAAGCTATTCCTACTGATACCGAAATTCCTATTTTATCTTCAATTTCATATTTTATTTTCTGTGCCAATTCATAATAATCAATTTTTAAGATTTTATCCAAACCTGTAATATCAATAAAAGCTTCGTCTATTGAATAAACATCTATTTTATCTGAGTAGTTTCCAAGCATTTGTATCATACGTTGAGAAATATCATGATATAAAGCAAAATTTGCACTTAAATAAACTGCTTCGGGAAAACTTTTTTTAGCCATAAAATATGGCATTCCCATAGTTATTCCTATTTTTTTTGCTTCATTAGAACGAGCAATAACACAACCGTCATTATTACTTAAAACACAAACAGGTTTTCCCTTTAATCTGGGATTCATCAGTATTTCACAACTTGCAAAAAAATTATTTCCGTCAATTAATGCTATAATTTTTTGTTTCATAACCATTCCTTAATAAAAAGTGTGCGGGGTATTTAAGGGAGGTAACCCCGCAAATAGAAGAATAATTGTGTATATTTGAATATTTTAAAATTTTCGTACTATTCCTTGAGCAATACCGAAGATAACCAATTGTTCTTTAGGATATAGATTAGGATAATTTTGATTTGCAGGTTCTAAATATACCTGACCTTTTCTGTTTCTGTAAGTTTTTAGGGTATATCCGCCATCAATAAAAGCAATGACAATATCACCGTCTTTTGCAGTATTTGACTTTTGAACTATAACTTTATCACCTTCATAAATACCTAAATCTATCATAGAATCACCTGATACAGTAAATAAAAAGGTAGAAGGGCTGTTTATATCGAAAGTTTCATCTAGCGAAACCCTTTTTTCAACATAATCATCAGCAACAGAAGCAAATCCTGCTTTTACGACAGAGGAAAACAAAATAGCACCAAACAATTCTTTATTTATATAAAAACGATTGTTTTTTTCACATATTAGATTTTCTTCCTTTAACTTGTTGAAATATTGCCAAACAGAATTTTTATGTTTAAAACCAAATTCTTTAGCTATAATTTCAAAACTGGGAAGAACTTCCTGTCCGTATAATTCTTTTAATTTTTCAAAGAATGTTTTTTGTTTTTCTGTCAACATATTATAATTATAGACGTTCGTCTATAAAATGTCAAGCAATAAAAAATTATTAGCAACACTATTTTTTACATGTTTTAATTTAGTGGAGAATATAATGAAAATAACATCTTTCCATCAATACAATAATCAATCATTCAAGAAGTTATATGTTTCTAATAAGAACATGGAATTACCGTTGCAACACAGAATGATGAAAGAAATATCCGATTTATACATAAATACGGATGCAAGCATAACACTGGATAAAATGGGAATAGATATCTATGCATATGCAGATAAAGAAACCGAAAATAAGTGCGCTAAAGTTGTTTTTGCTGATAGAGATTTAAATATATACAACTTATCAAACGGAAAAAATTATGTTCAAATAGATACAAGTTGGAGAAGTTATACAGACTCTCCCAAATATGATATTTCAGTATTAAAATGTATTGACGATATATTTCACAGAGTATTAACCAAAAAAGCAAAAGATTCAAAAATAGAAAATGAAATAAAAGAATTTTTTAAAGATAGTGATGATAAACACACTTTTGTATTTGAATCATAAAAAAGAGAGCCTCAAAATAAGGCTCTCTTTTTTATCTTTATAAGAAAAACTATTTTTCATCATTCCAAGAATACATTTTTCTAAGTTCTCTACCTACTTGTTCAAGTTGGTGTTCTGCTTTAACTTTTCTTGTAGCTAAGAAATGAGCTCTGCCTGCTGCTTTATTTTCGGTAATCCATTTACCGGCAAATGTACCATCTTGAATTTCTTTTAGAACTTTTTTCATTTCTTTCTTTGTTTCTTCTGTGATAATACGTTTTCCGATTTCATAATCGCCAAATTCAGCAGTATCAGAAATAGAATATCTCATTCTTGAGAAACCGCCTTGATAAATAAGGTCTACGATTAATTTCATTTCATGAATACATTCAAAATATGCATTTTGTGGGTCATAACCTGCTTCCACAAGAGTTTCAAAACCTGCTTGCATTAAAGCTGTAACGCCACCACAGAGAACAGCTTGTTCACCGAATAAGTCAGTTTCTGTTTCTTGCCTGAATGTTGTTTCAAGAACACCTGCTCTTGCACCGCCAATACCTGCAGCATAAGCTAAAGCATTTTCCAATGCTTTACCTGAAGCATTTTGTTGAACGGCAACCAAGCAAGGAACTCCCTTTCCTTCAACATATTCACTTCTAACGGTATGTCCCGGACCTTTTGGTGCAATCATAACAACATCAACATCAGCAGGTGGAACAATTTGATTAAAATGTATATTAAATCCATGAGCAAATGCTAAAGTTTTACCGGCAGTTAAATTCGGAGCAATTTGTGCTTTATATATATCTGCTTGTTTTTCATCAGGTAATAATATCATTATAAAATCTGCTAATTTTGAAGCTTCATCAACAGTAGCTACTTTTAATCCTGCTGCTTCAGCTTTTGCCCATGATTTTGAACCTTTATACAAACCAACAACAACATTAATACCGCTTTCATGCAAGTTCAATGCATGAGCATGACCTTGGCTTCCATAACCGATAATCGCAACTGTTTTCCCTTTTAAAAGGCTTAAATTACAGTCTGATGCATAATAAATTTTTGCCATAAATACCTCATTTCTAACATTTTTATTATTTTTGCAACTATTTTTAGTGTAAAACTTAAATAATTATAGTCAACTTTTGCAAAGATTGTATATAAAAAATAAATGAACTTATGTCTGAAAAATAGAAATATAAGGCAGACAATGTTTTGATTTTTTGCAAGGTTTATAAATAAACACATAAGATGAAAGCTAAAGGATTTTAATTTTTTTTATAAACATCCATTATTACCTCATCTCCTATAGATTTATCAATGGTATATTCTTGTTGTATATATTCGTATATATTTTTTCCCCAAGTTCTTATAAATGAACCTTCTTGGTACCAAGGATAGCAAATATTTGAAATTATAATATAGTCAGGAGGATTACTTTTTAGAAGTCCTATAATTTTGGGTTCTGTTATTGTTTCGTAGTTTGGCGGCACCAAGGTATATAAAAAGTTATGTGATTTTCTGTTTGTAAAATAATTAATAATTGTGCTTTCAGGAATAACAAGAACTGTATCATTAACATTAGTATTTTCATTTATATATTCTATTGTTTCAGATGTCGGTTTATAAAATATTTCTCTTAAATTTATTGTTAAATTAGTATTAACTTTGTATTCAAATGATTCATTGACTCGGACATTAAATAATGAGTATGAAATAAAAATAACAATACAGAATATTATTATAAAAAGTTTATTAATATATTTATAAATAAATGAAATAAGACAAATGAACAGCAATGGCAAGAAAAATGTTCCGTATATTTCTAGAGAAATTCCTCCAATTGTTTTAATTGATGAAAACAATGCAGATAAAAACAGAAGAAGAAGTAAAGGATTCTTTTGAATATGTTTTATACCGGATATAAAAATAACCAGTATTATAAGATATATCGGACGGAAAAAAGTTAAAAAATCGTACTTAAACAGACTTATGATAATTTTTTTCAAATTTGAGATATTAAAGAAAATTCCCGAATAAGTATAAAAATAATTAAGAGAAGGTGATTTTGTAAAATTTAAAAAATATATAAACGTATTATAGAAATCATTTATTTTGCAACCTTGAACTAAAAGTATAATCACTGCAATTAAAGGAAATAATAAAATCAATAAAAGGTATTTAAGTTTATATTTTTTGTAAATAGCAGCAAATACCAGAATAAGAAGAAAAAATATAAATTCATATTTGCAAATTATTGAAAAGCCAAAAAGAATACAACTTAAAATAAAAAAATTTTTATTTTCAAATTTGAATGATTTTAACAAGAAGTATAAAGACCATAAAAAAGCTGTCAGTGCATATAAAAAAGGATATGAATATGGTGTTATCCAATTAGATATGTAAGGAGAAAATACACATACAGGTATTAATGTCACTGCTACGGATAAAGATACTGTTTTATCAGTATAAAGTTCGGTTATATAATAGCATGCATATAAACATATTAGAGATAATGAGAATCCGATTATAAGAAAAGTGTTTATAGAGCTTCCAAAAAGTTTAATAATAAGCCCGTTTAACAAATATCCTAACGGAGCGAATTCAATTAATATATCTTTGTATAATACAACTCCTTTGGAAATTTGTTGTGGAATATATAATTCTCTACCGATATCAGATAACGGAGAGTATATATTTTTTGAAAATACAAAAAATCCGATTAATACAATAATGAAAATGATAACAAGATTTAATTTATTGTTTTTCATTATCGCATTATAACATTCGCAGGAAAAGAACGCAAAAGCTATTGTTTGCAGCTACAGAGTGTAAAAAGCGAAATTTACACAGAATTGTAGGATGCAAAAAGCGGATTATTAACAGAGTGCGAAGGTATTTTCTTTGAAACAAACGAAGTTTGTAAGAAGGAAAATCGAAGTCACGTTTATTGCCAATAACCAAGCTGAACGTTTGTACCATTATAAATACATACCCCATTGGATTTATGCACCCTACAAGTCTGCCAGTCGACATAAGTAATTCCTTTAAGAACAGTCATTTTGTATTTACGTTTTGTTGAGATGTATAAAAAATTTTGTTATAATTTAGTTATGAAATTATGAAAAAGGGTTATGCCATGGATATATCTTTGAATGGTGATTACGATAAGTTTATAAAAGAACAAATTGCAAGCGGAGTATATAAATCAGTTAATGATTTGGTAAACGATGCATTACATGTTTTTATTGAAATAAAGACAAATTCACAAGAACAGATAGATATGTTAAATGCTGAAATCCAAAGAGGAATTAATGATTACGAAGCTGGAAGATATCAAGATGCAAAATCTGCATATCAAAAATTAATGGCTAAATATGAATAATATGGAAGTAATTATTACTGATGAGGCTTTTCAAGATATTGATGACATTTCTGATTTTATAGCCTCTGATAATGTTCAAGAAGCAAGAAAAGTAATTGATATGTTTTTTGAATGTTTTGATATGCTTGCAAAATTTCCGAATTTAGGTGTAGAAAAAAGAAATATTAAAACTAAAAATACTAAAATTTTTATTATAAAAAAACAATATTTAGTTGCATACAAAATTGCAAATGAAAAACTTATAATATTTAAAGTTTCATATAGATATCAGAATATTTATTCAATTTTGTAATAATTACATAGTTTGAAGCAGTTATAGAAATGAGGGTATGGAGTATACTAAAAAGATAGTTTGTGAGTATAAATAGGTCTTGCACCGTAATACGGTGCAAGACCTACTTGTTTTATTAGAAAGGTTATAAATTATGTATTATAAAAACATCAAGAGATTTATTACAAATATTATAGTTATTATATTTTTTATTTTTTATGCACAAATTAGTGTTTTTGCATCAGAAGTTCCACAATTTAATCCTAAAGATTCAAATCCCAAACCCGGATTATATAGAGTTGGCGATATGCATTGTGCAAGAAACGGTCATATATCAGTCCCGTTAGATGATGGTAGAGTCATACTTATAGCTGGATATTCACGATTAGTAGGAGATAAAACAAACAATTCTGCTGAAATTTTTGACCCCAAAACTGGAAATTTTACAAAATTAAATATGAAATTGGAATATAATGGTATAATAGAACGTTCTTTAAGAGGAATATTGTTAAATAATGGCAATGTTTTTGTAACTGGAGGATATGAAAGAGAGAAATTACGAAATAACAAAAACAAATTTCGGCTCAGATACGAAATATTTAATTCTCAGAATAACAATTTTATAAATGGACCATATCCTTCAATCAATGGTAATTATTTTAATGTTTGGAATGGCAATAATGGAAAAGCATATATATACATAGAAAATAGTAATAACAAAGAAGAAAAAGTTATAGAAGAATATGACTATTCCACAAATACCATTACAAAAGTTATTCCAAGAACATCAAAAGAATATAATACAAATAAATATACAATACCTACAAGACAGCTGCCAGTACATATGTTCGAATATATCAAAGAAAATATCGGATTTCCATTTGAGTATGTATTTATATCTGATGATGAAATTATAGTAACATCTTTAAGCGAAATTGATTATGGGAAGAAGGTTTCTGACATAAAATCTGGAGAATATAAAACATATCGAAGTTGGTATTCACCGATTTATTTAATCAACTTTAATACAAAAGAAATAAGACCATTAAATGAATTTGTTCGTTCTGCAATTCCATCAATGACAAAAATTAAAGGTAAAAATCAAGTATTAATAACTGGTGGATGTGTTCCAAATTATGTAAAAAATCCAAATAAAGCTATTAAAGATGAATATAAAATAAATATGTGGCTGGCAATGAAAGCAACAAAACTTGCATATATTTTAGTTTATTAAAAAAGGAGTTAAAAATGATAACGACAAAGAGAAATAAAAAATCAAAAAAAGAAAATTCTGATTATTTAGAATTGTAGGGTGCATAAAGCTTAAGCGTATGCACCGAATAATTATTTAAAGGTGCAAACATTCCTGCTTGGTTATCGGCGATAAACGTGACTTTGGTTTTTTTCAACAAACTTTGTTTGTTTCAAAAAAATACCTTCGCACATTCCTATAATCCGATTTTTGCAACCTACCTACTATTTTTAGTGTAAAACTTAAATAATTGTAGTCAACTTTTGCAAAAAATTAATAATTCAATACAAAAAGCCAAAAAAAATTGCACTAAAACTTTTATTAGGCTAAAATTTATTATAATTATTGGTTGTAAAGTTATTTTTAAATTAAAAATATATGAGTTAAACAAAACGGAGAAAAACATGACTGCCGAGCAAATCACAAAAACAGAAAAAATGACCGGGGCAAGAATGTTCATTGAATGCCTAAAAAAGGAAGGTGTTGATAAGATATTCGGATATCCGGGCGGAGTTATTCTTCATATTTATGACGAATTATATAAATGCAAAGAAATAAAGCATTATCTTGTAAGACATGAACAAGCTGCGGTTCATGCTGCGGAAGGTTATGCCAGAGTTACAGGCAAACCTGGTGTTGTACTTGTTACATCCGGTCCCGGAGCTTGTAATACTATTACAGGTATTGCAAATGCATATTATGACAGTTATCCGTTAGTTGTATTCACGGGGCAGGTAGATTCAAAATTAATAGGCAACGATGCTTTTCAAGAATCTGATATAGTTGGTATTACACGTACTTGCTGTAAACACAATTATTTAGTTAAAAATATAAGTGAATTACCGAGAATAATCAAAGAATCATTTCATATTGCACAAACCGGCAAACCCGGTCCGGTTGTAGTATCTTTGCCAAAAGATATATTGACTTCAAAGATGGACTTTAACTATCCTGAGAAAATTAATTTACCGGGGTATAATCCCACATACGAAGGTCACCCTATCCAATGCAGACGCGCTTTAAAGCTATTATGTGAGGCACAACGTCCTGTAATAATTTCAGGTGGCGGTGTAATACATTCTTCTGCTTGGCAAGAAATTAGAGAACTTGCAAAGAAATTAAATATTCCTGTTGCTACTACATTAATGGGAATAGGTACATTCCCTCAAGATGACGAATTATCATTAGGAATGTTGGGCATGCATGGAAATTACTGGGCAAATTTAGCAGTCAGCAATTGTGATGTCCTTTTTGCCGTAGGTACAAGATTTAACGATAGAATTACGGGATGTTTAAAACGTTTCTGCAAAGATGCAAAAGTAATTCACGTTGATATAGACCCTTGTTCAATCAGTAAAAATGTCCATGTTGATATACCTGTTGTAGGGGATGCGAAAAATGTTTTAAACGTTATTCTTGAAGAATACAATACAGGAAATTATTCTTATGATAAAGAAATGAGAACTTTATGGGTAAAACAAATTGAATCCTGGAAAGATAACAGACCTGTATTAGCAGTAAAAGATGCGAAATTACACCCTCAAACAGTTATAAAAAAAATCTATGAAAAAACAAAAAATCAAGAAGCAATTATTGCAACTGAAGTTGGACAACACCAAATGTGGACAGCTCAGTTATATAAGTTCAATAAACCTCGTCAATTGATTACATCAGGCGGACTTGGAACTATGGGATTTGGGTTTCCGGCTGCAATAGGTGCACAAATTGCAGCACCCGAAAAGTTAGTTATTGACATAGCAGGTGATGGCAGTTTCCAAATGAATATTCAAGAACTTATGACCTGTGTTGATTATAAAATACCCGTAAAAGTAGCTGTAATTAATAACGGCTATTTGGGAATGGTAAGACAATGGCAAGAAAAATTATTTGATAAACACTATTCTCAAACCCCTATATCTTCTCCTGATTATGTAAAACTTGCTGAAGCATACGGGATTTTGGGGCTTAGAGTTACAGAAGAATCACAAATTGATGAAGTATTAGACAAAGCAATTTCGCATAACGGTCCCGTTATTATAGATTTTGTAGTTGAACCTTTTGAAATGGTTTATCCTTGGGTACTAGCAGGCAAACCATTAAACGAGGTAATACTTTCTAACCTTACAGACAATGAAGGATTGGGGGAATAACTTATGAAACATACAATTTCGGTTTTAGTAAAAAATGAACCCGGTATTCTTTCTTGCGTTTGTGATTTATTTTCTACAAGAGGATTTAATATAGAAAGTTTAACAGTTGCAGCAACAATAGACCCTACATTTTCCAGAATAACAATAGTTACAAATGGAGATGACGTAGTAATTGAACAAATCTGCAAACAATTAAACAGATTAATTAATACAATAAAAGTTGTAGAGCTACCAAAATCTGCTGATAAATGTATAGATAGAGAACTTATATTATGCAAAGTCACGGCAAAAGAAGATGCTCGTAATGAAATTTTAAGAATTGCAGAAATTTTTGGAGCAAAAATAATAGATGTTTCAACAGAAACATATACGCTTGAATTTAGCGGAGATACAAGACAAGTAATGACAATTTTGGCATTATTAAAACCGCTGGGAGTTAAAGAACTTGTTCGTTCAGGAATGGTTGCAATAACAAGAGAAAATCAATTTATTAATTTAAAATAAATAAGAAAGGGAAAAAAATGAAAAAAATAACTTCTTTTTTACTAATAGTTGCTGCTATATTCTGTAGTGCAGCAGTTAATACGACTGTTGTTAACAACATAATACCACAAGCTGAAGCAGCTACAGTTAAACAAGTACAGGCATTACATATTCTTGTTCCGACAGAGCAGCAAGCTATCGACATAAGAAAAGAAATAATGACAGGACAAAATCCTCAAGAAATTTTTACCAATTTTACAAATGCAGCAAAGAAATATTCTAAATGTCCATCAGGTTCATCAGGTGGTGTTCTTGGTTGGTTTGGCAGAGGAGATATGGTTCCAGAATTTGAAAATGCTGCTTTTAACTTACCTAACGGTCAAGTTTCAGAACCTGTTAAAACGCAATTCGGCTGGCATTTAATATACATTATTTCAAAGAAATAACATATAAAAGCCTCATTTCGAATAATGAGGCTTTTATTATAAAAAAGATTACATTATACTTTCTATTAGTTGTTGTATATGAATATTCTCACCTATATTGTTTTTTACAGATGAACATACTGAAAGCATATATGTATCAATAAACAGTCTGCTATCAATAGAAAACGGTTTACACCCCAATTTATACTCTGCTTCGTATTGAGTCCAACGCTTATAGAAACAATTTATATTATCTTCATCCAAGACAAAATTCATTCTTTTGGCTAATGAATTGTAATCACGAGGCTTAATAAATTCAACATCTAATCCGACAGGAAAATCATCAAAAGCAACCATTACAATATTTTTAGAATGAGATATGCTAAATTGTTTAGATGAATACTTAAATTGCGGTTTATTGTTTATTATTTCAATTTCCGAGTTATTTATTTTATACAAATTTTTTGCAACATATTCAATAATTTTTCTTCCGATTTCATGTTGCAAAGAATGAGATATTTTCGGATTAGAAGAATTTTCAGCTATATAGACATAAAATATATCCATTTTATAAACTCAAATAATAATCTTTTAATAGTTTAGTATCAGTTTCAATATTAGGACTCTCGCAAACAAGAACTCCTTTTACATCAAAATTTTTAAATGCCTTTAATAAGTCTTTATAATTCATATCGCTTTCTTCGAGAACGAGATGATTTTTTTCACCTTTAGCACCATATTCTATCCCCGCCAAGTGAGCGTGGAAAT
>JAFUEV010000070.1 GCA_017470245.1 bacterium | reverse complement strand
TAAACAACATTTGGACGTACAAAAAAAGGTAGTTATTGAAGAGTTTAAACAAAGATATTTAAATGTCCCGTACGGTGATTTGTATAAATTAATGAGAGAAATTTCCTATACGGCACATCCGTACAAATGGCAGACTATCGGCAAAGATATTTCTCATATTGAGAATGCCGATTTGGATATTGTAAGAGATTTTTACAAAAAATATTATAATCCTAACAACGCAATACTTGCCGTTTCGGGCAATATAAAGGCTGAAGATGTATTTTCCTTGTCGGAAAAAATATTCGGACAAATTCAAAACGACTCAAAAGAAAAAATATCCTACTCAACTGAACCTTTACAAATTGAGAACAGAGAATTAAAGGTTGAACGAGATGTCCCTACGAGTGTTATTATGATTACTTTCCCGATGTGTGAAAGAACAAATTCTCAATTCTATACTTTTGATTTACTTTCCGATATTTTGTCCAACGGCAAAAGTTCGCGTTTGTATGATTCCTTGGTACGTAACAAACAAGTCTTCACGGGTATTGACGCTGTCGTTTCGGGTGATGATGATAAAGGTCTGTTTATGATAGTGGGTAAATTGTCGGACGGAGTGGATATATACAAGGGAGAAGAAATGATTTGGCAAGAATTAAAGAATCTTATCTCTAATCCGCCAAGTGAGAGAGAATTTCAAAAAGTTAAAAACAAAAACCGAGCAAATGCCACTTTCAATAATATAAAGATTACCGACAAAGCACTCAATCTTGCCTATTATGCCCACTTGGATATATTGGAACGTATTAATACTGAGAAAGATTACTATGACAGAGTAACAATCCAAGACTTAACGGAATTAGCACAAAGAACTTTTTTCATAAATAAACACAATATACTGTATTATTTGGCAAAGTAGCAGAAATAAAAAGGCTTAATAAATTTATGATCAGCCTGATTATGTAATTCTTCAGTCTGATAGAATGCAACATTTCAAGAAATAATACTTTATAATACTTGAGTAATTAGATTATTTAAGAATAGTTTATTGTATTTATTCAAATTCTTATATTCTTACGAAATAGTGGAAATTTAAAGATTATTCTATTTGTATAGTTTATTAAAAATAGAATATTCAGCGTTGAGAAAATATACATACCTATACCTATCATATATACTATTGAAACATTAGTATATATGATAGGTATAGGTACAACTGATTATAAGTACTTTTTTATAATCTTCCATTCCGCAAGTTTTTCTTCAAATTTAATAGAAGAATTAGCACCAGATGTAGAATTTAAAGCAATAACTTTATAATCGTTTCTTAATTTTAAAAAATATTTATCAAACCTTTTAAGTGTTTCAGTTTTCCCGTTAAGAATTATAGTTTTCACTGACGGATATTTTCTTAATAATGCTTCTAAATCATTAGGTTCTTCACCTTCTTCGTGAATTCCTGAATCCATGCTTCCTTCTCGTTTAACATTTTTTAAACAATCCCACAGAGCAATTTTATGAGAGAGAAGAAATTCTTTTTGATTATCTTCATTGTAATCTTCAAATAATTCATTCATAATTTTCCAAAATGAATTTCTCGGATTTTGATAATAACATTGTTCGGATATGGATTTATCACCAGGAAGAGTTCCTAAAATTAAAACAGATGAGCTTCCGTCAATCCACGGTGCCAATCCGTTTTTTACTTCATTATGTATGTGTTCCATTTTTTTTATTTTATTAATTATTTCAAATTTTTTATACTATCATTTTTCATTTCCTGTCTTTGATGCAATCTTTGTCTTTATATCGTAAAATAGTTATTGCTTTTATGTAACAGTCATCGCAGGATATCATATTCAGTTACATTTACGTTAAAATCAGAAGATGTACATTATATATTGTATCTTGCAAAGATAAACAACAGAACTTTAATCGCAAGTAAAAGATCAAAAAAATCATCATTTAACCAAATATTGCAAAAAAACATTTATCTTTGCAACCGTAATTTCAGATAATTAAACAAATAATAATATGAAAAACACTAATTCGCAATTACAACAAAAGAACTCCTCTCTTATGCCGATGATTTCGGTAACGGTGTTATTTTTTATGTGGGGTTTTATAACATCTTTAAATGATGTATTGATACCTTATCTTAAAGGTGTATATTCTTTAAGTCATTTTCAAGCAAATATAGTTCAGTTTGCATTCTTCGGAGCATATTTCGTCGGTGCATTTATTTTTTATCTGTTCGCACGTAAAGGTAAAGACCCGATAACTAAAATCGGTTATAAAAATACATTGGTAATAGGACTGATTATTGCCGCTGTTGCTTGCTTCTTGTTTGCAATGACAGCTAAAGCGAATCTGTCTTTTTCCATATTTTTAATGACTCTGTTTTTATTAGGTGTCGGACTGACATTTCTTCAAATTGCAGCCAACCCGTTTGTTTCCATTATAGGGGACAGACAAACGGCATCGTCAAGACTTAATCTGACACAGGCGTTTAATAGTTTGGGAACAACATTAGGGCCTGCATTAGGCGGTTACTTTGTTTTTAATTATTTTGCAAAAAATGCAACAGGAACGGATGCCGTGTTTATTCCCTATTTATTCCTTGCCTGCCTATTGTTGGCAGTAACTGTATTCATATATACTTCAAAAATCGCATACACTGAAAAAGGACAGGAGCAGACGATGGAAGGCGAAAGTATATTTAAGAAGCCTTATGTCCTGTTAGGTGCTTTGGGAATATTCTTTTATGTTGGTGCTGAGGTAAGTATAGGCAGCAATTTCGTATCTTATATGAAAGAAATGTTGAATAAACCGGAAAATGTAGCCTCTGCATTCCTTAGTTACTACTGGGGTGGAGCCATGATAGGCAGATTTCTCGGTGCTGTATCGTTATCCAACGCAAAGGCATCAAACAAACTGATATATATGATTTTATTGGCAGTTGCTTCATTCCTTATCATATTCCTTGTTAATTATTCATTACACGGTTTAGTATTTCATCAAGTGTGGTTCTTTATCGTATTTATTGTTTTGAACTTTATATTTTTCTATTTAGGAAAAGGCAAACCTGCATTGAGTTTAAGTATATTTGCGATGGTTAATTTAGGACTTATAATATCTTCATTTATTGCTGCTCCTCAAGTTGCCGTATGGTGCATCTTAGCAATAGGTTTGTTTAACTCAATTATGTGGGGCAATGTATTCACGTTGGCGATTGACGGACTGGGAAAACAAACGGCAACGGCATCTTCATTATTGATAATGGCAATTGTAGGTGGTGCATTACTACCTCCTTTACATGGCCTGTTAGCAGATGCAATCGGAATAAAATATTCTTTCCTTATTCCTATGTTATCTTATTGCTATTTATGTTTTTACGGACTTAAGGGATATAAAATCGGAAAAACGAGAATATAACGATATCTCAGTATTTTAAAGTCGCACTTGAGTAAATTAAAGTGCGACTTTAATTTAACAAATCATAATAACATTCCTATAATGGCAAATATACCGTAAGAATATTTACAATACGACTAATATTTTAAATCAAAACATACACTTTTATGAAAATTCCTT